>NZ_JACVAO010000019.1:0-104341 GCF_014851885.1 Ensifer sp. ENS02 | reverse complement strand
CGCCTGGGGTGAGCCCGAGGGCGCCGGAAAGCGCTCGCTCCGGCGCACCGCGATCACGTCGTGCGGCTGCGCCAGCGATTGCGGCGTCCATGGCCACGATCATGCCGGCGCCTGGACGTCGAAACTGACGATCGCCGACCTTAAGGGTTTCTTCGGCGCGCTTGGATGCTCCTGCTGGGCGGTGTGAAGGCACGCAAATCATGCATGAACACCAAAACGGGCAGCTCGGTCGCTGCCCGTTTTGGTGTTTGGCTGGAGCACATGCAATGCGCTTCTATTGTTGCAAAAAATGCAATTAAATAGTAAATATTGATGCAATTGTTGGTAGGGAACTTCCCGGTCAATATCGCTCTATCAGACGAACCACATAGCCGGTTTCAGAGACAGCGACGATCGCAGGAGCAAAAATGATCCATCACCCGACCTCTTCAATCCGTGGGCATTTTGCCGAAGTCATCGCGGCTCCCGCCATGCGGACCGCGGCGCTGCTTGCCCTTTGCGCCGCCTACATTCAGGGGCCGCTTGCCAAGATCTTCGACTTTGATGGCGCGATCGCCGAGATGGCGCATTTCGGTCTTCATCCGCCGGCGTTCTTCGCGGTTGCTGTCATCGGCTTTGAGCTTGCGGCTTCGGCCATGGTGGTATCAGGCATCCTGCGTTGGGCTGGCGCGCTGTCACTCGCGGGGTTCACTCTTCTTGCAACCTTCATTGCCCTTCGCTTCTGGGAAATGGCACCGGGCGTGGATCGCACGATGGCCGGCAATGCCTTCTTCGAGCATCTCGGCCTCGCCGGCGCATTCGTCATTGTCGCCGCAATCGATCTGACAAAAGGAGATCGCAAATGAGCGACAAAAAATCTGTCGGCGGAAGCTTCGCTCCCCTGGCTCAACCGGTTTTCGCGGTCCTTTGGACGGCCACAGTCCTGGGCAATACCGGCAGCTTCATGCGTGACGTTGCCAGCTCGTGGCTCATGACTGACCTGTCCGCTTCAACTGCCGCAGTTGCGATGGTGCAGGCGGCGGGAACCTTGCCTATTTTCCTGCTCGCCATCCCGGCCGGTGTGCTCACCGACATCCTCGACCGGCGCAAGTTCCTGATTGCTGTTCAGATCTTGCTTGCGTCCGTCAGTATCAGTTTGATGGTTCTGGCGCAGACCGGAATGCTCTCCGTCAGCGCACTGATTGGTCTGACCTTCCTCGGCGGCATCGGTGCGGCACTGATGGGGCCGACCTGGCAGGCGATCGTTCCAGAACTGGTCAAGCGAGAAGACGTCAAAAGCGCCGTGGCGCTGAACTCACTCGGGATCAATATCGCACGATCGATCGGCCCCGCGGCAGGCGGACTTTTGCTTGCCGCGTTTGGCGCAGGCGTCACTTATGGTGCCGACGTGGCCAGCTACATCATCGTCATCGCCGCGCTTCTCTGGTGGCCACGGGCAAAAAGCGCCAACGATGCGTTGTCTGAAAACTTCTTTGGCGCATTCCGTGCCGGTCTCCGCTACACCCGCGCCAGTCGTCCACTGCATGTCGTCCTGCTGCGTGCCGCGATCTTTTTTGCCTTTGCGAGCGCGGTCTGGGCACTTTTGCCGCTGGTCGCCCGCCAACTCCTGGGTGGGGACGCAAGCTTCTACGGCATTCTGCTCGGCGCTGTCGGTGCCGGTGCGATCGCAGGAGCATTGGTCATGCCGAAGCTGCGTGACCGGCTGAGCGCCGATGGACTGTTGCTCGGGGCGGCCGTTGTCACCGCGATCGTCATGGCCGTACTTTCGCTTTCCCTCCCGAAGTGGGTTGCCATCATCGCCCTTCTGTTCCTCGGTGGCGCATGGATCACCGCGCTGACAACCCTCAATGGCGCAGCACAGGCGGTTCTCCCCAACTGGGTGCGTGGTCGCGGTCTCGCGGTCTACCTCACCGTTTTTAATGGGGCGATGACCGCCGGCAGCCTTGGCTGGGGTGCAGTTGGCGAAGCAGCGGGTATCCAGGGGACGCTGCTGATCGGCGCTGCCGGACTGCTTGCCGCCGGCTTCATCATGCACCGACTGAAGCTGCCAGCCGGCGATGTGGATTTGGTGCCTTCGAACCATTGGCCGGAACCGCTTGTTGCCGAACCTGTCGCTCATGACCGTGGTCCCGTCCTGATCCTGATCGAGTACCAGGTCGAAAAACATCACCGCCGCGCCTTCCTCCATGCGCTCGACACGCTCTCCCAGGAACGTCGCCGCGATGGTGCCTATGGCTGGGGCGTGACCGAAGACTCCGCCGACCCGGAAAAGATGGTTGAGTGGTTCATGGTGGAATCCTGGGCGGAACACCTTCGCCAGCATCAGCGGGTTTCCAACGCCGACGCAGACTTGCAGGGCAAGGTTCTGACCTATCACAAAGGCCCGGAGAAGCCAGTGGTTCGACACTTCCTGAGCATCAATCGGCCTGGTCAGGCCTGATGTGACGACATCGGGGAGGGGAGCGCAATGCTCCCCTCGTGTTCGTGGGGAACCGTTTGGTTCGGAGCGGCCGCCGCAAGACCCCTTGCTCAAAACCTCAGCCCACCTGTTCTGCGGCGCAACCGCACCGTCAAAGGTTTGAGCCGGCTTCCGTCGAGGGCATAGATCACGTCTAGCGCCTCTCGCACTGAGTTGCCGTAGGTGCCGCCTTGCGCCGCCCCGGCGCGGACCCTGAACTTGCCCTTCATGAATTCTGGCGTGTCGAATGACTTGGACGAACCGGTCACCCGAGCCGCCTCGTCTCCAATCTCCTTCTCGGTCGCCACCGGCACATCACGCATGAGCGCTCTGTGGTGGAAGCCAATCAACGGATGAAGAAGGAACGGAAGGCGGCGTTTCCACATACGTTCGTGGCATGTCTGTCATTGTTAAAAAGACTTGGTTAGGGACCAGGTCCCTTTTCTCGGTAGAGGCCGGTGCCGCCGGTTGCCGTCTTCTATCTCTTTTGGACAGACAGCGCCAAACAGGCGAGACACCATCGTCACGCCGAGGAGGAAAGGACAGCCGTTGCGAGTACCTCAAGGCGTATTCCGTTGGAGAGAAGATCGACTACGACGGTGGCACGAACCGGATAAGGTGCAGTAAAGAACTCCCGGTAAATCCTATTCATGCCGCCTGCATCCGCCTTATCCGTGAGATAGGCCTGGATCTGCACAACATCGGCAAGTGTTCCGCCGGCCGCTTCGAGCGCCTGTTGGAGGTTCAGGAACACCTGGCGTGCCTGTGTCTCGATGTCACCGGTAATGGGTTCGCCCGTCGTCGGATTCTTTGCAATATGCGCGGATCGCACGATGCGGCCTGCCTTGACCGTAGCGCTCAAAGGCGCCTTTGACGAAGCGATACCGGTTTCGACTTTCTCAAACATGATCGGCCACTTTAAGCTCTGTTGCCGAGAACGGCGTGGGCAAGGATTTCGATGCGAAGGCCTTCGGCCAAAAGCTCCTTTACCACCACGGTCGCACGCACCGGATAGGGCTCCTTGAAGAACTCGGCGTAGACCTTGTTCATTCCTGGTGCGTCCGATCTTTCAGTGAGGAAAACCTGAACCTGCACGACATCGGCCAGCGTGCCGCCCGCAGCACGGATCGCGATGTCGAGATTTCCAAGCGTTCGGCGCGTCTGGGTTTCGATGTCACCTGTGACGAGGTCGCCATTCACCGGGTCTTCGGAAATATGGACCGACCAGACGAGATTGCCGGCGCGCACGACCTCGCTGACTGGCGCGTCTGAGGGGTCTGATCCGGTATCGATGGCTTCAAACATTTTGTTCTCCAAGAAAGTAAGGCTGCTCATTCGGGCCGCGCGTCGAAGCGGGTCACGAATTTCGTGTTGAGATAGCCGTCAAAGGTTTCAGTCCCACCTTCGCTACCATAGCCGCTGTCGTTGATGCCACCGAAAGGCGTTTCGGGTAGCGCCAGGCCGAAGTGATTGATGCTGACCATCCCGGCGGCAAGCGCTTTTGCGGCGTGCTGGGCTTGACTGCTGGAGGCGGTGAACACGTAGGACGCAAGGCCGAAAGGAAGGCTGTTGGCGCGCCGCATCACGTCGTCAAAACCAGAAAAAGGCGTGACGACCGCAATGGGTCCAAAGGGCTCCTCGTTCATCAGCCGCAACGCGTCGGAACCACCGGCAACCACCGTCGGCGCATAGAAAAAGCCGGCGTCGCCGATGCGACTGCCGCCGGTCACGATCTCCGCTCCCCGTTCGCGGGCATCCTGTACGAAGCCTTCCATAGCCGTGACCCGGCGGGCGTGGCAGAGCGGACCCATCTGCACTCCTTCGGCAAAGCCATAGCCAACCTTCGTGGCGGCCACCTTGTCGGCGAAGCGCGCTAGGAAACGGTCATACGCTCCTGTTTGAACGTAGAAGCGGGTCGGCGAAACGCAGACCTGTCCGGCATTGCGGACCTTTTGCGCGGCAAGCGCGTCGGCAGATGCTTCAACGTCGGCATCGTCGAAGACGATAGCCGGAGCGTGGCCGCCAAGCTCCATCGTGGAGCGCTTCATATGGCGGCCTGCGAGCGAAGCAAGCAGCTTGCCGACTTCGACGGACCCCGTAAACGAGATCTTCTTCACCTCGGGCGCCGAAAGCAGCGTTTCGGAAATATGCGAAGACGATCCCCAGACGATATTGAGGCAACCGTCCGGCAGACCCGCCTCCTGCATAAGCCGGCCGATCGCGACCGTGGAGGAGGGCGATTCCGCCGGCCCTTTGAGGATTATCGTGCAGCCGCTTGCCAAGGCTGCCACGACCTTGCGCAGTGCCTGGCTAAACGGGAAATTCCAGGGGGTAAATGCGATGCAGACGCCGACGGGTTCGCGCGTGACCGCCTGCTGTACACGTGGATCTCGCGAAGGGATAAGGCGACCATAGATGCGCCGCGCTTCCTCCGCATGCCAATCGGCATGGTCGGCGGCAAATCGGATCTCACCGATTGCTTCCGTCAGCGGTTTGCCCTGGTCAAGCACCATGTTGCGGCCGACCTCCTCGGCGTGCGTGCGAGCAAGATCGGCGAAGCGCCGCAGGATCTGCCCGCGGTCGAGCGGTGAGCGATCCTTCCAGCTTCCGAACGCCCGCTGCGCGGAGGCGACGGCCGCCGCTAGGTCGGCGTCGGTGGCGCAGGGCAAATAGCCGATGACCGCTCCGCTTGCCGGGTCGATGACCGCGTCCTGCCCCTCGGTCTCGTAAATCCAGCGGCCGCCGATCAGCATGCCGAGCCGTTCATAGGAATGTGGCGGACGGGTGGACATGTCGATCTCCGGCATCACGCGATGTAGCCTTGGCTGCGCGCCCACGAAAGCGTGTCGTCGAGAGCAAGCTGCATGCGTGCCATGAGATCGTCGATCTGCTTCTCGTTGATGATCATGGCCGGGCACAGGCTCACCATGTCGCCAAGACCACGCGTGAGGACGCCGCGCTCGGTTGCGAACTTGCCGGCATGGTTGGCGACCTGCCAGGCAGGTGGGAAGTTCTCTTTCGTTACCTTGTCCTTGACGAATTCGAGGCCCGCGACAAGACCCACACCGCGGGCTTCACCGATCAGCGGATGTTCGCCAAGCTTTCGAATGCCCTCCTGAAAGCGCGGGCCGACGGCGCCGACGTGGGAGACGATGTCTACCTCCTGGTAGATAGTCAGGGCCTCCAGAGCCACGGCCGCGGCGACCGGATGACCACCATAAGTAAAGCCATGCGAGAATGTTCCGATCTTGCGGCTCTGGTCGAGGAGGACGTCAGAGATCGTCTCGTTGATCATCAGCGCGGAGATCGGCATGTAGGCGGCCGAAAGCTGCTTTGCGCAACTGATCATGTCCGGTTTCAGCCCGTAGGTTTCCGACCCGAACATGTTACCGGTACGCCCAAAGCCGCAGATGACTTCATCTGCAACCAGAAGGATGTCGTACTTCTTCAAGACCGCCTGGAGTTTTTCGAAGTAAGTCTTCGGCGGTGTGATCACTCCCCCAGACACCATGACCGGCTCGGCGAAGAAGGCCGCCACCGTTTCCGGACCCTCTTCGAGGATCATAGCCTCGAGATTGGAGACAAGCCGGGTTGCAAAATCTTCCTCGCTCTCACCAGGTTCTGCAAACCGCCAGTAATGCGGGCAATCGGTGTGGAAGATGTTGGCGATCGGCAGATCGAAATCACGGTGGTTGAACGGAAGACCCGTGAGGCTTGCAGTTGCCACCGTTACGCCATGGTAAGCCTTGCGGCGCGAAATGATCTTCTTCTTCTCAGGCCGTCCGACCGCGTTGTTGTAGTACCAGACCAGCTTGATCGCCGTGTCGTTCGCTTCGGAACCGGAACCGGCAAAGAAGACCTTCGACATGGGTACCGGCGCCATTTCGAGCAGCTTCTCTGCAAGGCGGATACCCGGTTCCGTCGATTTGTGGGCGAAGGAATGATAGAATGGCATCGTCTTCAGCTGCCGCGTCGCCGCTTCCACCAAACGCGGCTCGCTGAAGCCGAGCCCCGCGCAGAAGAGGCCAGCAAGACCCTCGATGTAACGTTTTCCCTGATCGTCGACGACGTAAATGCCCTCACCACCGGTGATTACATGCGGCCCCACTTCCTGGTGAACCGCAAGGTTGGTGTAGGGGTGCACGAGACTTTGCCGGTCCAGGGCGTGAAGGGAGTTGGGACGGTCGTTCATGGCAGGCTCCAGGGTATGCTTGATTGCGCTTCGCGATTGTCAGGCGATGACGTGCACATCTTCGCTGCGCCAGGTGACGTGGCACTCGGAAGCACCGTCGAGCCTTCGTGCATCGACGCCGGGCACGCGCATGCGGATCGCTTGCGCGCCGAGTTTGCCGATGACCAGCAGGTTGTCACCATAGTTGATAGTGCTGTCGATCTTCATCGCCTGGCAGCTTGGGTCCGCTCCATCGGCGAGGCGGATCATCTCGGGGCGCAACAGCAATTCGGCTTTGCTGTTGCGGTCACCGCCTGCAGCTTTGGTGTCGACGACGCCGACTGGCGTCTCGTAGCGGCCATCGCCAAGCGAGGAAGCTCCGAGGATGTTGCTGTCGCCGATGAACGAGGCAACGAAGTGGGTCTTCGGCGCGAAATAGATCTCGTTTGGGGTGCCTACCTGCTCGATGCGTCCCTCGTTGAAAACGGCGATCCGGTCCGACATTGTCATGGCTTCCGACTGGTCGTGGGTGACGTAGACCATGGTGACGCCGAGGTCGCGGTGGATGCGTTTCAACTCCACCTGCATGTGCTCGCGAAGCGCCTTGTCGAGCGCGCCGAGCGGTTCGTCGAGCAGAATGATATCGGGCTCAAAGACAAGTGCGCGGGCAAGGGCCACACGCTGTTGTTGTCCGCCGGATAATTCCGAGGGAATGCGTCTCTCGAAACCTTGCAGGCCGACCTTGGCCAGCGCCTCCCGCGAGCGCCGTTCTTTCTCGGCCTTCTCCACACCGCGCATGCGCAGGGGAAAGGCGACGTTGTCGGCAATCGTCATGTGCGGGAAGAGGGCGTAGTTCTGGAAGACCATGCCGATATTGCGCTTGTGCGGCGGCAGCTTGTCGATGGCGCGTTCGCCGAGCCGGATTTCTCCGCTCGTCGGATGCTGGAAGCCGGCAATCATCATTAGCGTCGTGGTCTTGCCGGAGCCGGAGGGACCAAGGAAGGAGACGAACTCGCCAGCCTTGATCTCGAGCGACACGTTGTCGGCCGCCATATGCTTGCCGTCGTAGCTCTTGTTGACGTTGCGGAGTGTGAGAGAACGGGCGTTCATGGCTGTGCTCCTTGATCAGGATGCCGCCGCAGCGGTGTTGGTGGCGCCGTTTTCGAGCGGCTGACGTGTTGTCCCGGACCGGCGGCGCACAAATTGCGGCGCAAGCCAGACGCAGACGCCAGCCAGAACGAGCAGAAACAGGAAAGAGGATGCCGCCGAGATGGTCGGGTCTGCCTCCTGGCGGACGGCGTTGAACATCTGGCGCGGCAAGGTCGCCCTGTCGCGGCCGGAGATGAAGAGCGCGATCACCGCTTCGTCGAAGGAAGCGATAAAGGCAAAGAGACCGGCGACGGTGAAGGCGGGACGCAGGATTGGGAAGGTCACCAACCGGAATGTCGTGAAGGGCGACGCGCCGAGGTTCATGGCAGCCCGCTCGACGGACCGGTCGAACCCTTTGAGTGCCGCCGTCAGGATCAGGGTCGCCATCGGCATGGCGGTGCAGCTATGGGCAAGGATGACGCCAAGGTAGCTCTGCACGAGGCGAAGTTGACCGAAGTACATGTAGTAGCCGAGCGCCATGACGATGGTCGGCACGATCATTGGCAGCATGATCAGGAGATTGAACAATTCACGGCCGAGGAAGATATGCCGCACCAGTGCGAAGGACGCGGGGATGGCAAGGCAGAGCGTCACCAGTACCGTTCCAAGACCGATGATGACGCTGTTGATGAGCGGCTCAGTCCAGTTGGGGTCCGAGAAGAAGTTGATGTAGTTGGCAAGCGTGTAGCCGGGCGGCGGGAAGGTTAGCGACGCAGCCGAGCTGAACGACATTGGGATGACGATGAACATCGGTGCAGCGACAAAAAAAGCGATGAGGAGCGCAAGCGCGCGAACGAACGGGTTCATCGGCCACCTCCTGCCCATAGCCGGTCAAGTCCGAAGAAGCGGTTGTAGAGCGCGTAAACTGCGAGCGTCAGACCGAGCAACACGATCGAGATTGCCGAGCCAAGCCCGAAGTCGAGTGTCTGTTCGATCTGGTCGCCGATGATACCTGCGATCATCTGGTCGCGCGGGCTGCCGAGCAGCACGGGCATCACATAGAAGCCGAGGCAGGAGATGAAGACGAGCGTGCAACCGTTGACGATGCCCGGTGCCGAAAGCGGCAGATAGACTGCGAGGAAGGCACGAAGCGGGCTCGCGCCGAGGCTTTCCGCAGCGCGAACATAGAGAGGATCGATGCGCTTCATGACCGAGAACAGCGACATGGTCATGAAAGGAATGAGCGCATGGGTCATGGCAAGGGTTGCGCTGAAGGTGGTGAAGAGTAGCTTCGGCGCAGGATCGAAGCCGAGCCAGGTAAGGAGTGCCGTGACCGGCCCCTGATTGCCGAGAATCACCATCCAGGCATAGGTGCGCACGAGATAGCTCGTCCAGAAAGAAAGGGCGACCACGGTCAGGAGAAAGGTGGCGAAGCGTTTGGATCCGTTGGCCGCAGCATAGGCGAGCGGATAGGCGAAGAGGAGCGCAAGAGCGGTGACCAGGAAGGCGGTCCTGAACGTCTGATAGAGCACGGACGCAAACAGGCTCGAATGCAGAAGCCGTGCGAAGTTCTGCAGGCCGACCACCGGCTGCGAGATGCTCATCCAGCCCACATAGGCAAGCGGCACCAGGAAGAATACCGCAAGGAAGACCGCTGCCGGGGCCATCAGCGGTATCGGCCCCTCCGCAATGGGCGAAAACGATCTCTGTTTCATGTCAATGCTCTCTCAGTACCCTGATCGGTAAACCCCGATCTTCATGCCCGTGGCGTCGGGACGCCCCCGTGGCAATGCACCTGTCTTAAGATCCTCCCGGTTTCGTTTCTCACGGAACCGGGAGGCTTGCATCAAAGGCCGACCCAGCTTTCGAACCGGCTGCTCAGCTCGTCGATCTGCGCCGTCAGCTTGGCGCCATCGAGCATGACGGCGCGGGCGAGGTGATCGGGATAGGTCGGCATGGTCTTGGCCACCTCAGGTGGAATGAAATCGAACGATTTCGGGTTCATCGGGCCATTCTGGTCGGCGATGCAGAACTTCGCGAGCCCTTCTGCATTCTGGCCGATATGGCTGATCAGCTTGAAGCCGTTTTCGGCACGCGGGCTATCCTTGGCGACGATCCAGCACGCCTGATCGACGATCGCCTGGTCCCAGACGATCTCGATCGGCTCTTTCGAAGCCTTCTTCGCGCCGGCGGCATCGCTGTCCCAAAGGCCGGCCATGTCGACCTCGCCGTCGGTCAGGATCTGGCGGGCCTGCGGGCCTGCCGTCCACCAGACACGCACGTTGTCCTTGACCTTGTCGAGCGATGCGAAGGCGCGGTCGAGATCATACGGGAACAGCTGGTCGGGGGAAACGCCGTCGGCGAGCAACGCGATTGCGAGAACGCGGGCGGCGTGGCGCTGCAGGCTGCGGTTGCCCGGGAATTTCTCGACATTGAAGAAGTCGGCCCAGTTCTTCAAACCATCCGGGTACTTCGTCTTGTTGAACGCGAGCTGCGTGGCAAAGCCGTGGGTCGAGAGGCCGTTCTCATAGATGGCGCCCTGCCAAAGTTTGGACGCATCGACATGGTCTCCGAGCGTTTCCAAGAGGCCGGCTGCATTCGCACGGGCGACGTCGGCGACGCCCAGCGTCGTGACGTCGAATTCGAAGACGCCGGTCGTCTTTTGCGCAGCAAGCTTGGCGAACGAGATCGGCGAGACCGTGCGGATCTCGATGCCGGTGTCGGCCGTGAACGGATCGAAGAGGAACTTCTTGACGGAAACTTCCCAGTCGCCACCCCAGGTGTTGACATAAAGTACATTGTCCGCAGCACTTGCGCGGCGCACGAGGGGTGAGGCAAGCATGGCGGCCCCAAAAAGGCCAGCACCGAGCACTGCGCGTCGCGACATCGGTATTACCGACGCTTTCTTGAACGTGTCCATTCGTTGTTCTCCTTAGTCGAACGGTCGTTGATTGCTGTTCCCCGTGGCCGCTCGCGAGCCTGGCGGCGGCCCTTCTTTCGTTGGAAATTCGTTTCCCTAATCGGTCAGTCGGCGCGGAAGACCTCACCGTAAAGACGCAGCCAGTTGCCTCTGAGGATCTTGTTCGCCTCTTCCTGATTGAAACCGACCCGAAGAAGCGCCGGCGCCACGTCCTGAAGGTTTTCCGGTTTGAGTAGCCATTCCGGCTTCGGCACCGCACCAGGCGTGGCCGCCGAACCCGCGCCGTACTGAACGGATCGTGTCCAGCGGCCCTTTCGCATCCAGTCGTAGTCACGCTGGGTGTGGTTGTGGGAAATGTCGGTGCCGATGCCGACGTGGTCGATGCCGGCGATATCGACCGTGCGGGCCACCATCTCGCACCAGCCGTCGACCGTGGCGCAGGCGCTGTCGGGCGTGATGTTGCGGTAGGCAACGCAACCGATCACACCACCGCGGGCGGCAAGCGCCTTGATTACGCGGTCGGACTTGTTGCGCTTGTGCTCAAAGAGCGAGGCGGCGTTGGCATGAGTGATGGCCACGGGCTTTTGCGACCATTCGATCGCGTCCAGCGTCGTCTTGTCGCCGACATGCGACAGATCGACCAGCATGCCGACCCGGTTCATTTCGCGCACGACGTCCCGGCCGAACCGGGCCAGGCCGCTGTCATTTTCCTCGTAGCAGGACCCACCGAGTTCGTTCTGGTTGTTGTAGGTGAGCTGGACAACGCGCACACCAAGTTCGGCAAAGAACTCCACATAGGCGATGCGGTCTTCGAAGAGATTGGAGTTCTGATAGCCGAGCACAACAGCGAGCTTTCCTTCCTGCTCGGCGCGCTCGATATCGGCGGCGGTGCGGGCGATCAGGACGATGTCGGCGTTCTCACGCTCCATGTCGCGCCAGCGGGCAAGGGAATCGAGCGATTCCATTGTCCCCTCCCAGAAGCCGAGCGTCGGGGTGACGGCGCTGTAGCCGCCGCGTTGCAGGGCCTGGAAGGACGAGCGGTCAAAGTGGCCGCATTGCAGAGCATCGATGATCATGGTTATTCCATTCAGTGTTTGCCGGAAGCAGCGCTCTTGGGCGCGTCGGCCAGAAGCAGGGAAAAATCGGTCTCGTCTTCGTCCTGGCGGCCGATGACCTTGCCGTCGGCCTCGACGATGATCGGGCCGGCATGGCGACGCGAAAGATAGCTGTCGGGCGCAAGGGCTTCCGCCGAGCGATGGTAGAGTTCCCACCAAGTCGCGGCGTCGACGGCAACGCCATTGCGGCGGATCTTGTCGAGAAGGGCGATTTCATTGGGATCAGGCGCTTGTGTGATTGCGATAGCCGCGCGGTCGACGTCGACGGCGACTGTTGCCTTCAGGCTGAAGCGCTGCGCCAGTGCCTCGATGACTTTGAGTTCGCCGATGTCTTTGGCGTTACGCACGGTGACAACGCCGCTGCCGCCTGTCTTCATGTTTTCGACCGCGAGCTCGAGCGCTGCATCGGCGGCGAGCCAGGCATGCTGGCCGCCACAGTCGATGACGGGGTCGCCCGATACGTCGAGTGACAGGGCCTTTGGGGTGGCCTTGCTGATCGTCTCGAGCGTTGCGGTCAGACGCGAAAAGCCGCCAAGACCGAGGGCCGCAGAGTAGACGGCACAATCCCTAAGGGCCGGGACGAGGCCGCTTTCGATGCGCGTGACCTGGAGGAGACGCTCGAACACCATGCGCATCTCGCGCAGGCTCACAGTCATCGAGTTCGAAAGGTTGGACTGGCAGGTGCTCACAGGCTTGGCTCCGCAGGATAGAACCACAGCGCGTCGGCGTTTCCAGAAGCAATGTCTTCGGGAAGAGGCGCGCCATGAAACAGGACGCCGCGCAGGTTGCGGTCGAGGAAGTCGCGTGTCTTGTCGATGCCGTGAATGCCGACATTGAGAAGGCGGGTGATATGGGCTGGCGTAAACGAGCCGCTCATGATGTCGGCGTGCGGCGAATGCAGGCTGGTGCCGGCAAGCGCCTGGACGCGGGTGACGATGGCGCGGTGCTGCGGATGGGCGAACAGGAAGCGCGCCGTGCTGAGGTTGGGGTCAACCGCAGAAAGGTCGCGGTCCAGCGCCACCACGAGACGTGGCAGGTCGAGGCCGAGATTGACGACATCGTGACCGACCTCTGTTGCAAGGCCGCGACGCGGTTCTTCCGCGATCACTGACTTGTACCAGACGTAGCGCTCGGCGGCCGGCACCTCGAGATTAAGATTGAACGCCCATGCATAGTCATTGCGAACCAGGTCGCGCAGCCGGTGGACCGGCATTTCCGGGCGCCCCGTCAATTCTTCATCGATGACCAGGCCCTCGACCAGGGCGTCGGCTTCATCGGGCACGAGTTCGATCAGCAGCGAATGAAGGGTTTCCATCGCCTCCGCGTGCACGCGGCCCTCAAGCGAGGCCGCAAGCTCTGCGAAGGGCTCTGCCTCGAACCGGTTGCCCGCCTGCCAGCGTTGCAGAAGGTCGGCGACAGCGCGCCGGATGGTCTGCAGCTCTTCAGCAAGCACATCGGAGCGCGTGAAGTTCTCGTAGGCCGCACGGTCCTGGCTGCGGAAAATGATCGCCTTGTCGACGAGGGCAAGCAGCTTGGCAATCTCAGAACCTGAGTCATCAGGAAGTACCGCCTTGGCTCGCGCAATGGCCTCTTCGCGAATAAAGAGCCAGCGTTCGATCAGCCGCGGGTGGTTGTTGACGAAGAGCATCAGGCCGAGAGCCGAGCCATTGCCGACGCCGAGGAAGCGGCGAAGATCCTTGGCCATGTCGGGTGCCTGCGGCGAGCCGAGGCGGACAAGATGCTGCAGCAGGTCCTGGGCAAAGACGCGCATCATGTAGGCGCACAGCATTTGCGCGGCGAGCGACCAGCGCAGGGGGTGATCTTTTTCAAAGGCAAGGAATGTCTTGGTTCCAAACGTGCCGTTGCCGTCGAGACCTGTGTTGCGCATGAGGTAGCAGGTCTGCGCCAGCTCAGCGACGTCCGGCTGCCTTCCTGACGCAAGCGCCTGGCGTGCACTCTCGAAGAAGCGACCGCTTCGGTTGGAGCGGCACCAAATGAGCGTGCCGGCTGTGGCGCGTCCCTCATAGAGCTTGGGAAGTTCAGCGCGCGTCGTCTCGAAATCGGCCCGGCTCATATCGCCTTCGACCAGCGCGCCCATCATGTCCCAGGCCCGGCCAATGATGCGGCCGGTGCGGCCGTGGGGTGAGGGCTCAAAGGAATAGACGGGAAAGCTGAAGCGCCATCCGCCAATATCGATGCGGTATTCAGCGACACCGTTGCCCTTCTCATCGATCTCGAAGCGCTTGCACTGGATTTGCCAGCGACCGCGGATTGCCTGGCTGAGCAATGCGCGCGATGCGCTGACACGCGACGGCTGGATCGCGGCCAGGCGTTCGGGCGCCATCATTTCTCCGGCTGAACGCATTAGCCGCGCGATGCGGTGGGTGTCCGATTCCGGAGCAGGACGTCTAAGGGCAGTCATTTATTGGTCTCCTCGCATGCGTCCAGAGCTCGCCGCCGCTGCCGCGACGACGATCCCAGCGCATTTTTCAGTGTCAAAACCTTGGAACGGGCCCGAAAGGGCCAGTGCTCCAATGCACTCGCCCTGCGCATCCAGGATCGGGGCGGCCACAGCCGAGACAGTGCGCGGGCCCTCGACTTCGGAAATTGCGTATCCCTGCTGGCGAACCAGCGTCATCATCTCGTCATCGGGCAGGCTCACGCCCTGCACCCGAAGGCGCTCGATGATTTCCGGGCGTGCATGCGAAGCGAGGACGCGGCCAAATGCCGTGCGATCGAGTCTCAGATGCGCACCAACCTTGAGGTCGGCCCGAAGAACACCGCGCGATTCCACCCGGCGAACGATGACCGCATCCTTGCCATCGAGGACAGCAAGCGAAGCCGTTTCACCGCTCTGCGTCACCATTTCCTCGAGAACCCCCGCAAAGCGCGCGCCGAGATTGGACTGCTCCAACGCCATCGCTGCGTGACTGACGACCCGCAGTGTCAGCCGGTAGCGACCGTCCTGCGTCTGCTCGATCCAGCCCGCTTCGACCAGCGTGACGAGGCGCTGGTGGGCAGCGCCTCGGGCTTCTCCGAGCTGCTTGGCGACCTCGGCCAGCCGCATCGGTTCCGCGGCGGCCGCGACACAGTCGAATGCAGCAAGTGTCTTCAGCACGGATGAAAGGGGGCGGACTGCCATTCGAAATTTCTTCCTTTTTCCTATTGTCCAACATTAGAAGACGTTGTATACTTATGTTGGACGATATGTTGATAACTGTCAACTTGGGAATCGTGTGGCTGGGTGAAAAAATATCTGCGCCCGAGCGCGCTCGCGGCTGACCAGGCGCTAACAGTTTGAATGTGGCAACATCTTCGGCGAACCCACGCAATGCACCGCTCGTTGCTGGGCCGGGAATTGGGGCTGGCTTGTAGGCGGACCACTTCTCATAGACATCAGGACCGGTACCCACATTGGCAAGGCAAAGGCCACCCGAACCACCAGGTAAACTTCTGCGGCCGGTTGCGCCGCTTCCGCTGGAGCGAACTCAAAACTGGCTAGGACATTGGGGCAAGGTCAATCGTCGATGATCGGTCGTGAGTGCCGGGTGCCGGCGGCATTTGGGGTGCGCCTTTTGACGCGATCACAAAAGCGGCTCCGTGATGAAAAGGGATCCACCGCAAAGTAGAAGGGATCGACGTCCCCTCAGCAGTTCTATTGAGCAGCGGCCCAGCTCGAACTGCGGACAGAAGCAAGCTCGGCGAGGGATCGGCCTATAGGGACTGACGCAAAACCTTCGTCAGTGACGTCGGCCCCCTATGGATGATTAAGCCTCCGCGACGGGCGGAGGCTTAATCAAGGTGCGCGTTCGATAAATGGAGGAATTGCGCGGCAATAAGACCAGCACGAATCTCATTTAACGTGTGCTTTGTGGTTGCGCAATTACAGGTATATTGTTTCAAGTGGGGTGCTCAAAAGCAATGGATTTTTAGGGGTTCTGGCTAATCAATTCGAGTTACGCAGCAACCGCCGGGCTATTTCAAGATTTCACGATCGGCCAGCCGGCGTCCAGCGGAGTCGGCATCATCGGTGAACTCCCAGGGGATGGAGAGGGGCCTCTGACTTCGGCAACATACACCTCGTGGCCGAAGTGTGGATCCTGGCTCAGGTCCTGACCGTCAAACCGATCTATGAATTCTTCAAGGTCGGTCTGGTGCGAGAAGCCCATCGCAACGGCAGACATGTTTTCGATTTCGCCGCCTTGATCCTCATAAGTCGCGCTCACTTCGAGGACACCTAGCCGATCGAAGTTTGCTTGCATGTGAAATGAAAGCCAAACTAGATATTCTAGCGGATAGCCGGGATTCCCTGCATATGTAGCGACATAGGGATAAGCCAAACGAAATCGTTCGGCCAACGCTTCGCCATCGGAGGCAAAGACGAGAAGATCGCTTTCCTCGTCGACGTCGTGAAGTTCGATCGTCAGATCGTGTTTGCGCAAAGCGACGTACGCGCCAAGTCGGTCAGATGGTAAGGATGTGAATATGATGTCGCGCCATTTTTGAACGGCTTCATCGAGATCGGTGCGGATCAAAAACATGAAGCATCCTCAGCAAAGCCATCCCATGATCAAGAGCTTGGAGCCGTGCATAGTACAATTCCAGCTAGTAGATATTAGATAGATCTAAACTTCAAGCTTGGCAGGTTGTTTCCAGAGTGTGGACATTCAACAGTCGTTAGCGAGGTCGTGAATCGTATAAAACGTTACAGAAGATCGGATAATCGATCGACCGGAACCGCCGCGCGACTATCCGCGCAAACCGTTTGCAATGCGCGGAGATCGGAAGCGGACACCCAGGCCGGGAAATCGTCGCCATTCCGCAATTCAGCGGAGCGGCTTGCCGGCGGTGGTCCCAGTCCCAATCCCCCTCGGCTGGCCGGCGCTGTGCTGTCCTGCGGCGACCCTTTTGACCGGTCAAGCCGCGCGCGAACTGGTTCTGGCCGCGCGGCGCGGAGGACGCCTGGCGCTAAATCTGGGGGGAGCTACGCAATCCCGCGTTCGCCCATAAATCAGCCGCTGCGTTTGATCGAGAGACATCCGTCATCGAGTAAGCCGGAATTCCCCGCTGAAACTGACTAGGTGTTGGTGAAGCCGGTCGATGACCGCTGCTCGAGGACTGGCCCGGCGCTCTATAAGGCAGATCTGGCGGTAGATTGGCGGCTCGCCAAAGGGCACCGCGACCACCTCGCCGCCGGCTTCTTTTAAGGCGCTCCAGGGCGCGATTGAAAACTCCGAGTCCATCGACCACGCAGGCGACGACCGCTGTGATCGAGTCGATCTCGGCAATGACATTCGTGACGATCCTTTTGTCGGGCGGCCCTTCCTCTACGCAGCGGTTGTCGCCGGCAGTCCAGCTATCCGTAAAGCTATCGACATCCTAAAATCGGAAATCCATCAGGACATGGCGCTCCTCGGAGTCGTGGCGATAGATGACATCGATGGCTGTTTTGTCGTTCGCCCTGATCGCCTCGCGTGACGGTTAACGCGTGATTGCAGTAAGCGCTGTAGGTGGCGGTCGGGGTCTTGCCCAACGCAGCCAATGCCGCAGCTGGAGTCAATTGACGAAACGAGCTTATATTAGTGAGCAACGTCACCACCTCGTCTTCGATCGCCTGGCATTTGTCGGTGTATTCAGCCTTCAGCGGTTCATCAGACATGGCATGCTCGCTCAACTCATTGCGAGTGACTACAGCTAGGCCGTAGGCTTCGATCAGAGTGCTCAATGCCAGAAATCGCAATTCTGAGAGCTGTTTGCGGTGTCGTGGCAGCCGTATCATGAGGCGTGCTCGGCCGATTTTCTCGAAGTCCAATGGCTGTCGCCTCTCAGATCCAGGATCCGTCATTGTCCTCCACAAAATTGCCGATAGCAACGTCAATCCAAGCACGTGGACTAATGGTCGCCGATCGCTTCAAGAGATTGGATGCAGTAGCGATGCCTGATAGCTTATTCAGAAGCGTCCCCTGACGCCAACCTTTGCGCCCGCAGATGTCTCGCCGTCGCCTTCGATGTTGAATAGCAGACCGGTGTCAATCGACCAGCTCTCCCCAGTTTGCAGGGACAGGGCGGCCGAGAACGAACCGAAGAGGCCCGCCCCATCAAGGCCGGAGTATCCGAGCGTGCCGCCGAGTTTGGGTGTCAGGATCCTGTCGTTATCGAGGGTGAACGGCCGGGCGATCTCCGCCCCCAGGCTCACCCTCAGCTGCTCTTCGGTAAAGCCCTTGAGGTCGATCTCGTCGCCGGTGCCATTCCTCACCCCGTAGTCATCAACCGTTTCAGAGAAATAGACGGCCCGCAGCGCCGGCGTAAACACCGTTGCATCATCAAGCTGCCATTGCCCCTTGACCGCCGTGTCCAGCAGAAACCGGCGCGTGTCGAACGTGCCGTCAAGGGCAGTCGTGTCGATGGTGTTGGACGAGCCGCCATAGAGCAGGCTCGAATCCCAGAAGATGCCCTTGCCGAGTTCGAAGGAGGCATAGGGACCGGCCAGCCAGCCATCGCCGAACAGCTCCGCATCCTCGTCGGTCGGGTCGGTCATCCGGTCGTAATGGAAGGACACGCCGAGCAGTGCTGTCTCCGACAGCAGATAGTCTGCGCCAAGCGAGACCATGCCGAAGTTGCCCCACCTGTCGTCGTCGTCCTTGCGGCGGTGCATCAGGAACGTGCTGTCGAGCCAGATGTTGAAGGGCGAGGCTTCAGCCTGGTCAACCCCATCGGCCCTGTCGCGCGCGGCCTCCATTTGGGCAAGGCTGGTGGAAAAGCCGAGTGTGACGCCATCGGTGGAAGGTGTCATGCGCGTGGTGACCGTGTCCGTTCCTACGGCCATCCGCCGCCGGTCGAGCAGACCCGGCACCTTGATGGTCGAGGCGATCAGGTTCTGCCGCGTCCGCACGAAGTCACGCACGAGCGCATCGATCTCCGCGGCATGCCCGGACGCATCGAAGGCGAGATTGTAGGTCACGGTCCCGGTGTTGGAAGTACCAAGCGCACTGACCATGCGGAAGCCGACGCGCACCTGGCCGGAGTAGGCCCTGTTGGGCGTGAATTTCAGATACCAGCCAACCGGGGCGGCGACCGGACCGACCTGTGCCAATTCGCCCTGGATGATGGATGCCGTTCCGGCTTGGGCCGGCTCTACAAAGATCGTCTCGGCCGCTGTGAACGGGCCGCCCGTGGCGCCGCGATTGAGATAGACATCAGGCGGTGCCGATCCGGCCGGGACATCGACCACTTTGTCGGCGACCGTGATGGTGCGAGCTTGGACTTTCACGGTATAGCTGGCCGTTCCCGTTGCGCCGTTGGTGTCACAAACCTCGATCGTGAACGAGTAACTGCCTCCGGCGTCGGCGGCCAACGGGCCGGTCAGCTGACCGGTTGAAACGTTGAGGACCACGCCGTTAGGCAAAGCGCCGGATGCAAGGCGATAGAGCATTGGGCCGGTTCCGCCTTTGGCGGCGATCGGCTGGCTGTAGTCCTCGCCGGCCATGGCTTCCGCGAGCGCTCCAGCGGGTGGCTCGAAGGTGAAATCGACTGGAGCCGCTGCAACCACGATCGAATAGCGCGCGGTTCCCGCAGCGTTGTTGGCATCTGTCGCCGTCACGGTGAAATCGTGGTTTCCGGCCCGGGTTGGAGTGCCGCCGATCGCGCCGGTCGCGCCGTCGAGCTCGAGGCCCGCAGGAAGCTGGCCCGATGTGATCGCATATCGATAGGGCGCGCCTCCGGCCGAGGCGGTGACGGTGATGCCGCTATAGGCGCTTCCGGCGGTTCCACTCGCCAGTGCACCAGCCGGCGGCGAGAAGGTGAGCGTCGGTGCTGTCACTGTGATCGCCACCGTTGCGGCAGGGGAGGTGCCGGTGGCGTTGGTGGCCACATAGGTGAAGCTGTCGGAACCGGAATAGCCCGGTGTCGGGGTGTAGGTGATCGCCAGTTCCGACACGGCGGCCGTGCCGTGCGCCGGCTGGGCGCCGACGGCCACGGAATTCGCTGGGCCGCCGGTGAGATCGAGCCTGATCGGGTTGGCTGCGGAGTTTGCTGCGACAGTCGCCCGCACATCGTTGGCTGTCGGAGCCTGGAGGACGATGGCGATCGAGTAGCTTGCGGTTCCCGTTGCGTTGTTGGCGTCGGTCGCCGTCACGGTGAAATTGTAGCTTCCGGCCGTCGTCGGCATCCCCGAAATGCGACCGGTGATGCCATCGAGCGCAAGGCCTGCAGGCAGTGCGCCTGAAGTCACGGCAGAGCGATAGGGCGCGGTGCCGGCCGACGCGACGAGGGTGACGTCATAGGCTGTCCCGACGATACCCTCGGTCAACGTGCCCGCTGAGGGCGAGAAGCTGAGGGTGGGGGCGGTGATGGTGATCGTCACCGTCGCCGCCGTGGACGTGCCGGTGGCATTGGTGGCGGTGTAGGTGAACCTGTCGGAGCCGGAATAGCCCGGTGTCGGGGTGTAGGTGATCGCCAGTCCCGACACCGAAGCCGTGCCGTGCGTCGCCTGCGTGCCGATGGTCAGAGTATCGGCGATCCCGCCGCCGAGATCTGGTGTGACGGGGTTGGCCGTGGAGTTCGCTGCGACCGTTGCGCTCACATTGCCGGTGGTCGGCGCCTCGACCGCAATGGCGATCGAGTAGGCTGCCGTCCCCGTGGCGTTGTTGGCGTCGGTGGCCGTGATCGTGAACGGGTAGTCCCCGGCGGTCATCGGCGTTCCCGATATGAGGCCGGACGCTGGATCGAGCGTCAACCCGTCCGGCAGCGTGCCGTTGACGGCGTAGATGTAGGGGGCGGTGCCGGCTGATGCCGCGACCGTGACGCCGCTGTAGGCGGTTTTGGCGGTACCGCCGGGCAAGGCGCCGGCCACGGGCGAGAAGCTGAGGGTCGGCGCAGAAACGGTGATGGTCACAGTCGCCGCATTCGACGTACCGGTGGTGTTGGTGGCGGTGTAGGTGAAGCTGTCGGAGCCGGAATAGCCTGGTGTCGGTGTATAGCTGATCGCAAGTCCCGAAACTGAAGCTGTGCCGTGGGATGGCGACGTCCCGATGGCCAGCGTATCGGCAACCCCGCCGCCGAGATCGAGCGCTACCGCGTTCGCCGTGGAGTTTGCCGCGACCGTCGCGCTCACATCGCCGACGGTCGGCGCCTGGACCGCGATCGCGATCGAGTAGGCCGCTGTCCCCGTGGCGTTGTTGGCGTCGGTGGCCGTGACCGTAAAGGTGTAGTCTCCAGCGGCCGTCGGCGTTCCCGAGATAAGACCGGACGCTTGGTCGAGTGTCAGCCCATCGGGCAGCGTGCCGTTGACGGCGTAGGTGTAGGGCGCGGTGCCGGCTGCGGCCGTGACGGTGGCGCCACCATAAGCGGTCGCGGCCGTTCCGCCCGGTAGGAGCCGGCGGCGAGAAGGTGAGGGTCGGCGCAGAAACGGTTATCGTCACGAGCGCGGCGGCGGACGTGCCGGTGGTGTTGGTGGCGGTATAGGTGAAGCTGTCGGAACCGGAGTACCCAGGTGTCGGAGTGTAGGTGATCGCGAGTCCCGATACCGAAACCGTGCCGTGCGTCGGCTGCGTGCCGATGGCCACTGCGTCCGTCGCACCGCCATTGAGGCTGAGCGCAATCGGGTTCGCCGAGGAGTTTGCTGTAACCGTCGCAGTCACAGCGTCGGCGATCGGCGCAGGCTTCGGTGTGACCGAATTGGACGCATTGGAGGCCGGACCGGGGCCGATGCTGTTCGTGGCCGTGACTTTGAATGTGTAGGCCGTGCCGTTGGTAAGGCCCTTCACGGTGATGGGACTTGATCCGCCGGTTGTTGCGGCACCACCCGGATCAGTCGTCACGGTATAGCTGCTAATCGGTGTGGTTCCGGTATTCACAGGGGCGGTGAAGCTGACCGTCGCCTCGCCGTCACCCGACGCAGCGCTGACGGCGGTAGGAGCATCCGGAACTGCGCCCGCGCGATTGACGACGATGTCGTATGTCTTCTTGGTGACGGCGTCCTGTGCCGTAACCAAGATGCTTATGGCGTTGTCGCCGACTTGTAGGTTGACGGGAAGGCTGCCCGGCGCCGTGATGACGGTCCCGTTGACCGAGACGACGGCGCTGGGATGTGCGTTGGCCGGCGTGACGGTGATGGTGGAAACGCTATTGCCCACCGCGACCGTGTAGCTGGTGGTAGCGGCGTCGAAGACCGGCGTGAGCGTGCCACTCGAAACGCCTATGTCCGAGAGGCTTGCGTCGCTCGAGGGCGGCGCGACGATCATGGGCGTGCCGCCGGTGAACCCACCGGTCATCTCGTTGCCGGCGCTATCCTTGATCCCTGTGCCGATGGACAGGCTGAGAGCCAAGGTGCCGTCTCCCGAAACATCCGCCAGATGAACTTGATAGGCCGATCCCGATCCCGACACACTGTCAATCGTGCCTTGCGCCGTTCCTGTTTTCACCAGGTTGAACTTGCCAATGTCTACGGCCGTGACCGGTTCGGAGAATACCACGTCGAATACCGTACCCGTTGCAGCGGGATTGATTGACGCGACCGTGGGCCGGACGCCATCGATCCTGATGCCTGATGTGTCGGCAATATTGCGAAGTGTGATATCTGCATCCACTAGGCGGTTGTAGTCCGTGATCGTTGCCCCCCCGCGCGCCATTGACGAGATTGCGATTCCGTCTTCGTCGAGGTCGTTTTCGGCAACCGTGTAGGAAAACGTCATGGTGTTAAAGACGGCGCCGATCAGGTTGATCCGCCGCTCGACAGCCCCAAAGACAGCCTTCACGTACGGCCCCCGTTGCTAGCGATGTGCTGATCGAACTCCACGTCGAACATCAGCGTGGCGCCGATCGCGTAGGTTCGTGCGGGCGTATTGAGCGGCTTGACGGCGGTGACAACCGGCGCGGCGACATAGGTATAGCCGTTTGCGCGCGTCACGGAACTGTTGCCCACGGTCGTCACGGTCACATCGGCCGGGCCGGCCGCTCGTGCCGGTGCAGTGGCGGTAATCCGGGTGGCACTATCGACGGTGAACGTGGTGGCGGGAACGCCGCCGAATGCAACGGCACTCACGCCGATGAAGTTGGTGCCGGTGATGGTCACGGATTGTCCACCGGCGGTGCTTCCGATGTACGGCGCAACGCTCATGATCGTGGGCGGTGCGGCGCGGGTGACGACCACCAAATAGGTCCGCTTGATCGTGCGGTCCTCGGTCATGACAGTGACGGTGAGCGTATTATCGCCAACATTGAGTGGCACCGCGGACGATGCACCCGACACAGCGCTGGCCCCGTTGATCTTCAACGTCGCAGTGCTTCCAGGGGTGGACGGTGTCACGCCAAGGGTGGACACGCTGTTGGCCACGGTGGCCCTATAGGTCGTTGTCGCGGTGTTGAAGGCCGGCTCGAGATTGCCGCTCGACAGCGTGAGACCGGAAAGAACGGCGTCCAGCGGGTTGCTCTTCGTGACGCAGACGACGTCCATACGCCAGGGAGAGGTCGTCTGGCTATAGTTTATGGCTTCGACATAAATGCCGCCTAGGACAAGGTCCTGCCCGGAAAACGACGCGGATTCATTGCCAGTTACAACGCCGCCATCATAACTGGCCTCGATATATGGGGTTCCACTTCCCGCAAGCGCATTGAAATACGCGCTCTCCCAAAAGGATGGATTGCGGATCAGATCGATATGAAGCTGATCCGTCGCATGAAAATCGCTATTGGGATAGGCCTTCGTGAGAAATCCGACGTCCTTCCCGTTCAGATCAGCAACGATATTCTCGCACCCTTTCGACCCGGCGAACGCTTCTCCCGCAACCGCCACGAGGCCGGAAAAAAGGAAGATGAGGGCTGTCAGCAGCCGAATTTGATTGCGCCGAAACCCCTGCGTCTTTTCAGCCTTCGGCACAGCCTCCACCGGCGTGCCGATGCACTTTCGCTCGCGGCTGCCGTCAGACGGCATCGTATCGTGGGTGATGCCGCTTGCCACACGAACGGCTCGGTTGCAGGAGCGTGCGGACGTGGCCGATCGATAGCTTGGCATGACGGATTTCTCTCAACAAAAACCGCGCCATGGCAGGCGCGCTTCGTGTTAGCTCGGAGAAAGTGCCGCCTTCAATTGTCGGAGGCGGGCAGACGTGGAAATGCGCACCCCGTGCCAATGACCCTGCGTTTACTGCCAGATCGGCTGTCTCGCCACCACACCCAACGCTTGTCGCAGAGGTCCCTATCGCCCGATCAGGCCGATCCATTGTGACCAGTCGGTCGCCGACAATCCGGGTGAGAATTTCAGCAGGGCCGGATGGTGCGCCGAAAGATGGCGTAGCTCCCGCGGCGACAGGCCGAATTCGCGGCGAAATGCGCGGCTGAAATTTGCCGCGTTGGTAAAACCATGGGCCAAAGCGAGGTCCGCAATCGCGACATGTCTATAATCCGGCGATCGAAGGTTTACGAAGGCGCGCCGCAGGCGCTGCTGCGCCAGGAAAACCGAAAATCCCCCAACCTGTTCCAGAAGGCGGTAGACCGTTCGGCGCGACAGCCCGAATGCGGCCATGACACGCTCTACGGTCAGATCGGGTTCGAGCAACTGGTCAGTTATGTAGCGCCTGACCGCGATCGACAGCGCATGGCCGACGCTTGCTGCATTGCCTTCGCTCGTCTGGCTGTTTATCGCAGCGCCGGCAAGATCAAGCAGCGGAGACAGGACCGCTTCCGCGTCGCCGACGGAGATATGATCCAGCTGCTTGTGAAGGCTGCCGAGCGTGTCCCTCAGGAGCGAAACTAGCGGCATTCTCGCCGGCAGGACCAATTCATGACTGTCGTTCGGGCGCTTCAGACGGGGAGCTAGCATCTGGCGAGGGATGACGAGGCTGAGATGCTCGTGATCGATCGTGGATGTGGCGAGGGGCTGAGCCATATCGATCACATAGAGGTCGCCAGGGCGGGCGACACTGCCGGAGGTTCGACGGCTTCCACTCTCACCACTGAGATAGAACTGTACGAGATACCCATCCATGCCGTCCCGGGCGATTTTGTAACGGGATCGATCGAAATCCTGGCTTGTTGATCGGGTGCGTGCAACGCCGACGCCTCCGATCAGGGCCGCATCGACACTGGCAAAAAATGGGTCTTCGGTCGGCGCCCGAAGCCGCGTATCGAACAGTACGCCGATCGACTCACGCCACATCAGATGGGCGTCTTTCTGCCGCATGGTGGTGGTGTCGAATCGAGACCGTGGCAATCCCAAGTGCTCGGTATGGGCGACCTCAGAGCTTGCAGTCGTTTCAAATGACGGGTTCATAGACTTCATTCATTGCGGCGCGGGCTTGCGTGCAAGGATCTGCACGTTCCGACTGATTTCTAATGAAATCGCAAGTTATTGAAAACTTCCGGCAAAGCAACCGCAGGCGGTGGCATCGCGGCTTGAACTCCGAGAGGGTTGGGTCGGCGATCGCGTGACCAAGGGGTCGGGAGCCACTGACGCGTCCGCACCAGCACATATGCTTTCAACGCACGTTGGGATGGTAGCAAACTGTGATCATCCGTGAAGAACAGTCTGTTCTGATGTGATCAAGCTCGTAACCGCAACTGAGATGCGGAGGCGAGAGCGTCGAGTCGCGCTCCCGGGATGCCATATCAATGATCATCGCCAGGTCTGGAGCCCGCGGGTCCCCACGAAGAACCGATCGCCCCATGGCCTTGGCGAGGCGCGGCCGTTCGTTTCGTCGCAAGGCGGGATTCCAGTCGATACATTGTGCGATCTCTCTGGAATCGCGGCACAAACAGGGATTGCCTGATGCCGAGAGAAGGGCTCTGCGAAGTGCGCCGCGGCTGCTTGCAACGCCTGCGAAGGTAGTCTCTGAAACGATCAGTTGCGCCGCCACGCTACCACAAGCGTCGCGACCTCGCCGCTTTCGTTAAGATCTACAGCCTCGCCAAGAGGTGGCCGCCGGCCAATTGTGCGATGTCCTGAAGGTGGGCCGGCGAGCTTGTCGCGTCCACGCCGTTCTTCCCTTTATAGAACGCCATATTTACGCCTTCTCTGCCGGAAGGCGGTTCCTTCGAGGGGAACCTGGGCATGTCCATCATCGCTGCTCTGTTCATCGCCGAGCTTCTGACTCCGTCAAGCTCGGCATCCTCGGCGCTTCCGTCATCTCCGCAGCCCTGGGTCTCCTGGCGCTGATCTGGCTGACGTCTCCTGGCAGATGGTAGTAGCTCGCTCCGTCGGCGCCGCTCGGCGTTTTCCTGTCTGGATCGGCGATTGCTGGCTCTCAACTCGCGATAGACGCGGCCGGGCATAGTAGCAGCCCGTCTACGCGATTTTCGAACAGCCACCGCCCCTCGAGCGCGGGAGTATGAGCGCGGTTCATTCGGCTAAACCTCAAAGAACCTCATTGAAAAGCGGACTAGAATTCCGCGTCTGACGTGCTGGCCTCCCGTGCCACCGGCAGACCTTGGGTGCCACCACGGTGAACCTGAAAGTGGAATTGAAACGACGCTTGCGCTAAAGCGGTGGCCAAAACCATAGGATCAGAGGCACGCCCAGCACGACCACAATGAACGAGAGCGGCAGCCCCAACTTCCAATAATCGCTGAAACGATAACCGCCGGGTCCCAACACCAAGGTGTTGCACTGGTGTCCAACAGGCGTAAGAAAATCACAAGCCGCCCCCACTGCGACTGCCATCAAAAAGGCGTCCGGATTGTAGCCAAGGCGCTGAGCAAGCGTAACAGCGATCGGCGCGACGACGAGAACGGTGGCTGCATTGTTCAGGAACGGTGTTGCGGCCATTGCGACCACCATGATCATTGCAAGGGCCCCATAGGGAGGCAACGTGGTAGCAAGTTGAGCGAGGCCGCCGGCGATTAGGTCGGCACCACCGGTCGCACGGATCGACTCGCTGACCGGAATGAGAGCGCCCAGCATTATCAGTATGGGCCAATCGACAGCCTCGTAAGCTTCCCGAAGCGAAAGTGAACCGAGCATTACCGTCAGCACAGCAGCCGTAAAGAAGGCCGTGGCGACGGGCAGCAGGCCGAATGCCGTTAGCACCATGGCGCCAGCCAGGACCACCACCGGCATCAGGCCTTTTCGGGGGTTCCCCAAGCGGATTTCGCGCCCGACCAACGGAAGAAGACCGAGTTCCATCAACCTGGTCGGGAGAAGCACGAGATCGCCCTTCAAAACGAGAACGTCGCCTGGTCTTAAAGCGATGTCGCGCAATCGATCAGTGAATCGTTCGCTGCTTCGGCTTACCGCGAGTAGATTGATATTGAAGCGATCATGCAGTGCCAAACGCTTGGCGGTTTGCCCGATCAAGACTGATTTCGGGCCGATCACTGCTTCAATTCCGGCAATCTCCTCATCGGCTCCCTTCGCTTCCGTCGGGCGGTCGTGCCCCTCAAGTTCCAAACGCGCACGACTGATGCCCCGTTCGAGCGCCTGAGGGTCTCCTTCCAACAAAACGATATCGCCTTGATGGAGAATGACCTCCGGCAGGGGCATCAGCGGTTCGACCCGGTTGCGAATGAGGCCAGTGACCAGAACCTCCTCGTCCAACAAGATCGATAGGTGACGGATCGACTTGCCGATGACGGACGAAGTCGCAGTGATGCGGGCCTCTGTCATGTAGTCGTTAATGTTCAGCGCCTTCTCCATTGTCGCGGCCGCCTTGCGCTCCTTTGGAAGCAGGCGGTAACCAAACGCCAGAAAGATCACGCCCGCTGCGGCAAGCCCTACGCCGACGGGGGTGAAATCGAACATGTTGAAAGGGCGCCCCGTCAGTTCCTCGCGCATCCGGGAGACGACGATATTTGGCGATGTTCCGACGAGAGTCGTGAGACCGCCAAGCAAGGAACCGAACGCCATAGGCATCAGAAAAGACGACGGGGAGGCTTTCGAGCGGCGCGCCATCTGGAATGCGACTGGGATCATCATCGCCAAAGCGCCGATGTTCTTGATGAAGATGGAGAGAACCGAGACAGTCGTCACGAGAATGACAACCTGACCCTGGACAGAGGTCACGCTTGGCGCCGCCCGATGGAGGAGTGCCTCTATGACGCCACTTCGCTCAATCGCGGCGCTGACGACCAGCGCGCTGGCTACAATGATGACAATGTCGTCGCCGAAGCCGGAAAACGCTGCCTTGTGGGGCACTAGCCCGGTGAAAACTGCGGCAAGCAACGCGAGAACGGCAATGAGGTCATAGCGGAGCCGTCCCCAAATGAATGCGGCCATCAGGCCGATCAGAATGGCGAAGGCGAAAGCCTGAGCCTGTGTCATGGATAAAGTCCCGACCAACTCTTCCCAACGCCGGTTCCATTTTACTCGCCTGAAAGATCTAATGTCTGGATTGCTTACCAGCTTTTTTCAAAGGCGCGGCACCCCGAACGTCCATCCAGGACGTTTTCCCGCCTCGTAGCCCGGATGCACGCATGATCAGGCGACTACAGGATGCTTCCGAAGAGGACCGAATACACAATCACTGCAATCGCCAGCGTAAACGCAAGCGATACCAACAAGCGCGTGAAGTCGTACGTAGAGAAGCGGGCGGGGATGAGGTTTTTCATAACGATCTCCTATGTTTCGTCGAGATGCCCAACGAGCCGCGTACCGCGCTTCACGATAGTGCGCGACTGCAACTCGTGCTGACCTTGCTGACGACGTCAGCTGGAACTTGGATGTTGGCCATAATGCTCGCTACGAGTTCGTCACGCTTCGCACGATTGGCGTAGCCCTGAAGCGTTGCGAGATCCGTGCTGGTGGCAGTAGCCATTCGTCCAGCGGTGTCTGAACAGATGCCGGCAAAGGCGTCCACTCTGGCCGTTTCTGCCGCCAGATTGCTGGCAGTCGTAGTGGTGAGCCATCCCGCATTGAAGCCGATGATTGGGCTGAAGAAAAGCCCGACCACCAAACCAATGGCGTAGGGTTTTGCATGTTCAAGGATTTGTCCGAAGGTCATGGATTAATTCCCTTTAATCAGGTGATTATCGGGATCGTTGCGGGCCCGCGCTCCGACCAGGAGCCAATGGCAATCCAGATTTACTACAGTGCGCTTTAAAATATTTAATGTAAACAACCAATTGAAATGTTCATTCAAAAGTACGTTTCAAATAATTATCGTGCATAATTTTGAGACTAAAACCACCGTATCTCGATTTATCAGTGCTCGTATATTTATAGAGTCTGAACGTATTTTTCGATAAAACAGATTCGCAATTAATAGACAAAGTAAAGCCGTATTCAAGGCATACAGACTTTTGATTGTTTTTGGCGACAGATTGGCTTTTTGCTTTACCAAGGTTATCGATCTAGATTTCGCATATTCACCTGCGGCCCCGTCGTTATGAGCTTCGTGCGAGTACGCTGAAGCGATGGGAGCTGTTTGCGCAGTGATTGGCGCCAAACGGCCGATCCCGGCTGAATCTCGCTCACGTATGCCGCAGAAAAGGAGGGCAGCGTGTTGCCCGGACGAAACATCGAACAGTCCATTTCGACCCACCATTTTGGATGCTAGACCTCGGCGAGATAGTGGCACCTGGCGAATAGCCGCAATCTTCCCGTCACCCTAACCGCATTGGCAACGTTAAAGTGTCACCATCGATCCCGACCGGTCTGTCAGTGCGCCATGGAGATCGCGCAAATATTTCACCCCGTGCGGCGGAAACGATCACATCGCTAAATCCGCTTCAGGTACATCTCGCCTCGGTATCGCATCCGCAATGATGAACTCGGCCACGAGCAAGAGAGCAACGAAAGACAATCCGCAGCCGATGAACAGGGCATGACGCCCGATAGCAGAGCAGTGTCGCCGTACATCGGCTGCCGCAAGGATGGCTGCAGATGAAAAGCAAACACGAAGAACACGCGTTCGTCATCAGCGAATGGGAATCCGAAGGGGGGGCGCCGAACAGGTCTGAACAGCTCGGTCAGTATAGTCGCCGTTTCGACGGAGACGGAACCTATTCGATCTATCACCTCTTCACGGGAAAGACCGCAGAAATAGGCACCTGGAAGATGGAAGGGCTCAGCCCTAAAAATGCAGCGCGAGCGCTGCGTATTCTCAATACCCCCAAGCTGGCCGGCAGTCGCCTCCGCCCCTGAAGAAACATTCGCAGCGTGCGTTGATAGAACGCGCTGCGGCCCGGCGCCTGCCCAGCCTTCCATCGGCCGAAGCCCTACTACGTTCGGAGATCGCTACTCCATGCTCAGAGCCCGCTGCGGACCGCTGCCGCCGGTTGCACTCCCAGGCGTTGCCGGAGCTCTGAACACGGCGACGTCACCGGCTGACTGTCTGTTGCGAGTCTTAGGTTGGAGGGGCTTATGCCTGCAATCGTTACTATGCCTTGGTGCCTTGCTTCAGGCGAATGCTGACGGGCCGGCCCTCCGCATGCTGAACCTCGAACTTGTTGGTCTTTCGGATGAGGTCGCTAAGCTTTCGAAACCCGAAGGTACGCGGATCAAAGTCTGGTGCCAAGTTGAGCAGTTGTTTGCCAAAAGTACCGAGGTTTACCCACCCTTCTTCGGTTTCTTCTTGGGAAAGTACTTTTTTTATCAATGGCACGGCGGCGCTCGCCGGTTGCAAGGACTTTGCCGCTGATGCGGTATCCTGTTCGTCTTTCCCTGCGTCTGCGAGCAGGTTCTCAGTGTAAATGAATCGGCGGCAGGCCTGCCGGAAGCTCTCCGGAGTCTTTTGTTCGCCAAAGCCAAAAACGTCGATGCCCTGCTCGCGAATACGGGCGGCCAAACGCGTGAAATCGCTATCGGACGAAACGAGGCAGAAACCATCAAAACGACCACTATGCAGCAGGTCCATGGCGTCGATCACAAGCGTGATATCTGATGCGTTCTTGCCGGTCGTGTAGGCGAACTGCTGCTGAGGAATGATCGCGTGTTTCGCGAGCACATCCGCCCAGGCCTTGGAACGCGTGCCCGAGAAATCGCCGTAAATGCGGCGGACACTCGCCTCCCCGATCTTTGCCACCTCTTCGAACAACCCGTCGGCGATCTTTGCCGAGGTATTGTCCGCGTCGATAAGGACTGCCAGGCGTGGTGATCGAGGCTCAGACGGCATGCTTTGCTCCTCTTGTCCAATCATCAAAGCTTAGCAGCCGCTTCGCTATCGCACTATCCGGCTTTCCAGCCAGCACTCTTTTTCACCCGCATCAACGCCATCAGCATCGGGCCGAGGGAGAATTCTCCCGCCGCGCCTTGCCGATCAGATCCCTGAGATAGCCGGCTGGCGAAACTTATATTCCCCGCGCCAAGGGCGATCACGCTCTCATTTATGGAGGCGTAGTCCGGCAATTGGAGATTGCTGGTCCTTTGGAGACGCGAAAGGTCATCGAAGATGATTGTGCGGCTCCACAGAGGGCCTATGGCGGCAAGCCGCTAAGAGAAGACGGGAAACGTCATGGGCGATGGTCAACGGCGTCTGGCGTCGCGCCAAATAACAGCTCTGAACAATGGCGAGCGGGTTTACCGTCGCCCACCGCTGGGGCCGGAACGAACGCGCATTTGGCGCGTTACATCCTACGTTGGAGTACGGCAGGAAATAGCATCGTCAATCATCCTGATCGACGATAACCAGGTACTCCCAAGAGGCCCCGATGGATATCACCACACTACTCATCATCGTTCTCGTTGTTCTCTTGCTGGGGGGCGGCTGGTACGGTCGCGGTCGCTGGTATTGAGCCGTTCGTCACGGGCGGGCACTCCCCTATCCTGGACTGATCGAATTTCTCGAAGCGATCCCTTTGAGGCCCATCGTGACCGGATCGCAGCCTTATGGGTCAGTGAATTCCTCCTATTGCGGTCACGCGCATCCCTAGCTCCGAGAGTGTTTCAGCAACGCTCGTCGGAGCTACTCGTTCTGAACCTCTGACCGCTGCCAGGTTTCAGCGTTTCCGCAGTGTCCGTCCAATGCGACTTGCCATGCGAGGCGTCGCCCCGCTTTCTGGCAAAACGCGATCGGTCCAGAGGAGGCGGATCGGTAATGTTAGATCTTCGCAGCTGGATAGGCTCTTTACTCGCTCTCGGTGCGCTTACACTTCTATTTGTCGGCTGCGCGCTGGTCCTTTGGCCCTTCCTGTCGGCCTTGCTATGGGCTGCGGTTATCTGTTTTTCGACGTGGCCTCTCTACCGCCAATGCGAACGTGCCGTCGGAGGATACCGTGCCGCTGCCGCGGCGATAATGACGATGGTGGTGGTCTTTGCTTTGGCAGCACCGCTTGCATTCCTTGTGACCGCGCTCGTGGACGACATAGAGAACCTGGCAGAAGCGATTACGCAGGTCCTGGAGGAAGGGCCTTCGGCGCCACCCAACTGGGTCAACGGTCTACCCATCATCGGCGAAGGCGTCGCGGCCTACTGGGAGAACCTCGCTCACGATGCTCCAGCGTTCATAGCTGAGCTCAAGAAATTAACAGGCCCAATCACGGATATCGCGCTTTCAGGCGGAGCGGCCCTCGGCGGCGTCCTGATTGAACTTGCCCTCAGCATATTCATCACCTTCTTTCTGTTTCTGCATGGTCGTCGCATGATCGGCTTCATGCGCCAGATCAGCGAGCGCGTTGCTGGCCCGCGGTCCAAGAGGCTGCTGACGGTCATCGGTGCGACCGTAAAGGGGGTCGTCTACGGGATGATCGGAACCGCGCTTGCGCAGGGCTTGCTTGCCGGTACCGGCTTCTGGATCGCCGGTGTGCCCCAGCCCGTATTGTTGGGTTGCCTAACTTTTGCGCTGTCATTCGTGCCGGGTGGTCCACCGTTTCTTTGGGTGCCGGTGGGGCTTTGGCTTCTGCTCCAAGGTTCCATGGGCTGGGCGATTTTCGTCGGCTTGTGGGGTTTTCTTCTTGTCAGCAGCATCGACAATTTCCTGCGGCCGTACCTGCTCAACCAAAACACCAATCTGCCGGTGTTGCTCAGTTTGTTTGGACTGGTTGGCGGGGTGCTCGCCTTCGGGTTGATTGGGCTCTTTCTTGGACCCACATTGTTGGCGGTCGCGTACAATCTGTTTCTCGAGTGGGTGGCAGCCGAGATCGAGGGACGGGTCCAAGCAGCCTCCGGCTTGCCCGTGGATTTGGAAACCAACTCGAATAACTGAGCAACGTTGTAAATCTGGCCTTGCTGAAGTTCCTGTCTGGCTGGGCGCTTCTCACCGGCGGCCCGGCGATAGCAATGGCCTGGCAGTGACCTCATGCTTTGCCTGTCGAGGAGATAGCGGCTACCGGCACCAAAGTGAGCAATGCAGAAGAAAACGGCAATTGGTGCCCCATCCGATCAATGGACTGTCTCCGGCGCTGCAGCGAGATCAGGCTGTACGCCGCCACCTTCGTTTTCCCAGCGGTCGACATCTTCACACGGGAAAGGTGGCGAGAGCATTTCGATCTGGCTCATCAGAATGGTGACGAGAGCTGCTTCGGAGCAAGTGCCGCGTTGAAAAGCCGAGATCAGCAATCGAGCTGCGGCTCGTCTTTTCGCGCGGTGCCACGCACTCCCGACATCGAATATCCCGACGGTGTCGAGCACCCGTTTGAGCATATCGAGGGGAACGGGGACATGGGAGGCTACGTTGGAAGACATCTTGTCCTCCTTTGGTTGGAGGCATATCCGCAGACCGAACTTGAGGGCTGCTTAAGAGTTTGCCTGCCATCACTGTGATCCCGCTGCAAAGATATGGGAAGCACTTTCGTGATCGCAGTCTGATATCATGAGTTGGAGACGACAGACTGGACCCCCGGCTTTAGCCGGGAAGCTTTGCCAGAGTCCCGGTCCCGACGCCAAGCTTGAGCCCGGAGCCTTTGCCCGGCTCGATAAAAGGATCAAGCCGGGCTGGTGTTTGCGTCAGGCCGCTTTCGGCGGTCTGATTGACGACCTTGGTGGCGGTCGCGGTCAGGGCGATCTCCGTCGCCTGCTCTTCGTCAAGCGTCGTCATAAGCAGCTTGGCGTCTTTCATGCCCAGCTGCAGCGCCCAGGTCCTCAGCGAGCCCTTCGTAGTGTTCGACAGCCTGTGCGGCTGCAAGCAGTCCGGCGTCGAGCGCGGGCGAGCCTTGATACACTTCCATGATCGAGCCGCCTTCCCATGATTGCGCCACATCTTTTTTCAGGCTTTTTGCCGATGATCCTGAACACTTCGTCAAGCCGCTAGACATCCTCCTTCAGCAGGGGCTACGGGCTAACGATGTCAGGCTTGTTCGCAGTTCCGTAGTGGTCGTGAAGCCCCCACCACTTGTATGGATCTCCCTGCGTACGGCCGGACGGCACGTCCTGCCAGGTTTCCTGTCGGCCAAGTGGCGTGAGGTCCAGGAGCGTAAAGATCGGACCGATCGCTTTACGCGATCCCAGTCCATCATGTTTTCTCCTTGAACGTTACGTCCCACACCGGCACCCGCCGCCTGTGTCGTGGATCAATGATGGACGCTTTCCGCGTTGCGCTTACGGGTTGCAGCCGCCTTTTTTGCGGAGGCCGATCGCTCTGCTTTAGGTCTCGAAGCAGCGGCTTGTCCGCCTTTTCTTCCACCCTTTTCAGACGAGGCGTTGCTCTCCGGGTGCCCACGGCCCGAACCGGACTTGTTGCCGCCGCCGCTTTCCTTATTCACCGTGGCCCAGGCTCGACGCTCGGCCTCCTTTTTCGGAACGCCACGGTCTTCATAGCCCTCCTCAATATGCTCGGCCTTGCGCTTTTGCTTGTCGGTGTATGCGGACTTGTCACCTCGAGGCATGGTTTCGCTCCTTCTCGCTACCTCGCGTTCAAACTCTCGATAACAGGCAAGGTTCCGCTTAGGCGCGCCCTTGTCTGCCCACGTGGATCGCGGCCCCGCCGCGTGTTCTTCGCACCTTCGGTGTCGCTCACGACGACGGAGAAAATCCGGCCCTTGAGATGCCGCGGGTAAGCCCAGCCGTCCATCTCAGGGCCAATGACAAAGTGCTGGCGAGGTGGAGAAGCAAGCCGTGCGGGGGTGAATGCTTCGACCGTACTCAGAGGCTATCCGGTCGAGCGACAGGAATTCGACGTCAACATCGCCTCTTTCTTCAATCGACGCCTTAGCCAACTCCAGCATGCGATAGAACTTGGATTCTCCCCCGGACAGGTGTGCTCGCTTCGCGCGGATGCGTTGACCAACAGAATTCCAGATGGCCGACGTATTGTCGTCATGACGTACTTTCGCCTCATCGATCGCTTTTCGCGGCAATCCAGTCAACACAGAGTTCGTAGGCTGGATCTCTATAGCCGGGTCCCGCACTGCGGGTGTAGGGGCTCATTCTGGACTCATATAGGCATCCCATGCGGCGTTGGCGATGTCACTAAGCTGGGCCTTCAGGTGTTCAAACGCTGGGGGCCTCTCATTGTGTGAGATATCGTCGCGTGAATTCTCGTTTGTTGAGCCCAGGACTGGTCATGCCCGTTCGTGAGGTGAGAATCGGGTCGAAATCGGTGTGTCTGCTTGTGAGGCTATTGATGCTCTCGTGTCTCAGGAGAGAACGCGGAGCCTGCAAGAAGGTTCTGTGTGCCTGTGGTGATTGGCCTGTGGCAGAAAACTCCGGGCATCCGGGAACCAGTCACGCCGTTCGCGGGTTCGGTTGATCTTGAAGGAGGCACCGGGGCATGAAAGCAGTCGGCAAGTGGCGGCATATCTGCGTCGATGCCCAACGCATGTTTTTGGAGCAGACGCCCTGGCACGTGCCGTGGATGAAAAACGTACTACCGCAACTTTTCGAAATATCGGAACGCCATGCGAGCAACACAATCTTCACCCGATTTATGCCACCCCAGAATCCACGCGACGCGGCGGGAAGTTGGAGGGATTACTATCAAAAATGGTGGATGATGACCGGCGAGCACCTGCCTAAAGAAATGCTCGAGCTGCCGCCCTCGTTTCAAAACCTTGTGCCGCCAGCCCGCGTCTTCGACAAAACGACCTATTCGCCCTGGGTTGATGGCCGGTTGTTTTCGCACCTTCGACAAGAAGGCGTGGAAACCCTCGTCGTTACCGGCGGCGAGACGGATATCTGCGTCCTGGCGACCATCCTCGGCGCGATCGATCTCGGGTTTGGCGTCACCGTGCTTTGCGATGCGGTTTATAGCGGCGCCGACGAAACGCACGATGCCGCCATGGATCTGCTCAGCGATCGGTATTCAGTCCAGCTCGAACTCGTGAAGACCGAAGAATTCTTAGCGGCGACGCCTCGCCGTGAAGCGTAACGCAGTCCGGAGCGTCAACGACATCTGGTCGTTTGAACAACCCGGTTACCCGTCCCGAGTGAGAAGGATCCGTCGATGCCCCTGAAAGCGCTTGCCTTAAACTGCACCTTAAAATCCTCCGCAGCCACCGAGGCGTCGTCCACCGATAAAATCCTAAGTCTTATTGCGGCGGAATTCGAGAAGCATCGCGTCGACACTGAGACGGTCCGCCTGGCCGATCAACGTAAAACCAGGCGTGACTTCCGATGAAGGTGAGGGGGATGATTGGCCCGATATACGCAAGAAGATCCTCGATGCCAACATCCTGCTCATCGGCACGCCCATCTGGCTCGGGCAGCCATCGAGTGTCTGCAAGCGTGCCCTGGAGAGGATGGACGCATTCCTTGATGAAACCGACGAAAAAGGGCGCATTGTTTCTTACGGCAAGATTGCCGTCGTTGCTGTCGTCGGCAACGAAGACGGCGCCCATCACGTTTCCGCTGAAGTTTTTCAGGCACTCAACGACGTCGGCTTCACCATTCCGGCAAATGCGGTCGCTTACTGGGTTGGCGAAGCGATGGGCTCTACCAACTTCGTCGATCTGAGAAAGACCCCTGAGCCGGTAAAAACGATGATTGCAATGCTTGCCCGCAATGCATCCCATGTTGCCACCCTGCTGAAGAACTCTGCATATCCGGGTGACGAGAACTAAGGCCCTCCAACAAGCGCCAAAGTAAGCCCCATCGGTACCGGGTTTAAAACCTGGATGATGCTGCGGCTCAATCGATCAAAGCGCAATTTTGCGCCCCGCCAGTTAGACCCGGACGCTCGCACCGCGATCCTCGTCACATCGAGCTTCATCTCGGATAGTCGCGGCCGTGCCCTCGAACCGCCATTGCGCTATTTGATAAGGTTCTCCGCCATTTCTAGATGGTGCTCCAGGGCCGGAAGCGTTTTTGCAGCCCAAGCCTTCAACTCAGCGTTTTCTCCGCCTTCGCTGTAGCGCTTGAACAGGTCCACCGCATCTTCATGCGCTTCCTGCTGATCGGAACGGTACTGTTTCCCAAAGTCTTCGCCCTTGAGATCGTTCAGCTTGGCGAGCATGTCCTTTTGAGCGGTCGTCATGGTCTTCGGCAGGGTCGCCTTGACCTTGCCACTGGAGACGAGGCCACTGAGGTCAGCAGTCGTCTTTTCGTGGTCTTGGACCATTTTCTGAGCGAAGGCCTTCGTTGCGGCATCGCCCTTTTCCAAAGCAAGCCTGCTGGACTGAACTTCGAACAGATCGCTTGTCGCCGCTTCCTGGACGAAATCCTGTGTTTTAGGTGCAGCGCCGATCAGCGAGTTTATGCCGGACTTTTCCATTGCGGACTGGGCGAGGGCCGAACCGGCCAGAGTGAGCACGAGTGAAGCAAGAACGAGCTGTTTCATGATAGGTCTCCTGTCGGCAGGTCCAACTGCCAAGTGGAAAGAGTTAAGCCGTATGCGGGATCCGGGGTGCAGCCGAGCGCCCGCTGGCAACGCGCTGGCGATCGAGCAAAGAAGACGTGCGCGCGGGCCGAGTGTCTAGCTTTCGTTCTTCGTGGGATCGGAGCGTCCGGTCGGAATAGAGCTGGTGGTCGCGGCAACCGGGTCGCTTGCGGGAAACGAACTCTCGAGACCTTCGTCGAGCTGTTCTTCCAGAGTGCCGGTATCCTTTGCGCTGCGCGCGCTTCTCAAAGACTCCACCGCCGGCGATCCCGTTTCATCGCCACCGACGATTTCGCGGTCATCCCCCTTTTCGAACGCGGCTACTTGCACCATCATAGCTTTGGCCTTGGTCACGGCCGCATCGACGCCAAGGTCTCCGCCAGTGCTTTGTAGGCGAACGGAAATCACATCTCCGCCTTCTGCAACCCATTCGACGGTCATCACGCCTCCGGGATCTGTGAGCACCTGTTGTGCGATGATGTTCATGGTTCCTGTCTCCTGTCTCGTTGGTACACGCCAACGCAAAACACGGTTCGGCGACCGGTGGTTCCGAAGATTGTCAACGCTTTCATGCAAAAAGGACCGCCCGCCGGGATGGCGGACGGTCATCATGCTAAACTAGGATGAGCCAGCCCGTCCGGTATGCTAAACCAGGATGAGCCAGCCCGTCCGGTTAGCGAGTGGACAAATCGGCACTCGCGACCTCGCCTGGAACCGGGCAGACAGTCCGCATTTCGTCCTCAGTCTCCAGACGGACTTCCGCGTCATCTGATCCCGGGAAGGGCTCGAGGCACTGTGACCTGCCGACTTCCCGAAACCTCTGGGTTCGGTCGACGTCATCGAGTCGTGCACGTCCTTGGCCGCCTTTCCATGGAACCTCAGCTCTTGCGGTCGGTGCCGCGACCGCCGCCCGTGGTGCCAGCGCCACTCTTAGCCCCGCCCGAACCGGCACTCTTGCCAGCCCCGGTTTCGCGACCGCCGGATTGTCGCTGCTTGTCGTCGTTCTTATGGCTTTGTTCGCCAGCCTTGCGATGCTGTTCGCTGCTGCCGCCCTGGCTGCGTTGATTTGCCATTGTCGTTCTCCTCGGTTGGTCCCGCCCTAGAGTCGGCGGGGACCAACAGAAGCGTGGGGGATCGATATGGTTCCCCGCCGAGCAAAAAATCGCCCCGCGACGTTGGGTGTCGAACCCGCATACGTGCAGCGCGCCTGCCTGTGCGGATGCATCCCGATGGGAACTTCAACGCGCATCGCCTGTTCGGCCTTTCGAAAAGGAGGCAGAAATGTCGATTACCAAACCGAACGATGGCGCGCCGGGCAGCGCTGACCAGTCACCGCGATGGGAAGGGCCGGAGAAAACGAGGCCGAATGATCCCGAAAAGGATCGGGATGCGGCCGGCGAAAACAATCGGGAACCCGCGAGAAATCGCCCTTCTGACGCGACCAAGACCAGGGCCGACGCGAAGGGCCAGTTTGCGGAGCCCCAAGGCAACCGCAAGAGCACGGGAGTATCGAGCGCCAAGCCGACCGTGATCACCGGGTCTGAGGATATGTCGGGTCACCGCAGTCCGCCAGGAGATAGGGAACCTCCGAAAGACTGGGACGTGGGGTTCGATCAGGCCGCACCGGACCGGTCGAAAGAATAGTTCGCTCGGCGAGTGGGCGCGGTTGGAGCGGTCGTGGGAACGACCGTCGCACCCGCGAGATTTTCCAAGACGAATATCCCGGCGCTCAATCAACGAAGCTCAAGAACATGCGTCAACTGCCGCAACAACCACGAGAATGTTCCTAACGCGTTGGTTGAGTTGGGAAATCAGAACCCGCTCCCGCGCCTCTCAGCGAGCAGCGTCGATGTCCTCTCCGGCCACGCTATAGGGGCCTGCCCTCCGGTCGCGGGCCAGTTGAGGTGCGCGGGCTTGCCGCTGTCGAATACGCCCTGGTAGCCATCTCCAAGGTGTCCTTATGCCCCATTGCGGGGGGCAGAAAGAGGAACCACGGACCCTAGGGAAGATCGAGAGAGTAACGAGAACGGCGGTCGATAGAAATGCACTTTGCCAGTTCTGAAGGACGCGAATCGGAACTGAGAGCTGGCGAGGTGATCGGTCACTGAAACAGAGGATCCCCGTGGCTCGAGACTTCCGCGTTCTCCGCCTGACTGCTTCGTGTTGGGCTATCGCCTTTCAGGTGGCGCGAGAGGAATTGATTCCGACCGTAACATCATCCCTCAAGCGGTGATGGCATTCGGTGTGAGCTTCGCTGAGGCGATCAGACGTATCACGTTTGTGAATGCAATTTGCGTCTGACTACCAGCTCTCCTCGTGAAGCCGGTCAAGCACGACGACGACCTCAGCCTGTAAATCCAGGCAAAGCTGCTGAAAATCATGGATTCGCTCCTCCCGTCGGGGCGTCTCTCGCTGAAGAGCATCGAGTGTATTTGCCGCCAACGCATATTTTTCGAAGAGGTCGTACAAACCATGATCTTTGACTGAACGCAATCGTTCGCGATGAGCGGGCAGAGCCATTGCCAAGCGCGCCCGTCCGAGGTGAACTAAACCCATGTAGCCTCCAGATTACTCATGTGCCGGGCCACGAACACGGGATGTTTCACCCAGCCCACGACGAGACGAGAACTCCGATTGTCGCGTATCCCGCTTTGTGAACCAGAGAGCGCACTCCAGGAGGCAAGCCTCGTCGGTATGGCCGACACGGAACTCGTCAATCAGGAATCTTGCCAGTTGATTGCCTCGCTTGGAAAGTTTGGGAAATCCCGCTAAGAAGCAGGTCCTCTCAAATACTCGATGCAGCATTTCTACGTCTTTAGGGCCGAGAGCGCAGTTGAGATCATCCGAATGAAAGTACATTTGGGACCTCCCATGAAGGGCGGCAAAGCGTTCGTGGTATTCGCGTCCACAAAACGTCGGCAGGGCTTGCCTGGTTCCACCGGGGAAATACCCATTTCGGGCTATTCGGGCACGTGATGAAGGGGATTCTGCAGGAGGTCGACGGCGGGCAGTTGAAGACATACGAAATTATGGCGTCAGGGCTAAGGGCGACAAGCCAACTTCCAAGGCGATCAAGACCCAGAGGCGTGCAGCCTAAACCGTTCCCATATGGCGCGCTTCCAATGGTAGCTCAAGAAGCGAAACTTTCCATGTCGGCGGAGCATGCACTTCCATTGGGGTGAATTGTCGCCCCGCCCTCCATCAGTAGCTTTGGAAGCGTGCTCCATCCGTTCAGACGAGCCGCTTGCACCAGCGTGCATTGGCCTCTGCCGATCCCGGCAGAGGCTTTTATTCTACCCGTAGCCTCGGCACTGTGTCTGCCCGCGGGAGTTTGCGAAACTAGTGACGGGTGATTTCGGACGCAAGCTCTAGGAACCGGCCAATCGACCAAAGGTAGGCGACGATCTCCCACCTCAGGGCGTCGCGATCGCCGTACTTCTCTACTATTCGGTCAAGCTTTTCCTTAGTTGCGGTCTGCTCCTCAATTTCGCTAATCACGTAGCTGTCATGCCCCACGGCGCAGATGTCGCAGCCTGCCTCGATGACGTCGTCGACGAAGGCCGGGATTTCACCGGGGTCCATCTGACGTCGATTGTTTTCAGTAGAGCCGCTCCTCCATTGAGGCCGTGAAGCCATACTGCGACCCACTTCGCTATCAGGCGCAAAACTGTCTCCGCCCTTATCGGGGATACTGGGATAACGCTTGCGCTTGGCCATGCTCATGGAAATAGTAGCTCATCGGTTAGCGTGAGTAGGGCGACGACTCTGCCTTGTCGGCGTAGATCTGTTGGAGTTCGGCAATCTGCTCTTTACGGGCCGGGTATTCCCGCAGAAGCTCGCGTTGAGGAGACGAACGCGTAAGCCTCGAAGAGATCGAGTAGGCAGCGCTCTCTGGCTTGGCGTCGCTGAGGGCGATATCGTGGCAGAGCATTTCAAGGCGGGTTCGCCCTAAGTGCATCAGTCTCATGGCTGCTTTCCTGTTTCAGTCGAGAACTACTTCGAGGATGCCAAAGGTGTCGGAAGGACGATGGCGACGGATTGTTGAGGTTCGTGCGATAACGCGCTGTTCACGACGAGGTATCCGCCGATGACGAGCATCGCCAAGAGCATCACGCCGATAAGAAACCCTGTCGAGAATTTTTTCGGTGGCCCGCCGTAGCGGTATTGTTCGTACATAGTCCATTCCTCCGGTCGGCAACGACACCAGAGCGAACCGAAGGGACGGGCAGGCTGCCCTGGTGTCGTTGTCGGCCTATGCCGAATAGTTCGCCATAGGCTGAGGTTTAGAAATAGCGTATCGGGGTCAGTTCTCCACGGGATTAGGACCATTGCTCCGGGGTTATGGGACTGAAGTCCCATGGTGGAACCGTTGGCGCTTTCCTACGTTCTAACGTGTTGCTCGACCGCCACTTGGTGATCGAAAGCGCCTCTAGGCCCCACCTTCAACCTCAACTCCGCAGATGGGGCCTATCGAGCGCGGTTTGCCTGCGGACCGTTCAACAGAAGCGTCAGATGTTTTACCTCACGGCCCCAGCGATGGGGCTGTCTTTTCTAATGGACGCACCCAGGAAGTGACTAAAAAGGAAAAGGCCCCTTCCGTCGACAGAGCCAACAGGCTGTGTTGGAACGGGGTCCACTCCCACGGCGCCGCGCCGATCCTGCTCAATGCATTCGCCGCTAAATCGGGCGCCTTCGTCCACCGACGACGATAATCCTCATCGGCGACCGCGGGCCCCGTCGTGGTAATGGCCGCGGCGACTAGGGATCATAAAAGAAATGGCCCCGTCGGGACGAGGCCAGAGGCAATTATCGAGAGAGAGTACTTCACTTCCAGGCGGATTGTGAAGGTGTGTCACCCTGATCGGGGGCTCAGGGTCTCACGAAGCCAGAAACGTCGAGACTTCGTATCGGTTCCATTACACCGTAAGAAATGACCAGGCGGCGCGCTGGCGCGTGCGGCTCATCCGTCGGGCACCTAGTGGGCCAAAGCCATTGCAGGTCCGGGAATCCCCTGTCGATCAATTCATAAAGAAGTGGCCCCGTCGGGCGCGACGAGGCGAGGGGCTACTTCGGGGGACACTTGGCATCAAGACAAGCGAAAAAACGCACGGGGCTGAACAGGTTCCTGTCGGCAGGGAGCGAACACAAAAAAATGGCCCCGAAAGGCGATAACGGGGCCAAGCGAGCGTGTACCTGGCGGGTTCCGCACGCCTTCGCGTCGCAGCCCGGTCGATGATCCGGCGTCGGGATCATCGGCAAATCACAAACGGCCATCGATCCGAAAAGTTCCCTATTCGTCCGCACCGCGTCGGTGTGCTCGAGCCACATGGCACTCTCGAACAGTGCACCCTCGTCGAGTACATCCACGATCGAACTGGATACACGACTGTTTTTGTCACGCACGACCAGGGGAAGGCGCTTGAGCTAGCCGACCGTATTGTGGTGCTGAACAACGGCTCAAACGAGCAGACGGGCACGCCGGACGAGATCTCCGCTCACCCGTCTCAGTTCGTTTACGGGTTCATTGGCCAGTCGAACTGCCTAAGCGTCAGTGTTTCCGGCCGCGAGATCTGGCTTGAGGGCCGATCTACGGGGCTACCGACAACTGAGCACGATGGTCAGGCGGCCCTCTACTTTCGGCCCACGATATACAACTCGTCATGGGATCCGAACACGGTCTTGTGGGGTCTATCACCGGAAGCCGGCGCGTGGCAGGCACTCGGCATCTTGAGGTGAGGTTGGAGAAATTCGCTTCAGTTGTGGAGCTCGAACTGCCGCCCGATCGAGCACTCTTTCCCCCCGAGAGTCGTATCGCCTTCAAGACAAAATGGATGCTCTTTCGCGGCGAACAGCGCGCGAGTTTATCTGAAGCAAGTTTTCCCGACCGGTAGCTGGAGGGCAGTTTAGCGGCCCGACGCGCCGTAGCCGTCGGGCCGCTTGGGGCACACCAGATGCTCCGCCTGCGGCGGGGCGCTCTGAAGATTACCAGGTTTGCCGGCCGAACCAGTCATCCACGTCTTGTCGTGCCCGATCTTTTTCGAGGCCATACCGTTCCTGTATCTTGCCTTCGAGCTGATCGCGTTTGCCAGCGATTTGGTCCAAGTCGTCGTCGGTCAGTTTCCCCCACTGTTCCTTGATCTGTCCCTTGAATTGCTTCCAGTTACCTTCAACACGGTCCCAATCCATGTCATTTCCTCCTGTGAATTGTGGCTAGCAGCTAAACGCCTTGGCTGCGCATTTGTTCAAATGTGCCTGCGGCGATGGTTACGGGGACAACGGTGCGACGACTCCACAGGCGGCCGATCCCCCCACGGGAAGAGTTTGCCCGTCGACGATCCCGCGCCCGTAGCTTTATGGCCTCAGCGGAGAGCAACGCAGTGCTAAAGATACGCGGCGCCAACTGGACGCCGGCGAAATCCCGACATTCGTCACTCGGGGGATAGAAGCAGTCTGCGAGATCAGCGGTGGGCCACCTACAACGTCCTGACGCGTTGAAAGACGCCGCGTGAAAGGGGGGGGCTGTCGCTTCGCGACCCCATCAACAGTTTCCGAACAAGGAGCCTGGCGGGGGCACCTCGATAACGGGAAGAAGGCAGACCGGCTAAAAAAGGGGGCGGATCCGTGCCCAACCTCGTTGCTCGAACTGGGAACACATTCCTGTTTTTCCGGTTTGAAGGTGTTCGAGAAGGAGAACGCCATGGCAGAGGATCGGTGGGAACGCGAGGAACGCTACGGACGCGATCTAGAGAAAGCAAAACAACCGGCACCCTGGAACGAAAGCGTTGTGATAAGCCTGCCCAATGCGGATCACGAGGTGTTGGTTGGATCAGCCAGTGAAGCGGTAGCGGTTTTGCGAAACAATTGGTCCGGATCCAGATCCGGTCCAGCATATCAGGCTGCTTTGACCAACTGTCTCGAAGCCATGAATGGTCACTTGCCTGGTTACATGGCCCGATTGGCCTTTGAAGAAGCTGCCCGTGAAGCAGGAGTCCTGCGCTGAGGCTTGTAGGACGTCAACTTTGAAGCCTTTCACCCTCTGGCCGATGCCTTGGTGCGAGGGGAAGCGGAGTGGAACGTACCGTGTTCGAACCCTCGCAGCACTCCACCTCGAGGCAGATTTCGGTCGAGCAAAATTCGGCCTTTGGGTGATACGCCCGCGGATAAGATCAAACGTTTACGGAAGGAACAAAGCCGCGTGCTCATCGGTTGATGATCGACTGCACATCGAAACGCACGCGTTGGATCGGATCGTTCACATGGAGGCGCCACCACTTGAAAGAAAGCTTGCAGCGATCCTGGCTGCCGATATCGAAGGTTACTCGCGGTTGATGAATGCCGACGAAGAGCAGACCCTGGCGACCTTGACATCGCATCGTACTATCATCGACGGCCTTATTGAAAGTGCTCATGGAGAGATCTTCGGGACCGCGGGGGACAGCGTGTTGGCGGAATTCCCATCGATTGTGCATGCCTTCAACTGTGCGATCGCAATCCAGCAGGCCATGTGGCGTGCCAACCGGCCGCTTGCCGACAAACACAAGATGTACTTCCGCATCGGGATCAACGTCGGCGATGTTCTGGTGAAAGACGGCGATATCTTCGGGGATGGGGTCAACATCGCCGCTCGGCTTGAAGGCCTGGCCGATGCCGGCGGCATCTGTGTAACGCGAGGAGTACGAGATCATCTGCGCGATCGCGTCGACACCACCTTTGAGGATTTGGGTGAGCATCAGGTCAAGAACATTTCGCGCCCGCTCCGGGTGTTCCGTGTTCTGTTTGACCCGCAGTCCGAACCAAGCCCCAGTGCAGAGCTAACGTCCGTCCAACACCCGGAGCGATCCTCTTCGGTCGATCAGACCTTGCCGGAAGACCAAGACAAAGATGAAGCGCGCCGGGTTGAGGTGGCTTTTTGGGAGGCGGTACAGGAGAGCGATGACCCGGCCGAATATCTCCTATATCTGAAGAGATACCCTGCGGGCGAGTTCGCCGAACTCGCAGCCGCGCGCGTTGCTCAAGGTGGGTCTGGGGTGGGCGAGCCAGGTATCGAGGTTTCATTCTGGGAAACGGTGCGGGACACCGGTAACGCCGAGATGATTGAAGCGTATTTATCAAAGTATCCAACGGGTCAGTTCGTCGAACTCGCCAAGATCTTGTTGGCAGACATTCACGCCAAATAAAACACGCAACGATCGTCGTCACGACCAAATGGCTTGAAAAGCAGATGAGAGCGCCGACAGCGTCCGGAACGGGTGCGATGTTCCGGGTCGAGCCAAGTATGCAACGTGATTGTGGAGGTGCCGCTAGGGTAGCGCGTCTGATTCCTGTGCAACGCCCGCCTGAGAAACGCCAAAGAAGCGGCCGCCTTGCGGCGGCCTCTTCGACTATATGATTTGGGTCTTGGGTGGAGGAGTGATCTGCCCTTCGAAAGGGTCGTCCTCTTGAGGCAGGACGCCGTTGGGGGTCAGATCGTCAACCGCCTTTGGCAGATCTCGGCTGAGGCGGCTCAAAATCTCCTCAGGAGAAAGACCCGTCCGCGCGGAAAGATCCTCCAGGACTTCCGGCCCGAGCGCTTCCGATAACTGCCTATCATCAATTTCGCTGTTTGGACCGGTCTGCACCCAGGATTTTGCGGTCTCCCCGTGTCCGTTGTGCTCGAACTGTTTGAGGAGATCGCCGAGACCACCCCTCAACACGCCGCCGGTCGATGAACCGCCGAGCAAGCCCCCGAGGCCACCAGAGCCTCCAGTCAGACCGCCAAGCAGGTCACCCAAACCTCCTCCGGCCTCCTGTTGACCGGTTGGTCCTTGGTCTTGTCGGTTCTGGGTCAGACCTTTCAGAAGCTCGCCGATCTTGTCCCTGTTCTGGTATCCTGCCACCGCAAGGACACTTAGCAGGGCTTTAAGTGCAGTGCTTACCATGTGCTTCTCCTCTTCTGTCATATATGCCCGTTCAGGCATCTGCTGATTTACGACGGAGGTCGCGATCGCTGTTAACGCGAGGTCGGTGGCCTGCTCATCGTCGAATTTGTGGCGGATGGATCGCCAATGGCGCGGACCGAGGCTGGGTTGGTCATGGCTTTTCCTTTGGGTTAGAAGGAGCATCGGTAGACGCTTAAACTCCACCCGGCATCTCTTGTTCCGGTCAGCTGATGTTCCATGCCCCGATGGCACTGCGTATCAACTTTACTGACGAGCGAAAGTGGACTGGGGGCGGCCTCAAAATCGAGGCTCATGATGTTAACGCCAGTCTTCAGTCGAAAGAGGGGAACGATAGTCTGAGCACGGTGTTTTGATCTTATCCGCCGGGCCCGATCTGCTGCCGCGCCAGTACCTTAATCTCCAAACGAGAGAAAAGCCATGATTGAACGTCCAAATCAGCCCCCTGGGACGCTTGAGCGCAAGGTCGAACTCCAGCAGACGGTGCACTATGCAATCCAGGTCCTTGGCGAGGAAGCTTGCCTTTTGGGTTGGACCCAGGCTGAATTTCTGACGAGCATATCGGACACCGCGATCGCCAGGCTGAGCCTTCTGGATGAGGACGAAGCAATTTCCCCACCCGCAGAGGGTGACTTATCGCGGACCATTTATCCAACCGATTAGCCGGGTTGCCTGAGTGATCAAAAATGGGCTTGGAGCAGCGAAGCCTTTGTGCGGTGTCGGTCTCAAGATTTGTCCCGGCATCGTTGAGGCGCAGCTTGGCAACACCAGCCGCATCCTGATCCACAAAGAGGAACACCAATGTCGAGTTTGCCCTGCGCGTGCGCTGCGCATCCACCCGCGGCATCGTCGCCGCTATCTCCTCCTTCCTGGCGGAAGATGAATGCAACATCACCGACAGCGCACAGTTCGATGACGCTGATACCGGTCACTTCATGCGTGTCAGTTTCCGCTCCGAAGGGGGGCGGGAGCTAGAAGTGCTGAAGGATGAGTTTAAGCCGATTGCGGACCGTTTTGGCATGGAATTCGAGTTCTTCGACAGCCGATCGATGACGCGGCTGACCGCCGCCGCTTTGGCGCGCGTGCGGCTCATCTCGCCTGAAGCGGTGCGCACGATGTGGTTTAAGGCAGCCTTCGAGGCTTGGTAAGATCCAACCTCTCAGGCGATTGTCGCCGATCGAGCCGACCCGTGCGGACAAGAACAAGCAGCTCCCCGCTGAGCGGAGAGAGTTCATGATTTTTGCGTTTGTCGTCGCCTAATGTTCCTTTTGGAACTGACCGCCATGGCGATTTGTGTCCTTGTTACCTTCGAGCGATCGCTTGTTCGTTTGTTCTTTACTGCCAAGCCGAATGTCCACGATGCGCGCATCGCTTTAAGAACCAGAGTGAGAGTTATGTGGGGCTTTGGTTCGCAAATGGCGAGCATTGAGTGACTAGAGCAACATGGTGAAGTGATGCGGAGTTTTACGCTCGAAAACAACTGTCTCATCAACATCGATGAGAAGAGATCGGCCCACGGCGACATTCGCACGTTGATTGAGGCCGCAAGGCGTGGAGAGGCGGATATCGCCATTTTGGCTTCGAGCGCATATGAACGTCAGCCCGGTGGCGCACATCTAAAACGATTTGCAGACTTTGAAAGCCGAATGAGCGCGCTCGGACTTGGTCACATCAGCCTCTTGCGGCCGATCGGGCGACACGGTTTTTCATTCCATGGTTTCTCTATTATGAGTGATGAAGCGGCGATTGAGCGCGAGCGACTTATCTTCAGAACCCTTTTTCCGACGACGCCAGCACGATGGTCGGACTACGCGGTGAGCTACGGCTTGGACAAAAAGGATCTGTCCAGCGCCGCTGCTTGGCATTGGCGCAATTGCCTGGGCGCTGCTCAGGCGTTCTGGGCACATGAAAATGGCGGGCGCCATGTGTTCGTGACCACCAACGAAGGCTTTGCGCGCCTTCCGAAGAAACTTGAATTTGCCAACGCGGTAATCATGACCCCGACGCAGGCGGTTCAGGTTTTAGCTGGCGACAATCGCCGCATCCCGGTAGCCGGCTTGCGCAGACAGAGTCGGCCCGTTGCGAACATGGATTTTCTACTGAGGTAGCAACAACTGCCATCGGCCTGCTTGGACAGGCTTTCTCCGCAAGCGATCATTGCAAAGGCTCTGCGCCACCTAAAGTTGTCTAACGACTGAACTGCACCTTTGGATCATCGCCCCGTCGCGAGTTTCGTCCGACCTCGGATGAATTGAGGGTTCCTTACGCCCAAGTTCATTCTAGTGTTGGTGACGACCGTTGACCTCGACCCGGACGAGAGCCCTGCCGGCCGACCTTGCGGGGAAGCGAATGGCCTATGCCGAAAGGCGGGCCTCTGCGAAGTGCGCCGCGGCTTCTTCTAATGCCTCCTCGGCCCACTGATTGAGACTCTTCCCCGAAAGTTCGGCAGCCAGAGCAGCTCGGCGATGCACTTCGGGAGCAACTCGAAACATCATCTTGCCGGAATAGGGTCTTTGAGGCTCTTTGCCGATGCTCTTGCAGGTCTCAAGGTAATCATCGACAGCCTCATGGAACGCCTTCTTCAGTTCAGCAACGCTGTCCCCGTGAAACCCGACTACGTCAGAAATGCCAGCAATCTTGCCGAAGAACAGCTCGTCCTCCGCGTCGAATTCTATGCGAGCGTGATAACCGTTGTAAGTCATGGTGTTCATGGTTCTACTCCAATTTGCGTCAGGAATTCGCGAGCATCGCGAACTTGATAACGTTTTGCCTCCTTGTCGGGATGAGGACGATGGAAGCTCGCGATTATGCCGTCCTTTTCGAACTTAACGCGCGAGCCGTTTCCTTCGATGACGTTCGCGCCGGCAGCGACAAGCAGGTTTTCTATAGCGGCCCATTCGATGGTTCCCGAGATCGGATCTTTGAAAACCGCCACGAGAGTCTTTTTCTGCTTGCTGTTCATGCTAGCAAATATAGTGATGCTTGCTAATTCTGCAAGCATTATTTCTCATGCAAATACGATCCGTGTGTTTAGAGCCCTGGGTGCGAATCGCTCGATGGGTCCGATTTCCGTGCACCCGTGATGCTGCGAAAATCCGTGCGCTCGTGACTTTTGGCATAGTCATTTGCAAGTCGCACGCCCGGAAAGATCCGGCTGCGGGTTCGATTCTCTTCTAGGACAGAGGTTCGTTGGTTAACTTTCGGCCCAACGCCGACAATAGCTTTGAGCGGGCCGGCCAGTTCCGAATGGCACTCAAGTCGCACTGGTCGATTACCGCGACGGCGAGGTCTTCCGCTACTTCATCATGGAAAAAGGCGAGAACTGGGGACGGGACTACGACGAAAGCCGTCGCACCGCCGACTGGCAGTTTCAGTGGTTTAAGCCAGACGGCACGATCAAGATGGACGAGAACACTGCGCGCTGTCAGCGATGCCATACCTCACGGTCGGACCGGGAATTCCTGTACACGTTCAACGAAATGCGTCGGTTCGAGTTCGAATGAAAGCACTCCAGAGGCGCGGAATGAGGACTGTGATCCGCCTTCGCCTCCTTCTTGATTTTGTTGCCGCCTCCTTTCCTGCGGCGACGATCTAACGCCGTCGCAAAATACCGTTCGTGTCCGCCAACGGCCATTGCTCGGCAGGCCTTTCGAACGAGTTTCGCGGCACGCCGACCCTGAAAAGAAAACCATATGACCCTCGCGAGATAGAGCGGGTGATTGAAGAGGCTTGCCCGAGTGGGTGGACCGTATCGGGTGACGATAATCAGTTCCGCTTTCTGGTGGGATGAGAAATTCGGGGCAATCCTGGATTTGTTGGAAGGAAGGCGCCAGTTTTCCTTCAGGCGCTCGCCCTACAGGCAGCGCCCGTATTCACCCACGCATGGATGAGCTTGTCGAATTCTTTCCATCGTCATAAGGCGTGCCCGCACCGCAAGTTCGCGCGAGGGTCGAACCCGTTCTAACGCGCATTGTGGCACCCAATTGCGAAACCGGTGGTAACCACACGCGTGCCCGATGATTTCCTCTCTCATCTAGTTGCCATCGCATGGGAACTGGCCAGCCGGCCGAACGTAGAGTGGTAATAATCGTTGCCTGCGGCTCGTTGACGAATGACAGTGGCACCCTAGTTAACCCTTGTGATTTTTGTGGCTTGCCGCTGCCGACACATGGGGTTGGAGAATGTTCGTGACTGAGGCCCGATCCGTTCTCGTGCTTGAAGATGAGCCAATCATTGCACTTGATCTGGAAGAACTGTTGGCAGAAGCGGGATTTGAGATTGTTCAGGTTTTCAGTTCATGCGCGGATGCCGCAGTATGGCTAGAGGCGAATACCCCGGAGGTGGGCATTCTCGACCCCCGCGTCAGAGACGGTTTTTGCACATCGATTGCACAGACCCTTCTGCAACGATCCGTGCCGTTTGTCGTCTATTCGGGACAAGCTCCTGCGCCCGACGATGAAGCGTCGAGTGTCTTCAGCAAGGGTATCTTTCTTACCAAACCCTGCCATCCGGATATACTGTTGAACGCGATCGCGACCGAGACACTGCGCACCGGGTAGGGTCCGCATATGATCTTGAACTTCGACGACTAGTCGTCGCGATCCTTCGTCCTCGCCTCATTCAAACCGCTATCGGTTCGGCATGCCGTCCGATCATCAACACAGACGGACCCTCTTGATGGCACTGGTGAAAACAACCGAATTGGCGATAAAGCGCAGCGCAGCAAAAGTGGTATCCCCACAGCCAGTGACCGCCGTTGAAAAGACGGCGTCATCGCGTCGCGCCCAAGACCGATCCCGGCTTCGCCAGCAGAAAGCTGCAGAGCGTATCGCAACGGCGAGCGACGAGCTTGCAAGCGGAGTTGCGCAAGCTGCATCCGCCGCTGACGAGCTCAATCGGACACTGGAGCAGATTGCAAGTGGTGCGGAAGAAGCGGCCAGTGCAGCTCATGAATCACTTGCTGGAACCGGGCAGCTCCTGCTCCAGTTTTCCGACGCCCGGATGGAGGCCGAAAACGCGCGCCGGCGCGCCGAAGGACTGCAGACGACAATCACCGACGCTGCCGTCCAAATTGAGGTGTCGGTACGGACATTGGCTTCGAGCGCCCATCGTCAGCTTTCGGCTGTGGACGTCATTGCGCAACTCCAAGACCAGGCTGAAGCAATCGGTTCGACGACCCTCACCGTGGCCGATATTTCTGACCGCACAAGCCTCCTGGCGCTGAACGCCGCCATCGAGGCTGCGCGGGCCGACGACGATGGCAAAGGTTTCGCTGTCGTAGCAGACGAAGTCAGGGCGCTTGCCGAAATCGCCGAACGGGGTTCGAGGGACGTTACCCAAAACGCAGGGCGCATCGTGGCTGGTGTCGCCGCTGTGTCCGAAAAGGTTAGGAATGCCGCGGAGATCGCAAAGGCTCAGGCTCTCTCGGGGCAGGAAATAAGCACAAATCTCGCCGCAGTGCGAACGAGCCTGACGGATCTGCTCGACAGCAGTCAGTCCATTCTCACATCTGCGGTCGAAGCCGAAATTGCCGCACGCGAGGCGCAACGGGGATCGGAAACCGTTTCGGCCGCGGCTGAACAACAATCCACAGCTGCGGCCGAGGCGCATCGATCCGTCCAGCAACAAAGTACCGCTTTGGATCAAAGCCAGAAAACCGCCCAGGCGCTTGCAGCGCTTGCCGACGAACTGATGTCGGGCTCTGGATCGTCACTCAAATCCGTCGAGGTCAGCTCGGCAGCCGAGGAACTGTCGGCCACGGTTCAGGAACTTGCGAACGCTGCCGGAGAGATCTTGATCGCGGTCGAACAGATCAGCCGCGGTGCGGAGGCACAGGCCGCAGCGACCATGCAAGCCAACGCAGCAATGGCGCAGATCGAACGAAGTGGGGCGAGTGCCCATCGAAGTGCGCAGGGGTCAGGAGAATCCATCGCTTCGGTCCTGAAGCTCTTGCAGGAAAGCCGAACCAGGATTTCCAGTGTCGCCTCCGGTCTTGGCGAAGCGCTCGCCCACTCGCGCGCAGCGCTCAGCGTGCTTTCGGATCTCAGTGAGGTTGCCTTCCAGATAGAGCGTGCCGTCGACCGCATAGTTCTGGTGGCGGTCCAGACCAGCATGCTTGCCGTCAGCGGCTCGGTTGAGGCAGCGCGCGCGGGTGAGGCTGGCCGGGGATTTGCAATTGTCTCCAGCGATATCCGCAAACTCGCCTCCGATGCGGCTGAAAATATCGATGGCGTCAAAGACATTGTGCGGATCATCCAGATCAAGATCGCCGTGGTCCTTCGCGATCTGGAGATGATCGTACTGTCGCTTGACGGCGAGGTGGCCAAGAACATGCAACTCGTCGAGCGCCTGGGTGCAATCGAAGCGGAGGTGGCGGTTATCGCGACGGGAAACAGCGCGATCCAGCAAGCGGCTCAAGGCGTCCTCAGCGCAACTCAACAGGTGCGCGCCGGCACGGAACAGATCGCAACAGTCGCGCAGCAGGCAAGTGCCGCCACCATTGAGGCTGCTGCCGCCGCCCGTCAACAATCTCGTGGAGCAGAGGATTTGGCCGCAGCGATTGAAGAGATAGCTTCGCTTGCGGATGAACTCCAGCTCGCTGGAGCCTGAACGATGATGCGATCTGGCTTATCGGAGCAGAAAAGCCGGAACTTGAAGTTCCGGTTGGGCAACCGATACCTCTCTTTGGATGCGAACAAGGTGGCGGAAGTCGTACGAGCTCCCCGCATCACAAGGGTCCCCCACGGGCCTGAGAGCCTTTTGGGAATTGCCAACATTCGCGGAGAACCGGTTCCGATCTTCGACCTTGGCCACGTGCTCGGCGACGAAGGAGATGGCCGAGTTGTTGATGGATGCTGCATTGTATACGAGCGAGGCCAACGCATCGGTTTGATGGTGGACGCAGTCCTGCAAATCGTAGCCGACGATAACGACAGGATAAGCGATCTCGATGCGCGTCTGACCGCGCAAGTACGCCCCACAAGCCCGAGGAGGCAAAACACAGGCGCCGCCCGACGATCGGGTGATTTCGGCGCGAGCAGCCGACATGCAAACCCCGTTGATGCGGGTAAACCATTCCTGACCGTCAAGGTCGCCGGGCAGAGCTTTGCGATTGCGCTCGCTGACGTTCACGAGGTGCTGGCTCTTGGGGAAGAGTTTTTTACGGCGAGCCGGCCACAGGACGTAATACTTGGCATGGCCGAACATCGCGGAGCCGTGCTGCCGGTGGCAGATGCGCGCAACCTACTTGGCTTGCGCAGTGATAAAGAGCGCGCTGCAAATCGGGTCGTCGTCGTGGATTATCTGGGAACGAGGATCGGTCTGGCCGTCGAGCGAGTCCAGACTATCCTGCGTCTGGCATCGTCACAAATTGATGCCGTTCCAACGGTTCTCAAGAATGGACAAGGCCCCGCGGAACTTGAGGCGATTGGGCGCCCCGGTGAAGGGCAGTCGCTCGTTGCAATTCTCTCAACCGAAAAATTGTTTGGAAATCAGGCCGTCAACCGGGTCGCGTCGCCGGTGGGAGAACATGACATGAGCGAAAACTCGATCGTTGCCAAAGGCGAGCAGTTCTTGATTTTTTCGCTTGGATCGGAGGATTACGGCCTGCCGATGCGATGCGTGGAAGAAGTTGTACGCGTTCCTCAATCCGTTACGCGCGTACCTAAGGCGCCGAGTTTTGTGGCCGGCGTCGTCAATCTTAGGGGAAGAGCGGTCCCGTTGATCGATCAGCGCATGCGCTTTGAGGTAGCGGATACCAACCCCCTTGCATGGCAGCGCGCCATCATTGTGAACTTTGAAGAGACACGCGTTGGTTTTGTGGTTGATCGCGTGTCGGAGACCGTCGAGATAGCTGCCGAAGACCTGTTGGATGCTCCCGACATATCGGAACGTACAAGCGTGTTCGACCGGGTGGCTCGACTGAAGGCAGACGGCCGAATGATACTACTGGTCGATCCAAAAGAACTGCTCACGCGCGCAGAACAGGATGTCGTTGCGGCCTTGGCCATGACTGGATCCGAAGAGAAGGCATCTTGATCCGGCTCTTGATCGTCGACGATTCCGCGCTGATGCGCCGACTGCTTGGCCGAGTATTTGCCGAAGCCGGTGATTTTGTCCTGGAATATGCTCGCAACGGGCAAGAGGCGCTGGACATGGCGGCGAGGTTTGAGCCGGATGTCATCACGCTCGATATCCATATGCCTGACATGGATGGCCTTGCTTGCCTCGACCGGATCATGCTGGAGCGCCCTTGCCCTGTCGTGATGATTTCGGCATTGACGGAGGAGGGCGCCGAACAGACACTGGTGGCGCTCGAGATGGGAGCGGTCGATTTCGTTGCCAAACCGACGCGAGCAGTTTCGCTCGAGATCGACGCGCTTGGCCCGCTGATCGTCCAAAAAGTTCGAGGTGCCTCAAGCATTGCAATCCGGCGCAGCCGACGATTGAAAGAGCGCATCAGCCGGGCTGCATCTCGCGCCCCCGACCTTCCACGATCTTCTACTGAGGCCAGAGGACGACCCGCAGACAAGCGGCTTGTCCTGGTTGGGTCTTCGACCGGAGGGCCGCCGGCCCTTGAGGTGATCCTCTCCTCGTTGCCAGCTGACTTTCCCTTACCAATTGTCATAGCGCAGCACATGCCGGCGACGTTTACCGGACCACTTTCGCGCCGGCTGGACAAACTGTGCGCGCTTTGCGTGGTCGAAGCCGACCAGCAGCGGCCGATCGAACCGGGGCATGTCTACATAGCCAAGGGAGATGCCGACATCATCCTATCCAAAAGAGCGGAACGGCTGGTCGTGATGCCTGCTCCGTCTGATGGGCGGTGGATCTGGCATCCAAGCGTCGATCGCATGGTTCTGTCTGCAATGAACGTTGTCGCGCCCGAAGCGTTAATCGGGATCCTGTTGACGGGAATGGGCAGCGACGGTGCGTTGGCAATGGTCGATCTGAGGAAAGCCGGTGGCCGGACGATCGCGGAGGCCGAGGCGACGGCCGTCGTTTGGGGTATGCCAGGCGAGTTGGTGTCCCGCGACGGGGCAAGCGATGTGTTGCCGCTTGGACGGATTGCTTCGAAGCTTCTGGATTACGTCAAATGACCATACCGGTGCAGCCAGAAGGAGGAGCGCTCATTAGCCCGCTGTCGATCGCCGATTTGAAGGACATTTGTGCGTTCGTTCATGCGCGCACAGGGATGATCTTCGGAGAAACGAAACGATACTACGTCGAGCGGCGCATTTGCGAACTGATGCGCGTGCGGGGCAGCGCTACGCCGCAGGACTATTTGGCGGTGTTGCGAGCGGACGAGACGGAAGTCGAAAAGATCATCAACAGCTTCACCGTCAATGAGACCTATTTCTACCGCGAAGAGCACCAACTGGCTTGCCTTAGCCATTCGATCCTGCCGGAAATCGTACGCACGAAACGCCCCGGCGACCGCATCCGAATCTGGTCGATGCCCTGTTCAACAGGGGAAGAGCCCTATTCAATCGCGATATGGCTTTTGGAGAACTGGCAGCTCGTTGATGCGTATCACGTCGAAATCGTTGGCTCGGATATCGACACGGCAGTGCTGCACCAGGCCAGGGAGGCAAGCTATGGTGAGCGGGCCTTGTCGAAACTTCCGAGTGAATTGATCGAGGGCTACTTTGAACCCAAGCACGCGCGCAAACACACGTTGATTGCCGACCTAAGGGAATCCGTGAGTTTCACAAAAGCAAACATTTTGGACCCGGCAAGCCTGGCCGCGTCCGGTCGGTTCGACGTCATATTCTGCCGCAACCTCCTCATCTATTTCGATGACAAGGGCAGGCAGCTTGCTGCTCACAATCTCCATGAGGTGCTGAATCCGGGCGGATACATCTGCCTGGGGCATTCGGAGTCTATGGCAAGGATTTCCGATCGGTTCGACCTCATTCGGTTCCCCGACGCCATTGTCTACCGGAGAGGCGATGGGGCGTCCGATGGATGAATTGACGGAACAATTCGGGATCGAAGCCCGCGAGCTCGTTCACCAGGCGTTTGAATCGCTTTTGGCGTTGGAGCAAGATCCTCTTGACCAGCGCCAGCTTGAAAGCCTGTTCAGGTCCATCCACACGCTAAAGGGTTCCGTCGCCCTTTTCGAGTTCGGACCCATGGAGGCGATACTCCATCGCTGCGAGGACTATCTTTCTGCTGCGAGGGCGGGCGGGATCGATATCGACGCGGGTTTCATCGATGCCGTCGTGGTCATCGTTGAATGGACAGAACAATGCGTGGAGGAGATCGCTGCGACCGGAGCGCCATCTGCGCAGACCCTTTCGCAGGGGCCACAACTTCAGGGGACATTGGCCTTCTCGCCCGGGGTGTTAAGCGAGGGGCTCGATGCCAATGAACCGACGCCACGCTGGGCACGCGACCTCCTGAGTAAACACAGTTCGTTGCCGATTGACCATTCTGTGATCGCAGCGCGTTACGAGCCCCACGCGGAATGCTTCTTTAGCGGCGATGACCCTTTGAAGACGGTCTCGCAGGTGCCTGGCATTGCCTATCTCCGCGTGTTCGCGCGCAACATGCCTGAGCCTGAAACCCCCTATGATCCCTTCCGCTGCAATCTTGTGATCGAAGTCTTGTCGACGGCGTCGCTAAGCGAACTTCAGGCGATATTTCGGCTTATTCCAGACCAGGTCCGCCTGGTGGAGATCCTGGCGGAGCCCGCGGTCACCAATAGCAGGGCCTCAACCCATTCGAACGTTGCCTCGAGCGGCGGTGTTGCTCGCGTCAGTGTGGACCGGCTCGACACTCTCGTTACCCTCACCGGCGAGCTCATCGCTGCCAAGAACCGCCTACGAAGTGCTGCCGCCCTGTTTCCCCCTCTCCCAGGAAACACCTCGCCTGTGCGGTACCTGTTGGAAAGCCACGCCGAAATTGACCGGCTCATCGGGTCGCTCTATGCGGCCGTCACACGCACACGCATGATTCCTATTGGTCAGACCTTCCGGCGCTTTCCAAGACTTGTCCGCGAAACAGCGGCCAGACTGGGAAAAGCCGTCGACCTCGTCATGGAGGGAGAGACGATTGAAGCCGATCGGGAGATTGTAGAAAACGTGTACGAGCCCCTGGTGCACCTCATTCGCAACGCAATCGATCACGGCATCGAGGCTGGAGTGGAGCGTACAAAGGTCGCCAAGCCCGAAAGAGGGCTGATCCAGCTGAGGGCTATGCGCCTTGGCGAGCAATTGAGGATCGAGTTGCGGGATGACGGACGCGGAATGTCGCCGCAAACCATTCGTGCGAGAGCCTTGAGCGCCGGTCTGACGACAAACGAGGGTCTCGACGGGCTTTCCGATGACGCAGTCCTTCAGTTCGTCTTCCTGCCTGGGTTCTCCACGTCTGAGGGCGTCACGGACGTGTCAGGCCGAGGGGTCGGCCTTGATGTGGTTCGCTCGACCCTGTCGGCGCTCGGTGGCAGAGTGGAACTCTCAAGCACCCCAGAGAAAGGAACGATCTTTGGACTTGTTCTGCCGATAAGCTTCTCGATGAGCCGCCTCATGGTGGTTGAGGTCGGCGGCGAACAATACGGCATACCGATAGAAAAGATCCACGAGACGGTGCGCGTTTCCGCCAACGCAGTGACGCCGGTTCGTGCCGGCGAGGCGTTCGTGCTGCGTCAGCAGACGATTCCCCTGTTGGAACTCTCCCAATTGCTGCGCCTGCCGCAAACGCCACGAAAGAACGAGCTGACCGTTCTAGCCGTCTCGCTTGGAGGCGAGCCTGTCGGCGTCGCGGTGGATCGGATCGTTGACCGGTCGGATGCACTGATGCGACCGCTCACCGGCCTGCTTGCAGGCACGCCGGGAATTGTCGGATCGACGCTGATGGGCGACGGGCGTATTGTACTTGTGCTCGATATCGAAGGTCTGATGACATGACGATCGTACTTTCTGGCAGAGCAATTGAGCTTCACGGTGCTTGCGGGGTGGAGGACGCCGAAGAGCTTTTGACCGCCCTAGAAGCCAAACCGCGATTGCCCGTCTCGCTCGTGCATGCTGGCGACATCCACACGGCAGTCTGGCAATTGATACTTCTCTGCGAACGCGATCTCGAAGGTGAGCCTGCTTCGGATTTTGCTGTGCGTTACCTCTTGCCAACGCTCAAGAATAGGAAAGTTAAATGACAGACGCAGAACAACGCCGGACAAGCCGTTCAGACGAAATTGAGCACGGAGAGATCGAAATGGGTGTGACTGTGTTGGTCGTGGATGACAGCAAGCTGGCCCGCATCGTAGCCAGCAAAGCGATTGCTGCCCTCAAGCCCGACTGGCAACGTGTCGAGGCTGGCAGCGCCGATGAGGCGCTTCGCATCCTGGCCGAGCGCCAGATCGATGTCGCGGTTGTCGACTTCAACATGCCGGACAAGGACGGACTTGATCTTGCCACCGAGATGCGTGACGCGAACCCGACGCTGCCAATCGCCATCATCACGGCGAATGTTCAGGACGAAGTGATTGCGCGCGTGAGGGCACTGAACGCGACCTTTGTTGGCAAACCTGTGACGCAGGAGGGCATGAGTGCCTTCATCACAGGCGCAGCGCTTCGTTTGAAGAAGTCCCAGATATGAGCGAGATCGACATCGAGTTGGACGAGCTCGAACGCGACGCCTTGACTGAACTCGTCAACATCGGGGTGAGTCGAGCGGCCGCAAGCCTGCGAAAGATGGTTCACAAGCAGGTCTTGTTGTCTGTGCCTTCTGTCGAGGTGATCACGCGAAAATCAGCCGCAGCACTGATTGGCCAGCGCGAAAGCGAGAATCTGATCGCAGTCCAGCAGGAGTTTGACGGACCTTTTTCGGGCCGGGCCCTTCTTATCTTTCCAGAGAGCAACGGTCTCACATTAGTACGAGCGATCGTTGGAGACGAAATGAGCGAGGAAGAACTCCTCGAAATGGAGGCCGAGGCATTGGCCGAGACCGGCAACGTCATACTGAATGGCTGCCTGGGCTCGATGGCAAACATGCTCAAGAAGTCGCTCAAGATGTCAATTCCGGATGTCAGGCGTGGAAACAGCGCGTCGCTGTTTCATGTCAGCACCGAGGATGCAAATGAAGGGTTCGTGCTTTTCCTTTACATAAACTTTTCCGTCAGGGACCATGACATCCGAGGCTACATCGCCATGATCATGGATCTGCCGTCGCTGGAGGTCCTCAAAACCTTAGTCGCAGCGTTCATCGAACGCGTGACGCAGGAGGCGCCTTGAAGTCGTCGAGACCAGGTCTTTTCCCCACGGCAAGCAAATTCCCGACTGCTGACCGGGCAGATGTCGGGCATGCGACCGCGGGGCGAGAGGCTGAAGCAGAGCTTCTGGAGATCAGGACCGAGCTTGCGACGGCCCGAGAAAGGCTTGACCTGACGCTTGAGGCCGCGGGTGCAGCATCCAGCTGGAATTGGGACATTTCCGGCAATCGGCTTTTCGCTGACACGCGATTTGCGGCGATGGTCGGGCTCGATCCGATTGATCTCAAAGCCGGAGTTCGCACACAGTACTTTTTTTCCGCCATTCACCCCGAGGATATGCCGCGAATACGATTGGCCGTGGCGGGGATCCTCGCTGGCGCAGAAATATTCTCCAAGGAATATCGCCTGGTCAAAAGGGACGGGAGCATCCGATGGGTTCGTGCAGAAGGTCGCGGCGAAGCGGACGACGATGACGAGCCGGTCCGGTTTGTTGGCACGCTTGTCGACATCACCGACCAACGGCTTGCCCAAGAGAGGCTGCGAATAGCGCAGGAGGCCGGTGGCATCGGCACGTTCGAGCATGCCGCGGGATTTGCGACTGTCAACGTTTCGGACCAACTCTGCCGACTCTTCGGACTTCACCCGACCAAGGTTCTGCCGATCAAGACACTCAACAACCTCATTCACGAAGGCGACCCGCTGATCATCGATCTGGCGCGTCCCGACGGGCCACAGAGCATAGCGGACCGGGAATTCCGGATTACCCGTGCCGATGACGGCAAAGTGCGATGGCTGGCGCAACGCGGCGAGTATGTCGAGGTCGCTCAGGGCAGCCAGCGGTACATTGGCGTTCTTTATGACGTCACGGAAACAAAGGCGAGCCAGGAGCAACTGCGAACAGCCAACCTCGCCTTGGCCGAACGCGCAAGGGGCAGCATGCGCGAACGCAATCGCATGTGGCGAAATTCCCGGGACCTGGTTTTGGTTCTGAGCGGCTCGGGAGAGATTAAGGACGCCAACCCCGTCTGGCGCGAAATCCTCGGAGCGTCGCCGAGCCTCGCTGTTGGCCGCTCGATCGTCGACTTTACGTGGCCGGAAGACAAAGCCTCGATGCTGGAAGCCGTTGAGGTTGCATCCAAGGGCGGACGAAGCGACTTTGAACTACGCCTGAAGCATGCGGATGGCGCTCCACGATGGATTTCCTGGCGCACATCCCAGGAAGACGGAGCGATCTATGGATTTGGCCGCGACGTCACTTTGGAGCGGGAGCAAGCCGAGACGCTGAAAGATACCGAAGCACAATTGCGCCAGTCGCAGAAGATGGAAGCGGTCGGCCAACTGACCGGTGGCATAGCGCACGACTTCAACAACTTGCTGACAGGGATTATCGGCGCTCTCTCGATTCTGCGCCGTCGAATTTCGGCCGGGCGTCTCGACGACCTCGACCGTTTCATCGATGCTGCGACCACCTCCGCCCATCGAGCGGCTTCCTTGACCCATCGCCTGTTGGCGTTTTCGAGGCGCCAATCGCTCGACCGACAGGCGGTCGACGTGAACAAGCTCGTCAATTCCATGGAGGACTTGCTCACTCGCACGCTTGGCGAAAAAATCTCCCTTTCTGTCCTGGTACATCCAGAGACGTGTTACGCGTTCACTGATGCAAATCAGCTTGAGAATGCAATTCTCAATCTGGCAATCAACGCGCGCGACGCGATGCCGAAGGGTGGGAAGATGACCATCGAGGCGGAGAACGTAACCCTGACGAAGGCTGACATCTCGCGCAACGAGGAAATCCAGCCCGGCCCGTATGTCGTGATCGCGGTAAGCGACACCGGAACTGGCATGACGTCAGAAACGATCGCTAAGGCATTCGATCCGTTTTTCACGACGAAACCGATCGGGCAAGGAACGGGACTTGGTCTGTCGATGATCTACGGCTTTGCCCAGCAATCGGGCGGCCACGCACGAATAACGAGCCAGCTGGGAACGGGTACAACAGTCACGCTCTTTCTCCCGGATGGGTCAGGCGCCGACAAGGCAAGCATCGGCTCGGCTCCGTCCCAACACGGGAGTCTGATGGGTGAAGGTGAGGTCGTGCTCGTTGTGGAAGACGACAGCGCCGTGAGGCTGCTGATCGTCGACGTTCTGAAGGAACTTGGATACAGGACGATCGAAGCCGAAGACGGAGAACATGCGCTGCCGATAATCGAAAGCGCGCAGCGCATCGATGCCGTGGTTTCCGATGTCGGCTTACCAGGGATCAACGGGCGGCAGTTGGCCGAAGTGGCTCTGGCAAGGAGGCCGGGCCTCCGTGTTCTGTTCTTAACGGGTTATGCAGCAACAGCATCCTCACGCGCGGACTTTCTCGGACCGGGCATGGACATGATGACCAAGCCGTTTTCCATGGACGATCTGGCGCGAAAAGTTCGAGAAATGCTTGCAAAAGATTGAGACGCCGGCGCAACTCATGCCGACAGTCAGCGCCGACTAGCCGACAAGGTGTGCGGCCTCTGACGTGCCTCCGTCGCGACAACCCCTCTCTCCACGGAAAACGACCGACCGCCTTGGAACGACCCGGTTCGTGCTCGATCAAAGCATGGAAACATGGAAATCATGATTGCTAGGGGGCGTTCGGCAGGCACATCAAATAACGGTGAAGAGCGGTTGCTATTCGAATGACAAAGGCGCAGTGTCCAGTCTCCAGTAGCAGATGTCACGGGCGCTGCTGTATGAGGGTTCGATACCCTGGCCCCAATCAAGGGGGCGCCATGTCCTACACCGAACAGACATTTTCGCCTTGCGATCCAGCAAGTTCCGGTCGGTCCTAGACACTTGAGGCTGCGAACTGCACAGCGCTGTGCGCAGTATGTTCCCAGCCACGACAATCTGGCATTGGTTGGGACGAACCGATGGGCGCAGGTAAGCGCCGGCCGCAATGGCTTCACACTTCTGTGACCACTCAACCGCCCATTTGGAGACATAAGGACATGCCTCAACCGTTCTTCCTAGCGTTGGCTCTACAGGCGAGCGTTCTTCTATCCGCCACTCTGCTCTTGATCCCTGGGGCATATGGTCAAGGGTCGGTGCCAGCAAATTCCGAAGCAAAACGCTACGGATCGGGATGGGAGTGCAATCGTGGATTCCGACAAGAGGCCGATTCCTGCGTTGCTGTGACGGCTCCCGACAATGCTTTCCTGACACACGCTTCCTATGGCAACGGCTGGGAATGCGATTACGGGTTTGCCGAAAAGGACGGCCAGTGCCTTGCGGTACGGCTGCCCGCCAATGCTTTTCTCGACTCTTATTCTGGTGACCGCTGGAAGTGCATGCACGGATATCGTCAGCGCGATACTGAATGCGACCTCATCGAAGTGCCGGACAAGGCGTATCTGACGGATTCGAGCTATGGCGAGGGCTGGATCTGTGAACGGGGGTACCAGGTCATCGGTAGCAAATGCGTCGCACTGATCGTTCCTGACCATGCCTACCTGACCACCAGCGGCAATGAATGGTTGTGCGACCGTGGATTTGAAATGAAAGATCAGGCCTGTGTTGCTGTAAAGGTTCCCGAAAATGCAACCTTCGCGGACAACTCCTATGGCCAGAAATGGAAATGTGACCGCGGATTTGAAGCAAAAGGATCGGTATGTTCACAGATCAATCTTCCTGAAAACGCACATCTGGATCGTTCCGGAAACGGCTGGGAGTGCAACCGTCCGTATCGGCTCAGTCGCGAGGTATGCAGTATGGAGTGACGGCAGCGCGAAAACATCAAGTGGTGCGCAACTTCGCCGCTCGATGTGGCCGCTCTTCAAAAAAATCGTCTGGACCCACCGCATAGCTTGAGGGCCGAGCGTATGGCCCATCAGGTGGGCGACCTTGTAAATTGGATGTTCGCTGCGGCGGCGTCACTCGCCGTTTGAGGCATCTCCACGCGGTGAGTCGTCAGATCGAAAGGGCGGGTGGCCACGAAGGAAGTGTGCGCGGTGTTATCGCATCAGACCCGCTGCACGAAGCGCGTCTTCGATCGTCCGCCGAATGCCGTCCGCCGGTCCCTTGGGACTCGGATTATCGTTGCTCCGAGCCTTGGGGATAGCGACGTCAGTGGCGACGCCCGGGTTCACCTGTCTCAAGGATGGCGCCGCAACCCCGAACGATTTGGCAATTTCCTCGGTCGACGAAATGCCGACGTCAAGCATGTAGGGCCCTGCCCGACCGTACCCACTTTTCGCATCGATCGGTGTGCCGTGGCCCATACCCTTGACGCGGTAAAGCTGAAGGCGTTCCTCCCCGTTGGCATTGACCCAGACCCGGCGTTCAAGCCGCGACGTCGGTTGTTCTACCCGGGGCGATCCTCGGGTTTCAACAACGCCCAGCCACTGGTCGACAATCGCATCTGCGTTGGCCGAGTTGACGGTCATGTCCTGCGTTCCCTGCCAGACCGATATCGCCGGCCATGGGCCCGTTGTTTTGGAAGCGGACCGAAGCAGCTTTTGAAGCGTGTTAGTGTCGGGAATGCCTTGCGCGCGCATGCGGTCGAACGCTTGGGGTATCGTGTGTGCCGTGCCATAGGGGAGGCCGGCTATGATTGCGCCGCCGGCAAAGACTTCAGGATAGGTCGCCAGCATCACATTGGCCATCGCTCCACCTGCTGAAAGCCCGGTTATGTAAACTCGCGAGGTATCGATGTCATAACGTTCTTCGGCGGTCTCGATCATCTGGCGGATTGAAAGCGCTTCACCATCGCCGCGCGCCATATCGTTCGGCTGGAACCAGTTGAAGCAAAGATTGGCGTTATTGCTGCGGGTCTGCTGCGGGAAGAGGACGACAAAGCCATAGTCGTCGGCCAATCTGCTCCATCCCGAGCCTGCGTCGTATGACGACGCCGTCTGGGTGCAGCCGTGCAAGACGACGACGAGCGCCGGTCGTGGAATAACTGTCGATGGGACATGAACTTTTGCCTCAAGCTGGCCAGGATTCCGTCCAAAGGCCTCGAATTCCGACAAGTGGCTCTCCCGAGAAGGGTCGACCGGATGTGTGCGGAACTGCTTGAGCAAAGCGAGGGTGTTAGACAAGGAGCGCATAACGAAACCTCCAGGCCGTAACGGCCAGGATGGCTATCATAGCGGCCTCATACAGCACTCATTGCTGCAGTGCACAATATAATGCTGCGACGCAGTGTTTCAATGGAAGGCGCGAGATTTCGCCAGACGAACGCAAATCCGTCAATCGAGCCAGCGGTTGCGAAACGTGAGGCTGGCAACGGAGATAGGTTTGCCCTCTTCGCTGCGCACAGAAACTGAAATTTCAGTGCCATAGCCCTCGGGCAATTCGTCGCGTGCGACATCAACGAGGATGCGCGTGATTTCCTGCATGACGGCCTCGCGGGAATGTAGCTCAAGCCCCAGATCATCCCGCGTCTGTCCGTCACCATTCATAAGATCGAAGAAATAGCGCGTCATCACCACTCCGGCCTCCTCTTCCATAGAAAAGCCCGGAAGGAAGCCATTGTTCCCAGAAGTAAATCAGCGCTGCGTATTTCTTCGACAGCCAAAGCTCCAGTGCACAGCCTTTGTGCGCTCGAACCCGACAGTTCTCTCACCGGTTGAGTTGCGAGCCATGCCTAACCTCTCATCTACCGCGGACGCTGCAGATCGCGCCAATTGCATTTATGCAAAGCACACGCAGTCTAGGGTCACGATCCCAGAAACGTTATGAGGGGGCTTCCAGGAAATGGGCGTCAAGAGGCACGGCCCCGCCCTGATCTCTACGCCCGCCTTCAAGATCGGTGTTAAGTCCTCCTGTGTCCGATTGTGTTTAATCCCCAAAGAGGCCCGCCATTGTCCATGCCCTAGCGTAGAGCTGATCCGCTCGGTAGAGACCTAACTTCTCTTCTTGGGACTCGCAGCTGGCGTAGTCGTCAGTCGAAAATCAGCCATTTCCTTCGCCGTCAAATAATAAAGGCGGTCCGCAGGCGTTTCCAAAGCGTTGAACCAGAGTTCGGCAGCAATGCCCATAGCCTCGAGATGGCGGGCGACACGTGCGGTGGCGGACTGTGTGGTCGACATGAGCTCGTCTGCGGTGGGTATGACGTTTCTGACGGTAAATAGCTGGTGCACTCCAACCACCGCATCTTTTTCCGCGAGGCGTTCAACGCCGCCAGCAAGCACGATTGGACATGAGGATGCGCAAAGTGCTCTCGACACCACTTTCGTCGTCAGCGATTTTTCGCGTATCAGCTTGGAAATTGCCAGCGCGTCGTCCACTGAGCCGCCTGGGGAGTTGAGCGCGACGGTTCTTACATACTCGCCGCGAACTTCGATCTCTCTGGCAAAGCGCAAAGACGCGCCTGGATCGAAGGTGCCTTCGACAAGCAGGACGCCGCCGGGGCCAAGTTCCAATGTCATCGGCTTGTTCAGCACTTCGGCCGGGCTCGATGGGCTTTGCGCAGCATCGCTCGGATCCCCCTTGGTTCCTGCAGGCGGCAGGAACGGGACCTGGTAGGCTGGGTCGGCGGTTGACAGCTTGGGGCTGGTTTCCATGTTGCGAACGTCGATAATCAGAAAAATCGCTGTCAACGACAGCAATAGATAGAACACGCCTCGCATCGCGGTGCCATCGTCGAGGCGCTTCAAGGCCTTGATCGGTTCATCGATCCTCATGTGGGCGATCCTTGGGACGTATTCTCGGGTCGAGGTTTGTGATGTTGTTTGCCTCTTCCGTAGTTTTCTGCGCTTCAAGCTCGGCGGCAACCTCCATCAGATCCGAGCCGCTTTCCGCCAGCGCACGCTTCAATTCTATTGCCTGCACGAGTTCGGCTGCCGTGATGCGTTCGGCAAATGGCATCCTCTCTTCCTGTTTTCGGATCGCGCCGTGCACGACTGCAAGAATGAACACGAGTACACCGGGCAGGAGATCGATGGAGATGGCGCCAGCCCATGCTGGAATAAAGTCCGAAGCGTAGCGCAAAACTGCTTCGGCGGACGATAGTGGAACGAACCTTCGCTCCTTTACCGGTGCGCGCGCAAGGATCTCGTCAGCGGCGTCGGACAGAACCTTCGACTGGGCCGCTACTGAAGCGCGCACTGTCGCCATTACCCTGTCCTGGCGGTCAACTAGGTCGGCATCGCCACCGTCGGCGACCGGTGCAATAAAGCCGAGCGAAAGATCATCGGCCGCGCGACGGATCGAAGGGGCAATTGAAGTCTGTCCGAGCGAGGCTATGACCCCGGTGAGCGCCACGACTTCCGAGGAGAACTGGTCGGCACGCGGTTCAATGGCGCCGGGCGCCGATACCAGCGTACGCATGGTCTCAAGCCGCTTTTGTCCTTGTTCGAACAACGTCGTTACCTGTTCGCGCGAGGCGTTGATGCCGTTCTCTAGATCTTTCATCTGCGCTGACATCTGCGACAGCAACTGAACGACGCTTCCTGAACCGGTCGTACCGGTCAGAGCGCCCGATTGCCGTTCCGAAAGCGCCAGCTGAGCAAAGCGCTCGGAGGCGCGCTGGATATCGGGCAGAAGACTCTGGGCAGCAAGTGCGTTCTGGTGCGCCTGGTCGAGGTCGGCGGTATAGTCTTCCACCGTCTCGGCCAGGTGCTGCTCAAGTGCCGCAGAACCTGCTAGTGCAGCAGCATTTAGCCAGCTTGACATGGCCATGATCATGACCGCGCCGATGGCCATCACACCGAGCATGGCGGCGCGGCCCGTATGGGTCGTGATATGCGGAAAGAAGCGCGCCATATAGGACCAGAAAGCGTAGATGCCGACCGAGACGGAGGCCGAGTAGATAATCGCTGCGAAGAAGATCGCCGTTGGCGAACCGTCCAGGATGCTGCGCACGCCGAGATAAGTGTACACGCCGGAGGCAAGGGCTAGGACGGCAATGGCAAACCGCGTCATCGTTTCGACGGCGGCGACCCCGTCGTGCAATCGCTGGGATGCGCCGGTCGCCATGGGCCAGTCTCCGTAGAAGGAAAGTATTCCTTAAAAGAGGATCAAGAAGCGGGCGGAATAAAGGCCGGTTTAACACCGCGTCCCGGACATCCGTTCTAATTGATTGGGACGAACCAAAGCGCGCCGGTCGCGGATAAGGTTCAACGGCACCAAGCAGAAGCGCACGCACGTAAATCACCTAGGAACTATCGCGTCCTCCGGCAGTTGGTGGTGTGCGAGAAGGAGAGCGCCGATGACCCCAGATATTCGAAACTCCACTTTCTATGTGTTGACCCAGGACGATCCCTCCGCGCCAACAGACGCGGTTCCGGTTGGCTTCGAAGAGGCCTATGAGGAGGCTCAAAGGCTCACCGAAAGCGGCTTGGCGGTTCATGTCCTTTATACTGAAGACGCAACTCAAATGCAGCTGACGCGGTTTACTGAGGCCGGAATCAGAACGAGCTTGGCTTCGCAAGGGTAAGGGGAACGGTCGGTTCTCGGCGATCGACAGGATTCACGAGTTCGTTCTGCCTGAGAAGTGATGAGGCCAGCAGTTTACCTTCATGTAAACCCGGTGTGATCGCCGCTGTTGTCCTCGTCATTGCCTCGGCTTACCGGGCGCTTTTTGCTTTCAGCGACACGTTTGGGCGCCCGTCATAAACAGCACGACAATCATCACTTTTTCGTGTTCGTCCTGGAGAACTCTCAAGATCGCGACAGCATAGCTATGCAGGCCTAACTCGATGAGCATTCAGACCTCCAAGGCGTAAACGAGCATGTCGGTATCGAGAAGCTGGACGAACTCGCGTTACGAGCGCTGATCACGGTGTTGGAAAGACAAGCCGGGCGGTCTGGCGAAGAGGGAGATCGAGCGCCATCGCGCGGCCTCGGGCGTCGACTTGAGGTCCGAGCCGATAAGCGGTCGCAGGCCGCGTCAAGCCGACCGGAACATCCGGATTTTTCCGCCCTCTCCTTTTGGCCCACACAAGGGCAGTCGAGCTCGCTACCCACCCCTCCCGCGACGGTCGGTCCGCCAGCGCTCGCCAAGATACGACAGACGACGATGCAAACTTCAAAAATGGATGAGAATGGATCGTCGCAGTTTGCGTCTTCAAGGCAAAGTCGCACTGCCGAAGCGTAAAATCTGGTCGCGTAGGGATCGCTCAGCGACGCGACGGGCGGCCTCTCGATATTCGAACCAGACAAGTTTGCGCTCGCCCTTCTCCGGAAAGTTCCCGCGCAGGCCAGCAACTTTCATCGCAAAAACGTGGACCTTGCAAGAAACTTTCAGGCCACTATCTAACTTCTTCCTGTAGACGTAGTGGCCAATTGGAGCCCTCTCACAGCTCCCTTTTACGCCGGCCTCTTCGAACGCCTCCCTTGCCGCGACCTCATGAGCACGCTTTCGTTTCATGGGCCACCCCTTTGGGATGACCCAGCGACCGGTATCGCGGCTGGTGATGAGAAGTATTTCGAGCGAATGCCCTTTGCGGACACGGTAGCACAAGGCCGCATACTGCAACCTCGGCGGACGACGAAGCATCAACTGCACGTCGGCAAGGACCCTGTGCAGCAATTGCATGGAACGTTTTCTCCCTCGGCGCGAAAAGAGGTTGAAGAGACGTCAAATGAACGGTGGAGCCTGTCGTTTGGTTCCTCCGAATTGCTGGACGGGAACCCGAAACCAATCGACGAGTTTAACCGATTATCGCCACATGAGGATTTACCAATGACCGATCGTCTGATGATGCAAGATCCCCGAACACAGTACCCCTCGCCGCCGTTCGACCCTCAACCACAATCCATGCCCGGTATTGTTGGTAGGATGCATCCAAAGCCCGATCACGGCGAGAAAACCTACAAAGGGGCAGGTCGGTTGAAAGGGCGCAAAGCCCTGATCACCGGAGGAGATTCTGGCATTGGACGAGCCGCAGCGATTGCGTTTGCACGGGAGGGTGCCGACGTCGCCATATCGTTCCTGCCGGAGGAAGAACCGGACGCGAAAGAGGTTATCGAGTTGATCGAGGCCGAGGGCCGCAAGGCGCTCGCCTTGCCGGGTGATGTGAAGGATGAAGACTGGTGCCGCGCGTTGGTGTCGCGGGCACTGTCCGAGCTTGGTGGCATAGATATCCTGGTGATCAACGCGGCCCGACAACAGTTTCGCAAGAACGTCTCGCTTGTAACGTCCGAGGACTTTGACGCCACGCTGAAGACCAACCTCTACGCCTTGCACTGGATTGCTCAGGCCGCCGAGCCGCATTTGCCCCCAGGTGCGTCCGTCATCACAACCGCGTCCATCCAGGCATATCAGCCATCGCCAATTCTCCTCGACTACGCCACGACCAAAGCTGGGATCGTCGCCTACACCAAGGCACTCGCAAAACAACTCATCGAGAAGGGTGTCCGGGCCAACGTCGTGGCACCGGGTCCATTCTGGACGGTCTTGCAGCCAAGCGGCGGCCAGCCTGACGAGAAAGTGAAGAACTTCGGGAAGGACAGCGATTTCGGTCGGCCCGGCCAGCCGGTTGAGCTGGCCCCTATTTACGTCTTCCTCGCCTCGCAGGAGGCAAGTTTCGTCAATGGTGAAGTTTACGGTGCGACCGGCGGAAAAGGCGTTGATTGATGCCGTATGATTTCGGCGCGGCCGGTGCCGACGGCGGACGGGCTGGTGCGGCAAGCCGCCTTCAAGGGGCTCCCCGAGGATAAGCCAGCTGCCGAAATTAAGGCAGAAAAGCCGGCCCGACGGCGGTCGCTCCACTATCGCCGCGAGCCCGGTCAGGGGCGACTGCCTCCATGCCTCTCAATTGGGCGCAAGTGAAATCCGATCTCGCCCCGAAGCGGTTCATAGCGCGCACGGTCCCGGCGCCCTCACCAAAATCAGGGCCGAACCGCCGAGCGACGTTCGCGGTTAGAACTTCGTCAACGCTGGGCAGAAACGGAAGCCGAGCGAAGCGAACCGGAGACAAGGAAGGCACGTGGACAGGCACAATTAGTGACGAGGAGCAGGATGTAAAGGCAAAGGGCAAGGAAAAAAATACAGGCGCGCTATCCGATACTCCTCGATGGGAGATCGCCCCTACGAGCGCGCGATCGCCACGCATGTTGGAGTAGTCCTTCTAACCAGGTCTTACGGCGAAATAGCAGATATCAGAACGGTCCGTAATCTCTATTTCCCTCCATGGGTGCGATGAACTTGTCTGGGCTACCTGGCCGCGGGGTTCACTCGATGAACTGGTAAGGACCTGGTCCGAAAAAACGTCGCCGACCTCTGAACTCAAGCGGGGCTGATGGTTTCCGACATTGGAAGATTTGCGGCAGGCGCGTCGCGGGGGCAGATTGAAACGAGAAGCCGGGAGGCGTAGAGGTGAGGAGAGACAATGCGTTAAATGATCAGCAACGGACGCTGGAACAGTTTCTGCGGCTTCCGCCGCTGGAACCGTGCGAGCTTGCCGGCCTCTGGCAAGGTCGGGGAGTTCCAACTGGTCATCCCTTCGATGGCGTCTTGGAGAACCTCGGCTGGTTCGGCAAACGGTTCAATCCGGATCTGCGGGCCGATGCCCTTCTTTTTCACGTCGGTGGGCGAAAACTGCGAGCCATCGATCCGAAGTGGGTTCCGCTTCCCCTCGCACTTCGCTTTCATGCGTTTGGAAGAACGGCCCTTGCCGCCGTGCTTTTTGCCGGTCTTCAACGGTGCCTTCAGGCAAAGGGTCCCGTCGCCTCGATCAAAACGGTTGCCTTTGAAGGCGTCGCAAGCGCGGCCATGATCTATGACGACCAGCCGATCGTCGACCATTTTCGACGGATCAATGACGACAGCTTGATGGGACTGATGGCCATGCGAGATGACGATCGGTTTTATGTTTTTGAACTTGAGAGGGTCATCGATCCCATCGCGCTGGCGCAGAACCTGCCCGTGGGCTGACGAGAGCCAGCCGTGCCGTCGTCAAGGTCTAAGGGTCGCGGATGGTTCATTTCCGGGGACGACGCTCCGCTGCGACAGACTTTTTCAAGGCGTCCATGATGTTGACGACGTTGCTGGGTGGCGATGATGTGGTTGACGATTTGGACTTGGCCCTGGACGGTTTCTTTATCGCCTTCTTCTTGGCAGCGATGATGTCGACCAGGCGTTCCTGCACGGGGTCCTCCACCATGCTGGGGCTCCAATCCTTCGTCAGCTTCTTTATCAATCGCTGCACAAGCGGCATCATCTCGGGGTCCGCCTTGGCGTCGCTCGTGGTGGTGAAGTACGTTTCTTCGCCACGAACTTCATCGCCGTAGCGCAACGTCCAGAGCACGATCCCCTTGCCACGCGGCTCGAGCATGACGGCTCGTTCCCGACGCGATATGACCAGTCGTGAAATACCGACCATTTTCTGGGCTTCCATCGCATCTCGGATAACAGAAAAGGCCTCCTGGCCGACCGGTTCGCTCGGAGAAAGGTAGTAAGGCGTATCGAGCCATATCCACTCGAGGCTGTCGCGCGGGGTGAACGTCGAGATATCGATGGTCCTGGTGCTTTCGAGTGCGACAGTCTCAAGCTCCTCGTCCTCGATCACGACATACTCGTTTTCCCCGCGCTGGTAACCCATGACCTCATCGTCTTCCTTGACCTCTTTCCCGGTTACCGCATCGACGAAGTGACTGACGACACGGTTCTCGGTCTCGCGATTAAGCGTGTGAAAGCGAACCTTTTCACTCTCGGACGTGGCCGGCATCATCTCAACCGGGCACGTCACCAGCGAGAGTTTCAAATAGCCTTTCCAGTAGGGGCGGACAGCCATGGCTCAATCACCCGTCAGCCGGTGCGACGCGACGTTGCCGCCTGTTTCGACTTGGAAGACGAGCTCGACTCCTTTTGCCGACGAGCGCCCTTGTTTGCGTTGGCCGCTTGACGCTTGGACTTCGACTTGCTCGCATTGACGCCCGCGCTCTCGCGGAGCGCCTTGAGCAGATCGCCAGGTTTGGATGCTACGGGCAACTTTTTCTTCGGCAGGGCACGCCCCTCGATTTTGGCTTTGACCAGCTCGGCAACAGCCGCCTCGTACCGATCATCAAAGTCGCCGGGGTCAAAACTGCCTTTCTTGGTGCGGATAATGTGCTCTGCAAGTTCCAGCATCTCGCCCTCGATCTTGAGGTCGGGAAGCTCCTGGAACGCCTCTTTCGAAGATCGCACTTCATAGTCAAAGTTGAGGGTTGCCGCCACCAGCCCCTTGCCGTGTGCGCGGATAAGTACGGTTCGTAGCCGGCGAAAAAGCACGGTCTTGGCGATCGCGGCGACCTTGGCCTTAGCCATCCCATCACGGAGCAGTGCGAAAGCCTCCCCGCCCATCTTGTCGGGTGCAAGATAGTAGGGTTTGTCGAAATAGGTTGTGTCGATCTGCGAGCAGGGAATGAAGGCCTCGATCTTCAGGGTCTTGTCGCTTTCCGGAACCACCGCTGCGACTTCTTCAGGTTCCAGGACGACGTATCGTCCACCCTCGATTTCATAGCCTTTTACCTGATCGTCGGCCTGAACGGGCTCTCCCGACTCGCTGTCAACGAACTCGCGCTTTACCCGGTTGCCTGTTTTTCGATTGAGCCTATGGAAGCTGATGCGTTCGGACGAGGACGCGGCGGTGTAAAGTGCCACTGGACAGGTGACCTCTCCGAACTTGATGTAGCCTTTCCAGTTCGCTCGCGGGGCAACCATGGCTCCATTCCTTTCGACACCCGGGAGGACGCAACCTGTCGGTATGCAAATCGTTCCACGGTCAATTTCGTCAAACTCTACGAAACGTCTAAGCGCTTTTGTCAGGTGCCGTTGCTGCGCCTGAGTTGGGCGCCGGGACGAGAGAGCCTGCCAATCATCAGGAACGTGCGAAGGCCAATTTACGGAAAGGTGATCTGAACGCATCATGGCCGCCTTGGTTCAAACTAGCGCATGCTCTCGAGACGTTGACGTTCCTTCTCGACTTCGTCGGCGGTGTAGGGATCGAGCGTCTCGTCAAAGCGTGTCCAGCCCTGTTCCGTGTAGGCGGCGCGGCGTTGGACAGGATCCACCCAGGTCCCTCGGCGCAGGATCGCTTCGGCATCCGCCTGGAGCGCGTCGTCGACCCGTGCCGTGACGACCGTGCCACCGCGCCGTACGCCTTCCGCATAGACATGGGCATGTTCCTCCGGAACGCCCGAATCCGTCATCGCTCCGATAATCCCGCCGGCGGCACCACCTGCTACCGCGCCGGCGGCAGCACCCGCCGCAGTCGCGGCAAGCCAACCGGCTGCGACCACCGGCCCGACACCCGGGATGGCCATGAGCCCGAGACCAGTCAACAGGCCGCCAATGCCACCGACCGCAGCGCCGACACCGGCGCCCGTCCCAGCGCCTTCAGCCGCGTTGCTTTCGTCTGCAGTGCCGTACCAATCGCCAACATTGTTGGAAACGATGCTGATGTCGTCCGACGGCACGCCGCGATCTTCAAGGGCTGACACTGCTGCTTGGGCGTCCGAATAGTCGTCAAAAAGTCCACTAACGGTTTTCATGGGGATTTCCTCGTTCTGGAGTTAGTTGGCAACAATGTTGCCCTGGTAGTCGAGCGCGACCTGCATGGATTTGCCGTCCTTCGAGGCAGTTGCGCGCCAGACGCCCTTGTCGTCGAGCTTTAGACCGGTCACATCGGTGTAGCCGGCATCAGTAAGGCGATCCTTGGCCTGTTCTTCAGTGAAACTGTTGGCGCCGGCGACGGGCGCTGTTGGATTGGTGGTGTCTGGTGTTGCAACGGCAGGCGTATCACCATCTGCCGTAGCCGGAGGTGTGGCGGTCTGCGCGAGCGCGCCCAAACTCGATGCGCCGAGGAAGACCGCGGCGAGCAGTACGTTCTTCATGATGTTCGGTTCCTTGTTCTCAGCCCGTTAAAGGCAATGTTCAAACTCGGCGAAACGCTTTTGGTTCCTAAGCATTTGGTCTTTTCCACTCCCGACCGGAGCACTCGAACCATGAGCGGAGGCTAGTCCGCAATTCTTTGCGCTTACGCAAGTTGCATTTGCCGAAGTCGGGTGGGAGCTGCTTTTAGCATCAAGAGTCAACGCCGGACGTTCTCTGCTTTGTAGGAAATGTGATTGCTGCGGATAGTCGACGTGCCATCGTGAGCCGAGCCTCACTGGCACGCCCGATGGTCTGGCGCCGCAAATCTCGTTTAGCGTTGGCCCTCGAACGCCGTCCGCCGAGACCCATCAGTTAGAAGGTGCCATGCTTATTTTCTGGCGCTTTTGCCTCTTTGCATAAGAAGCTGCATTTCTTCAAATCGGCGTCGGCGTTCGCCATCTTCCTGGTCGGAAGAGTAGCAAGTCCGGGAGACGCAGAAGCGTAGGAGTTTTGTGATCGGATTTGGCTGATCGAATTCGCAGTCGAACGTATCTGACATTTCGGCCTTCTTCGTATCCGATCTCTCAGAATATTTGAAGCGGACGCCAGGGGGCTTAAGCTCAGGGAACGATTGCACGACCCCGACATTCAGCGTGTCGGTCATGAAAAAATTCCTTGCGACCGACGTGCAGGCCGATTCAAGTTCGGCACTTTGGGCAAAGGCTGGGCCAGCGATAAGAACTGCGGTGACAGGAAGCCATTTCATTTTCCTCTCCATTCGCACCTGGTCCACACGAAAAGGTTGTTGCGTGAACCCGAAAAGACCGGGAAAAGTTCCAATCCATCAGCAAAATGCAGACAACCGATAGAAACCCACGCCTGGTCCAAGAAAATCTCCTACCACCACGACCTCATCGAGGTTTCAAGGAGCGAATGGAGGGACGCCGAGCTTAGTTCAAGGTGGGCCGCCAGTCGATGTCGTCATGCTGGACAAGAACCTTCAGGGGATAGCGGGCTTCCGGTAGCAGACGCCTGCAAGGAGAAATCGATAGCGTTTCTTATCTTGAGGTTCGGGAGCGCCCAAACTGCCCCAATTCTCTCCAAGCCGTTTTCGAGCTAGGCCCTCATCGAGGGGGTTGAGGCCCTTCTTGAGCAAAGCAAGAGGAACAGCATCTTCCTCAACATGATCGGACAGTAGAGCCCTACGCTAGCAGCACCGCAGCGTCCGTTGGCGGACGCTGCGGTGCTGTGCAGGGGCTGAGGGAGTCCCTGCGCAGGGCGGGGTTGTTCCACGAGATCGATCGCAGTCGCCCAGCGTCTTCATTGGGCAGCGCCTTCGGATCGAACAAACGCCAAGCCGAGTGCCGTATGAGGCAGGGAACAAGATAGCGATCCGCTGGTTGGATCGCAACGAAGGGCCCGCATCAGAGAACCAGGAGGTTTGTGATGATCGAAAACCCGGAGAACCGTATTCAACAACAACAACAGCAACCTATTTCGCCCTCACAAGAAGGCGGCCCTTATTCTGGGGGGGGCGAGAGCGATGCAGGTTGGCCCCGCGTCGACCAGAACGTCGCGAGCGACGATCTTTCGGGCCAGGCAAAAGAGGCGGCAGCCAAAGTCGTGGATGACGAAAAGGGGGCATTGGCGCGCCAATTGCGTGGTCTTGCTGGCGCCATGGAGAAGGTGGGATCTGAACTTCGCGATTCCGATCAACCGGGGCTTGGCCGCTACACCCAGGACCTTGGAAATTCGATCGGACGGCTGGCCCGCGAATGCGAAGACCGGGATCTCGGTGAAATCGCGTCGATTGCAGAAAACTATGGGCGGAAGCAGCCCCTTGCCTTTCTTGGCATGGCAGCGATTGCGGGACTGGCAGCGAGCCGATTTCTGATCGCTTCGGCAAAGCGAACGGCCACCAAGACATCGAACTCCTCGTCATCCCCACGCGCAGGCGACGATTGGTCATTTGAAAAGGACTTCCGCGATGCATAACCCCCGTGACGACCGCTCTTTACCCGACCTGATGACGGGACTGGTGACCGATATAGCCGGACTGTTTCGCAAGGAGATCGACCTCGCCAAGGCCGAGGCAAGCGAGAATATTGACCGGGCGATCGGCAGCATCGAGACGCTCATGGTTGGCCTTATCTTTGCTATTGCCGCGATCGGCGTGCTTCTGAGCGCTGTGGTCGAGGGTCTGGGCGCCTTTTTGATGCAGCAGGGAATGCAAGAGGCAAATGCCCATGCGCTCTCAGCGGTCGCCGTTGGTCTTGTCGTCGGCGTCCTCGCGTGGGTTATGATTTCGCGCAGCCTTGCCAGGCTCGGAAACCGCAGCATTCGGTTTGAAAAAACGACGGCGTCGCTCCAGCGCGACCTCGACGTGGCCAAGGAGACAGTGAAATGAACGTCGACATGCATTCGTCCGCGGACCTTCAACGGGAGATCGAGACCGACCGTCAAAGGATTGAAGAAAAACTGCATGCCATTCAAGAGCGAATGTCGCCTGGCGAATTAATGGATGAATTCATCGCCTATGCCAGAAGGAGTGGAGGTGCCGACTTCCTCAACAATCTGGGTGGGGCAATGAAGGCGAACCCGATCCCAGTCGCATTGACAGGGATCGGTCTTGCATGGCTCCTTGCCGATCCCGCCTCGCGAGCGCCTCAAGCGTCGGGCGTTGACAAGGGAGTGGATGATTACCCGCTTGCGCGAGTAAAGGGCAATTTGCGACGTGTGGGACCGATCGAGGCAAATTTTGGCGAGCGCTACAGCCATTTTGAGGATGAGGACGGCAGTCGTTTTCGCGCCAAGACCGATGCGGCCGGCCGAAGGGCCGGTCACTTCGTCGATCCGAGTGGAACCGTCTATCGCGGTTTCGCCGATACGTCGGGCCAGGCGATTGCGGAAATCCGGGATGAGGCAGGCAGTTTGTTCGATGAAACAACCGGCTGGGCATCAGCGACATGGCGTGAGGTGAAGGGGGCGGCCAGTGGTGTTTCCGGTGCCGTTTCAGATGCCGCCCGGTCAGCAACCGACAGCATTCGGAGCGCCCATGAGAGTGCTCAGGATCACGGGGCGCAGCTGAACGCCGCCATGCTCAAGACATTTCGAGATCAGCCTCTGGTTGGCGGAGCGCTGGCCTTTGCGATCGGTGCGGCCATCGGAGCGGCACTCCCCGCAACGGACTTTGAAGATGAGACCGCTGGCGAGGTTTCGGATCGCGTTCGCGGCCAGCTTCAAGCAACGGCTGGTGCAGCTGCCGAGGGCGCGATCGAGGGTGCCAAGAACGCCTTGGGAGAGGCCAACAAGCCTGAAAACGAAAACCCTTCTGGCTGACGGCTGGAAATTGTCACTGACCGCAACCTTGCGGACGCCCGCTGTTTGCTAGGGGCAGAGGCGATCCCCGCGCGCGCTGAGGATTTGCGATCTTGGCGTTCAGGAGAATGCCGATCGCGTCGCGAAGTCTTCTCTGCTTTTGGGAGTGGCGGCAGCCGTCCTTCGGTTCCTGCGGCAATGCGGCGCGCCTCGCTCAATCGAGCGAAACGCCGTTCATGCGATGGGCAACTTCGATAACGCGCACGAATTTGTCCGCTCTTGATTGTGCCCACCGCACAATCGCAGATTGCATCCTTACCGATCAGGCCGTAAGCGGCAACGAGCATCGGAACCTCCCTGTCGAGAGCGGTGCGTAGCTCACCGTTCAACACCTACCAATCCCGAGAAGTTAAAATCGGCGCGGGAACGCTTTCTGGAACTTTGCGGGGAGGCTCGGGTTAAGCGATCAACTCTTCTGGAAAGGACAGTAAAACGCCACGCCTCCGATCTCAAAGACGAAAATTGCTCCAAAGGCTGCCCTTAATCGCGGTTGCTCTGCCTGGCTGCCAGGGCACTCAATCCGCGTTGAGCCCTGCGGGTTCGGAAGCAGAGGCGACGTTGACCCTGTTTGTCGTCATGTCCTTCGGCGCAGCTGCGATCTGGTTCGCGGTGGTCGCCTTCGTCTGCTTTGCCGTGCGCAGTCAAAGACGAGTTTTCGCAGAGCCTGCCGCAAGCCGGCTCGTCCTGTGGGGCGGCGGCGTGTTCCCAACTGTGACGCTCTTTGCCCTTTTGACATATGCATTCTGGTTAATGCCGACGCTTAGACCTTCGCCGACTTTTCGCGATGCTACGGATTTTCGGGTCGAAGTCACCGGCAGGCAATATTGGTGGCAGGTGGTCTATGTCCATCGCGGCCTCACAATCGCAGCGGCAAACGAGATCCGCTTGCCGGTCGGTCGGCGAATAGAATTTTTACTGAAGAGCGATGACGTGATCCATTCCTTCTGGATACCCTCTCTCGGGGGCAAGATGGATATGATCCCGGGTCGCGAAAACCGCCTTTCGCTGATGGCGCAAAGAACGGGGGTATTTCGCGGCGCGTGCGCCGAATTTTGCGGGACGTCTCACGCATTCATGGCGCTCACCGCAGTGACCATGGAACCCGACGCGTTCGACGCATGGCTTGCCAGCCAGGCGAAAGCCTCGATAAACGTCGCGGGAGAGGGGCGTGCTCTCTTCTTGCGCCATGGCTGTGGCTCCTGTCATCGCGTTGCGGGCACGGAGGCCGAAGGCGCGGCTGGACCCGATCTTTCTCACCTAGGGTCTCGGCAGATGCTAGGAGCCGGGATCGTCGCCAACACCGAGGACAACATTGCTGGCTTCATCGCGAACCCGGGTGCGATCAAGCCTGGTGCGGCCATGCCCGCTTTCTCCATGCTGGCGCCGCAAGATATCCGTGCAATCGCCGCCTGGCTGAAAGGACTGAGATGACCGAGCCGGGCGCCCGCGCGAGTGAAGAGGAGCGCGCAGCGCAGAGCGAGCGGCTGCGCAAAGTCTGGGAGAATCCGCACGGCTGGCGCTACTGGACGAGCGTCAACAACACGCAGGTCGGGCTGTGGTATGCGTCCACCGCCTTCATCTTTCTGCTCTTTGCCGGCGCGCTGGCATTGATTATGCGGGCGCAATTGGCCATGCCCGACAATGATCTGGTTTCGGCGGACTTCTACAATCAGCTATTCACGCTGCACGGGACCGTCATGATGTTCCTGTTTGCCGTGCCAATCTTCGAGGCAGTGGCGATTTTTCTGTTGCCGCCGATGATCGGGGCTCGAGAGTTGCCGTTTCCGCGACTGGGCGCGTTCGGGTTCTGGAGCTTTTTTCTCGGTGGCATCTTTGTGTGCGGCTCGATTTTCTTTGATGCAGCGCCTTCCTCCGGTTGGTTTATGTATCCGCCGTTGGCAACCGACGAAAAACTTTCCGGCATTGGCGCCGACATCTGGCTGCTAGGCCTCTCTTTCATCGAGGTGGCTTCGATTGCAGCGGCGGTGGAGCTCATCGTCGGGATCATGAAATGTCGCGCACCCGGCATGCGTATCAATCTGATGCCGCTCTTCGCCTGGTATCTGCTGATTGTCGCCGGCATGATCCTCTTTGCATTTCCGCCGCTGATTGCCGGCGATATCCTCTTTGAAATGCAGCGCATGTTCGACTGGCCCTTCTTCGATCCGGCACGCGGCGGCGATCCGCTGCTGTGGCAGCACCTTTTCTGGATCTTCGGCCATCCGGAGGTCTACATCATCTTCCTGCCGGCGATTGCCTTGATGGCGATGATCGTTCCGACCTTTTCGGGGCGTCCGATCGTGGGTTACTCCTGGATCGTGCTTGCCGCGGTCGGCACCGGCTTCCTGTCATTCGGCTTGTGGGTACACCACATGTTCGCGACAGGACTGCCCCAGATATCGCTTGCCTTCTTTTCGGCCGCTTCCGAGGCAGTGGCGATCCCAACGGCGGTTCAAGTCTTCGTCTTCATTGCCACCATGCTTGCTGGCCGCGTCATCCTTTCTACTCCAATGCTGTTCGGGGCAGGCGGCATCGCCATTTTCGTCATCGGCGGGCTAACCGGCGTCATGGTGGCAATTGCGCCCTTCGACTGGCAAGCGCACGACACTTACTTCGTGGTTGCCCACCTCCACTATGTCCTGATTGGAGGGATGCTGTTCCCGGTCGTTGCGGGGATCTACTACTATTACCCCCTTATCGATGCAAAACGCCTGTCCAATACGCTCGGACGCATTGCCTTCTGGCTGATGTTTGTCGGTTTCAACGTCACCTTCTTTCCAATGCATCTGACCGGCCTTTTCGGCATGCCGCGTCGGGTTTTTACCTATCCGGCCGACCTTGGGTGGAACCTCTTGAACCTTGTGTCGTCTGTCGGCGCCATCGTGTTTGCCTTCGGCGTTTTGATCGTGGTGTGGGATGTCCTGCGCCCTAAGCACCGGGAGCCTCGCGCCGAACAAAACCCATGGAATGCCGGTACGCTTGAATGGGTCAGCGAACCTGAGGAAAACTGGGGTGTGCGCTCCGTTCCCTTCGTTTCGAGCCGCTATCCACTTTGGGATCAACCGACGCTTGCCCGCGAGATCAGCGAGGGGCGATGGTATCTTCCCGACGCCAAGGAAGGGCGTCGCGAAGGCCTGGTCACCTCCGTGCTCGATGCACGGCCGGAACAGGTCTTGCGCGTTGGCGGCACCTCAAAGGTCACCATCCTCTCGGCCTTCTCGCTCGGTGCCGTGTTCATCGCCTTGACGTTTAAGTGGTGGATCGCAGGGGCGATCGCCGCCTTCACCTGTTTCTGCGCGATCCTCTATTGGCTTTGGACGGGGACCGGGGAAATTCCCGAGAAGCCGCAGAAGGACGTCGGCGTTGGGCTCGCCTTGCCGCTTTACGCATCCGGTCCGTCTTCAGTCGGCTGGTGGGCCATGTTCATCACGATGGTGGGCGACAGTACCGCCTTTGCGAGCCTGATCTTCGGCTATTTTTTCTATTGGACGATACACGAAGACTTCACGGCGGGATCAGCTGGTCCCGGAATGATGTGGCCACTGGTTTCGGCAGCGCTCTTTGTCTTTGCGTGGCTCGCCACCTTGGCTGCAAGACATTTCAACGCCCTCGCGCGTACGGCGTTCGCGCGTGCCGCTTTGATCGTGGCGCTCGCCCTGACGGTCGTCGCATCCGCGGCTGGCATCGGGGGGCCCTGGTTGCACGCCATGAACCCGACCGCACATGTTTACCCGGCCATCGTCTGGGTGCTGGTTTGCTGGACAGTCGTTCATGCTTGTGTCGGCGCTGTCATGCTAGCCTATTGTCTTGCGCGAAGCCTTGCCGGGCGCCTTACGAAAACCCACGACATGGACCTGCGCAACGTGGCCCTCTACTGGCATTTCCTGGCAATTACGGCGCTCATCACCTTCTTCGTGATCGGTCTTTTCCCGGAGGCACTTTAATGCGTCTGCTGCCAAGGGAAATCGAAACGTTCTGGACGCTGTTCACGGGGCCGGCCATCTGGGCCGGGCACTTCCTGATATGCTACGCCAGCGCGGCGATTTTCTGTGCCAAACCAGCGTTGTTCGGGATGGAGTTCAAATCCTTGCGCCTAGGCATCGCTGTCATCACGGTTTTAGCGCTCGCAGCCATTGGGCTTTCGGCGTTCCTTGCGTGGCGCCAGTGGGGCTTCGGTGCGCACGATCCTCCGCATGACGATCCGACGCGCCACGATCGCCTTCTGTTTCAGGGGTTTGCAACCTTGCTGCTTGCCGGCTTGAGTTTCGTCGCCGTCCTGATGACGGCACTGCCGACGATCTTTTTTTCGGAGTGCTTGCGATGAGGGCGCTCTGGCTTGCGAATGGTTGCCTCCTTTTGGCCGTTATCTGGCTTGGCCCGCTTTTGAGTGCGTGGCGCGGCTCGGTGACCGCCCACATGCTCGCGCATATGGGGGTCGTAGCAGTCGCAGCACCTCTGATCGCTATAGGTGTTGCTCCCCGTCTCGCCAGCTGTCGCCGGCCCGTGCTCACCGGGTTGCCGATCGTCGCCTCGCTCGTCGAACTCCTTGTGGTCTGGGGTTGGCATGCACCGGCTGCACGTCGGTTGGCGGAGAGTTCGCTTTGGGGCACCGCCCTTGAGCAGGCCTGCTTTCTAGCCGCCGGGTTGTTCCTATGGTCCACGTGTCTTGCGGCCGGGAGCACGAACAGGTCTTCAAGCAATGCGGCAGGCGCCTTCGGTTTGCTGCTGACGACCGTTCATATGACGCTCCTCGGCGCCCTTTTGGCGCTCAGCCCACGCACGCTCTATCAATTTGGCGATGTCACCTGTTTCGGCACGACCTTGACGGCGGCTCAGGATCAGCAACTCGGCGCCGTTGTCATGCTGATGGTTGGCGCCGCAGCCTATCTCGCAGGTGGGGTCGCCTTGCTTTCCGGTCTGCTTGCAGAGCCAAACCGGAGGGTCGCCTGATGCATGTTCGATGGAAGCACCTGGCCGTCGGGCTCGCCATCCTGCCGATCGTCGTCCTTTTCGCCACCTGGATCGGCTTCTTTAACGTCGGTGCGTCATCCGGCCATTGGAGGATAACCGAGTGGTTTTTGCATTTTGCCATGCGTTCGGCTGTTCGCACCTATGCGCTCGCCGTTGATGCCCCGGAGAGGCTACCTGATAACGGCATCCCACCGGCAGCCGGTCACTTTGCCCGTGGCTGTGCTACCTGCCACGGTGCGCCGGGCGAACCGCGGTCCCCCGCAGCACTTGCGATGTTGCCGCAACCGCCGGATCTTTCCGCTGTAGTCGAGCAATGGGAGGACGCAGAACTGTTTCGCATCGTGAAGCACGGGGTTCGCTTCACCGGCATGCCGGCGTGGCCGACCCAGGCGCGCGACGACGAAATCTGGAGCATGGTTGCGTTCCTGCGAAAGCTTCCGGCTATGGATGCGGCCACCTATCGTTTGCTCGCCTATCGCGAGAGGCCACAGCCACCCATGCATGCGTTCCGATTTGAAGATGCATTGGCAGAATGTACCCGCTGCCATGGGACCGATGGGATGGGCTTTAGCCCGCTCACGCCTGTTCTTGCAGGACAGAAGGAGGCCTATCTGCTCGAAAGCCTCAACGCCTATTTCGAGGGACGTAGACCAAGCGGCATGATGCAACTTCCCGTGCAGTCGGTGGATCCGGGGCATCTTCGCGCTCTTGCCAGCCATTTCGCAGCTTTGAAGCGCAATGCGGTCGTGCAACCACTAAAAGACGATCGGGTGGGGCAGGGCGAGCAGATTGCGCAGCACGGCCGTCCCGCCCAAAAAGTTCCGGCATGCTTGGGCTGCCACCAAAATTCGCAACGTAACCCGTCCTATCCAAGGCTTGACGGTCAGCCCGAGGCATTTCTCGCGGCACAACTGAAGCTCTTTCGCGAAGGCTCGCGATCGGGAACTCCGTTCAGCCATTTGATGGAGAGTGCGGCAGAATACCTGTCTGACGCAGATATCGAGAATGTTTCGGCATATTTTTCGAGTTTGCCTCCTGAGGATTGAAACACCTTCGTGCCGAAATCGTTTGGCTCGGTCATTGAGGAGCCGGTCATGAAAAAGCTGCTGATCACCGTTCTTGTTGTCGTTGCGCTTGTGGTTGCCGCGGGTGGGGGCTTAGTTGCGCTGTCCCGGCATGAAGCCACGGTGCCGATCGAGCAGACCTATGGACCGGATCCGGTTCTCGTTGAACCGAAAGCGGAGTGGTTGCCTTCCGTGAACGTCGCCGAGGCCACGCCCTGGCCCAATGGGCAAATGCCCGTCGCGGCGCAAGGGCTTGAAGTCAAGGAATACGCCGGCGATCTGGAGCATCCACGCTGGCTTCATGTGCTGCCCAATGGCGATGTTCTGGTGGCCGAAAGCAATGCGCCGCCGAAGCCCGACGCGGGCTTTTCGATCCGGGCCTTCTTCATGGGCCTCTTCCAGGCTAGAGCCGGTGCCGAGACGAAGAGCGCCAACCGCATATCGCTTCTGCGTGATTCAGATGGTGACGGCGTGGCGGAAACCAAGATACCGTTCATCACTGGGCTCTACTCCCCCTTTGGAATGTCATTGCTCGACAGCACACTCTATGTCGCCAATGCCGACGCCATCGTCGCCTTTCCCTATCAGGAAGGCGCAACGCAAATCACCGGGGCGCCTGACAAGATCGTCGACCTGCCTTCAGGTCGCAACCATCACTGGACAAAGGATGTCATCGCCAGCCGCGACGGAACAAAGCTCTATGCCACCGTGGGCTCCAATTCCAACGTAGCCGAGAATGGCATGGATGAGGAGAAAGGACGAGCCGCGGTCCACGAGATCGACCTCGCCAGCCGACAGACGCGGCTGTTCGCATCCGGTCTTCGCAACCCCAATGGGTTGTCCTGGCAGCCTGATTCAGGCCAGCTCTGGGTCGTCGTCAATGAGCGCGATGAGATCGGCCCTGACCTCGTGCCCGACTATATGACGTCCGTACAAGATGGTGCCTTCTACGGCTGGCCCTATAGCTGGTATGGCCAACATGTTGATGATCGCGTCGAACCCCAGAACCAGGAGCTTGTGGCCGTCGCTATCAAGCCTGACTACGCGCTCGGGCCTCACACGGCGTCACTCGGCCTGACTTTCAACACCGGCGATCTGTTCGGGCCCGAGATGAAAAGCGGTGCCTTTGTCGGTCAACACGGCTCATGGAACCGCATCCCGCGCAGCGGCTACAAGGTCATTTTCGTGCCTTTTGCCGCCGGCCGGCCGTCCGGCCCGCCGCGCGATATCCTCACGGGTTTCCTAAGCGCCGAAGGTAAGGCTTTGGGTCGGCCGGTGGGCGTTGCGATTGCTCGCGACGGCGCGTTGCTGGTCGCCGATGATGTCGGAAACAAGGTGTGGCGCGTAGCACCCCACGCCAATTGAGTGTCGGGATCACCGCAGCGTTCGGCTGACCTTGCCCCTGGGCTCGAGGAATGCGGCGTTGCACGGTGGTCACCGCTTTTCCAGTGCACCATGGCACGATAGCCGTAAATGTCGCCGTCACGCTCCTGTCACGCGACAAGGCGGCCAGGGCGCGATAAGTTGCGCGCTCATGTCAAGCCTCGAATTGTCGCTGGCAGCGCGCTCGGTTTCATCAGCGCAGCGGCGTCACGTACGGAGTGGGATCTCATGCGCCGCTATCTATTTAATATCCATACAGCAGGCGTCGTTAGCCGCGACGAAGTCGGTCGAAAGTATTCATCGGATGGGGCTGCCGTCGCTTACGGTCAACGGGTCGTAGATGAGCTGACCAAGGATGAGGAATATTACGACGCAATAATAGATGTGGTCACGGCATCTGGACGGTTGGTTGCGCGACTTATATCGCGCAACGCTCCGCCCATGCGTCCCGTGAGCCAGCCGACGCGCCAAGTTTCATTGCATTGAGCATTATCTTCAGTGAGAATCTCTCCCGATCGCTAAGGGACAGGATGGAGTTTTCGCAGCATCTCCGGGGAGATCATCGATATTGCTCGTTCACCGGTGTGTCAAAGAATGTGGGCTGTGCGCGGCGGCGGTACCTAACCTGGCGACCCCGCCCGAGGAGCGATGCTCGCAGTCCGCCTGGTTCCCGTCGCGACCTGTTGGATGTAACTCTCAGGATATCGCGGCCAATTTACAAACAAGCGACACGGAAGAATGGTTGTCGGGGCTGTCGACTGCTCATCCAAACGTGGGTTGTTCACGACCCTCCTGGAATCAGGAGCAGCTTGCCAGTTGTCTTGCGGCTGGCCATGTCCTTATGTGCCTGCGCAGCATCCTTGAGAGGGTAGCTTCCCCCTGCAGTGACCTTCAACGACCCGTCCGCGATCCAATCGAAAAGCCGGCCGGCGCGCTCGCGAAAGAGTTCGGGTGAGTGGATATGGTCGAAGAAGACGCCATAGCCGATCTTGACGCTTTTCGGCAGGCTCATGATGTCGAGCGGGCCCGGCCCACCCAGCACCGGGCCATACCAACAGAGCGTTCCTGACCGCCGCAGTACTTCGAGAGACGCTTTGAATGTCTTGGGACCGGAGCCATCATAAACCACGTCCACTCCCCGACCACCGGTGAAGCGGAGCACCTCGTTGACAAACTCTCCTTCTGTATCGACGATCACGTGCTCGGCGCCGGCATTTTGCGCGATGGCGACCTTGTCTTTCGATGACACGCGCCCGATGACGCGCCCGCCTCGGAGCTTTATGATCTGCGTCAGGAGCAGTCCTACGCCGCCCGCTGCAGCATGAACGAGCGCGATGTCCCCAGGTTGGACGGCATAGAAATCGGTGGCAAAGTGGCTGGCGGTCAGGCCCTGCATCATGATTGATGCGGCCGTTCGGTCATCAATGAAGTCGGGGACCTTGACGAGCGACGTTGCCGGGATCGACAGGCGCTCGGAGTAGCTTCCGGGGGCATAGACCCAGGCGACGTGATCGCCCACGGCAAGATCCGTAACGCCGTCGCCAACACTGAGCACGCGGCCGGCGCCCTCGACGCCAAGCACTTTCGGGTTCGGGGTTTCCGTCCACGCCATGCCCTGCCGAACGCCGATATCCATGAAATTCACACCTGCCACGCGGACCTCAACGATAACGTGTCCGGGCGTTGCCACAGGCTCTGGGCGCTCGACGAATTCCATAACGTCGCTATCGCCCACGCCGTTCATGACCACAGCTTTCATAGTCAGTTCCTTTCTTGACTGATTGTTCCAGAATTGTGCAAATTTTTTTGGGGTGCTACCGGATTGCACGGATTGCCAGTTCTCCGAGGGATTCCAATTCCGCGCGAGGGCTACCTCCACGGGCCGCGATACGAATGCCAGCGATGCTGGTAATGAGGAAAGAGGCAACAGCCTCTGCCGACAGCGATTTTTCGACATCGTTTTCGGTCTGGGCTTGCTTGATGCATTCCACTGCCGCTTTCCTCAAGCGATTGTCGGCAGCATGATGGAGCGCGTTAAGTTCCGGCCGGCTCTGGCCAAATTCACAAATCGAATTGACGCCGAGGCAGGCGCAATGGGCGCGCTCCACCACTCGTTCTATCATTGCCGCGATCCCGTCGACGGCCCGTCGCTGGCTGCGCAACATCGTCACGTGGGCTTCAGTTTCTTCGAATGCATAACGTTCCACTGCTAATCGGTAGAGCGCCCATTTGTCTCCAAAGGTGTCGTAGAGGCTTTGTCGTCCGATCTTCATCGCGCGCACCAGCATCTCAGTCGATGTGCCCTCGAAGCCGTGTTCGCGAAACACGTCGATTGCGGCACCCACCGCCTTGTCTTTGTCGAATTCCTTTTTTCGCGCCATCGCCGTGAAATAGGTATTCTGGAACGATCTGTCAAGAAATGACATTGTGATCTGTAGTCTATGCGGCAACGCACAGGCGATCTTGATTTCGAGGAGTCGAGCGCGTCGCGGGACAACGTCATCGATATCGCTCGACGGCGAGGCCCCTGGTAGGTGAGGGGCGGGCCTTTCTCGTTGGCGATCGGCGGAATGCCACGGCCAAGATACCTCGCCTTTGCCCCGCTTTTGGCTATGATCCTTTGGCTTGGGGGGCAAATTTTCTGAGCGAGGTCTAGGTCACCTCTTATCGCCGTCGCATCGACCAGATCTTGCGTGAAGGGCAGCCTGCCGCCTGGCAGCGCCAGTCCTCACGGACATGCGCCAGAAGATCGACCGTTATGGTCCCCTCGCGCGGCTCGGCGCCGAATTCGTTCATCAACCCGATTGCCGCAAACCAGAGAGCGTTGACTGCCGCGCGCCATCTTTGGCGTAGTGCCCGCCGGCGACGCTTCAGCCAGAGAGACTTCATACCGGTCGCGGTCGGCCAGATGTCGACCTAAAGGCTGCCGACGAGCGGACCCAGCTCCAATCAGCCGGCAACGTCTTCTGCCGACTAAAGTTCAATCCTTCACGGTCACCGACGGCGACACGGTTCGCATCAGCATGGTACGAGCGTTCGGCTTGTCGGCTTCAACACACCGGAAAAGTTCGAGCCCAGATGTTCGCGCATCGCCGATATGTCCGGTCGCTGGTGGCTGGCCAGGTGAGGTGTCGGCGCCCTGGATGCCGAGAAATTAAGCTTTCACGTCGAGTGTCATCTCGACCATCGTCGGGCGAAAGCCCGCTGCGGCAAAGAGCCGTTGAGCAGCTTCGTTTCTGTGCGCCGTGGAAAGCACGATAAGGTTTGCTCCTCGCTCTTTAAGCGCTGCAACAGCTGCCTCGAGCAGCATCCGGCCGATGCCTTGGCTGCGCTTTTCGGGCTCGACGAAAAGATCGTGAATGACGCCCGCCGGTCCTCGGAGCGCCATGTAGTCATGGCCCTCAACAGATGCATAGGCGTAACCGACGATCATTTCATCTTGCTCAGCGGCGAGGACCACGACCTCGGACTTTTCAAGCTGACTCCCAGCCATCTGGCATAAGATGCCTCTGTGCCGGTTCCCGTCGGGATGAAGCGCTCGGGGTCCCATTGATGATGAAGCGCCATCAGGTCAGCCCCGAACTTTCCGAGCACAGGCACATCTTCATCGCGGGCGGCTTTAATCGTGATGGTTGATAGCATTTTACGGCATGATCCGTCGTTGGTGTTATCCGGCCATCACCTTCGATCAGCCTGGCCGAAGAACCTTGCATCGTAGATGAACTTCGTCGTGGCTCAACGGCTCGCAGGCAAGCCAAGGCGCTCTGTCTCTGCCGCCAGGTTCTGTTCTCCGAATTAAACGGCGCGGTCGCAGGCACGCCGCGGCCGCTTGCCTTCGGGCTTTCGGGCTTTCGGGAATTGGGCGGTTTAGCCTAGAGAGTTTGCGGGGTCGCGCCCGGTCGCTCCGCAATAGCGGCAATGTTTCCAGGTTATTCTATTGCCGCTTTCCGCGGCCCGTCGCTGCTTTCGTCGAGATCGATAGCGTCGCCGAGCGGGGTAGCCGCGATTGATTTGATTTGTTGCGCGAGAGCCGAAAGCTTGCTCGCAATATCCTGCAGCTCCGACGCTGAGTTTGAGCCCGGGCGGATGCCGTTTGCGCCACGTTTGTCCACGTTCTCGTCCCTTGCGATTGAACTTGGGCGCTCAGTATATTTGTAAGATTGAACATAAGGCCACCACGTTCCGCGCGCTTTTGCCTTGGCGCACAACCGGCCGTTTGGATCTGAGTGCCGGTCCAAGCTGTGCCTCGCCTGGCGTTGTATGGTGAAACAATGCTGCTTATTGGCCACACCCATGCGTCGTTCGTTACAAAAAATGCTGCGCTTGCGAAAGAATCTGACGTGGCGGGTCGCGGTGCGGGTAGTCGTGTCTGTTAGTGCATGCTAAATCGCGTGAATGCACCGATCTGACACAAACACCGCTACGAGCGTCGCAGACCTCGTGATGCAATCTAAAACGGCCCAGTGCCAACTGGATGAGACGGTTTGCGGGTATGACATTGAGCGCTTCCGCTCATTCGAAGAGACGATTGAGCAGTTGTTTCAATCGATCGAACGACGCGTGCCGCGCGACGCAGCCGAATTCAGGACGATCGCGACATTCTATCTCGACCTTTTCGAGGACTGTGATGGCGGCTTCAATAAACGGCTTCATGATTGCTTGCGTCAGCTGGTCGATCGGCACACCACGCGTGCGCACCCGAACGGAATTGGATTTGCGACGAGTGGCCAACCGCAATGGATGGCAGAGGGTTAGACGGAGCAATGAAGGAGGACGCAGAGCGCACGTTCCTTGTTGAACTTACCGATGCGGATACGGCCGACTCCGGGATCTTCACGTGGGATATCATTCGCGACCTCGTCTATGGAGATTCTGCCCTGGCCGAACTCTTTGGTCTCGCCGCGAGCGAGACGGGCCAGGGATTGCCGCTGAAACTGTACCTCGACCGGGTCCATCCGGAGGATCGGCCAGGGTTGGCAAAGACAATTACGGAAACGATCGTGGGCGGACGAGCCCAGCAATCGTTCTATCGCGTCAGGACGCGCGGTGGCTTGTATGTCTCGGTCGTTGCTTTTGGTCGGTGTTTCCAGGATCGCGATGGAACACCGGTCCTCTATTCCGGCATCGTTGTCCTGGAAAGCGCAACATCGACCAACGACAACCGGCGGCATTAGCGCCGGAGCAGGATTTTCCCGGCGATGTTGGTGGACCTGGCCGGACCTTCGCCGGATCATTGCCGGTTGACCGGTGGACCTCGAGCTCCAATCTAAGGCTCCTGACGCTGTACAACCTGGCGCAACAACTGGTCCGCGGAATTCCTGCTCTAAGCGGAAGAAACGAGAGAGCCAAACAGTGAGACTGATCATCCGCCCGAACGACCGGTATCCGCATCTCGGATTGGACCGTCGTCCTTTGGCGATTGCGTGCGGCGAAGGTTGGCTGGGCATCCTGCACGCATTCTTCACCGAGGCCGACAAAGTGATGGCTGCAGGAGGCTCGTTTACGCTCCAACAGGTGGGGGAGAAGACGGGCGGTCTGCGCGTCCGCTTTGACACCGCAGGCGTTGCACCAGATGCTCGCCGTGCGATCGACGATGCCTGCCGGCTGGCTTTGGCGCGATCCTATCACATCTGCGAGGTTTGCGGGCGGCGCGGGCGCCCCACCAACTTCGGTGGTCTCTGGAAGGTCGTCTGCAGCGAGCACGCTGACGGCGAGTTCGGTGAGGGCCTTCATTTCGAAGGCCCTCTGAATGCTCACGATCCCTATTTCCCTGAAGCGGATCCGTTCGTAGCAGGGCGGCCGACCGTTACGGAGTACGATTCTGCTCCGCTCATTGAAGGGTGGCTTATCGAGGAGGAGAGCGAAGGCGACCCCCGGCCGTGGCTATACGGCTGGTTCTTCGGCGAGCCTCATACCAGCGACGGGGAGCATGGGCATACGTCTCCCATCGTCCAGATGGACGATATGGTGCCGCCCCGATGGGTTCGGACAGATAGCCGGCTTTACCGCCTCGGCATCTATTACCCGCCGGCCGAGCGCGAGATCCGGTACTGGGCGCAGAAGCTGTCTCGACGCCCTGTGCCCTACGGCGAGCCTCCCGGTGGCAGCGATGACATTGAGGCGATGCTGGCCTTCCTCCGTTCCAGCGGCCGCCTGCGATCAACGACGATTGACCGCCTGGAACAAACCTACCGCGAAGAGCCGGGACACGTACAAGAAGTCGGAAAAGTTCGCACGACGTAAGGCTTTGCTGATCGTGGTGCATCGGCTCCAACGCCGGAGTTCCGCTGATTTGGGGCCCCGCTTTCCTGCTCGTCGGGGTGTTGGGGTTTTCGTGCGCAGCGGGTCATTCCAAGTATGGGCGCCGGTGCGCTGACGCGCGCGGTTGCCCCATGGTACCTTGTGTAACCCTTGTCCATCAGCCGCTTCGGCGTAGCAGCCGTCGCATGCCGGGCTGAGCTTGGTGCAGCTCATCCAAGTGTGGGTGGTCCGGGAGATCGCGGAATTCTCAGCCATTATTCGGCGCTACCTGCGTTTCGGTGCGCGTTGCCGCGCTCAACCCCGATCAGGTCGTCGAAGAAGTCGAGCATCGCTACCTTGCTCTGTTGGAATTCCCGCTTGTCCATTGCCTTCACTGGCTACGTACCGGGTGACGGTCGCCTCTTTGAAATCGGCGATGGGAAAGCCGTCGATCGGCCGGATGCACGCCGCCAAGGGCGAACCCAGAAGCAATGGACGGAATGCCGTCTCAAAGCTTGGTGGAACAACGAAACCGACGTCGTTCGCTACTGGGAGATGAAGGAAGCCAACGCGGCTGAGAAGCCGCGAAGGAAGGACGAGAGCTGCTGCGTGCAGCAAAGATGGCTATGCCTAATTCATCGAAAAGGCCGCCCGTATTCGTGCACTGGCTCAGCTTGAAACAACGGCTGATCATCGCTGAGAAGCTGCGCGGTATCGGCTCGTCTCTCGCAGAATGGATCTGCCCGGAACTCACGGACGGGAGTGGCGAGTGATGCAGCAGCTTTCCATGATGCTCGACCTGATGATGTCCCGCCGGCGCCCGGCCTCGATGAACCGTTGTGGCTGAAACCAATCTCGGTAAGAGCGGATGGAACTATGGGAAAATCGGGCATCATGGCCAATGGTGTCGGTACTGGGTCGATCAGTACCGGTGACAGCGTCGCTGGGTATTGCAGCCACGGCGGACCGTTCTGGGACGAGCACGAACGCTTCAAGGCTGCGCTGACCGATGCCGTCAAGATGAAGCAGCGCTGAAAGCCATCGCCGCGTTGCGCGGAAGGGGCTGAATGACTGAGCAGCCTTGGGGTTGAGTATGGGGTGACGCACTCATGACCGACCCCGACCACCTCCGCGAAGAGATCTCGAAGCCTAGATCTTCCGCATCAAAAATCCATGAACAGCGCCGACAACGGCGTGCGAGACTATAAACTCGCAGTGATCACCCCTCTTCGTGATGGGTGCCATCGGTCACCTCGCTGCCCTTGAAGAGCGCGCGGCGGCAGCCTACCTCGGGCCGGGCGACACCAACGTTATCGGAGAATCCCGGCTTCTTTCGCAGCAGCTTCAAAGGCGGCCCTGGCGTCCGCGCCAGGAATTGTTCCCTCGGCAGCATCCAGGCACGCTTTCCGGGCCGCTGCGTAACTCGCGCTCTTCGTCTCTGGCCAGGATTTCATAAGGAATGCGACCGCCTCTCGGGCATTCCTGATGACGTGAAAATGATTATCAAACGTCACTTCAACGTTCGCATCCCAGATGTTTATCATCGCGGCCTCCGTAGGGTTGGCCTTTCCGAAACGTATATTAGGGAATTCTGTTCCAACGGAGAGATCGGACTGGGAAGCTTAGCAAGCTTAACCGCTCATCTTAGCCGGTATTTCCTCACCTGGCACAGGGGTGACGTCTGGCGCCTCTTCCGGGACGTCGTCCGGTCGGGGCTCCTCAATGGGGCGATCCGGATTGTCTGGCATGGGGTCGGGTGTCTCGCCGGGCGGGACCTCCACGGGCTTTCTCGGCTCTTTGGGGTCGTCGGTCATATCGGTCTCCCTTCTTGCAGGCCTAATGGAGCCGCATAAGTTTTGTTCCGCGAACCGGGAGGTGCGGCAGCATAAGACGAATGGATTCAGCGCAGCCTTGTGACCTTTGCCTCGGCGATCGCTTCAATGAACGCGGCGCGAGCTTGCTCCCATGGATACGTGCCCATCGCCGCGTCGGTGCATTTGTAAAGCGCGTCCGAGTACGCGACGCCAAAGTCTATGGGCCAGTTCTCGCTCAGGAGCTTAGCCGCTCGACCCGGGGTCCATACGATTTGCACCCCGTCGAGCTCCGGAAGCTGGATGATCACGCATTTGCTCCAACTCTGGATTTCCACCGGCCTCTCCTTATCTTGCGGTCGCGCCTACATTTTCGGCGGAATAATTGCGCCGGGCACACGGCTAATAGGAGGTACGTCGGGACCGACGTCGGGCTCCGGCTCCTCGATCGGGGGCTCCGGCAGATCTGGTGGAGCATCCGGCGGCAGGTCCGGCGGGAATTCGGGATCTGGAATGGTCGGGATTGGGGACTTGGGCATGGAGGCCTCCTCTTTAGTGGTGCAACCGCGACCGAGCGGTGTTTGTTCCAAGAGCTCGGGCCGGGGCGCCCCGGCGAGGTGGCGGCATGACCGAGCACGTGTCCGCGAAACAGTAACAGGCCGCCATCGCCATGCCGAAGCGTGGGAACAAGTACCAGGCGCAGCGCACCGCCTCTCGACGGCATTTGGCGTCGACGAGGTCGGCAAATGCATCGCCTCACTGATGGACGCCGGCATGATGATCCCCGCATCGATCCAGTCCGAAGATCCGACCGAGGAATATCGGATCGCTCTCACGGGCATGCTGATCCACGGTCGGCGCACCGTGTTCGTCGGCCTGAAGCGTGGGGAATACAAACTTCAGAACAGGTCCTTCCTGCCGATCTCATCAGAAATGGCGGCTATGGCCAACCTCGAATGCCGAAGCCTCCGCGAAGAGCGGATGCGCCTCGGAGATGATCAAGGCTGGCCGCCAAAACGCTGCGCTCGGTGGCCCGCGCAGCTCCCGCTACGGGCTTAAGGACCTGCGCATCACGCAGGAGAAGAGGCGAGTTCGCCGCCCAGGGCTTCGTCGTCGTCGCCGAATGCCAATCGCACGACGAGTTCGCCAACGGCTGCAAGGAGCGCCGGTGGCGTCTCGGCGCAAAGCATCTTTGGGCAATCAATCAGGTATAGGCTCCTGGCGCCGCAAAGCAGGTCCTACCGGAGGCGCATCCTCTGCTGCATAAGCATCGGCTCGGCCCAGACACCAACCGATCACGTCATCGCCGTCCGCGTCCACCAGCTGCGCACGCTCGCCTACCTGACGCCCACCGACTATGTCCGGCTTCAGAGCCTCGAACTGCGGATCCCGTCAAAGGTCATGCCCGGCCCGTCGCACTTCATATTGCTCGCGAAGGCTGTCCTCTATCTCTTCACGGACCCCCGGCGAGAGGAGGACATTGCGAAAATTCGAAGACGTTCTCGCGGCTGTCGAAGTCGCCTCGTAGGTCACCCAAGAACGCGGACCGTGTTTCGTCCATATCGCCCCAATGTCAGGTGGAAGTGCCAACTATAAGTAAATTTATAGTTTGGCAGTGGCCGTCGAGGCGAATGTATAATGTCGGTTTTTTACTCGGCTTTTTTATTGGCCATACAAGCGTTTGGATCCCCAAACGAAATCGATAACATCCCCAACTGTCACGAGTTGCTCCATCGACTCCTCGGCGATGAATATCCCAAACTCCTCTTCGATCAACATCGACAACTGGGATATTTTCACCGGGTCAGTTCCAAGATCGTCCACGATTGCAGCGGTGTCGGCAAGGTCCGCGGCTTTGACGCCGAGTATTTCGATGAAAATCATCTTGACGCGGGCGGAGATACCGGCTCGTGTGGTAGCCATACGTCGCTCCCGTTTTTGTGTTCGCGACGCCGACTTTAGCCCTTCTTTCGTTTCTCGGCTAAAGCGTTCGCCTTCTCTCGCGAGTTGCCTGCTTCTTTGATGATCTTGCGGGCCTGGTCATCGGTGAGGCCGTGCTTCCGCTTGAAGTAGTTGAGTTCGTAAGCCTGTCCGGCGGCAACTCGTCCGCGATCGCGACCAACGTTCTTCTTGTCGTCTGCCATAGGGTTCCTCCCGGGTTGTGACTGTTCACAACCGTGGAAGCCGCAGGAATGTTCCGCGACAAACTGAAATCCCATAATCTAGTGGGGGTTAGTTGTTCCGCTTTGCCACATAAGTTGTTCCCGGATCGTTCTGGTGCGTATTAATGGCCGAACCAAGCAAGTGTTCTACGTGAAAGATATCAACCACCGAGCTACCAACAGGCCGACGCGGTGGTGGCAGCTGAGGGATCCGGCAACAAATCGATGGAGGCTGGCTAGCGGCGAAAACCGAATTGGATTCGCGTTACTGTCGCTCGTCTTTATCGCCGCGTCAGTTCTACTTTTTTGGCCTTGACGACGAACCAGTGCGTAAGGCGCAGTGTCCGCTAACGCAGCCCGCTCGAATGTCGGCGTTGGCGTTACTTCTTATTGGTGTCCTTCACCTGAGATCCGAACGTCGGCGCAGCGGGTTTCGCGGCAGCCTTGTCCTTGTCCTTTTTGGGCTTTCTGGCTTCCTTGTTGCTTCGTACTTGACCCTTGGCCATTGGCGCGTCTCCTGTTGACGAAAAAGGTAGCCGCTAACGGCGGGAGATAGCAACCGAATTCGGTCATCTTGAATGCATTCCCACTCTCCAAGGTTGGATCAATACCAGTCCTGAAAAGCGCGCGATACGAGAGGTTCGCGCAGGCACTCGCCAAAGGCAAGACAGCAGATGACGCATATGCGGCTCGATCAGAGGGAACACTCGCTGGATCTTAGCGAGGACTTCACCGCCTCACGCCTTCGTCTATCACTGCTAATATTTCAGAAATCCGGCCGCCGCTGGTAACCGATTGGGCAACGTGGCGCGGCGCCTGTTAGTCTTCAGATAGTTGCTCCGCAGTCGCGACGACCTCGGAGCGCCGAACGTCCCGTCGACATACTTGAAAAAAGTATGCTCATGATCCAGGCGACGATTGCGATGACGACTATCTTCATGAGGCACTTCCGGTTCGTCACGATCTACAGCAACACCCCGGACGCCCCATTATTCCGTCGCAGAGCAATCGGGGGGTCCCTAATTGGTGGGGACCATCGCCGGCGGCTCCGGTGGTGCCGTCTCGACTCCCGGTTCGAACATTAGGATGCTCAATACCAGGGCAACGAGAATGCAGATGAGCACCAGGAAGGCGACGCCGGCTTTATCCATCCCCCACTTCAGCCCTCGAATGTGGGCATAAGGAGGCAGACAAGCGCGACGACCCAAGGACCGCGGTTTATGCGGTAGGGGCGGCAAGCAAGAGAACAATCGCGATAGCGATCAGCAGCGGCCCCATCCATCGAAAGTGCCTCGTGAGTTGAGCGAGCCATGGTACCTGAGTGTTGGTCTGAACGTAGCCAAACCCTGCTGCCGTCATCCAGAGGCCGGCGCAAAGCATGATGATCTGATCAACATAGGCCAACACTTCCAATTCCTTTGCCTACAGCCGGAGAGGTGGATGACGCGGGTAGCCAAATCGGGATACGGGGGAAATCGCAGCGGCCTTCAGTTTACCGAATGATGAACCATTCCATGGGATCGGCGCCTCGCTTGTAGCTCAGCCCCGCTTTCTCCAAGCTCTGCTTTAGGTCAACCGGACACAAACAGAGGTCCATTCGGCGCCAGTCCTCGCCGGGAGGCCATTTGGAAAACGGGTTGTGATCCTGCCACACAAGGTTTCGGCGCCGCTGAAGTCAACGAGTTCGCCAGGAGGTTGGATCATCGCCTACGGCCCGATTTGAGCACGGATCCTGGAGTCGCGGCGTCATTGATGTCCAGATTAATGCAGCCCGCGCGACCGTCGGCGTTACTTCTTATTGGTGTCCTTCACCTGAGATCCTAACGTCGGCGCAGCGGGTTTCGCGGCAGCCTTGTCCTTGTCCTTCTTGGGCTTTCTGGCTTCCTTATTGCTTCGTACCTGACCTTTGGCCATTTGCGCGTCTCCTGTTGACGAAAGAGCTAGCCGCCAACGGCGAGGGAATAGCAAGCGAATTCGGTCATCTTGAATGCCATCCCCACTCTCCGAGGTGGGATCGATGCCAGTCCCAAAAAACGCGCGCCATGAGAAGTTCGCGCAGGCACTCGCCGACAAAGGCAAGACAGCCGATGTTTTAGGGAGGACGGCGCCTGTTAGTCTTCAGATAGTTGCTCCGCAGTCGCGACCACCTCGGAAGTCCCGAACGTCCCGTCGACATACTTGAAAACAAGTATGCTCATGATCGAGGCGACAATTGCGATGACGACTATCTTCATGAGGCGCTCCCGGTTCGTTGCGATCTACAGCAACACCCCGGACGCCCCGTTGTTCCGTCGCAGACCAAGCGGAGGGCCCTAATTGGCGAGGACCATCGCCGGCAGATCTGGTTGTGCCGTCTCGACCCCCGGGTCGAACATTAGGGTCCTTAATACCAGGGCAAGGAGAATGCAGTTGAGCACGAGGAAGGCGACGCCGGCTTTGTCCACAACCAACTTCAGGCTTCGAATGTGGGCAGAAGTAGGCGGGCGAGCACGCGAAGAACGCCGGTGGTCGCTTCCAGCACTATGTTAACCGCCGCAATAGAGTTTCAGTGAGGCTGCGCGCTTGCCAATCTCAACAGATCTCGCAACGGCGGAAGGGCTTTGCGTTGGGAGCTTGCCGCCGCTTGATTGCATCATGACTTCGAGGGCTTGCTCGACTTCTGTCAGATCAACGGTCTTCTTCTGCGCAAGAAACCAATCTGATGTTTTTTGCCGTATCATGTTGCGAAATCCTGCCTCTACGGCGCCCTTGTACTTAAGTGGGGCAACCACGCGCATACGCGCCGGTTTCCCGTCGGACGTGCAACCGTAGACGAAAATGCCGTTCTTCGCGGCGATCGCGTTCTCGCTTCAAAACGAGAGGACCCCGGCTATTAGCAATGTAGCAGTCAGCGTGGGTTTCACAATTGCCCCTCGAAATTTCCCCAAGTATAACGTTCACTCAATGGCGCAACAAATGCAAGTTGTGCCCCTGGAATGCGCGACCATGCAATGACCGCCGCCTATGCGGGAGGGTGGCCGCCTTCTTTCGCGGTCTATTGGCCGTCCGATTCCCTCAACGAGGTACGGCGTCTATGCGGTCGGTTTTGGCTGCGCTAGGCGGTGTTTCATAACCAGTGAAGATCGTCGGCGCGGGTCTGAAGGCCCAAACCATAAGGATGCCCACGGAAGCGATGAGTAGCGAGAAAACGAGACGACTTGACACGGTGCTTTCCTCCTAGTTGGAGCGCTGTGAATGCTGATGCATTCGTCGCCATTGTCAGCTCGTCATTTCTGGCAAAGAGACGCGCAAGCGCCGTTTGAGCCTCGCGGTCCGTGCGGTTAGGGAGGGGTCGGTTGTGTCCGGTCGCCGCATGGCAACCCCAGAACAATAGCACAGTTATCGCCGTGTGGTCGCAATTAGATAAGCGCCGAAGTCTTCGTCAAATTACCAACTGCACGATATGAGCAAAGGGCGTCATTGCCCACTTGCCGCTGTTATCCTTCGCAGTTTTGTAGATGATGAAGTCGCGCCCAATAGTAAAGGGTCCGTGCATCGTAATCTCATTGCCGGTTGAGAGTATTGCCCGAAATTCGTTTGTGTGGCGCTGCTCAATTTGGCCCCTGATCAAATCGGATAGGTCCTGGTCCAAAATACTGGACTGCGTGTCTATCATTGGATTCCCCCGAATTGTTGCCGCCTAGATTTTGATGGCGCCACAAATCACGACCGTAGGCAAGGGGCAGCCGTCAATGTCTCCGAGCGGTGGAGCGGCCGGCACGAGTTCGCAAAGAGTGAGCACCGGCAACGATGAGATAACCAGCGTTCGAGCACCAGTCGGTCTGGTCGTGTGGGCATGGCAGGAGCGACTGGCGGCGAACCAGGACGGGCAGTTGAGAAAACACGCTCAACAATCTCAGTTACGATATCCGGCTTGTGCGGGAGATCCTCCAGTGCCTGGAAGAGAACGGTCGTGGTTCAAAGATCCGCTCGCCCAAAGCGTGAGGAAAAGAGCGTCAAATGGCGCGCTCGCCTGTTGTGGACTGTTGCTCAAACTTGCAAGCATTGCTCGGGCCCGATGCCTGCAAATGCAATCGTTGATAGCGAGCATATACACACTTATCCCGGTTTTTAGGCAGGTCGCTGAAGCGGCGGCCTCGATGCGCGCCGTGGAGGCAGGCCGACCAGGCCACCGACGCCCCCGGCAATTGCGGCAATCAGACCGACAAGTTCGGTGACAAAGGATTGCCTCGAAGGGCGCCTGACGGGGCCATAAGTTTCGAGGTCATCGACGGGTCCGGAGGGGCTCTGGACCGCTTGATTGTCAGCCGTGTCCGATCACATTGAGTGCATGACCGAGCCACCACTACTCGGTGTGCAGCAATAGATGGCTTAGCGCTTGCGGAAGAACTGTCCGGACCCTCCACGTTGGAATATAACTCGAATGTAGTACGCAGGACGCCCGTTTGGGTGAATTGCCTTGCATTTCTCAGATTGGCAAACTGCGCCTGCATTTACACAAACCGCTACCGATTTCGACGCTATCCACCTGCGTTCGCGGTTTATATTGGCGTGTAGATGCTTGATATAACATATATAATTATGCGCGCATGAGCCTCCGCTCGGTGTCCCAGCGGAGGCTCACCCTCTCAGGCGCGCCGTAGGTAAGCTCGGATTTGAAAACAAGAAACGGCGTCGCGGGCGAGGGGTTCTAATTGGGACTCATCGGTTTAGGGATCCGACTAAGAGAAATGGCCCCGATGGCGTGGTGGGGGGGAAGCCTTGGGTCGTCGCCGAACTCGACGCTGTCGCGGCGATGGCCCCCGGCGTGAGCTTCTGGGCTATTAGACGGATCGTGTCCGTGATCAGTTGCGATCTGGGCAAACAAAAAGGCCTCGTCGTTCGGGCGCGACGAGGCCAGTTGGCTTCATAATCATGAAGCACGGGCGCGCTTTCAATCCCCGGAGGGCGGGGAGCGATATGCGCGTTATCTAATATAGGGCGCAGACGTTCCAGTGCGAGGGCTCCGGCGAGAAGAAATCGCCCGGCAATACAGCGCTGATGATTGGCGTCAATGTGAGCGCTAGTGCCGCGTCGTCTCGGCCGATCGACCAGAGGTAGGCGACGATCTCCAGCCTAAGAGGATCTCGGTCCCGGTATTTCTCCGTTATCCGACGTACCTCTTCGGTTGCAGAATCCTTCACCTCGCCGATCACGTACATCTCATGTCCAATGGCCGTGATATCGCACCCAGCCGCGATCAACTCATTCACGATCCCGCAAAGGTCCTAATCCGTTGTCAGACCCAAGATCCGCCGCCTTTACTGGTTGAGTAGTAAACTGCATGCAACGATCTCAGATGATGGCCCCAAAAGTGCAACCAACGGGGCCAAGAGATTCAGTGTCCAATGAGCCCTCGCAGGGGAAGTGGATAGCTTGGGCTCGTTGTCGAAACCGCAATCCAGGGGGCTTGTTCCGCGCCACCATGTCGAATCCTACAAATTGCGCACTGGGGAAGCCTGATCTGATACAGGCATGGTCACGAAACTCACAATAGGTGGCGCTGGGTTTTCAGAAAAGAGGCCGGGGCGCACCTTCATAGGTGCCCCACATGCACGTGCGGGCTGCGCAGAACAGAAAGAATTGGCCCCCTGGAGCTATCGGGGGCCAATTCCTCTCTCCGCAGGGCAATGGGAAAACCTGGGAGCAGACTACAAACTGCTGTCTTTGGAAACGGTTCCGTCGTGACGAGACATCTAGGACGAACTCTTCAGGTGTCTGCCGACACCGTTTGGGTGCCCATCACGTTTAAAGGACTTGGAACTTAATTGATCTACGATCCGCTGCGTGAGCACGGAGTCTTCCCGCTTGACGGGCAAGGTACGCAAAGTTGTCCATCGTCTTGTCGCTTTTGCGCTTCTTAGGCTTTTCGAAGCCGATCAGTGTTGACGGTCTTTGGATCCGGGCTTTCTGTGGGGGAAATCAGGGTGAGCGTACAAAGTGCGTTGGCAAAGCCCATGATCTTAACCGAAACAAACGCGCAATTGCATCATTCGACCGAATTTGGGTGAGCTATCTGTTTGGGGCCGTTGGACAATACGTCCCCGAACTGAGGAGATGCCAACTCGAGCCAGGGTTTTTCCTGTCCTTACCGACTGAACCTATTGCAGCGACGATTGTTCATAAGGCGGCACATGCCCGGTTTATCAACGTCGGCATTCCTTACAAAAAGCTTGCATCCGACAAGCGTTCCCCCACCCACGTCGAACCAGGGTTTACTGCGACACCGCCCGCGAGCGCACTTGGAAAACAGGCGAGATCGCTAGTGTCGCCATTCGGCAAGCAAAATGGCCCCGTCATTCTCGACGGGGCCTAGAGCGCGCGTGCTATACCAACCGTGCTACACAAAAGGGGTCTCCATTCTTAAAAATTTCGATGAAGGCCCGCCTTGATCCGTTGGGCAGTGGATCATCAGCAATGCAAACAACGGCCGCGGATGCGGAATGTTCCTCTGCGCTGACCGATTGCGAATGAGATCGCTTGGTACGCCAATCGAATCGAATCAATTGTGGCGTTTAACTGTCTGTCGATAGTAAAGTGAACCTATCCACGAGTATTGCGTTAGGGCGAAGCGGTGCGTTGAGGAGGCGGTGCTGTGAACACGAAGCTCCATATCGACGGGTCATTTCAGGCCATGCGTCAGGCGATTGACGATGCGCGCCAGGCGTTCGCGAGCGGAGGCGCCGATCATCATCGCGACGCCCTACAATACCTCGGTCGCGTGGTAATGAACTCATTGGCCGAGATCATTGAAACTGACGGCGGCACAGATGGTTACCTCTACGACGCCGACGGCATCGCGCAGGATATCGAGGATTGCTACCAAAAGCTGGTAGAGGAGGAAGAGGCCGCGGAACCGGACAACGAAGCGCGGCAACCTACTCATGGAACTATGAACCTTCGACAGCAGGGAGTGGGGCGATGATCACTGGCTCGGATCTGCTGCAGATTTCCGTTGCACGCATAAACATGGAGCGCTCCGAACTCGAAGAGGCCGGCGTGATCGATAAGGGTATCGACGGCGACAAAGCATGGTCGAACTTCGGACGCGACATTGATACTTTCATTGTCAAGCTGCCGCAAAGTCGACTCGCTGCGTTAGCCGCGATAATCCAGAGACGAGCAAATCGTCAACGTTAAATGGCTAGAACCCTTAGAAAGAAACCAACCTCCACGCCGCTGCCCGAACCTATGCCGCGGCGCGTCGAGCCATGCGTCGCTACCCTCGTCGATCAGCCGCCGAAAGGTCCGGAGTGGACCTTTGAGGTGAAGTGGGACGGGTATCGGCTGGCGATCCATGTCGAGCCAGGCGAGGTGAGGGCGATCACTCGCGGCGGATATGACTGGGCTAAGAAGTTCGGGTCCGTCGTCGCCGATGCGCGCGAGCTCGGCCATGCGACCATGATCATAGACGGCGAGGCGGTTGTGCTCGACGACCGGGGCCGCTCGGACTTCGGGTTGCTGCAGCGCGCGGTCGGGAGAAGGCCGAGCCTGCGCGATGCCGGAGAGATCATCTTCTTTGCCTTCGATCTCCTCTATCTAGACGGCCAGGACCTTCGGATGATGCCCTTGGGTGAGCGCCGGCAACTGCTCGAGCCGATCGTCGCCGGTAGGGCTGGCACCATACGTTTCTCCGAGGAAGTCCAGGCTGACGGCGCCGATTTCTTCCGTGCAGCTTGCGAACTCGGCCTTGAGGGGATCATCGCGAAGCGGCGGGACGCGCCCTATCGATCCGGGCGCCGGCCGGAATGGCTCAAGGTTAAATGTTCTTGGCGCGATTGGTTCGTGATCGTCGGATATGAGCCTTCGACGATGCCAGGCGCGATCGGCCGCCTGCTTCTGGCGGCGAGGAAGGGGGACGAGCTCGTCTACGTCGGCGGGTGCGGGACGGGATGGAGCAACAACGAGTCGGTGCAGCTTCGCGAACTGCTCGACGCGATCCCGGCTAAGCGGCCACGGTCGCACTCAAGCGCAGGGGCGCGATCTTCTCCGAACCGCTGCTAGTCGCCGAGGTCGAGTATCGGGCGTGGACGCAGGACGCGAAGCTGCGCCATCCCTCATTTAGGAGGGTCGGCGAGCGAGCGGAGAAGGTCGAAGTTTACCATCTCGATTAAACGTCTGATCTTTTGGTCGCCGTGCTTGGTGAGGCAGTCAGTGCTCGTGCCCATGCCGACAAGTCGGGCAACAAATCTCCGACGGTTGTACCTCCACTGGCCGCCATCCCATAGTCGATCGGGTCGCAGAATTCCTTTAAGCGCGCTTCGAGGTCCAACTCATTACGCGTGCCGGTCATGTACAGTTCCAGCGCATATCGGGCCAAGCGCTCAGCCTCCTCGCTCTCGCGGCTTATTGCTCGCGCAATTGCGACCTTATCAAAGACCGATGAGACGACCGTAAAATCTTGAGGAAGAATGTATCCAGATCGGCGTGGAGAAAGCATAGCGCAATCACTCCCTTAGGGCGAAAGCGCATATGATCTCCCAGCCGCCGGAGCCCTTCTTAAAGTCCAGCGATAGTCTCATAATGCGCCGTTGGAGGTTCGGAAATTGCGGCGCGCAGCATCCACTCTTTAGCATTGATGCGGATGCAAACTCGCGTCGCGGAATCCCGGAATAGTTCCCGAAGTCGGTGTGTCGACACCGCGCAAACGCTCTACGCTGGGCCGGATAGCCCCACGCTCCTAGGGACCTCGACACGTCATGATTGCTCGCTCATAGCTGCGTGCCGTATCGGCCATTCATGTTCGAGAAAATCCGGCGCGTCGTAAAACGATGCGAAAATGCGGTTTGTTCCTGGCTTCAGGCGAACCGATAGCGGAACCGTCGAAGGTATCTCAAGAAGCGCTAAATATCCTCCTTCGGCAAGCTAACGGGCTGAATGCGGGTTTCAGAAAGTACGGGACAAGGATTTCAGTAAGTCGCGGACACCGATTTCAGTAAGTACGGGACAGCGATTTCACTAAGTCGCGGACAGGCATAGGCGGCGGATTTAGATCGATTTTCGTA
>NZ_JACVAO010000018.1:0-108667 GCF_014851885.1 Ensifer sp. ENS02 | reverse complement strand
AGACGCCTAAAAATTGCGCCGCGGCGGGGGTGTAACTCCGGTCGGGCTACGCCCTCCCTTCGTCACACCCCCGCCGCCGAGTCTCATCCTGATTGACGCTGAATCTCACCTTGTTTGTCGCCGCGCAGTCCCGACACCTCGCGGACGTGCCGGGTGATGCGCAGATCGTTCTGAACCAAAGTTACGCCGGACACGCTGCCGATCTCAGAGGCGTCGATCTAGGTGGCATCGGTGAGGCGGTCGCTGACAGCGTCCTGGATCTGGATGCCTCGGCGAACGAAGTCTCGCGGCCCGTTTCCTCGACTCCGGCCCCCCGCTTACCTTGGCGATGGCGTTTCCGGGAGCGAATATTTGTAATTGTCGCGTAGATCGACCTGCCGCTGGCGCAGATTGACCTCGCAGCGTCCGGATGCAATTCCAATCTTATGACTAGCAATAGCAACAGTCATCAAAACCTCCGCTCTCTTTCTTAACTGCCCAACGGGTTGCACAGCGAAACGTCGCGGCTCTGATTGTTCCGGTAACGGTCCGATAGTCCCCACCTGGAACAAATACGCGGTTGACCGGTTGGCCGTGGGTCAAAGCCTGAAGAACTCATTCGCCGGCGTGCCTATGAAATCTGGGCGAACGAGGGACGGCCGGAGGGTGATGTACCGACGAGAGAGCGCTCGCACGACCGAGCGGCGGAACAGACGGAACCAGAGGGCCGGACGGCCTATCAATGACCGTCATCGAGCGGAGTAGACCCATGCGAGTAGCTGACATTATGACCAAGGATGTGTGCGTTGCGAGCCCCGAGGATACCACCATCGCACTGGAAGGGGCCGAGAGCGGTATCGGCCTTCTTCCCGTTGGCGACAACGATCGGTTGGTTGGGATGATAACCTATCGGGCTTTCGCAGAGCGTTGTGTGGGTGACGGGCGTGACGATCGTGCGCGCGTGGCCGAGATCATGACGGCCGGCGTCAAATACTGCTTCGATGACCAGGAGGTGTCCGATGTTGCGCCCAACATGGGCGACGCGCAGAACCGGCACCTGCCGTTCGTTGACCGCAACAAGCGGCTTGTCGGCATCGTTTCGCTGGCTGACGCAGCGCGACGGGACCCTTCCCTTGCCGGGATAGGCTTGCGGAGCGTGACGAGCCCCGATGGGCTACATAACCGGACTCAGTAGCGATGGCCGGCGTCCGCGAACAGCGCCCCTCGTGGCGCCCTCCCGTTCTCTCTGCATCCGAGGAGCGTGTGTGGGCGAGAGAAGTCGCCCTTCACGCGCACGCGGGCCAATTAGACAAGGCTGGAGAACCCTATATCCGCCACTGCCAACGGGTGGCCGAGGCCGTTGACGGCGACAAAGCCAAGAGTGTTGCCTTTCTTCATGACGTTGTCGAAAAGGCGCCTGGCTGGACATCGGAGCGACTGCTTGATTCTGGCTTTTCCCCGGAGGTGGTGGCCGCCGTTGAAAGCCTGACGCACCGCACCGGGGAAACTAAGGATGCCTTAACGATCCGCGCTGCGTCAAACGCGCTTGCGGCTGTCGTAAAACGCGCCGACCTTTTGGACAATCTCTCCCAAGTGGAAAGGCAAGGCAAGGATGGGACGCAGTATAGGCGAAGACTGGTTCTGCTCGACGCTGCGGCAGCGTACGACGGTCATCGGGCGGAAAGTGAGTCCGCCGACCGAAAGATCGCCGCGTCATCAGCTCGGGGTGAGGCTGGCGAGATCCGCCGCGAAGCCGCCGATCGCGAACGACTTGCTTTGCTTTTGGGAATGGCAGCGGCCGCTTTGATCTATCTTGTTCTCCGGTTCTGAAAGATGGTCGTCAGCGGGGCGCAAGGCTCGATCACTCGAGGGGAACACCATTCATGCGATAGGCAAGTTCGTCGCGCGCACGGCTGAGCCTGCTCTTGATGGTGCCGATCGCACAATCGCACATATCAGCTGCCTCCTTGTAGCTGAGGCCGTATCCGGCAACGAGTACCAGTACTTCCCTGTGGTCGGGTGCTAGCCCCTCGAGGGCGGTACGCAACTCGCCATTCAACACGCACCAATCCTGCGGGGCCGGAATGGGAATTGGAAGGTCGGCGCAGTTGACGGCACCCGGCGCCTCGCGCTTACGCAGCTTGTACTGCGTGCGAAACGCGTTGTGCATGATTGTGAAAAGCCAGGATTTGAGATTTGTTCCAGGTTGAAAACCATCGATACCGCGCAACGCGCGAAACAGCGTTTCCTGCAGGAGATCGTCAGCCTCGAAGCTTGAACTGACAAAGGTTCGCGCAAATGCGCGCAAGGCCGGGATCAGATCGACCACCTGCGTCTCAAGCGGCCGCGTCTGATCGTCGAGAACTGGAATAGAAGGCATTGTAGCTGCCTTTCGGGGTTGCCGGATTTCAATGTTAGTCAATGCGTGGCCGACAATTAAGTTCCCTTGGGTTTTAAGGCAGCGCCGGCCGGGAACCAACGCCCCCTGCGCTTGTTTTTGTTTCGTGTCGTGGATGTGCCTGCACGAAGATCTTGAAGGCTGCTCGAACGGAAAGCGAGGTTCCCGATGGAAGCGCTTGAACTGCAACTGATGGCCCACCGCAAGATCCTGACCGCGCTTATGACGATCGCGGCAGGCGATCCGGATTACTGGCACAAATTGATGGAACACCTTCGCGATGACCTTGTCATCCAAGGCCACGAGGAAGATCCAGGTGTCGTGCCGGGAATGGCGTTCGCCTCCCAAAATGCTCTTAGCGAGGCGCTGAGGACCATTGTCAGCCGTGCCGAACTACGCGCCGGCGATCGGACTAGCTCGGAATAGCCAAGCTTCATTTCTTCAACCTGTTCGCGGTCGTCGGTCCCAGAGCAGTCTGATGCGCCGGCGACCACCAAGGAGGCATTCGGAATGATGGATTTGGAGGTTGACCGGCTTTGGAACGAGCCGGTGATACTGGATCGCGAGGGGCATTTGCTCCGGGTGCAAAGCACGCGGAGCTTATCTGTGTTGGAAAACCATTGGTCCCTGCACGAAGGGCCGGCATATGCGTTGGCTATTGCCACCTGCTAGACGGGCTTTCTAGTGTCCAGGATGCCGGACGCAGCGCGTCGTCGATGCAGCTGCATCACTAACCTTAAGATTGTAGATCGATGTGGCTCCAAGGCGTTTAACTGCCAGATGGACAGCTTGTTCCAGCCGACATCTGCGCAGTCGCGGAGCCTCGCATCCTTTGAGCGTTTGTTGGAACGCACGGCGCCGTAAAAAGCGCGATTGTCGAAGCTGGCCGGCAGGTTACCGCCGATTGTGAATCCGCGCGAGAAAATCACGGATAAGCAGCGCTACCTGATCGAGGTGGGTCTCTAGGAGCCAATGCCCGCCATAGATGAAATGAAGTTCGGCGTCCGGCAAGTCGCGGAGATATGCTCGGGCAGATTTCTCCGGCATGTAGTGGTCGTTGTGTCCCCAGACGATGAGGGCAGGGGGCTTATGGTCCGCCAAATATCCGCGGTGTTGCGGAAACCATGACCGGTTCTCCTTCAAACCTGCGATCAGGTTGACGGCGATTTCCTTCCGCTTTGGTGTCATGAGGGACCAATGCAGTTTCCATAGGTCGGGAGGAATGGCCTCTGCGAGACTAGGCTCCAGGTCGTTCAGGAACTCTTCCCGGAAAATCTCCTCGGTCACCGCCTCGGCCAATGCGCGTTTCATTTCCGGCAACGGAAGCGCCCAGGTCTTTTCAATGTCTGCATATTTGGGGCCCAAGGCATCTTCATAGGGGATGTCGCCGTTCTGAATGATGAGCCCGACGACGGATGCCGGCCGTAGAATGGCCATGCGAATTCCGATCGGCGATCCGAAATCATGCAGATACAGAACGAAGCGATCGATCTTAAGTGCGTCGATGAAGCTGCTCAGAAATGCTGCGTATCCGTCGAAGCTGTAGTCGAAATCCTCCGGCGTCCCGCTGTAGCCCGCACCGGGGAAATCCGGAGCGATCAGGTGCCAGCGGTCGGAAAGCCGTGGCATTAGATTGCGAAACTCGTAGGATGAACACGGATATCCGTGTGGTAGCAAGACAACCGGAGCATCTTGTCGTCCAGCTTCCCGATAGAAGACCTCAATGCCGGCAACCATGATCCGCCGATGCCGTACCAGCGTGTCCATAGCTAATCCTCCACACGATGAGCTGACTGCTTTCGAAGGGCATCGACCGATCACCAACAAGCGCAGCCGCTCGTGACCGGGAGATAACTGGTACCATCGCCGGTTGTTCCCTTTCGGGGAACCGGCGAGCGAATATGCTTGATACCCGAAGGTTGCCGCAAGGGCGACAGCGCATTCAATTTCAATATCTTGCGCATATATCTTGAAGCGACAGATGATCCGTGCCCTAATGTTGCTGACGCCGGCGCGCCTTCCCAGTCTCGATGATCGGCTATGCCGGCCGTCTTCGCGCTCCGGTTATGCCGTCGAAGCCGAAGCACGACGCAATGCCAGATACTCCCAAATGGCAACGCCAAAGAGGGTCGCTGTCGCCAGAAACTGGAGATGATAATTGGCGGCAAGCGCAGAAAGCACTCCTGCAAGGGCAAGGATCGCGAACCCGACAATGTGCGAAATCGGGAACTGGTGCGCCGCGGCCAACTTTATCCAGATGTTGCCAGCCAAAAAAAGCGCCGGGCCTCCGAGTATCGCCAGAGCGGTTTGCATCGTGCTTTCATCTTTGGCATGGGACAGGCTGAAGTCCTCTCCGACTGCCGTCAGGATGACGCCAGAAACGATTGGCAGATGGCCGTATGTGAAGAGATTGAGCGCCAATGTCTCGGGTTTCGACGTAGCCTCCGCTTTGTTGGCGGCTTTTTCCTGGCCGTGATGGAAGTAGATCCACCACATGAAACCGGTGCTTAAAAACGCGCTGCAGAAGACAGCGAAGGTCATGTCGTCCGCCATGTGCTCTGCGGCGGAGCGGCCGGTCGTCAGGATCGTTTCACCGAGGCAGATGATTACGAACAGCGCACAACGTTCTGCCATATGCTTGCCAGAAACGTCCAACGTCTCGGGCGCTGATTTCCCCAGGCCAGGAAGATAGTACCGCAGGGCCGGAGCCAGATATTCGACGAGAAGAGCGGTACTCCAAAATGCAATTCGCGGAGTCGTCTCCATTTGAGAACCCACAAGCCAGAAGGCGCTTGCAAGGACTAGCCAGAGGGTAATCCGCAGGAACGTCAGGAAAGAGGCCGCATCGACGCGATGATAGGCGTAGAGCATGAAAAAGGAACGCCCTATCTGAATGGCGCAGTAGATCACCGCAAATGCAAATCCATGGTCTCCAAACGCGTCCGGCAAGGCGATAGCCAGCAGGATACCCCCAAACATCAGGAGAAAGAGCATCAGCCGTACTGGATCTTGCTCGGTATCGAGAAGGTTTGTAACCCAGGTCGAGTGAATCCAGATCCACCAGATCGCAAGAATGAGCAGCGCCGCCTCGACAAGGGCTGTGGGGCCGAAGTCGCTAGCAAGTGTCTTTGCGAGCTGGACCAAAGCGAACACAAAAACGAGATCGAAGAACAGTTCGGGAAAGCTTGCTCTGGTCTGGTCGGCGTCGGCCTTCCTTATCCATTGCTTTCCAGTTGCCGCCCCCTTGGCCTCTGTCGGTTCTGCCGCTCGATGTCGCGACGCTGGGTGCATTATTGTTCCTCCGCCCGAGATGGAGAAAGAGGTAGAGCGGGACGGAGTTCCAGCAATATCCCACTCGATGAGGAGAAGGCCTCTGAAGGGATTGGAGAGGAGCACGATTGCTTACAACTATTCCCCCTTTTCGAAGGGGCCGCTCGCTTGCAAAGCGGGGCGTTGATGATGCCCACTTCGACAGAAACCGCCCCTCGAGAGCCGTCCACACACTCCATTTCATGCGGGATCCGAACTAGAAGGCGCAAAGCGGTACTCTGGGTTGTCTAAGCGCTGAGCAGGGTCAACGATCTTCACGCGCCCACATTACAGTCACCGCGATACAACGCATATGCACGGAAGGCCTCGGTCTGCAGGTTAGAGCGCGTTGGATACAACCTGAGTTGCTACCGATATCAACACAGCCGCCAACGCGACCACGGTCCCAAGTCGCAAAGCCTTCATCCAACGTACCCGCGTGCCGTTCCAATCATAGCCCATTTTGCTCCCCTGTCGGGATCATGCCGCTTGGGAATGGTCGTCTCTTTTCCTGTCGAGGACGTAAAACGTTTGCGTCCTCGTGGAAACTAGCCAAAGGATCCCCAGGCGAGGCCTGTCGCTATGATGGGAGCGCCAGGCCTCTGGCCGTCTCCTCCCCGTCCGAAGACGACTGGTGCTCGCTATCACACCGCTTGCCGGAACTCTATTTGCCCATCCGGGCTAAACCCTGTGGCTAATGAGGATATCGCGATGAAATCCCTTGAGTGCAGATGAGTAGCTTGACAGGCATTAACCTGTGGGCTGAGAAATCGGCTCATCTGAATTGGTGCTTGATCGGGAAGTGGCCGCTACTGGTATGGGAGGCGGGAAGGGCGCGTTTTGCCACGTTCAGCTGCGCCGGGGAAGTGTTTGGGGCAGGATATTTCGCAGGAACAATAGCCTTTATGCGACTTTCGAAATACGGAGCCACAGCGCTCTGGGTTGTGGTCCGTCTCGCCGCTGGTCAAATAGCGATCACGTCAGGGACGTCCCCGTTCTGGCTTCGGCAAAACGATGCAAAATCCTTGAGGAATTTCTCCCCCGCCGGACGATGAGCGGGGTCCATGAGCTTTTCCATGATTGCGTCTGGCGTCTCCTTCATAACGGGAAGCCGGAAGAAAATCGTCTCGGAGAAATTTGAGCTTAATGTCAAAAGGACGGTGCGCAGCGCTGCGAGCATGTCGTCGCCTCGGTGCGAAGCGTGGATGAGGGCTATCGGTTTTGCGATTACGGCCTCCCCCGAGACAAGCCAGTCGATGGCGTTCTTGAGGCCTCCGGGAATGGTGCGAACATACTCGGGGCTGGAGATGATTAGCCCATCACTTGCCGAAATTTTCTCGACGAAGCGGATGACGCTTTCTGGGGCGTTTGCGCCCTCCAGATCGGGAGAAAAGATCGGCAGCTCACCAATATTATCAAAGACTTCAATGGTGATATCGGCTGGAGCGAGGAATTGGAAAGCCCTCAACAAGGCCGAATTGGTGGAAAGCCGACGCGTACTTCCTGAAATTCCTAGGATCCTCATTCCTCAAGGATAGTGAAAATTCCGCAGCCAGCAAGCCATCGTGGACGCGGCGCCGCTTTCAAAAGCACATTGTCAACGGTGAGGAAGGTAAAACGAGGGAACAACGGGCGGCCTTTCCTCGTTGAGAAAAACCGGGCGTAGGAGGACCAAACAATGAGTGACGAGCCGCGCGAACGCGATATTTTGTCGTTGAGTGACGACCCGCTGCCAAAGGCCGAGTTTGTTCTCAAGACACCACGCCTGGCGACGCAAAGAGAGCAGCTTGATGTGTTGCGGGCCGACGTGGCCCGGCTTGGCGAGCGCCTCATCGCCATAGCGGAGGGGACTTCCAGACTGGCGGCGCTCGAGGCGACCGTTGTTTTAGAAACGGTAGAAAGCGGTATCAGACGTCATCTCACGCCGGTTCTGATCACCGCGGGTGTTGCCGGTTATATCTGGAGCGCGTTCTTGAGGCGACGATAACTGTGCCCACCTGCTTTCTGCGACGGTGCAGCGCACTCGAAAAGACGTGGCTGAAAAAAGACGATCCCCAAGGAGGGAGCCATCTTACACACGATCCGGAGAGATCCTGGATCGCTTGCGGGTGCATCAATAGAACCGCTCGATCATAGGAATTTTCCCATGCCTGCGCGGCCGTTTCGCTGAAAGCCGTTTTTCAGCCTTGGATGTTCGAGCGCCGTGCCCTTCACTCTCATCTCCAAAAACAGAACGCGATTGCCTTGTCGCAATCGTGGCCATGCCCTAGTTCTTGAAGCGATTTTAGTCTGGGGCCTGCCTCGGCCACGTGCCACAGAACGGGTCGTATTTTATGATTAGGCGGAAAATGCATGCGCGGAAGTGAACGCGTTGAATTGAGGAATAGGACGCGGGATGCACATCAGCGGGTAGACGCCGCGGTCGGCGAGCTCAGCACTATCGAGGACTATCGCCGGTACGTAGCGCGCGTGTTGCCGTTTCGTGCGACAATGGACGAAGCGCTGAGGAACGTCTCTTGGCCTGAAGGCTGGAATTGGCGACCATCAGGGGTTGCAGAGCTGCTTGCTCAGGACGCGTGCGATCTCGGCTTGGCACCGGCGCGCCGCATTCGGACTGATTTCGATTTTTCCGACCCAAGCGCGCTGCTCGGTGCCCTCTACGTGGTGGAAGGGTCGTCTCTCGGTGCGCGGGTCTTGCGTCAGAGGGCGTTGAAGCTTGGTTTCGATGAAACCTTCGGCGCGAAGCACCTTGTTTCGATGGCGAACGACACGACCCGATGGCCGTCCTTCCTGTCGCTCCTCGAACGAACCCGCGATTTTGACGTCGTTCGGTCTGCCGTCACGGCGAACGCCGTGTTTGCTCTCGCCCAAACTTGCTTTGAAAGTACATATCTTGTCGCCAGTTGAACCCGTCACCCTCGAGACTTGCGACAGGGAGCCCATTCATATCCCCGGGAGCATCCAACCGCACGGTTGTCTTCTGGCGTGCAATGTCGGGTTCACGACGATCGAACGCATATCGGCAAACGCTGCGAAGATGCTCGCCTGGGAGGGCAGCCTCCTTGGGCGGCCTCTTGTCGACGTGCTCGGCCCAAAGTTGTTGCATGATCTGCGCAATGCGCTTGCGGCCGCGGGAGCGGCCTCACGACCGGCCCTTTTGCTCGATGTCGCTTTTGGCGACCGCGTGTTCGACATTGCCGTCCACCTTCACAAGTCGGCCGTCATCATTGAGTTCGAGCCGGCGCCGTCGATCGGTCAGCCCTTGCATATCGCGCGCGAGATGATTGGCCGTATCAAGGACATCACCGACGTCGACCGTCTCGTGCAGCGCGCGTGCCGGATCGTTGCCGGTACCATCGGCTATGACCGCGTGATGATCTACCGCTTTGAGCAGGACGGATCAGGCAAGGTCGTCAGCGAAGCGAAACGCGCCGATCTTGAGAGTTTTCTGGGCCAGTATTTTCCAGCAAGCGATATCCCCCAGCAGGCCCGCGCACTTTATCTCAAGAACACCATTCGCGTCATTTCGGACGCGAGCGGTGCGCGCGTCCCGGTCGAGCCGGTTCTGGACGGATCCGGCGAACCATTGGACCTCAGTTTCGCGCACTTGCGCAGCGTTTCGCCCATCCATTGCGAATACTTGCGCAACATGGGCGTCGCCGCGTCGATGTCGATTTCGGTTGTTCTGGACGGCCAGCTCTGGGGGTTGATCGCCTGCCACCATTATTCGCCGCGCGCCCTGCCGATGGCTCAACGCGTTGCGCTTGAAGTGTTCGGCGAATTTTTCTCGCTGCACCTGAAATCTCTGAAGGAACGTCGCCGGGTTGCGGCCGTCGCCGGCACACGCGAAGCGCTCGACCGTTTTCTCATTTTGTCCTCCCATCACGAGGATGTGGGTGAGCTGTTGCGCCAAAGCCTGCGTGAATTCTCGCAGTTGCTGGCAAACGACGGCATCGGCGTCATGGTCGATGGCAAATGGGCGGGGATCGGCACCGCTCCGCCGGACGAAGAAAGAGCCGCTCTTCTGGACTTCATCCGCACTGTCAGCGAAGGGCGCGTTTGGGCGACACATGCCCTGTCACAGAAGTTCCCGGAGGCATCGGCCTACAGCGAGCGGCTTTCGGGCGTTCTCGCCATTCCCCTTTCGCAAACCGGCTCGGATTGCCTGGTGTTTTTTCGCAAAGAACTGGTCCAGACCCTCAACTGGGCCGGCAATCCTGAAAAGACCTATGAGGCAGGTCCACTCGGCGACCGTCTCACACCACGCAAGAGCTTTGCGATCTGGAAGGAGACAGTCCAGGCGCAGGCGCAGCCCTGGTCGGAGGCCGAGCGGGAAATCGCCGAGATCGTCCGGGTCGCGATCGTCGAGGTGGTGCTGCGACACAACGAGCTGATGGCGGGCGAGCGCCGCAAGTCCGAGGTTCGGCAGCGGATGCTGAACCAGGAGCTTAGCCACCGCGTCAAGAACATCCTCGCCGTCATCAAATCTCTGGTGACAAGCCCCCAACAGCACAAGAAATCGCTCGAAGAATATGTTTCGACGCTGCAGGGTCGCATCGAGGCGCTCGCAATCGCGCATGACCAGGTCGTGCGCGGAGATGGCGGCGGGATCCTGGCGGATCTCCTGGAGGCCGAACTCCAGCCTTACCGGACAAATCTGTCGACAATTACGCTCGAAGGTCCTGCCGTCTGGCTCGACAGCCGCGCTTTTTCGGTAATGGCGCTGGTGTTTCACGAGCTCGCGACCAACGCCGCCAAATACGGAGCGCTTTCGGTGACGGCTGGCGAAGTAGAGGTGCGCTGGACGATGACCGGCTCCGATTGCGACGTCTCCTGGCGCGAGCGAAACGGTCCACTCGTCACTCTGCCGTTACGCAGGGGATTCGGTAGTGCCCTCATCGAGCGCAGCGTCCCCTACGATCTTCATGGGCGCAGCTCCGTCCGCTTCGAACCATCGGGGCTTGAGGCAGAGTTCAGCATCCCCTCCCCACACGTCAAACTCACCGCGTTAGGTCCGACAATGGAAACATATACGGTCGGTACCGCCGCTCCCGAACAAAGCGGCCTTGGCCGTGCAAACCCCAGGGTTCTGATCGTTGAGGATCAGATGCTCATAGCGCTTGATCTCGAAGCGATGCTGTCGGACGAAGGGTTCTCGGAGGTTTCGACGGCGAGCTCCGTGCAGCAGGCCATGGCACATATCGAGAGGACTGCTCCGGAACTGGCGATTCTCGATATCAATCTCGGGCAGACCAATTCGTTCGGGATCGCCGGCGAACTCATGCGCAGAGGCACTCCATTCGTTTTTGCTACAGGCTATGGCGAGGGAGCAGAACTGCCGCCGGACCTTATCGGCGTGCCGATCGTGCGCAAACCCTACAGCAGAAATGCCATCGTCGGAGCGCTTTCACTGCTGTGGGACGAGACCCTGTCCAGAGACGCGCAAAGGGCAGTGACAGGAACGACGAAGGGAAAGACCGAAATCGATGTCTGACATCAAGTCGCTGTCTCGCGAGCAACTCGAAGACGAGATCCTGAGGCTGAGGGCCCTGTCGCAGGGAGGCGCCGCGCTGAAGGTCCATAACGCCAGCGACGACGACGCGCGAGAGGCACGCTATCGAGCCCTTTTCGAGGCGATCGACGATGGTTTCTGCATTATTGGCTTCATCGACGGACCACATGGTCCGCTCAGCGATTACGTACACCTTGAAGCAAATTCCGGCTATGGCCGGCATACAGGCATCTCGGACATCGTCGGCAAACGGCTTCGGGAGATTGAACCCGGCAACGCGGATGTCTGGTTGGACGTCTATGGCAGCGTGTTGCGCACCGGCAAACCAGTGCGCTTCGAGCAGGAGTTCAAATCAGTCGCCAGGCATATCGAAGTTTCGGCCACCCGCATCGAGCCGGCAGGCCTGCGCCAGGTGGCGGTCCTATTTCGCGACGTAACCGAGAGGAAGAAGGCCGAAGCGGCGCTACGCGAGAGCGAAAGCCACGCGCGCGATAACATACAGCGTGTGCAAATGGCGATGGCCGCAGGGGCGATCATCGGCACGTGGCTGTGGGACGTGCCTACCGATCGCTTTACGGTCGACGAAGCTTTTGCGACCGCGTTTGGGTTCGATCCGCAGCAAGGGCGCTCAGGCCTGAGCCTTGCCGATATCGTCGGCGCCGTTCATCCCGACGATCAGGAACGAGTGACGGCCTCGGTCCGAGAGGCCCTGGCAAAAGGCGGAGCCTATGCCCACCAATACAGGACGCGTCGCGAGGACGGGAGGTATCGCTGGCTCGAGGCGAACGGTCGCGTGGAATGCAGCAGTGACGGTGTTGCGCTTAAATTTCCGGGTGTCCTGATCGATATCGAGGAGCGGCGCGCGGTCGAAGCCGAACGTGACCATGCCCTTGCGGCCCTCCGCACGCTCAACGAAACGCTAGAGCAACGGGTAGAGGAACGCACCGCAGCCCTTGTCCAGGCGGAAGACGCCCTGCGGCAGGCGCAGAAGATGGAGGCTGTCGGGCAACTAACCGGGGGCCTGGCGCACGACTTCAACAACATCCTCGCCGGCATCAGCGGCAGCCTTGATCTGATGAAAACTCGGCTCGCCCAGGGCCGTGTGGGTGAGATCGACCGTTATATGACGGGAGCACAAGGGGCGGTGAAGCGGGCTGCGGGCCTAACTCAGCGCCTCCTTGCCTTTTCCCGCAGGCAGACGCTCGATCCGAAGCCGTCGGACATCAATCGCATCGTCGCGGGTATGCAAGATCTGATCAGCCGAAGCGTCGGTCCTGGGGTGGCGGTCGAGACTGTCGGAGCAGGAGGGCTGTGGACGGCCTTCGTCGATGTTGGCCAGCTCGAGAACGCTCTGCTCAATCTTTGCATCAACGCTCGCGACGCGATGCCGGATGGTGGACGCTTGACGATCGAGACCGGCAATCGGTGGCTCGACGAACGCGCTGCGGCCCAACGTGGATTGCCGCCGGGGCAATATGTCTCCTTGTGCGTCAGCGACACCGGTACGGGCATGTCGCCGGATGTGGTCGCCCGCGCCTTTGATCCGTTTTTCACGACGAAGCCGATCGGACAGGGGACGGGGCTTGGCCTTTCCATGGTCTACGGTTTTGCCGGCCAATCCGGTGGTGCCGTGCGCATATACTCCGAAGTGGGCAAGGGCACGATGATCTGCATTTATTTGCCCCGCCACGCGGCCGAAGATCATAGCTCCGACATACCAGCCGACGCGGGGCCCGCGCCTGCAGCGACCGGAGTTCACACCATCCTAGTCGTGGACGACGAACCCCTGGTCAGGATGGTCGCGGTCGAAATTCTCGAAGAGCTGGGCTACGAAGTGCTGGAGGCGAGCGACGGCCCTTCCGCCCTTAAAATGCTTGATGCACGCCCCACAATCGATCTTCTGGTTACCGACGTCGGGCTGCCGAACGGCATGAACGGACGGCAGCTTGCGGATGCGGTGCGCGTCCAGCGTCCCGGTCTTAACGTACTCTTCGTCACAGGGTATGCGGAGAACGCAGTACTCAACCACGGGCACCTCGACCATGGCATGGAAGTGGTCACCAAACCCTTCACAGCTGACGTGCTGGCGCGGCGGGTCGAAAGCTTGATCCGCCAATGACAACTGGGTCTGGCGCGCCAGGCTTGCTGCATTTCGCCGATGGACAGCCAACTGCGCTCAGCTGACGGGACCACCGGGCAATCTGCAAGTCCGCGCTCTTTTCAGGAGTTTCGAAGTGCTCGATAACCCTCGTTCTGGTCAAGCTACGCCCTTGGTCTGAATTTCCGTCCGACCAAAGCCCGTAAGGGGAACAAAAAATCAACCTCCGCATTTAGCTGTCGGCGACGACGGTCGTCGCGGCAAGGCGTTTTCGTTGGAAATTCAATCGCTTTCGATTTCGCGCTGATACCAAAAGGCATTCCCAGTGACGGGCAGAGGAGCAAAACCATGAAAGCGATCGGATCGCTGGCATTTGGCATCGCATTGTCCGTTTGCGCCAGCGCCGCGGCTGCGTCCGTCGCCTCACTCGTGCTGGCCAAGCCCACCGAACCTCCTCTGCTGAAGTCGGCTTCGGCTCCAGATCTTTGGACCGCAACACCGGTCCGGATCGACCGGAGCCAGCAGAACTACCAGCGTTTGCCGCCCGTCTATTCCACTTACGTCACGAACCCGGTTTCGGCGAAGCGAACATCGGGGCGTCTGGCACTCACCGCTCCAACCTTGGTGACCTCCCATACCGGCCTCTCGACAGCCCACCGCGATTGGTGCTCAAGCCGCTACCGGTCCTATAACCCCGAAACCAACGCGTACCGCTCATACGGTGGACAAATACGAACGTGCCAGTCGCCTTACGCGGTCATGTACCCGATCCACAAAGACCGGACGGCGCAAATCGATCGGCGGTTCGTGGGCTACGCGACGGCCGAATCGCGTACCGTCTCGTGTACCGTCCGCTATCAGTCGTATCGAGCCGATGACAACACCTACCAGCCCTACAACGGCCCTCGAAGGCACTGCCTTTATCCATCCCAAGATGCGCGCCTCGAAGCGAGCAACAGCGTGCGGCCCGTGTCGGGGCGATGAGCAGCCCGCAAGTCAACTGCGGCACGAACATTCTTCGGCGGCACCGGCCTCTCCCGGGCGTGCGTTGCGACGGCTGAGGCATTCAAGGGATCGCGATCCCGATGGATAGCGAGAGTAAAGCGGAAGAATGAGCGTTCGTCCGGCTATCCAACCTCTACCGGAACATGGAGATGCAAAGAGTTGGAGAAAATCACGCGAAAGCGCAAATTGCGGTCCAATCGGCCACTGTGGTCCAACACGCGTCATATCAAGGTTGTCGCGCAAAGTCGCATCTCCGTTGACAAAGTCGATGTGTTGATCGTCGGCGCCGGCATCGGAGGGGCGCTGATGGCGTTGTCCCTTGCCAAGCGAGACATGAAAATTCTCGTCGTCGACCGACGCGGCCCGGTACAAGGCAGCACTTTGGCGAGCACTGCGATGATCCAGCACGAGATCGATGTGCCGCTCCACCAGCTCACCTCGATGATTGGAAAGGACAAGGCGCGGCGCGCATGGCAACGCTCCGCAAGAGCAGTGGAAACACTGATTACGCTCGTCGATAATCTTGGAATCGACTGTGGCTTTGAACGAAAGAAGTCTCTTTATCTGTCCGGCAATGCCCATGGTGCCCGAGCGCTTCGCCTGGAGACTGACGCACGTCAGAGCGCTGGCATTTCAGCAAGGTTTCTCAAGTCTGCTTGCTTGCGCGAAGAGTTCGGTCTCAATCGGACTGCGGCAATCGAGTCCGATATTTCTGCAGCCGCAAATCCGGCGCAATTGACAGCCGGCTTGTGGCGCAAAGCCCAGAGGGACGGTGTTTCGCTCATAGGCGACACGGAGATTACCGACGTACGCAGCGTTGAAGGATGGAACGCCGCTGCGACCTCGACAGGCGAAATCATACTGGCCAAGCACGTTGTGTTTTGCACGGGCTACGAGTTTCTCGACGTCGTGGCCCACCAAGGCCATCGGATGGTATCCACCTGGGCGCTTGCGACTAAGCCGCACCATCCACGGCCTGACTGGCTTAAGAACTATGTTCTTTGGGAGGCATCCGATCCATACCTCTATTTTCGCTCGACCAAGGATGGTCGCCTGATTGTTGGAGGGGAGGACGAAGAAAGCGCCACCGCATTTGCGGATCCTATCAAGCTTAGAGCCAAATCCCAGATCTTGCGCGCAAAGCTGTCGGCGCTCCTGGAAATACCAATCGGCGAACCGGATTATCTTTGGGCCGCGCCTTTTGGCATTACCTCTGACGGATTGCCGCTTATCGGAAACGTTCCGGGGCTGGAGAATGTCTATGCTGTGATGGGTTATGGGGGCAATGGCATTACCTACAGCCAGATCGCTGCGGAGGTCGTGTCGTCAGAGATTTTGGGCTACCGCGACCCAGATAGCGAATTGTTTGCCTTTCGCTGAGCTTTGAAGCCAGGCAGCAAGCAGAAAGGCCGCCGGAACGGCGGCCTTTGAAGATAAAGAGTGGAGGTAGCTTTGGATCAATGGAAACGCTGGTTTGAATACCAGTCGTCGATATCTTTCCTCGCCTGATCCTTGGCATATCCATAACGCTCCTGGATCTTGCCTTCGAGTTGCTCGCGTTTACCGTTGATCTGGTCGAGGTCATCGTCGGTGAGTTTGCCCCACTGCTCCTTGACCTTACCCTTAATCTGCTTCCAGTTGCCTTCAACACGGTTCCAATCCATTTTGGGGACGCTCCATTGCTATTTCAGGTACATTTCTTGAACGAGTGAGCTACGCACTTGTTCCGTTATTTGTTGAGACGAATGATGGTGCTGTTTGTCGGGCCCGGCTCTATGAACCTCGAGACAGTTTAGCCGACTGCAGGCCCTGCCTCGTTGGTTTAGGCAATGCTTATCCGTTGCCAGCGGCATTATGCCGGTATGCCGGCAACGGATGAATTTAGGACCCGAGAAGACGCCTTGGGGACATCAGCGCCTGTAGCGCCGCCGCTCCTGTTCAACCTCATCGGGAGTATAGGGAGCGAGCGTCGGATCAAAGCGCCGCCAGCCCTGCTCGGAATAAGAAGCTCGACGCTGCACCGGGTCGACCCAGCTACCGCGGCGTAGGATCGCTTCGGCATCCGCCTGGAGCGCGTCGTCGACCCGTGCCGTGACGACCGCGCCACCGCGCCGTACGCCTTCCGCATAGACATGGGCATGTTCTTCCGGAACGCCCGAATCCGTCATCGCTCCGATAATCCCGCCGGCGGCACCACCTGCTACCGCGCCGGCGGCAGCACCCGCCGCGGTCGCGGCAAGCCAACCGGCTGCGACCACCGGACCGACACCCGGGATGGCCATGACCCCAAGGCCAGTCAAAAGGCCGCCAATGCCACCGACCGCAGCGCCGACACCGGCGCCTGTCCCAGCGCCTTCAGCCGCGTTGCTTTCGTTTGCAGTGCCGTACCGATCCCCAACATTGTTGGAAACGATGCTGATGTCGTCCGACGGCACGCCGCGATCTTCAAGGGCTGACACAGCGGCGCGGGCGTCCGAATAGTCGTCAAAAAGTCCACTAACGGTTTTCATGGGGATTTCCTCGTTCTGGAGTTAGTTGGCAACAATGTTGCCCTGGTAGTCGAGCGCGACCTGCATGGATTTGCCGTCCTTCGAGGCAGTTGCGCGCCAGACGCCCTTGTCGTCGAGCTTTAGACCGGTCACATCGGTGTAGCCGGCGTCAGTAAGGCGATCCTTGGCCTGTTCTTCAGTGAAACTGTTGGCGCCGGCGACGGGCGCTGTTGGATTGGTGGTGTCTGGTGTTGCCACGGCAGGCGTATCACCATCTGCTGTAGCGGGAGGTGTGGCGGTCTGCGCGAGCGCGCCCAAACTCGATCCGCCGAGGAAGACCGCGGCGAGCAGGATATTTTTCATGATTTTGTTCCTCGTTTCGATCCTCGAGATGCGGGCATCCGGAGGAAAAATTTGAGATCATAAGAGCCACATCTCCGTTCGTTTCGACCCGGTGAGCAGCATGATGGATTATATGCAGCAGACTGAGGGAACACTGCGCTTCAGCATCAATGCTCCCTTCAGACGGACTCTACATGGCGTCCATGCCCTTGATGGCATTGTCGAGATGCGACGTGCATTTCTCCATGTCGTTCGCCATCATGGCATCTCTCGCCATGGTGAGTTCCTTGGTGGACTCGATCTTTTTTGCGCCGTCGGAGATTTGCGCGACTTGCTGTTCGGCCTTAGCGATTGAAGCTTCATCGCAAACGACCTTTTGCTGTGCCAGAGCGGGGCTGGCAAATGCCGCGATGAGGGCGAAAGTAGCAATCCGTTTCAGCATTTGTATGTTCTCCATTGGGCCGATACGACACCGGCGTTCACCGCGATTGAACGGCAAAACGGGTCGTTCTGTTCCGTTGATAGCGGGCCGAAAAGCGAAGTTTTTTCAAGGAACATCCAAGCGTTTGGTGCGTTAGGAGCGCGTGCAACTGTGGGTCTAGATGTGCGCTTTTTATGGGCTTTTGGCCGCCTTGAGAGTGAACAGCGAGCGCGGGTGCCGGTGCATAGGACGGAGGGCTTTGCGCGCTAGTCTTGTGGGTGGTCGTCAGGGGCGAAGATGCTCCCCGTCTCATCGCCATCCCAGTAGGTGACTTTCGACGCGTGAACCTTGATCATTAAAAGACCGGGGGTGTCCACGCCTTGGGGAAACCATCTTTCAAGCTCGCTCATCCAATGCTCGGCAAACGTCTGCTTGTCACCCACGAGCGAAGCATTCCCTTGGATTGCAATGAAAATACCGGGTTTGCCGAGAAGGCTCGGACGAGCGGTGTAAGTCAGGGTTACCTTCGGATCTGCCTTGATCTCGGTGATTTTTTGTGACTGCTCAAAGCAAAAGAACCAGGTGTCCCCCCTATAGTCCACGTCGCCATTGTTGCTCATTGGTCGACTGGAGATGGTTCCGTCTGCCTTCTTTGTCGAAAGCATGCCGAAGTCGATATTCTTCAGTTCGTTGGAGATGTCGTTGAGCGTCAAAGTCATCGTGCACTCCCGTTGGCGTTCAGGTCCTAACCGCGAGAGCACAAACAGGTTCCTTGACACCGCCCTGGCGCACGTCGTCGGTCACGGTTCGCTGAAACCGGTCGCGGAAACACGGGAGCGACCTGCAGGATCGTTGCGAAAGATCAGTCCACCCCGCGCCTTCGATCGCGCAGGCACGTAGTCAAGCGTGATCTCCGCGGTCTCTATGACATTATCGTTGTCGGTGATTTCGCCACGTACGACGACGGCGGCCGCCGTTCGGTCGGCTGCATTGTTAACATCGAACATGACCAGATATCCGCCAGCACTCCCCGCGCTGCTGACGATCGTCACCGAGAGGTCCGGAGGCCCATCGGCCTGGGTTGCAGCCTGATAGCTGATCCAGCCAATAAGCGCCGTGATCAGGATGGTGGAAACCGCACCGGTCGTCCATTCGATCCAATGCGCTCGACGATTTTCAACGGAGCCTGGTTTCGGGGTCTTTGCCATCACGTTACCTACAGAATGAGGCGCGCTGCGGCTGCGCCGATTGCGCTCGGGAAGGCGAGGACAGCCGTGGCGACAATCGCTTGTGTTGGATCGAGGCCGTCCAGCCGATGAAACGTCCATAGGCAATAGAGGCTGATCGCGAATGCGATGACGTAACCCGGCGTTGTGAAGCGGATAAGGGCATGCCAGCCAGGTGTGTTCTCATCGAGTTCATGGCCGCCTATGAAAGACAGGGCGTAGACGAAGCCATGCATCAGCAGGATCGACGCCAAGATTGCGGCAATGGCGTGCCACAGCGACATCTTAAAGGATATCAGGATCATTTCTTCGGTTGGGGCGACGTTGAGACCGAGAAACAGAGCCCCAACGACCATCATAAAAAGTTCGCCACCGTAACCATCGCCCCGCGTCTCGCCGATCGGATCCTTCTCGTCCTCGCCGCTTTCGGTTCGTGTCCCCAGTTCGCTGCGGCCGAGCAAGGCGCCAATGCTGGCTGGGACCGCCTGAATGGCGATCATTCCAAGCACTTCCGGCAGGGCCTGGCCAATTTTTAGGACGCCAATCATGAAAAGAACAAAGACACTCGCCGCGATACCCAGGCAGTATGCAATGCTTGCGTCTCGCAGCGCTTCGCGCCACGTCGATACATTTTCAAAGCCGATCCGACGCGCAAGGAGGACAAGCAGCGGAATGTTGACCACAAGCAAAATAAGCAGCCGGTCGCGGTCGATGTAGAGGCCGAGTTCCCACATTTCCATCGTGAGGAACATAGGCAGCGCAAAAAGCAACGCGCCGGCGAAGCCGCGTGCGAGGCCCTTCGCGAAGCGGCCCTGGTCAAAATCGGCCCGCGTCCCGCCCTTGGTCATCTTTCCCTCTCAAGGTTGCTGTCGGCCTCGCAAGGACGCGGCAGCATTTCTCTGACAGAGGTAACGTCGAGAGACAGCGCAAGTTCCTGATGTCCAGCCGGCCGGTCCAGCCCCTCAATGTCGGCGTTTCCTTGCTTGCATCGATCAAGTGCACATCGAACCCGTTCAGCCGTCCGCACTCCGGTGATCGCGACCGGCGCGTAGCGCTCATGCTTTCGTTGCTCAGGGCATTGGAACAATAACAACGTCCACGTCTTTCCACGGGGTTGGTAGCCCTTGGGAAAGGGAATGTTCGTGAAGTTGGAGCAGTAAGCTATGCCCTTGGGTTCTTTCGACAAGGCGGGGAGTGAAGATATCTTGCGAGCGAGGCTTGCGGCCATTGTGGAGTCGTCCTTCGACGCCATCGTCAGCAAGGATCTCGATGGTACCGTGCGAACCTGGAACGGCGCAGCCGAACGCATGTTCGGCTACTCAGCCGAGGAGATGGTCGGGCGATCAATCCTGACGATCATACCCACTCATCTTCACGACGAAGAGCGAGATCTGCTGCAGCGCCTGCGCAAAGGTGAAAGGATTGAACCGTTCGAAACCGTCAGGCAGCGCAAGGACGGCAGCTTTGTAACCGTTTCGCTGACGATCTCCCCGATCCGCAACTCCAAGGGCCGCATCATCGGAGCATCCAAGGTTGCGCGCGACATCACATCCGCAAAGGACCGTGAAAGGCGAATTCGCCTGCTGCTGCGGGAGGTCAACCACCGGGTCAAGAACCACTATGCCATCATTCTTTCGATGATCCGGCAGAGCAGGAGCGAAGAAACGGAACCTGCGGTTTTCCAGAAGGACCTTGAAAACCGCATATGGGCCCTTTCGGCATCCCACGACCTGATTGCGTCGGCAGATTGGCAAGCAACAGATCTAAGAGGCCTGGTCGAAAAGCAGATCGCAGCGTTTCATGCTGAAGCGTTCTGTCAGATTTCTGGCCCGGGCATCGCGCTTGCCCCAGCTGCAATCGAAAATCTTGGGATGGCGATCCACGAGTTAGCCCTTCATTCGTCAAAGGGCGGCGTATTGCGGTCGCGTGCCGGCACGATTTCAATTACCTGGGCGCTGGCCACTTCCCCGGCAGGCCTTGCCTTTTCGATGTCTTGGGATGAGCACCCTGGCCCTGAAGGTCGCGACTATCAGTTGCCGCGCTCGGGTTTTGGCGCGGTCGTGCTAAAGAGGACAGTGCCGCAGGCCCTAAACGCCAAGGTGGAATCCGCCCACGGAGACGGATTTGCCCGGTGGCGGTTGGTCGGGCCCGCGGACCGCTTCCTGGAGTGGCCGCGCTTCTCTCTGTGAAATCACTGCAGTGACCACTGTGCACTGTCACCAAAATGTGACAGGCGGTGCCTGGCGAGAATGAGGTGGCGGCAGGGAGATGGAAAAAGAACGAGGGAGCCATAGTTAGAGCTCGCAAATTCAGCATTCCGCGGTTTAGCGGGAAAGGTTTTGGGGGCAGACGGGTGAACAAACGGCCTGTTATTTCAAAAGTTTGTACGCTTCGGCGGGCAGGTTTGATAATGCAACATAGAATCAGCGCGAATCCGTCAGGGCTGGTCGAATTCCGACTTCGGCAGGAACCGCCGCTGAACCAGAACGTCTTCGCAATCCAGCCACGCACCGTCAGCACACGGTCGCTGTTTCCACTCAATGCTTGCTCTTTCCTCGGAGTCTGAATGTCCGCCACCGCAACCAGAAGATCGAGCTTGAGTTCGCGCTCGTTCCGCGCGCTTTTGGGCCTAGAAGCGGGCGTGGCCCTCGGCCTGGCAGGCACCCTCTTCTTTTTTGTCGCAAGCAGCGTCGTTGCCTATCTCAACCTGGAGGCCCTGCAACGGGGCAACGAGAGGATTGTACAAACCCACGTTGCCATTGTTTCTCTCGACGAACTGCTGTCGCTTGTTCAGGATGCCGAGACCGGTCAGCGTGGGTTTTTGTTGACCAATAGTGGGGGCTACCTTGCCCCCTACAACGCGGCAGTTCGCGCCATTCGGCCAAAACTCGATCAGATCGGTCAACTGACTGCGAGCAATCCGGGCCAAAGTCAGCGGCTGGTGGCTCTCAGGCAACATGTGGACGCCAAGCTCGCGGAACTCGGGGCGACCATCGATCGGAGACGGGCCGACGGTCTTGAGGCGGCGATTGCGATGGTAAACTCCGATCGCGGCAAGATCGAAATGGATGCCGTCCGCGCGCAGATTGCGGCCATGTCGGGCGCTGAGCTGGAAGTGCGCCTTGATCGATTGGCCGAAATGGAGAATGCGCAGAAGACTGCGCGGCTCAGCACTCTGCTTTCTGGTCTTCTCGGAATTGCTTTGACCGCAGCAATCGCCCTCCTCATTCGCAAGGCCACGATCGTCCGCCGAAGGGATGAATGGCTTCAGGCTGGTCAGGTCGGGTTGGCGTCGGCGATGATGGGCGATCAGTCGATCGAGCAGCTGAGCAAAAGTATTCTCGACTTCCTGGCGCCTTACGCAGGCGCCATTGCCGGTGCGATCTTCATTCGCGGTGATGGTTCGTTCCAGCGGGCTTGTAGTCGTGGCGTTCCGCCCGAGGCGAACTTGCCAATGACGGTTCGACCCCGCGAAGGCCTCTTGGGTCAAGCGGTTGCGGAAGGGGGTTCAATCGTCGTCGACGATGTCCCGGATGGTTACCTGGCCTTCGGTTCCGGGCTTGGGATGGACAAACCACGCCATCTCGCGATCCAGACCGGAAAGGTCGATGGTTCAGTGAATTCGGTGATCGAGCTCGGCTTTCTTGGGCCAATCGACGAGACCATCGTCACCTTTCTTGACCGCGCATCGGAGGCTATCGCGATTGCCGTGAAGGCAGCGACCTATCGCGGCCAGCTTCACGACCTGCTGGAGGAAACGCAACGGCAGTCCGAAGAGTTGCAAACGCAAAGCGAGGAGCTGCGCGTTTCAAACGAAGAGCTTGAAGAGCAGGGGCGGGCGCTGAAGGAATCTCAGGCGCACCTCGAGCAGCAGCAAATTGAACTTGAGCAGACCAATGCTCAGCTGGAAACACAAGCCCAGCGGCTTGAGGCTCAGCGCGACGAGCTGGAGCGCGCGAACGTATCGATATCGGCCAAGGCGAAGGAACTAGAGCAGGCAAGCCAATACAAATCCGACTTCCTTGCCAATATGTCCCACGAGTTGCGCACGCCGCTGAACTCTTCTTTGATTTTGGCCAAGCTGCTTGCGGACAATCCCGACGAAAACCTGACTGAGGAGCAGGTGAAGTTTGCCAAGACGATCCAATCCTCGGGCAATGATCTCTTGAACCTGATCAACGATATTCTCGATCTCTCCAAGATCGAGGCCGGGCATGTCGAAATCCGGCCGGAAACCGTTTCGCTCGAGCGACTGGCCGGCAACCTTCGTCAGGTGTTTCTGCCGCTGGCGACCGAGAAGAAACTCGGGTTTTCCGTTGAACTTGCTGAGGAATGTCCGCTCACTATCGAGACCGATCCGTTGCGGCTTGAACAAATTCTCAAGAACTTGCTTTCAAATGCGATCAAGTTCACCGAGACCGGCAAGGTCACCTTGGTGATTGGTTCGGTTGGCGAGGGCAAGGTTAGCTTCTCCGTCAGCGACACCGGAATCGGAATTGCACAGGAACATCAGCGGGCGATCTTCGATGCCTTCCACCAGGCCGATGGCACAATCAGCCGTAAGTATGGCGGCACCGGGCTCGGCCTTTCCATCTCTCGGCAACTGGCGCGGCTTTTGGGCGGAACGATCGTGCTTCAAAGCCAGGCGGGACGGGGTAGTACGTTTACCGTTACCATCGGGGAACGGTTCGATGTGGCCAAGCCGACAGCTCTTGCGCCAAGTCCAGGAACGCTCGCAACGACGGTCACGGCGCAAAAGGCAGGTACGGTTACGCCCAGGCCGATCCGCCGGATCGACGACGACCGAGATGTTCTGACAAATACAAAACGCGTGCTGCTGGTAATCGAAGATGATGACACTTTTGCCGGCATCGTGCGTGATCTGTCGCGGGAAATGGGCTTCCAGGCAATTGTCGCGGCAACCGCCGAAGAGGCGCTTTTGCTTGCGAAGGAATTCATGCCAAGCGCCGTCGTGCTCGATATAGGGTTGCCGGACCAATCGGGCCTCGCCGTCCTCGACCGGCTGAAGCATGATGTCTTGACCCGTCATATCCCGATCCATGTCGTGTCGGGGAGCGATCACGCCGAGAGTGCCTACTCTCTCGGGGCTGCCGGTTATGCCATCAAGCCCGTCAATCGAGAAGAACTGTTGAAGGTTCTGCAAAAGCTCGAGGCGCGGTTTACGAAACAAATGCATCGCGTCCTGGTCGTCGAGGACGATCCGGTGCAGCGCGAAGCGGTGGCAAAACTGATCGGCACGCAGGACGTCGAGACGGTGACCGCCAGCACCGCCGCCGAATGCCTTGACCTCCTGAAGCACCAGACTTTCGACTGCATGGTGCTTGACCTGTCGTTGCCTGACGCGTCGGGATATTCGTTGCTGGAGACGTTGAGCTCACAGAGCGCTTATGCCTTCCCGCCTGTCATCGTCTATACTGGACGCGAACTCTCGGCGGATGACGAGCAGAAGTTGAGGCGCTTCTCGAAGTCGATCATCATCAAGGGGGCAAAATCCCCCGAGCGACTGCTCGATGAAGTGAGCCTGTTCCTGCATCAGGTGATATCGGAACTGCCGGACGAACAGCAAAAGATGATCCGCAAGGCGCGCAACCGCGATGCGCTGTTGGAGGGGCGTCGCATTCTCGTGGTGGAAGATGATATCCGAAACGTCTACGCGCTAACCAACATTCTTGAACCGCGCGGTGCGATCGTCGAGATCGCGCGCAACGGCCGCGAGGCACTGGAGGTTCTCGAAAAAGCTTCATCTGGCCCCGGGCGCCCGATTGAGCTCGTGCTGATGGACGTCATGATGCCTGTGATGGATGGTTTGGTCGCGACCGCTGAAATCCGAAGGAACCCGACTTGGAAGAAGTTGCCGATCATTGCGCTGACCGCCAAGGCAATGCCGGACGATCAGGAGCGCTGCATTGAGGCTGGGGCGAATGATTACATGGCCAAGCCGCTGGACGTCGACAGGCTGCTGTCGCTGGTGCGTGTATGGATGCCCAAATGAGCGAAGCCACCGCCGTTGAAAAGGTAGAAGACATCGAAATCCGGTTGCTGCTGGAAGCACTGTTTCTCAAATACCACTATGACTTTCGCAACTATGCGATGGCCTCGATCAAGCGCCGCCTGAAAAAGGCGCGCGAACAACTGGGGTTCGATACTTTCTCGGCGATGCAGGAGGGACTTCTGCACGATCAGGCAATGCTGCCGCAATTGCTGCGTTTTCTGACCGTCCAAGTGAGCGAGATGTTTCGCGATCCGAGTTACTTCCAGGCGATCCGGGAAAAGGTCGTTCCCCACTTGAGGACCTACCCTTCCTTGAAGGTGTGGATTGCTGGCTGCAGCAGCGGCGAGGAGCTTTATTCGCTGGTTATCCTGTTTCGCGAAGAAGGCCTCGAAGATCGAACGATCTTCTATGCCACTGACATCAGTCATGAAGCGCTGGAGGCGGCCGAGGCCGGCGTCTATGCACTCGACAGGATACAGCTTTTCACCGAGAACCATCGCAAATCGGGTGGAAAATCATCGTTGTCGGACTACTATCAGGCGGCATACGGCAAGGCGCTGTTCGATAAGACCTTGCGCCGCCATGTCGTGTTTTCGGATCACAGCCTGGTGACCGACGCCGTTTTTGCAGAAATGCACCTCATATCGTGCCGAAACGTCATGATTTACTTCGACCGCGCGCTTCAGGACCGCGCGGTGGGTCTTTTCAAGGACTCGCTCGCTCGCAAAGGTTTCCTCGGGCTCGGCGCCAAGGAGAATTTGCGCTTTTCCCTTCATGCCGATGCGTTCACGGATTTCGTGCGTGAGGAGAAGATCTACCAAAGGCGTGTCGAATGACGCCAGCAAAAGCTCAAGCGGTGATCATTGGCGCTTCGGCGGGGGCTGTCGAAGCACTTTCGGCAATCCTGCCGGCGTTGCCGCGAAGCTTCCCGTTGCCCGTGATCGTGGTCGTTCACGTTCCATCCGACAGGCCGAGCCTTATGGTCGACCTGTTTCGTGCAAAGTGCCGGTTGCCTGTCGAGGAGGCCGAGGACAAACAGTCGCTCGAGGCCGGCACGATCTATTTTGCACCGCCGGACTATCATCTGCTCGTTGAAACGGACAGGAACCTGTCCCTTTCCTCTGATGAGCCTGTCCTCTTCTCCCGCCCGTCAATCGACATACTTTTCGAAAGTGCTGCCGATGCCTTCGGGCCGGATCTTATCGCGATTGTCCTGACCGGCGCCAACCGAGATGGGGCAGACGGCCTGGCGGCTGTCCACAATGCAGGCGGAACGGTGATCGTGCAAAACCCCGAAGGCGCTCACGCTCGCGCCATGCCGGAAGCTGCAATCCAATCATGCCCGAGCGCCCTCGTCCTGTCGCTCGATGCCATTGCCGAATACTTGAAAGAGGTCTGAGAACAACTATGGAGCCCGTCCCGTTTCTACTGGTCGATGACCTCGAGGAAAATCTCATATCGCTGGAGGCACTGCTCCGCCGAGACGATCGCCTTCTCATGAAGGCGCGGTCCGGCGATCAGGCGCTTGAGATCCTGCTTCGACAAGACGTGGCGCTCGCGCTTGTCGACGTTCAGATGCCGGGTCTGGACGGTTTCGAACTTGCCGAGTTGATGCGCGGCAACGAACGCACGCGACACATTCCCATCATCTTTGTGACGGCGGGTATTGCAGACGGCCGACGCCGTTTTCGCGGCTACGAGGCTGGCGCGGTGGACTTCATCCAAAAGCCGATTGAACCGGACGTTCTGTCAAGCAAAGTCGACGTGTTCTTCGAACTGTACCGGCAAAGGCAGCAACTCGCCGCTCAACGAGATGAACTCGCTGCCCAGGCGCAGGCGCTTAAGCAGGCAGCAGAGCACAAGGATATTCTGCTGCGGGAAATCAATCACCGCATCAAGAACCTGTTCAGCCTCACCGCCGGGTTGATCTCGGTGAGCGCCAGGCAAGCCACAACCGTTTCCGATCTAGAGGCTGATCTACGGTCGCGGCTACACGCACTGTCTCGCGCCCACGAACTTACGCTGCCCGACCTTGTCGGGGAGGACGATCGCGGAGATATTGCGACGACGGTTGTGGCTCTGTTGAAGGCGATCGTTGCGCCACACGACCACGCTCACGGCTCTCGAATCCTGATCTCCGGAACGGACGCTCCCCTCGGCGACAAGGCACTGACGTCAATGGCGCTCCTTCTGCACGAACTGACCACCAACGCTGTCAAGTATGGTGCCCTTTCCGGCCCTGCGGGGCAATTGAGCATCGACCTTTCGACTTTCGACGAAGAACTTCACGTCAAGTGGAGTGAACACGGATCACATCCGTTGTCCCAGAGCTCCGAAAGGACGGGATTTGGAACAACGTTGGAGAAAGCGGCAATCTTGGGATTGAACGGATCGCTGGCGCGAAATTGGCGGACAGATGGGCTTTGTCTGGCGCTCCGCATCCCGCTAGCTAGTTTAAAAAACTGATCGGTCCCCGCAAGGACGCTTGACGCACTTTTGTTTGTGGTGTGCTGGCATAAAGCTGCTAATCGAGCAGTTTACCGGGGTTAGTGCCCATTCCCGGTTGCTCCTAAAATCGGTACTCGCCGACGTCCCATTTAATAGGTTAATCGCTCATTCTATAAGGGCGCGCGACCAGAGATATTCATTCGCCCTGCGGACGGGACTCGACGCTGCTCGGGCTTGAATTCCGGTCTGCCTGCCACACCTAAACTTTACCCGGGCCTGCGGAAATATAAACGCTCGTTGTCGCAGTCCCTATCGAAACCGAGCCCGTACGGGCTCGTCCCAGCGGGGCGCATATGAGCCAACGTGAACCTGCCGACGACACGCCCTGGATTAAGAAGGCCGACGAGTTGGAGGCGCTGTTGACGGACGGACTATACCGCGCAGAGTCCGAGACCGATGCTTTCGATGCGACATTCGATGCGATCGAGCGGGCGCTGGGGTGTTCGCGGGCTTCGATCCTGCTTTTTGACCGCCACGGAGTGATGCGATTCGTCGCTTCCCGCGGGCTCTCGGAGGACTATCGTCGGGCAGTTGATGGACACTCGCCGTGGAAGCCGGGAGATCGAGATCCTATTCCCATTTTCGTAAGCGACATAGAGCTTTCTGACGAGCCTCAGGCGCTCAAGAACGCCATACGAGGGGAGGGTATCCGCTCCCTCGCATTCATTCCTGTGACCGTCGATGGCATCGTCGTTGGCAAATTCATGACCTACCGCGACGTCGCTCACGTCTATTCCGCTGACGAAGCCACCCTGTGCCTCACTATCGCCCGGCAACTCGGGTTCAGCATCGAGCGGAAGCAATCGGAAGAGGCGCATCAACGTGCCGAAGAGGGACTTCGCCGCACCAATGAACGGTTGCGTGTCATCCTCGACAGCGCGAGCGAATATGCCATCATAACGCTCGACGCCGACGGACGGATCGCAAGCTGGAACAGTGGCGCTGAACGCCTTTTGGGCTATCTCGACAGCGAGGTCCTTGGTCTCTCCGGCAGTATTTTCTTCAGTCCTGAGGATCGAGCCTTGGAAATCCCACAACAGGAAATGCGAACCGCGGCCGAACGGGACGTGCCGCGAACGAGCGTTGGCACTATCGCAAGGATGGGTCACGGTTTTGGGGCTCAGGTGTCATGCTTCGTGTCGAGGAGAGCGGGCCTGATCGCTACCTCAAGATCTTCCGGGATCGAACAGAGGAAAGAAGGGCGGAGAAGAGGCAGAAGCTCTTGGTGGGAGAGCTCAATCATCGGGTGAAGAACACCCTGGCTACCGTGAATTCCCTCGCGGAGCAAACATTGAAAAGCTCCGAAACGCCCGAGGCGTTCGCCCAGGCTTTTAACACTCGTCTGCTCGTTCTTGCCAAGGCGCACGACTTGCTTACGCGGGAGGCTTGGCAGGCCGTAAACCTGAGCGATATCGCTCAAACGGTTCTTACCGCTTGGATTGAGGACGGGCGCGTCTCGATCCAAGGCGCTGCGATCCGCATCGATCCGAAAAAAGCTCTGGCGCTTTCCATGGCGTTCAACGAGTTGCTGACCAATGCGATCAAACACGGTTCACTTTCGAACCAGGTTGGTCGGGTCGCATTATCATGGCAATGCCAGGAGGTATGCAGCATTCTTTGGGAGGAGCGCGGCGGACCTCCGACGTCTGAACCGGACCGCCAAGGGTTCGGTCTACGGGTTCTAAACCGAGGTCTAGCCCACGAACTCGGATATCCGGTCGAACTGCGGTTCGAACCGGATGGCCTCAGATGCACAATGAGCATGGATTTCAGTAGCAAACAGCCCTCGGGAGCGCAGTAAAGTTGACAATTTCAACAACATTAGCGGGACGTCGAGTGCTCGTCGTTGAAGACGAAATGCTGGTGGCAATGTCAATCGAGGACACTCTGCTTGCGGCTGGAATGCAGATTGTGGGCCTTGCTCCGACTGTGGATCGGGCGCTGCAATTACTTAACGACGCGACGAAAATCGACGTCGTCGTGCTCGACATGAACCTCAAGGGACACAGCGGGCTTCCCGTGGCTGACGCGTGTTATCAGCAATCGATTCCGTTTCTTGTCCTAAGCGGATATGGGACGTCGGCCTTGCTTGGGACCAGCCACACAGCTCCAGTTCTCTCCAAGCCGTTTTCGAACTCTGTCCTGGTGGAAGCGCTGGACGCGGTACTTGAGCAGAAGAACGGGGAGGCATCTTCATCCGTGTGATCAGAATGAATGCCCTGCCCCGAGGTAGCCTGCCCGTCCTTTCGGCCTCCTCTGGTGCGATTGCCTAACGTCATTTGGCGCGATGGTGGCTCTTGGCCTGCACCGGCTTACAGATCGGCAATGTCGCCCTGCTCGCTGACGGGGGGGGCGTCTGTTTCCATGACCGTCGCAGGCCACTCCAAAAGAAGGCCAGCGCAGCTCCGAGCTCCGTCGACGTCATCGAGGAAGGATCTACAATCTGTGTGCCATCGACACGAATGATCGTCACTTGGACGCGGGCCGTCGCGGAACTCAGCGTCAACGAAGGAGCGGAAACTAAAACCGTTCCAGCATCTTCTTGAGAGTTACGTTCTGCGCACGGAGTTGTTCCCCCAGCAGTTTTCGGAGGCGGCTGTTTTCCGCATCAAGTGAAACCAACTCTTCCAAGAGCATCGTTGGCGCCGATCTCGACTCCAGATCCGACTGTTGCTCTGTAGGTTCCGAAGCGGTCCTCGGGGAGGGGCGGGGAGGATGCTTCCCGCTGGCGCGTTTCGGTAAACCGCGGGTCCTGGCGACAGTGAGCGGGCCGATTGCGGTCTCGCGAGCTTCATCAGCGACATTGGAAATTAAATGCGCCGCAGCGACCTGGTCAGCCACCTCATTCGCCGGCTCGGGCGCCGTGATCACGGCCGGTTCGTCAACAAAACTCGGGACATGAGCATCAGAGGCGGGATCAATGCCGCCGTCGGCATTCAATTCTTGACGGCCGAACAGATGAGCCGCTTCGTTTTCAACCTCGCGCGCAAGGGTCTTGAGATCTGTGTTGCCCCAGATCGAACCCGCTTGCACTTTTGGCTGACGGCGGCCGGACTTGAACTCAACAACGAACCTGCGTTGTGGCGTTTTCATATAGTTTGAACCCAATGTAGATCGACGTGCTGCGGCATGATCGGCTGCACAACGTTGGGTGCAACCTCGCATCTCAGCCGCCCGCCAAAGGAGCGGTGGAGCCACAGCGCCCAGCGCGTGGCTTCTCCGGGCCTCAATCTATGCCAAGCCTCTTGCGCAGGTCGGCATTCTCAGTGCGCAGTTTTTCCGCCAGGAGTTTTCGCAGCTTCTGGTTCTCGGCGTCGAGCTTCACCAGTTCGGCGAACTCGTCGCTGGCCGACGCGGGCTTTTTGCTCGTCTTATCATCCGCCTTTAAGCTACCCTTCCAATTATAGTAGGTCTGCTCGGATATTCCTGCGCTTTTAATCGCATCTTTGATCGTGCTCGTGCCGTCTGCGACCTGGGCCCCGATCTGCCTCAGCTTCTCGAGTTTATCTTGTTCGCTGAACTTACGGGACTTGGTGGGTTGCGTTGATGCTGTTGCCTTCGAAGTCGCCCGTGTGGTTTCCCCAGCCGCTTTCTGACGCTTCGTCGCGCTTCGCTTTGCTCGCTCGGGTGTGTGCACAGTCGTTGCGTCCTCCGCAACCAGGGTGGTTGGCGTCGTGTTTTCGTCAGGCATTAGTGATCCCTTTTTTATGGTCGCCCTTTTTTCAACCGAGTGAAGACCAGAGTCAACATTACTTGCCGGTCGATTTTTGGTGTCGATCCAATAGGGTATACGGATTGGCTAGAACTTTCCATGCTGGAGCAACTAGACACTAAACCCGAGGGTCCAGATCGGCGTTCGTCGACAAGGCTTCAATTGCACTGCAGGCTCAACGGTTGTCGATGGGGCGGCGTAGCACTTCCCCATCGACAGAAAGGTTCAAATTGCGTGCATTGGCAGCTGTACTCATCTTGCCTTTGCTTTGCCAAGGACAGATGTGACGGCCTCGACCGCCGCTTTCACCACAACATTGGCCTCGTCCTTTGTGAGGCAAAGCGGTGGCGCAAAGCCGAGGATATCACCTTGCGGCATGGCCCGCCCGATGACGCCGCGCTCAAGCAGGGCAGCCGCAACTTGCGGGCCGATCTTCTTTGCCGGATCGAAAAATACCCGGTCGTCCTTATCCTCGACGAACTCAATTGCGGCCATCAGGCCATCGCCACGTACTTCGCCCACATGTCTGTGGTCAGCGAGTGACTTCGTCAGTTCAAAGCGGAAATAGGCACCCCTGCTGCCGGCATTTTCAACCAGGCCCAACTCGTCGATCAGTTCGAGGTTGGCGACCCCCGCGGCCGCACAGATCGGATGGGCGGAATAGGTCCAGCCATGGCCGATCGCGCCCAGTTCGTCAGATCCTTGCACCAGCACCTGCCACATCTTATCCGATACGATCGTGCCGGAAAGCGGCGCGTAGGCCGAGGTCAGACCCTTGGCAATGGTGATGAGGTCGGGCTTCATGCCGTAGTGGTCCGATCCGAACATCGTGCCGAGACGGCCGAAGCCGGTCACCACCTCGTCTGCGACGAGCAGGATGTCGTATTTTTCGAGTACAGCCTGGACCTTCTGCCAGTAGCCCTTCGGCGGCGGCACGATGCCGCCAGTACCGAGGATCGGCTCGCCGATGAGGGCGGCGATCGTCTCCGGTCCTTCCGCAAGGATCATCTCCTCGAGCTTGTCGGCGCAATATTGCGAGAACTGCTCTTCATCCATCGAGCGATCGGGGCGTCGGAAGAAGTAGGGTGCTTCGGTGTGCAGGATCGGCGCGCGCGGCAGGTCAAAGGCGTTGTGGAATAGATGCAAGCCGGTCAGGGAGCCCGTCATGACGCCGGAGCCGTGATAGCCGCGCCAGCGGGAGATGATCTTCTTCTTTTCCGGCCGGCCAAGGATGTTGTTGTAGTACCAGATCAGCTTGATGTTGGTCTCGTTGGCATCGGAGCCTGAAAGACCGAAATAGACGCGGCTCATGCCCGCCGGCGCACGATCGATGATCATCTTGGAAAGCGTGATCGACGCTTCCGTACCGTGGCCGACATAGGCGTGATAATAAGCAAGGTTCTTCGCCTGCTCGGCGATCGCGTCTGCGATCTTCTGCCGGCCGTAGCCCACATTGACGCAATAAAGGCCAGCAAAGGCATCGAGGCTCGTCCTGCCGCTGGTGTCGGTAATATACACACCTTCGCCGCCGCCGATCACCCGGGTCGGTGTTTCACCACGCGCATGCATGCCCATATGCGTGGAGGGGTGGAAGAAGTGATCACGGTCCCAGGCGCTGAGTTCGTTGCTTTTTTCGAGCATGGTCTTTCCTTTCGCGTATGAAATGTGGCGCCTGCGCTCAGGCGGCCGTGTCGATGCAGAGATATTTGAGTTCGGTGAAGGCCTCGATGCCGTGGCGGGAGCCTTCGCGGCCAAGGCCCGACTGTTTCCAGCCGCCGAAGGGGATCGGTCCACCGGTGATTTTCACCCGATTGATCGCGACCATCCCGTACTCCAAAGCCCGTGCAAGACGCATCTGGCGCGCTCCGTTTTCGGTGACGACATAGGCGACGAGGCCGTACTCGGTGTCGTTTGCCCGGGCGACTACTTCGGTCTCGCTGTCGAAAGCGGTGACCGCGGCAACCGGGCCGAAGGTCTCCTCACGCATGATCAGCGCATCGTCCGGTACATCCGTCAAAAGGGTCGGCTCGAAGAACAGAGCGCCTGTCTTGTGGCGCTTGCCGCCCGCCAGCAGCTTTGCGCCGCGCTTCAGCGCATCGGCGACCTGTTCTTCCACCTTGGCGACGGCACGCTCGTGCATCAGGGGGCCGATCTCGGCGTCTGGTTCGAGGCCCGAGGCAACCTTCAGCGCTTCGATGCGAGCCTTGAAGGCCCGCGTGAAGTCCGCAAGCGCAGGGCGCTCGACATAAATACGGTTGGCGGCGAGGCAATCCTGCCCGGATGTGGCGAACTTCGCCGCCATTGCGATGTCGGCAGCCTTCTCGATGTCGGCATCGGCAAAGACGATCAATGGTGCATGGCCACCGAGCTCCATCACCATCCGCTTCATGGTGTCAGCGCACTGGCCCGCAATCAGCTTGCCGATCTGCGTCGAGCCGGTGAAGCTCATGGCGCGAATACGCGGATCGGCATTCATGCGGCCGACGATCGTGGCGGCATCGCCGGTCACCGCATTGAAGGCGCCCGCGGGAAGCCCAGCCCGCTCGCCAAGTTCGGCAAGGGCGAGCGCTGAAAGCGGCGTTTCGCTGGAGGGATGCGCAACGACCGTGCAGCCGGCGGCAAGGGCAGCTGCGGCCTTCCGGGTGATCATGGCTGAGGGGAAGTTCCACGGCGTCACGATCCCGACGACACCCAGCGCCTCGCGCCGCACGATCATTTCGGCTCCGGGCAGATGGCTGGTGACGCTTTCCGCATTCAGCCGCTTTCCTTCCTCCGCGTACCATTCGACGAAGGAGGCCGCGTAGTCGATTTCACCGCGCGATTCGGCGAGTGGTTTGCCCTGTTCCAGCGTCATCAAGAGCGCAAGGTCCTCGCGCGCCTCCAGTATCAGGTCGTGCCACTTGCGAAGAATAGCGGAACGCTGCTGCGGCAGCATGCTGCGCCAGGCGGGCAGTGCGTCACTCGCCGCCGAGATGGCTTCTGCGGCCTCATCGGCACCGAGGGCTGCGACCCAGGCAAGCGTCGCCGACGAGGCAGGGTCCGTCACCTTGAAGCTTGCGCCGTCGCGGCTAGCAATCCAGCGCCCACCGACATAGGAGAGCTCCCTTAAGAGGTGCGGATCGGCAAGGCGGGCAAGCGCGTCGTGAAAGGTCGTGCGGGCAAATACGGCGGTCATGGCAGCCTCCTCTTGGTGTCTGGAGGGAGTCTGCCAGAGGGCGAGGGACAGATTGTCCATTGCCGGGGTGGGCGTCAGAGACTTTGGCTAAAGATTGGCCCGGCCGTAGACAATCTCTCTATTCGGAAGGGGGAAGCAACGTCTCGAGTGGAAGCACGGTCTCCTCCTTCACCGTCTTGGTGACTATGTAGGTGAAGTAGCGGTCGATGCCGAGCTCACGGTCAAGCAGGCTGTCGACAAGGCGCTGGTACGCATCGATATCACGCGCCACGATCTTCAGGATGTAATCGACGCCACCGCCGACCGACCAGCAGGCCACGATTTCGGGCGTTGTCGCGACAGCTCGTTCGAAGCGTTCGAAATCCACTTGCCGATGATTGGCGAGCGTCACCTCCATCATCACGCTGGCAACAGGCGCAACGCGTCGCACCGCAACACGCGCGTGATATCCCGTGACGATGCCGGCCCTTTCCAGCTTGCGCAGGCGCAGCCAGCAGGGCGTTGGTGATAGACCCGCCCGTTGCGCCAGCGCCAGCTTGGTGATGCGTCCGTTCTGCTGGATCGCCTCCAGGATACGCAGGTCGATGGCGTCGAGTTTCATTCGGGGCGCCCTCCGGGCGGGGATCGTGTCAAAGCGGAGGAAAAGACAATGGGAAACCATTTTGGCATTGTCAATTGAACTGATTTTGAGCACTGTCGAAATCATGACAAATTGGCGACCCGACATATCCCAGTTGCGCCGGCCGGCCTATCTCTCCCTCGCCGAGCAGATCGCCCGCGCCATCCAGGAAGGGCATCTGCCGAACGGGACGCGCCTGCTGCCGCATCGCAAGCTCGCCGACGACCTGAAACTTTCCGTGCAAACCGTCAGCCGCGCCTATGACGAACTGATCCGACGAGGGCTCATTTCCGGAGAAATTGGTCGCGGTTCCTTCGTGCAGACAAGGCCGAAGGAGCCTGAGCCACCCTACCTGCCGGAGCGTCTTGGCGAACTGGTGGATCTCTCGATCCTGAAACCTGTGTGCGAGCAACTCCATCTGGAGCGCATGCGCGCAGCCTTCGGGTGGCTGGCGGAGAACCTGCCGTCAAGTTCGGCGCTTTCCTTCCGGCCGAATATGGTTTTCCCGCGCCATCGCACCGTCGCGGCCGAGTGGCTGTCGCGGTGCGGTCTCGATGTATCACCCCTCAATATCAGTCTGACGAATGGCGCAACCTCAGGCATGACAGTGGCGCTGATGAGCGTCGCTCCGCCGGGCTCGACCGTTGCGACCGAGGCGATCAGCCACCACACGCTCGTGCCGCTTTCCAGCTACCTTGGCCTTCATCTCGAGGGCTTGCCGATCGATCGCGAAGGCATGATCCCCGAGGCGTTGGATGAAGCTTGCCGCACCGGCGTCATCCGCGCCGTCTTTCTCCAGCCCTCGGTGATCAATCCGACCGCGGCGTTGATGGGGCCCGAGCGCCGGCAGGCGCTTGCCGAGGTTGCACGACGCCACGATATCGCGATCATCGAGAACGACATCCTGGGGCCGCTTGTGGAAGGTCGGGCGCCGCCGATTGCGGCCTATGCGCCGGAGCGCACCCTCTACGTCACCAGCTTCACAAAGATCACGGTACCGGGCCTGCGCATCGGCTATCTTGCCGCTCCGGATCGCTATGTCGCAGCGGTTGCCAACCGCCATCTCGTCTCCAACTGGATGGCGACGCCTTCGATCGCCGAGATCGCAACACTTTGGGTCAGCGACGGCACGGCGATGGAACTCGTCAATTGGCAGCGCCGGGCACTTGGCGTACGTCACGCGATCGCCGAGGATGCGCTTGCGGGCTTGCCCTATTATAGCCATCCGCAGAGCCTGCATGTGTGGCTACCCTTACCGGAAGGGCATGCGGAGGAAGGGTTCGTATCCCAGGCGCGTCTGCGCGGTGTCGCTATTGCGCCCGGCTCTTCGTTCCGCACGGCCGACCAGGGTTGGCAGCCGGCGGTGCGCATTTCGCTCGGCTCGACCACCGAGCAGGAATTGCGCACCGGACTTGGCATTCTCGCCTCACTCGCCAGCGGAAATCCAGAAGCGCTGTTGCTCGCGATTTGAGTGAACTGCCTTGCAAATGGGCGATGTCAGAATAATTGTACTGATATTATTATTGACATTGACATGATTTTGTTTGCCGCGCATCGTTGCTCCATCACTTGTCTCAATAGGGAGAGACATGCATGGCAGCGCCGATCATCCGCATCGACAACATCACCAAACGCTACGGTCCCTTGACCGTACTCGACGGTTTGTCGATGGACGTGCTGCCGGGTGAAAAGCTGGCGCTTATCGGTCCCTCCGGATCGGGCAAGACAACGATCCTGCGCATTCTCATGACATTGGAGGCGATCAGCGGCGGCCATATCGAGGTCGACGGCGACCAGCTCTATCATATGCCGAAGAACGGCAGCCTCGCGCCGGCCGACGACCGCCATCTGCACAAGATGCGCGAGAAGATCGGCATGGTCTTCCAGCACTTCAATCTCTTCCCGCACAAATGCGTGCTCGACAATGTCACGCTCGCGCCGATGCTGACGAAAGGCATGGCGAAGGCCGCGGCGGAGAAGCGGGCGATGGAGCTTCTCGACATGGTGGGCATGGCCGACAAGGCAAAGAGCATGCCCGCGCAATTGTCCGGCGGACAGAAGCAGCGCGTTGCGATCGCCCGGGCGCTGGCTCTTTCGCCAAAGATCATGCTGTTTGACGAGGTGACCTCGGCACTCGACCCGGAACTGGTCGAAGAAGTGCTGAATGTCATGCGCAAGCTTGCGGTCGAAACAGACATGACCATGCTGCTCGTCACGCATGAGATGGGTTTCGCCCATGATTTTGCCGATCGCATTCTCTTTTTCGACCGCGGCAAGATCGTCGAGGAGGGCAAGCCGGACGAGATTTTCCGCACGCCCAAGCAGGAACGCACGCAGACCTTCCTGCGCAAGATCATCGCGGCAGGGCACCGCGTCTGAGCGGCTTTGCCGCCCGGAAACAAGGCTCCAAACAAAAACCCGGGACAGCCAGAGGAGTTCGCAACTATGAGCATGAGAACCTATTTGACCATAACCGCCAGCGCGGGCGCCCTCACGGCAATGGTTGCCGCAGCGCCAGCCTGGGCCGACGGCAAGCTTGAGGAACTGAAGGAACAGGGTTTCGCCCGTGTCGCCATCGCCAACGAACCGCCCTTCACGGCAGTTGCCGCCGACGGCAAAGTTTCTGGCGCAGCTCCGGACGTCGCGCGTGAGGTCTTCAAGCGCCTCGGTGTCGAAGACATCGTCGCCTCGATCTCGGAATATGGCGCGATGATCCCGGGTCTTCAGGCCGGCCGTCATGATGTCATCACTGCCGGCCTCTTCATGAAGCCGGAACGTTGCAACGCGGTTGCCTATTCAGAACCGATCCTTTGTGACGCCGAAGCCTTCGCGCTGAAAAAGGGCAACCCGCTGAAGCTCAAGAGCTACAAGGATATCGCCGACAATCCGGACGCCAAGATCGGCGCGCCAGGTGGCGGTACGGAAGAAAAGCTCGCGCTCGAAGCCGGCGTCCCGCGCGATCGTGTCATTGTCGTTCCGGATGGCCAGAGCGGCCTGAAGATGCTGCAGGACGGCCGTATCGACGTCTATTCGCTGCCGGTGCTTTCCATCAACGCTCTTGTCGCCAAGGCGAACGACCCCAGTGTCGAAGTCGTGGCGCCGGTTGAAGGCGCGCCGGTCTATTGCGACGGCGCGGCCTTCAAGAAGGGCGAGGAAGCCTTGCGCGATGCCTTCGACGTGGAACTCGCAAAGCTCAAGCAGTCGGGCGAGTTTGCCAAGATCATCGAACCCTATGGCTTCTCTGCCGCGGCCGCGATGTCGACGACCCGCGAAAAGCTCTGCGCCGCCAAGTAAGGCCTCAGCAATCGGGCCTCTTCCCAAACCGGGGAGAGGCAGTCCGCTCCCTCGTATATGGAAGAACGATGACCGACTGGTCCGGCTACATAGGGCTGATCCTTGAAGGCGCGCTCGTGACGCTTGAGCTTACCGTGCTCGGCTCATTGCTCGCGCTCGTCATGGCATTCGTCGCGGGTCTTGGACGCGTCAGCCGCATTTTCGTGGTTCGCGCGCTTGCCACCACCTATATCGAGTTTTTCCGCGGCACGTCGATCTTCGTCCAGCTGTTCTGGGTCTACTTCGTGCTGCCATTCGCCGGCGTCACCTTGTCGCCGCTTCAGGCCGGCGTACTGGCGCTGGGACTGAACGTGGGAGCTTATGGGGCGGAGGTCGTGCGCGGCGCGGTCAAGGCGATCGGCCGCGAGCAACGCGAGGCCTGCATAGCGCTCAATCTCTCGCGCTATCAGTCGATGCGTTACGTTGTCCTTCCGCAGGCCCTGCCGCTGATGCTTCCGACCTTCTGCAACAACGCGATCGAGCTCTTGAAGGGTACGGCCGTCGTGTCGCTGATCTCGCTCACCGACATGACCTTTCAGGCCCAGGTGGTCCGCGCCCAGACCGGCAGCACGCTCGTTCCTTTCGCAACGATTCTCGTGCTCTACTTCCTGATGGCACTCGCCATCTCCAACGGCATGCGCTGGCTGGAACGCCGGGTAACACGCGGCCTTGATGGCGTGAGGACCTGACGATGGAATGGGACTGGAATTTCGTTTGGGAAATCATGCCGACCCTGCTTGAGGGTCTGAAGATCACCATATTGGCAACCGTTTTCGGCGCGGCACTCGCTGCCATCATCGGCCTCGTCTTTGCCATCCTGCGCATGACCGCGCCTAAGCCGATTGCGAAGGTCACGGGCTTCATCGTGGAGTTCATTCGCGGCACGCCGCTCCTTGTCCAGCTCTACTTCATCTTCTTCGTGTTGCCGGATATTGGCGTTCGCCTGCCGGCAATGCTCGCCGGCATCATCGGCCTTGGGCTCCACTATGGCACCTATGCGGCGGAGGTCTACCGCGCCGGTATCGAGAACGTGCCGCGCGGCCAATGGGAGGCGGCCAAGGCGACGAACCTCACCGGCCGCCAGACCTGGGTCCACGTCATCCTGCCACAGGCGATCCCGCCGATGATCCCGGCGCTGGCCAACTATCTGATCGCCATGTTCAAGGAGACACCGCTCCTTTCCGCCATCACAGTGCTCGAACTGATGAACCAGGCGAAAAGCGTGGCCAACAGCAGCTATCGCTACATCGAGCCGATGACGCTGGTCGGGGTCTTCTTCCTGATCATGAGCCTGATCTCCGTCGTCTTCCTGCGCTGGCTGGAAGAACGATACGCCCAAGTGGAGGAGCGCTGATGCGAGCGGCCGATCTTACACTTTCCTCGCGCATGCCGAAGCTGGATGAGCGTCCGCTCGACAAGCGCATCGGCCTGATCATCCTTGCGACCGACCACACCACGGAAGTGGACTTCCATCGCATGGTGGCAAGCGAGCGGATTGGCGTCTATGCGACGCGCATTCCCTACGCGAACCCGGTGACGCCGGAGAACTTGCGCGCCATGCAGCCCTCGCTGACATCAGCGGCCGCACTGATCCTGCCGGACGAACCTCTAGACATCGTCATGTATTCCTGCACCTCCGCGTCCGTCGTCATCGGCGACGCGCAAGTCAAGGCGGCGGTCCATGCGGCCAAGCCAAGTGCGTCCATCGTCACGCCGACTGCGGCGGCGGCCTCTGGCCTCAAGGCGTTCGGTGCCAAGCGGATTTCCGTACTGACGCCCTACACGATCGAGACCAGCGAGCCGATGGCTAACTATTTCGTGTCGCTCGGCTTCGACATCGCCCGTTTCACTTGCCTCGGTCTTGATGACGACCGGGAGATGGCGCGCATTTCTCCGGACGAAATCGTCGCCTTTGCGAAGCAAGCGACGGCGCCAGACAGCGACGCGCTTTTCGTATCGTGCACGGCGGTGCGGGCGGCAGGCGTCGCGGCCGAGATCGAGGCCGTCATCGGCAAGCCGGTCGTTACCAGCAATCTCGCCACCGCCTGGGCCTGCCTGCGCCTCTGCGGCAATGAGACGGCACGGCCGGATCTCGGGCAGCTCATGACACTTGCCTATTTGGACCGGTAGCGATGTCGAACCTTCCCGTAACAGTGGCGGATATCGAACAGGCGGCGCGGCGCATAAAGGGCCGGGTCTTGAATACGCCATTCGTGCTTTCCGCTTCGCTCTGCGAACGCTTCGGTGTGCCCGTCGGCCTGAAGCTTGAGCACCACCAGACGACAGGCAGCTTCAAGCTCCGCGGCGCCACGAATGCCGTGCTCTCGCTGACGTCGGAAGAGCGGGCGAGGGGTATCGTCGCCGCCTCGACCGGCAATCACGGCCGGGCGCTCGCCCATGCCGCCAAGGCCGCAGGATCAGTCGCGACAATCTGCGTGTCCAAACTCGTGCCCAACAACAAGGTGTCGGACATCCGAAGGCTTGGGGCCAATGTCCTGATCGTCGGCAAATCGCAGGACGAAGCCCAGCTTGAGGTGGATCGGCTGATGGCTGAAGAGGGTCTCGTCATGGTGCCACCCTTCGATAATCGAACGGTCGTTGCCGGGCAGGGCACGCTCGGTCTGGAGATCGTCGAGGCAATGCCGGATGTGGCGACGGTTTTTGTGCCGCTTTCCGGCGGTGGGCTTGCGGCCGGTGTCGCGGCGGCCGTGAAAGGGCGGTCACCGAAGACCCGCGTCATCGGCCTTACGATGGAACGTGGCGCGGCAATGAAGGCGAGCCTTAACGCAGGGCGGCCGGTGCAAGTCGAGGAGGTGGCAAGCCTTGCCGATTCCCTCGGTGGCGGCATCGGCCTTGATAACGCCGTGACCTTCGAAATGTGCCGCGCGCTGCTCGACGACGTGATCTTGCTGTCTGAAGCCGAGATCGCGGCCGGTATGCGGCATGCGTATTCCCAGGAGCGCGAGGTGATCGAGGGGGCAGGGGCCGTCGGCATCGCGGCCTTGCTTTCCCGCCGGTTTGGCCGGCTGGAGGGGCCGGTGGCGGTCATCCTCTCCGGCCGCAATGTCGACATGGACCTGCATCGACGGGTCATCAATGGCGGGGTCGATCCGCTAGCGGAGACCGCGGCATGACGGCGATGAGAATTCTTACCGAGGCGGAACTCAGGCGTATCGTTCCGCTCGATCTCGATGCCATTGCCTGCGTCGAAGGAGCGTTTCACGCGCTTGCCACCAAAGCGGTGGCGATGCCGCCGATCCTGAGGCTCGACATCCCTGAAGAGCGCGGTGAGGTCGATGTTAAGACGGCTTACATGCCCGGTCTCGACGGTTTCGCCATCAAGATCAGCCCCGGCTTCTTCAATAATCCGAAGATCGGCCTGCAGAGCACCAACGGCCTGATGGTGCTGCTTTCGGCGAAGACCGGCCTGGTAGAGGCCGTCCTCCTCGACAACGGTTACCTGACGGATGTGCGCACAGCGGCGGCCGGCGCGGTCGCGGCTCGACAACTTTCGCGCCCGGATGCCGCGGTTGCCGCCATCTTCGGCGCCGGCATGCAGGCAAGGTTGCAACTTGAGGCCTTAAGTCTGGTGCGGCCGATCCGCGAAGCGCGCATCTGGGCGAGAGATGCTGCTAAAGCCGAGGCCGTCGCTGCGGACTTGACGGTGAAGCTCGGCTTTCCGGTTCGGGCGGAGGCCGACGGCCGGGCGGCTGTCGATGGTGCGGAGATCATCGTCACCACCACGCCTTCCGAAACACCGGTGCTTCGGGCCGAATGGCTCCAGCCTGGCCAGCATGTCACGGCCATGGGGTCGGACGCCGAGCACAAAAACGAGATCGAGCCCGCCATTGTCGCCACCGCCGGCCTCTATGTCGCCGATAGCCTGAAGCAGACGCGCAGGCTCGGCGAATTGCATCATGCCATCGAAGCGGGCCTCGTGACGGAGGATACGATCTTCCCCGAACTCGGCGAGATCGTCGCCGGGCGCAAACCGGGCCGCAGCGGCCCCGAGCAGATCACCGTGGCGGACCTTACCGGCACGGGCATTCAGGACACGGCCATAGCTACGCTTGCTGGCGCCCGCGCGGCAATGACGGGCGCCGGCACGATCTTCGAGAGTTGAGACCGGCTTTTCGCCGGGTATAGAGGAAAAACCGATGAAACAAGCGAACCTGAAGTTCTCGCTTCCGGAGTATGAAACGCGTCTTCAAAAAACGCGAAAAGCGATGGAAGCCAAGGGCATCGACGTGCTGATCGTCAGCGATCCGTCGAACATGAACTGGCTGACCGGCTATGACGGCTGGTCTTTCTACGTGCACCAATGCGTCGTCGTGCCGCCGACGGGCGAGCCCATCTGGTACGGACGCGGCCAGGATGCCAACGGCGCCAAATTCACCGCCTACCTCAAACACGAGAACATCGTCGGCTATCCGGACCACTATGTGCAGTCCACCGAACGCCACCCGATGGATTACCTCTCGGCCAAGCTCGCCGAACGGGGCCTCGACAAGCTGACGATCGGTGTGGAGATGGACAATTACTGGTTCTCCGCCGCCGCCTTCGCTTCACTAGTGAAGCATCTGCCGAATGCGCGTTTCATCGATGCGACCGCACTCGTCAACTGGCAGCGCGCGGTCAAGAGCGAGGCCGAAATCCGCTACATGCGCAACGCCGCGAGGATCGTCGAAAAGATGCATGAACGCATCTTCGACAAGATCGCGGTCGGCATGCGCAAATGCGATCTGGTCGCGGAGATTTACGATGCCGGTACCCGAGGGGTCGATGGCATCGGCGGCGATTATCCAGCAATCGTGCCGCTGTTGCCCTCGGGCGTGGAGGCTTCCGCGCCGCACCTGACCTGGGACGACCGGCCGATGAAGAGAGGTGAGGGCACCTTCTTCGAGATTGCCGGCTGCTACCACCGTTATCACGTGCCGCTGTCGCGCACCGTCTTTCTCGGCAAGCCGACACAGGCGTTCCTCGATGCCGAGAAGGCGACGCTGGAAGGCATGGAGGCAGGCCTCGAAAAGGCACGGCCCGGCAATACCTGCGAGGATATCGCAAACGCTTTCTTCGCCGTGCTGAAGAAGTACGGCATCGTGAAGGACAATCGCACTGGCTACGGCATCGGCGTTTCCTATCCGCCGGACTGGGGCGAGCGCACGATGAGCCTGCGTCCAGGTGACCGCAGCGAACTCAAACCCGGCATGACTTTCCACTTCATGACGGGCCTCTGGCTCGAGGACATGGGCTTTGAGACCACGGAAAGCATCCTGATCACCGAGAGCGGTGTCGAGTGCCTCGCCAACGTGCCGCGCAAACTGCTCGTGAAGGATTGAGCCATGCGGGAAATCAACCTTCGTCCTTCGCCGATCAGTTCTACGGTCGATTTTTCGGCCGAGGGCGTTCAGCATGGTTTCCTGCGTCTGCCTCACAGCCGCGACGATTCCGCCTGGGGCTCGGTGATGATCCCGGTGACAGTCGTGAAGAACGGGGAGGGCCCGACGGCCCTTCTCACCGGCGGCAACCACGGCGATGAGTATGAGGGCCCGATTGCGCTCTTCGATCTCGCCCGCACGCTGAAGGCCGATGACGTCACGGGCCGCGTCATCATCGTGCCGGCGATGAACTATCCGGCCTTTTTGGCCGGCACCCGCACCTCGCCGATCGACAAGGGCAACATGAACCGAAGCTTTCCAGGCACGCCGGACGGCACGGTCACCCAGAAGATCGCGGACTATTTCCAGCGCACGCTGTTACCGCTTGCCGAGATCGTGCTCGACTTTCATTCAGGCGGAAAGACGCTCGACTTTCTGCCTTTCTGCGCCGCCCATGTGCTGCCAGACAAGGCACCGGAGGAAAAATCCTTCGAACTCGTCAGGGCCTTCGGCGCCCCATGGTCGATGAAGATGCTGGAGATCGATGCCGTCGGCATGTACGACACGGCGGCGGAGGAGATGGGCAAGGTCTTCATCACCACCGAGCTCGGCGGTGGCGGCACGGCGACGGCCAGGAGTGCGCGTATCGCCAAGGCGGGCGTTTCCAACGTGCTGAAGGCGGCAGGTATCTTGAAAGGGGCAGTCGAAAGCGGCGAAACCACGTGGCTCGACATGCCCGACGGCAACTGCTTTTGCTTTGCCGAGGACGGCGGACTTGTCGAACCTTTCGTCGATCTCGGCGACCAGGTGAGGAGCGGGGAAATCGTCGCCCGCATCTATCCGATCGGCCGTACAGGCGACGAACCGCTGAACATACGGGCAAAGATGGACGGCATCCTCGTCGCTCGCCATTTCCCCGGCCTCGTCAAATCCGGTGATTGCGTCAGCGTGCTCGCAACTATTGTCGCGGCATAGGGCTTAAGGACCACCGGCGACCGTCGCGTGCGAGGCATCCCCTAACCGAAAGGGGACGCCTCGCTGACGTCAATAAAACAAGGCCAGGATTTCTAACGCGCCCTGCGAAATTGGCTAACGTCAAGGTCGGACAGTTCTCTCCAAGCGTGTTCGAATTTCGAACTCGCAGATTGCCAGGGTGGCATTGCCCTCCTGGCAGTCACGCGGGCCAGAACAACGCCGCCGGCTCGTTCGACAGTCACGATGACGCTACGGTGCCTGTCGTCTTCAGCGATCTTGTCGGCGATCGACCTGCCATTGGTCACCGCCTGACTGTCATTCGCGTGAAACGCTCCATGGTCATCGCGACTGATCCTGCCGGACAGGTGAATATGAAAGAGGTATCGGGGCATGTTGCCACTCGAGCAATGATAACTTTTCTACTTCTTAGCAGTCTCGTTGATCTATTGCGCGTGACAGTTGCGTGACATGGCTTGTGGGGCGTGACGCGGCCATCCATCGATGGCAGGTGAGGTGCGGCCACGCTTGAGAGTGGCCGTGTGGTTGACCACATCATTTTACGGCTCCGCGCTCCCGACACACGGGTCTCGTCCGTCGAACGTGGTGCGCGCCAGGCAGAGGCGCTTTCGTATCCTGCTACCTCTTACGCTCTTTTCGCGTGAGGGCTGCTCCTTGGTACGGCGACTGTGGAGCGTTCAACCAAGCGGACGCCGAGATTGACCCGGCGCACATTGATTTCGGGGTCGTTGATCCGTTCCAGCAGGAGTTGGATGCCGGCACGGCCAAGCTCACCCCGGTCGATCCGCATCGTCGTCAGCGGCGGGCGGCTGTGCCGGGCGATCGCGATATCGTCGACCCCGATGATCGAGAAGTCTTCCGGAACCGAGTGACTACTCGCTTCGAGAGCTTGCATGACGTTGATCGCGATTAGATCGGTGCTGCAGAAGAACGCGGTTGTGTCGGTGAAACGCCCCTGCTTTATGGCCTGCCGTATCGCCGGCGTGGTGTCGGGCTCTTGCAGGCCCATGCGACCGAGATCAAAGATGTGTCTATTTTCGTCGAAGGCAATTCCGGCCTCCTCCAGCGCGATCCGGAAGCCTTCAAGGCGCCGGCGTAGCGACAGGCGGTGGGGAATTGTCACGTGCACGATCTCGCGGTGGCCGGCCGCAAGTAACCTTTGTGCAGCGAGCCAGCCGGCAGACCAGTTGTCGGGCAGCACGCATGAGAGCCGCATCGTCCGGTCCATGCCGTTGATGATGACGGCCGGGATGCCGCTATCGACAATCCTGTCGATCATGACGGGATGGTCCATGCCGAGCACGACAAGGGCGCCCGGCCGGATGTCGCGCAGAATGTCAGAGATTTCGCTGATCGCGATCTCCGCATCCAGCGAGACAAGCCTGACGTCGATCCTGAGCGAGCTTGTGCTGGCCTCTGCAAGCACGCCCTGGATCACGTCCTCGTAGAAAGCCGAACTGGCATAAAACTGTGCCGGCATCACCAGCACAGTGCTCTCGACGCCGGCGCGGATCAGCGAGCGGGCCGCCCGGACCTGGTAGCCCAGGCGCTCCGCATGGTCGAGGATCTTGCGCCGGCTTTCGTCGCCGACGCCACCGCGATTGTTGAGCACCTTCGATACGGACGCGACCGAAACGCCCGCGGCGTCGGCGATGTCCTTGAGTGTCGGGGCGTTCGATTCGTCATCCATTTCGACGAAGGTTCCTATCTGGCCGGAGTGGGCGAGATTGATCGCGGCTGCATGGTCATGATCGTCCACTACCAGAAGAAGCGCGTGTGCCCAAGCGAACGCATCAGCGCCTCCATGAAATAATAGTCGCCGTAGGGCAGCATCGCATCGGAATAGCCGGCGCTGGCATGGGCTGCGCCATGGGCGAGCAGCCCTTCGGCCTTGGGATCGCCCGTCAGATCGCAAGTGTCGAGCAGGCCACCGATCAGGCGATCGCCGAATGCGTACCAGCGTTGTGCCTCCTCCGGTTCACAAAGCCCGGCGAGGATGAAGATGCCGGCCGCCATGATCGCGCCGGCGGAACTGTCGCGGGGCGCTGACTTGGCATCAGGAACCGAATAGTCCCAGACGGGGACGCCGTCGTCGCCCATCAGAGCTTCGGCCTTGGCAGCCAGACGTCTGGCGGCGTCGGCGAAGTGAGGGTTGCCGGTGGTTGCCGCGCACTGCGCATAGCCATGGATCAGCCAGGCCTGGCCGCGTGACCAGCAGGAATCATCCGCATATCCTTGATGGGTCTCCCCGCGCAGGGGCTTACCGCTTGAAGGGTCGAACAGGAAGGTGTGGAAGCTTGTGTCGTCGGCGCGAACCAGGTGCTTCAGGGTCGTTTCGGCGTGGCCATCGGCGGCTTCGGCAAAATCGCCGCGGCCGGTCTCGCGGTGGGCCCAGTGTAGCAGCGCGAGGTTTTGCATCGTATCGACGATGACGCGCCCATTGACGAATTCGGAGCGAATGCCACCGTGGATCGAGCGAGCATTCCAGGCCTGGATATATCGTGCATCCGGGCGATAGCGCTCAAGCAGCCTCGCCGCAGCTTCAAGAGCGAGGTCGCGAGCCTCCCGGTCGCCTGTCAGCAGCCACTCCGCAACGCAGCTCAAAGAAAACTGGAAGCCGAGATCGTGGTCTTGCGCATCGCGATGGCGCAAGATGTCGCGAAAAATGGCGCGGCGGGCCCGGGCGGCGTTCAGGAAGCTGGGATCGCCCGTGAGTTCCAGCGCAAGCCAGAGCTGGCCGGCGTGAAAGCTCACGACCCAGTCAAAGGGCCCGCAATAGCTCCACGTCTGATCCGGCAGGCCAATCTTCGGATTGCGCAGACCGATTGTCGGCATGGTCTGGCGCAATTTGGCAATGCAGCGTTCCAAAGCCTGCTGGTGACGTTCGCGATTGGGGCGATTGCCAACCATTTCGACCGCGTTGAAGTAGCTGTTTCGTTCGATGCGCATGATAAGCCTCACGTTGGTTTCGTGAAGTTTTCGCACAAATACGATAATTTCGTCAACTACGAAACTTTCTGTTGACGGGAAAATTTCTAACCGCTAGGAATCGGATGCTCGGGAGGAGCCGGGCATCGCTGGAGAGAGATACAATGTCCACATTAGGGACAACTGAAAGGCCGGCTGCCGGCAGCGGGTTCAGGCTCGCAGAGAGCCTGGCCGGGTACGGCTTTATCACGCCGTGGCTTATCGGCTTTTTTCTGCTGACGCTCGGGCCTGCTGTCGCCTCGTTCTATTTGTCTCTGACCGACTACAGCGGCCTTGACGCAGCAAACTGGGTTGGCGCGGAGAACTACGTGCGCATCGCGACCGATGATCCGCGCTTCTGGACGGCGATGAACGTGACCTTCACCTTCGTGCTGCTGTCGGTTCCCTTGAAGTTGCTTTTTGCGCTTGCCGTGGCAGTGGCGCTAAACCGGGGGCTTGAAGGCCTGTCGCTCTTTCGTGCGATCTTCTATCTGCCGTCACTGGTCGGCGGCAGCGTCGCCGTGGCGGTCCTGTGGCGACAGGTGTTTGCCGGCGACGGATTGCTCAATCAGGCGCTTAATGCGTTGTTCGGTTTCGAAGGGCCAAGCTGGATCTCGAACCCTTCGACGTCGCTTTATACGCTCGTTCTCCTGGCGGTTTGGCAGTTTGGATCCTCGATGATCATCTTTCTTGCCGGTCTGCGCCAGATCCCGCAGGACATGTACGAGGCGGCAAGCATAGATGGCGCCAGCAAGGCCCGGCAGTTCTTCAAGATCACCTTGCCGCTTTTGACGCCGGTGATCTTCTTTAATGCCGTGATCCTGACGATCGATGCCTTCAAGGCCTTCACCTCGGCCTTTGTCATCAGCGACGGAACCGGCGGTCCGATCGACTCCACGCTGTTTTACACGCTCTACCTCTACCAGGAAGCCTTCACCAATTTCCGCTTCGGCTATGCCTCGGCGCTGGCCTGGGTCCTGGTGCTCATCATCGCCTTCTTCACCGCCATGTCATTTCTGACAGCCAGGTACTGGGTTCACTACGATGACTGATGCCGCTCTTTCGACGACCACCATCGCTTCGCGCGCCGACGCCGGCGTATCTGGCACATCCCCGTGGAAACGTGCTCTGCTTTATGCGCTGCTCGTCGCGGTCAGCTTTCTCATGCTCTATCCGCTGCTCTGGATGGTCGCGAGCTCGTTCAAGCCGGACAGCGAGATCTTCACCTCGACGGGGCTGATCCCGACTGACCCGACAGTCGATGCCTATCGCCGCGGCTGGACCGGCTTGAGTATCGGCTTTGGCTGGATGTTTTTCAATTCGCTGGTGATTTCGCTGCTCGTCGTCATCGGCAACCTCATTTCCTGCTCGATGGCGGCCTATGCCTTCACGCGCCTGCGTTTCAAGGGGCGCGGTTTCTGGTTCACACTGATGCTCGGCACCTTGATGATGCCGCAGCATGCGGTGCTGATCCCGCAATATGTGATGTTCCTGAAGCTTGGCTGGGTGAACTCCATCCTGCCACTGGTGGTGCCGAAATTCTTGGCGATCGACGCCTTCTTCATCTTCCTGATGGTGCAGTTTTTCCGGGGCATCCCGCGCGAGCTCGACGAGGCGGCCATCATGGATGGTTGCGGCCCGCTGCGCATCTTCCTGAAGGTGATCCTGCCGCTCTCAACGCCGGTGTTGGCGACGGCAGCGGTCTTCTCGTTCATCTGGACCTGGGACGATTTCTTTGCGCCGCTCATCTACCTGAATGACATCGAAAAATACACCGCCCAGCTCGGTCTGCGCACCTTCGTCGACTCCACCGGGACGTCGGACTGGGGCTCGCTCTTTGCCATGTCGACGCTGACGGTGCTGCCAATCTTCATCCTCTTCATGCTGTTCCAGCGACTGCTGATCGAAGGCATCGCGACAACCGGCATGAAGCGCTGACACCAACTGGAATTGAGAGATAGGGACGGAAACGATGACGACGCTGGCTTTGAGCAAGATCAAGAAGAGCTTTGGCAATCTCGACATCATCCGCGGCGTCGATCTGGCGATCGGCTCCGGAGAGTTCGTGGTTTTCGTCGGCCCATCGGGGTGCGGCAAGTCGACCCTTTTGCGCATGATTGCGGGGCTCGAGCCGATCAGCGGCGGCGAACTTTCCATCGGCGGCGAGCGCATGAACGAGAAGGAGGCGAGCCAGCGCGGCATCGCCATGGTCTTCCAGTCCTATGCGCTCTACCCGCATATGAGCGTCTACAAGAACATGTCCTTCGGTCTCGAAACGGCAAAGATGCCGAAGCCGGAGATCGACAAGCGGGTCCGCAAGGCCGCCGACATCCTGCAGATTACCCATCTGCTCGACCGCAAGCCGAAGCAACTCTCTGGCGGCCAGCGGCAGCGCGTAGCGATCGGCAGGGCAATCGTGCGCGACCCGAAGATCTTCCTGTTCGACGAGCCGCTGTCCAATCTCGATGCGGAGCTTCGCGTCCAGACGCGCGTCGAGATAGCCAAGCTGCACAAGGATATCGGCGCGACGATGATCTACGTCACCCATGACCAGGTGGAGGCAATGACGCTTGCAGACCGCATCGTCGTCTTGCGCGCCGGGGTCATCGAACAGCACGGCACGCCGCTCGAGATCTATAACCGGCCCGCCAACCGCTTCGTCGCCGGCTTCATCGGCTCGCCCAAGATGAATTTCCTCGATGCCGTCGCACGCGACATCCGCGACGGCGGTATCTCGATCGATGTTGCCGGCAGAATTGCGCGGCTCCCGATCGAGGAGCGCATCGCGGTTGGCACAAAGGTCAGCCTCGGCCTGCGGCCCGAACATATCGGTATCGACGCGACCGGCGGGCTCGAACTTGGCGCGCTGACGGTCGTCCATGTCGAGCATCTCGGCGGTCAGACCATCGTTTACGGGCGGCTCACCGACGGGCAGTCGCTGACGGTTGCTCTCGATGGCCAACGCCCGATCACTGCCGGCTCAACGCTGGACGTCCGGATTGCCGCGGAAAACTGCCACCTGTTCGACGGGGCCGGCGACCGCATCGGCCATTGATCGCAAAGAGAGATCTCAAGGAACAAATCATGGAGGAGGAGAACATGATCAACAGACGCCATTTTTTGCGTAACGCCGCGCTTTTCGGGGCCGGCGCCACACTCGCGACGATGCCCGCGTTCCGCGCCTTTGCGGAGGATTCCATGCGCCTTTATTGGTGGGGTACACCCAGCCGCGCCGAGCGCACGCTTGGCGTTGCCAAGCTCTTCGAGGCGGCGCATTCCGGCGCCAAGATCGTCGGCGAAGTGGGCGGGAGCGATTACTGGGCCAAACTGACGACGATGATCGCCGGTGGGAACGCCCCGGACATTTTCCAGCTCGAGCCCAGCCGCTTTGCCGATTATAGCCGCCGGTCCACCAACCTGCCGCTCAACGACTATCTCGGCAAGGTCATCCGCACGGACAAGCTGGTGCCAGGTGTGCTCGATCTTGGAACGGTCGACGGCAAGGTGACCGGTATGCCGTTGTCGCTGAACGCCTTTGCCATGATCTACGACGCTGATGCGGTCACGAAAGCCGGGCTTATCCCGCCTTCGGCCAAAACCACCTGGGACGACTTCGCCAAGTTCTCGATCGACCTTACCAAGGCAATAGGCAAGAAGAACGTCTGGGCGGTTGGAAACGCGTCGCGCTACACGTACGCCTTCGAGGCGTTTTTGCATCAGCGCGGCAAGAAGCTCTACACGGAAGCCGGAAAGCTCGGCTATGAGGCCAGCGATGCGGCCGATTGGTTCGGCTATTGGGAGAGCCTCACCAAGAACGGCGGCTGCGTCTCCGCCGAGATACAAGCGCTCGACAAGGTGCTGGTCGACAGCAACCCGCTGGCGACCGGCAACGCGGCCATCGCGATTGCCTTCTCAAACCAGCTCCCTGCCTTCCAGAAGATTTCCAAGAGCACGCTCGATATCACGTCGCTGCCGGTCAGCAGTGCGGATGGTCCCTCCGGACTTTTCTATCGCCCCGGCTTGCACTGGTCGATCGCAAGCACCGCGAAGAACCCGGAACTCGCAGCGCAATTCATCGACTTTTTCGTCAACGACCTGGAGGCCGGCAAGATCCTTCAGGTCGAGCGCGGCGTGCCTGTAAACACCGACGTGCAGACCGCCGTTCTTCCCTCGATCGACGCCACGGCGAAAAAGACGGTCGACTATGTCAACGGCATTGCGGATCGCGTCGGCACCTACCCGCCGGCCGTGCCGCTCGGTGCTGGTGAACTTGACGAGCGCGTCTTCCGGCCGCTCGCCGACAAGGTCGCCTTCGGCCAGCTGACGCCGGCGGAAGCAGGCAACGAACTCGTCTCATCGGCCGACCGCATTCTCAAGGCCTGAGCATCCGCTCCACTTTGCCGGGCCGCGCGGGAAGTCATCCCCCCGCGCGGCAATGTTCGAACGGAAACCTTTGGCATGACCGACACGATCTTCCCCGAAACCCTGTTTAAACCGTGGGCGGGCAATCCGCTCAAAAGCCGCGCCGATGTCGAGGCCGCGCTCAAGGCGCTGGTGGAGCCGGTTGAACAATATCGGTCTGCCGGCGGCGCTCGCATCCGGCTGGATGCGCATGCGGCACATTTCGACCAGGCGTCCGCCGACTTGGAGGGTTATTCCCGTCTGCTCTGGGGCCTGGCACCGGCCGAGGTCGGCGGCGCATCGTGGATCGATTGGACGCCGATCGCGCGCGGTCTTGCCAATGGCTGTGATCCGGCCCATCCGGAATACTGGGGCGACCCGTTCGACCGCAGCCAGCGCCTCGTGGAACTCGCAGCGATCGGATTTGCACTGAGGCTCGTTCCAGACAAGCTCTGGGCGCCCCTGTCTACGGCCGAACGGCGAAACGTTGCTGCCTATCTGCTCAAAGGCCATGCCTGCGAATATAGCGACAACAATTGGAAGTTCTTCCGGTTGCTCGTCAGCATGGGTTTGAGACATGTCGGGGTCGATTGTGATCGAGAACTCGACGACCAGTACCGGCAGGAACTCGACGCGTTCTACCTCGGCGATGGCTGGTATCACGATGGGGATACGCGCCGCGCCGACCACTACATTCCCTTCGCCTTTCACTTCTATGGCCTGATCCTGGCGGCCCTCGATGGCGGCGACTGGACGAAAAGGTATCGGGAGCGGGCTCGACTGATCGCCGGAGACATGGCGAGATGGTTTGCCGATGACGGACCGGCGCTCTGCTTCGGTCGCTCGATGACCTATCGTTTTGCCATTGCCGGCCTCTTCGGCGCCATGGCGCTCGCAGGCGACGAGGAGATCCCCTTCGGACAACAGAAGGGTTACTTCCTGCGTCATCTGCGCTGGTGGGCGAAGCACCCCTTCGCCGCGCGCGATGGCGTGATGCCCGTCGGCTACGCCTATCCCAACCTCATCATGTCGGAACCGTACAATTCCGCGCAATCGCCCTATTGGGCGCTGAAGGCCTTCCTTCCGCTGATGCTGCCGGCGGACCATCCGTTCTGGGCGAGCGATGAGGACGCCTGCCCACAGCGATCCGCCGTCTCCACGCAGCGCCATATCGGTTTCCTGATCGCCAATCCGGCAGGGGATGCCATTGCGCTCTCCTGTGGCCAGCACACGAGCGCCGAGAACACCTTCATCCGCTTCGCGCCTGAGAAATACGCGAAGTTCGCCTATTCGGGGCGATACGGCTTCAGCATCGAGAACGATCTCTGGCGGTTCGACAATTCCGTGCTCGAATCCATGATCGGCTTCAGCGATGACGGCGTGCATTTCCGCGTGCGCGAAACCAACGAAGAGGCGCTCGTCGCCAACAACCTTCTCTATGCGCGTTGGCGGCCCTTCGCCGATGTCTTGGTCGAGACCTGGCTTTACTGGGACGGCGATTTCCAGGTTCGGCTTCACCGCATCGACACGCCGCGGACGCTCGCCACGATCGAAGGCGGCTTTGCAGTCGGGCGAGACGCCGGCGAAGTTTGCAAACAGGGTGCCGGCCGCGCTGTCGTTGCCACGGCGACGGACCTGTCAGCCATCCTCGACATCGGTTCGACGAACCCTCGGGAGGGCCGCTGCCATATCGCTGCCCCAAACACCAACCTGGTTTCCGCAAAAACCTTGGTTCCGCAATTGCGCGGTACTGTTCCAGTCGGCGTCAGCACGCTCGCCGTCGCCGTGCTTGCGCAGGCCGATGCAACAGAGGGGACAAGGAAACTATCCCGCTTGCCTGCAGCACCCGACGTCGGAGCGCTGCGACGGCGCGTGTCCGAGACGGGGACAACCGTAACGCTGATGCGCGGCGTACCGCTCTGACATCCTCGATCCTGCCACAACGACCGAAAGACTTGATATGACGATCCCCGATTTTACATCCCGCCACGCCATCGATCCGCTTGCTGCCGCAGCGATGGGAACCGACGAGCTGCGTCACAATTTCCACATTGGCGGTTTGTTTGCGAGCGATCGCGTCAACCTCACCTATACCCATTACGACCGCATGGTGATCGGTGGGGCGATGCCGGTCGAGGCGGAGCTGACGCTCGAAGCCATCAAGCCGATGGGAACGAAGACGTTTCTCGAGCGCCGCGAGCTGATTGCCGTCAACATCGGCGGGCCGGGGCGGGCCGTCGTTTCCGGAAAGAGCCATGTGCTCGGTCCCCGTGACATGATCTATGTCGGCATGGGGTCGGACGTGGTGTTCTCGTCGGACGACCGGTCGAAGCCGGCAAAGTTCTATCTGTTGTCAGCCCCCGCGCACCGTACTTACCCGACAGCGCTTTTGACGATCGCAGGCGCGAAACGTCTCGATCTCGGCAGCCTGGAAACATCGAACGAACGATCGATCTTTCAGTTCACCAATGGGATCGAGACCTGCCAGCTGGTCGTCGGAATGACGGAACTGAAGGAAGGGTCGGTGTGGAACACGATGCCGGCGCACATCCATGATCGACGCATGGAGGTCTATCTTTATTTCGACCTTCCGGAGCCGGCGCGGGTTTTCCATTTTCTCGGAGAGCCTTCCGAAACCCGCCATATCGTGATGGCGAACGAAGAGGCGGTGCTGTCGCCGGTGTGGTCTATACATTCCGGTTGCGGCACCTCCAGCTATGCCTTCATCTGGGCGATGGCGGGGGACAATGTCGACTACACCGACGCCGACCCGGTCCCGATGGAGACGTTGCGATGAGCGATCTCTCGGCCTTCAGCCTCGACGGCAAGCGCGTGCTGGTTACGGGTGCCAACACCGGGATCGGCCAAGGCATCGCGGTATCGGTCGCCCGGGCTGGCGGCGAAGTGGTCGCGGTCGGACGCTCGTCCATGGCCGAAACAGTCGAAAAGGTCGAAGCGGCGGGCGGCCGGATCCAGCCGTTTGCCTGCGATCTTAGCGATGGAGAGGCGGTCAAAACGTTGCTTGACCGCGTCTGGGGACAGTGCGGCCCATTGGATGGACTGGTCAACAATGCCGGCATCATTCGTCGGTCGGCCTCCACCGAGCTCTCGGAGGCCGACTGGGATGACGTGATCGACCTCAATCTCAAGGCGGCCTTTCTTCTTTGCCAGGCCTATGGCCGAAAACTCCTGGACGAAAAGCGAGCCGGGCGGATCGTCAATATTGCCTCGTTGTTGTCCTTCCAGGGCGGCATTCGTGTCGCATCCTACACCGCCTCAAAACATGGAGTGCTGGGCATTACCCGCATCCTTGCCAACGAATGGGCAAGCAAGGGCATCAACGTCAATGCGATCGCGCCTGGCTACATCGTCTCCAACAACACCGAGGCGCTGCGCGCGGATGCGGACCGCTCAGCGGCAATCCTTGACCGCATCCCGGCCGGTCGCTGGGGCACGCCCGATGATATTGGCGAGGCTGCCGTTTTTCTCTTGGCGCCGGCATCCCGCTACATGCATGGCGCGGTCGTCCCGGTTGATGGCGGCTGGTTGGCGCGATAAATTGCGTTGCTGCCGTCCGGGTAGCGATCAGGCCGGCGCAGAGGTTAGCCTGCGGGCAATGTCGAAAAAGGCGCTGACCAGTTTCCCGTTGCTGCGCTCGCGCAAACAGATGAGTGCTTCGTCCATCAGCATCTCGGGCGCTTCGATCTCGATGGGAATGAGGCGGCTGTCCTGCCCGAACTCCGCCGACGAAACGAAGCCGACCCCGCCGCCGGCGGCGACGATCTCGCGCACCGCCTCACGACCTTCGGCTTCGATGAGCGGCGTCAGTTGCACGCCACATTGCTGCGACATCGTTTCGAGCTTTTGGCGGGTCTTGGAGCCTTGCTCGCGCATGACCAAGGGGTGCTTCACGAGTTCAGCGAAAGTCACCTTTTTCTTGCCTTGCAGCGGATAGTCACGGCTCGCAAAGGCTATGATCGGCGTGGAGTTGAGTTTCAGGATGTCGAAGTCGCTCGATTGCGGGATCTCGCCGAGAACGCCGATGTCTGCCTCATAGGCGTGCAGGCTGGTGATGACGGTTTCGGTGTTGCCGGAATCGATCGACACCTGGACGGTCGGATAGGTGCGCCGGAAAGCGGCAAGGATATGCAGCAGGTGATGGGCGGCATCGGCAACGATCCGAAGTTTTCCCGCTCTCAGCGCCCGTGATTCCGACAAAAGATCCAGGGCCTGCTGCTCGACGTCGAACATGCGGCGGGTGACTTCCAGGAGCTGTTGGCCCGCCTGGGTCAGCGTCACCTGCTTCTTGTTCCGGTTGAAGAGGAGGACATCATATTCCTCCTCGAGCTTGCGCACCTGATCCGAGACTGCCGGCTGAGTAAGGAAGAGCGCTTCGGCGGCACGCGAGAAACCGCCGTGGATGGCCACGTTATGAAAGGCGCGGAGCTGGACATAGCGCATGCGTACGACGCCTTCTTGAATAGATTTGAACGATAGTTTGATTAAAACGAACGATTTGATTTATGTAAAGCGGGCGCGGATAGTTTTCGGATTCCACCTCTATCCGGAGCGCGCCTCATGAACCTCCCGGCCGTCGTCCTCGAGCTTGCCGCCGCCACCGTCCTCTTGCTCTACGCCGTCAGCCTCGTGAAGAAAGGTGTTGAGGCGGCGGCAGGCGACATCGTCGCGCGTACCGTCGGTGGCGCCGGTGGACGACCGCGTGCGGCCATCTGCGGCTGCGCGGTTGCCATTGCGCTGCAAAGCTCGACGGCGGTCGCCATGCTTGCCGCCGGTTTTGCCGTCAGCGGCGCGCTGGCGCTTGATACCGGCCTGGCGGTGCTGCTTGGTGCCGATCTCGGCTCGGCGCTTGTCGTCAAGATCCTGTCCTTCGACTTGCATTGGCTGGCGCCGCTTCTGATCGCCGCTGGCGGTCTTGCGCATCTGAAGGCATCGACCCGCAAGTCCGTCGAGACCGGGCGTGCAGTGCTCGGCATCGGTCTGCTGCTGCTCTCGCTGCAGATGATCGGCCATGCGACGCAGCCGCTCTCTCAGAGCCCGATGCTGCCTTCCGTCGTCGCTTTCGTCGGCAAGGATGCCTTGAGCGTGATGATCCTTGCCGCCTTCTTCACTTGGGCGCTGCACTCCAGCGTGGCAGCGATCCTGCTGATCCTGACCTTTGCCGTGAAGGGCATCGTGCCCCTGGACGTCGGCATTCCCCTGGTGCTCGGCGTCAACATCGGCGGCGGGCTCATCGCGCTGTGGCTGACCCGCGGTCTGCCGGTCGAAGGCCGACGCCTGCCGCTTGGTAATCTCCTCTTCCGCGCCCTGTTCGCCGCAGCGATCTTCGGACTCTTTTCGCTGCATTCCCCGTTCGACTGGCTTCCTGGGGAGACTGTGGCCGGCAAGCTGGTCAATCTGCATGTGCTCTTCAACGCTGCCCTGGTTCTCGTCGGGGTGATTTTCTGCGGCCCGATGGCGCGCCTCGTTCGGTTGCTCATGCCGGAGGCCGCCGGTGCCAATGATCGTGCGGCTCATGTCAGTGCGCTTGACCCGGCGCTGATCGACAAACCGGCGCAGGCGCTGGCGGCCGCGGCACGCGAGGTGTTGCACATGGGCAATCTTATCGCCCGGATGCTGGAGCCCGTCATGACCGTCATTCACGCGCCGACACCGCAGGCGGTCAAGGCGCTCAGAAGCATCGATGGCGACATCCACGTGGCCCATAGCGCAATCAAGCTCTACATCGCCGCCGTCAACCGCGGCATCCTGACCGAAGAGCAATCGCGGCGCGGCATCGAACTCACCGAGGCAGCGATCCATCTCGAATATGCCGGAGACGTCGTCGCAAAGAGCCTCCTGCAAATGGCCGAGGAGCGGCTTGCGGGCGCAGGGACCTTCTCGCAGGAGGGATGGCGTGAACTCACCTTGCTGCATGCGGCCGTGTCTTCCAACGTCAGGCTGGCGGCCAATCTTCTCGTCTCCCCGGACCCGGTGATCGCGCGCGAAATGGTTCGGCAGAAGGAACATGTGCGTCGCCTGGTCGAAGAAAGCAGCAAGTGCCATCTGGAGCGGCTTCGGCAGGGCATCGCGACCAGCATCCTGTCGAGCGACATGCATCTCGAGATCGTTCGGGCGCTGAAGGAGGTCAATTCGCTGGTGACGACGATGGCCTATCCGCGCCTGCGCGAGAGCGGGGACCTCCTGGAAAGCCGGCTCGTGCCTGCTGCTTAGATATATAAATTGAAACGATAGATTGATACAAAAGAACGATTTTACAGATAGATGTTTCCGCCCCATTGTCGTTCTCGAACACGCCAACCGCGAGGACGGACAATGCCAAACACCGCTTCTGAAAGAACCATCGCGCCCCTGGAAACACCGAGGCTGGGCGAGCCCTATCTCTTGACGCCCGGCCCGCTAACCACGGCCTATCGGGTTAAGGAAGCCATGCTGCGGGACTGGGGTTCCTGGGATGGCGATTTCCGGGCAATGACCGCCAAGCTTCGCCAGGAACTGCTCGAGATTGCCGGCGATGCCAAGGGCGAGTTCGATTGCGTGCCGATGCAGGGCAGCGGTTCGTTTTCGGTCGAGGCGATGCTCGGCAGCTTCGTCCCGAAGGACGGCCGTGTGCTGGTGCTGATGAACGGCGCCTATGGCAAGCGCATCGCCCAGACGCTTTCCTATCTCGGTCGTGACCATGTGACGATCGACAAGGGCGACTACATGCCGCCACGCGGTCCGGAGGTTGCAGCAGCGCTCGATGCCGACCCTGGAATCACCCATGTCGTGATCGTCCATTGCGAAACGAGCTCCGGCATCCTCAACCCGTTGAAGGAGATTTCCGACACAGTCTATTCCCGCGGTCGCAAGTTGCTCGTCGACTCCATGAGCGCCTTCGGCGCAGTGCCGGCCGGTATCGGCGATTTCCGCTACGAGGCGATCGTTTCTTCCGCCAACAAGTGCATCGAGGGTGTGCCGGGCTTCGGCTTCGTTATCGCCCGCAAGAGCGAACTGGAGGCAGCCAAGGGGCGCAGCCATTCACTCAGCCTCGATGTGCATGCCCAGTGGGACTACATGAACAAGACCGGCCAGTGGCGCTTCACGCCGCCGACCCACGTTGTCGCGGCGTTCCTGGAGGCCTTGCGTCTGCATCGGGAAGAGGGCGGTGTCGCCGGTCGCGGAGCCCGTTATGCCCGCAACCGCGACGTCATGGTCGCGGGCATGCGCGAGGCCGGTTTCGAGACGTTGCTTGCCGACCAGTGGCTGTCGCCGATCATCGTCACCTTCTTCAGCCCGGCCCACCCGGCCTTCGCCTTCGACCGCTTCTACGACCTGATGAAGGACAAAGGCTTCATAATCTACCCGGGTAAGCTGACGGTGGTCGACAGTTTCCGCGTCGGCTGCATCGGTCGCATGGACGAGCATGTCATGCGCCGCGTGGTCGAGGCCGCCCGCAACTCACTCTCCGAAATGGGCGTCGACAGCGCCGCTCCCCCGGCCGTCGCCCTTGAAGAACGTCGCCGTCTCGCTGCCTGAACTGAGGAAATTACGATGAACAAGATGTCCAAGATCACCGTTACCGCCAACCGTCGCACCTATCCCTGGCCGAATGTCCCGGCCATCGCCATCTGCCTCGACGGCTGCGAGCCGGCCTATCTCGACGAAGCCATCAAGGCCGGGCTGATGCCGACGCTCGAGCGCATCCGCAAGACCGGGACGGAGCGCACCGCGCTCAGCGTTATCCCGAGCTTCACCAATCCGAACAACCTTTCCATCGCTACCGGCCGGCCGCCGGCGATCCACGGCATCTGCGGCAACTATCTCTACGAACCGCAGACGGGTAACGAAGTGATGATGAACGATCCACGCTTCCTGCGCGCCCCGACCATCTTCAAGGCATTCTACGATGCGGGTGCGAAGGTCGCCGTGGTGACGGCGAAGGACAAGCTCAGGGCGCTGCTCGGCCACGGGCTGAAGTATGACGAGGGCAGGGCCATCTGCTTCTCGTCTGAAAAGGCGGACAAGACGACCGAGGCGGAAAACGGCCTCGACAATGCCTCGGCCTGGCTCGGTCGCGCTGTACCGGAAGTCTATTCGGCCGATCTCTCCGAATTCGTCTTTGCCGCCGGCGTCAAGCTGCTCAAGGAATTTCGGCCGGATGTCATGTACCTGACGACCACCGACTATGTGCAGCACAAATATGCGCCGGGCGTACCCCAGGCGAACGCCTTCTATGAGATGTTCGACAAGTATCTGACCGAACTCGACGCGCTCGGCGCGGCCATCATCGTCACGGCCGACCACGGTATGAAGCCGAAGCACAAGGCGGACGGTTCGCCGGATGTCATCTACGTGCAGGACCTGCTCGACCAATGGCTCGGCAAGGACGCCGCGCGCGTCATCCTGCCGATCACCGACCCCTATGTCGTGCATCACGGCGCGCTCGGCTCGTTTGCCACGGCCTATCTGCCCGAAAGTGCGGACAAGGAGGAGATCATCGAGCGGCTGCAGGCGATCGAAGGCATCGACGTCGTGCTCTCCCGCCCGGAAGCCTGCGTACGCTTCGAGCTGCCCGACGATCGGATCGGCGATCTCGTGCTGATCTCCTCGGAAAACAAGACGCTCGGCACCAGCGAACATCGCCATGATCTGGCGGCGCTGAACGAACCGCTGCGCTCGCATGGCGGCCTGACCGAACAGGCGGTGCCTTTCATCGCCAACCGCAAACTGCCCGAATTGCTGACATCCGCGTCGTTGCGCAATTTCGATGCGTTCTACTACGCGCTCGTCGCAGCCGCCCAGACAACGCACTAGGGAGGGAGCGATGACCAAGGTGGAAACAGCATTTGCAATTCGCCACGAGCCCATGCGGATCGCCGGCAAGACAGTCGATACCGAAGGGCGCATCGAGGTGCGCTACCCTTTCAACGATGCGGTGATCGGCACGGTGCCTGCGGGCAGCGCCGAGCATGCGCGCAAGGCCTTCGAGATCGCGGCCGCCTACCAGCCGAAGCTGACGCGTTACGAGCGTCAGCGCATCCTGCTCAAGGCTGCGGACCTGCTCGTTGCCCGCAAGGAGGAGATCTCTGATCTGATCACGCTGGAGCTCGGGATCTCCAAGCAGGACTCGCTCTACGAGGTCGGCCGCGCCTTCGACGTGCTGACGCTCTCGGGCCAGATGTGCATTCATGACGACGGCGAGATCTTCTCCTGCGACCTCACACCACACGGCAAGGCGCGCAAGATCTTCACCACGCGCGAACCGCTCAACGCCATTTCGGCGATCACGCCGTTCAACCATCCGCTCAACATGGTGGCACACAAGGTCGCGCCGGCGGTTGCGACGAACAATTGCGTTGTGCTCAAGCCGACAGAACTGACGCCGATGACGGCGCTTATCTTCGCCGACATTCTCTATGAGGCCGGCCTGCCGCCGGAAATGCTCTCGGTCGTGACCGGCTGGCCCGCCGATATTGGCATGGAGATGATCACCAATCCGAACTTCGACCTCATCACCTTTACCGGCAGCGTTCCAGTCGGCAAGCTGATCGCGGCCCACGCCCACTACAAGCGGCAGATCCTGGAGCTCGGCGGCAACGACCCGCTGATCATCCTCAACGATCTGTCGGACGACGATCTCGCAAGAGCCGCGGATCTGGCCGTTGCCGGCGCGACGAAGAACTCCGGCCAGCGTTGCACCGCTGTGAAACGCATCCTCTGCCAGGAGAGCGTTGCCGACCGCTTCGTGCCGCTGGTGCTCGAGCGAGCGAAAAAGCTGAGGTTCGGCGATCCGATGGACCGGGCGACGGACCTTGGCACGGTCGTCCATGCCAAGGCGGCGGAAGTCTTCGAGCGGCGGGTGCACCGGGCAGCGGAAGAAGGGGCGGAGATCCTCTACGATCCCGGCCGTAAAGGCGCCCTCTTGCCGCCAATCGTTGTCGACCGCGTTAAGCATTCGAGCGAACTGGTGATGGAAGAAACCTTCGCGCCGATCATACCGATCGTGCGCGCGCCCGATGATGACGACGCGCTGATCGCGCTCTCGAACTCAACCGCCTTCGGCCTTTCTTCCGGCGTCTGCACCAATGACTTCCGGCGAATGCAGAAATACATCGCCGGGCTGAAGGTCGGCACGGTCAACATCTGGGAAGTGCCGGGTTACCGGATCGAGATGAGCCCCTTCGGCGGCATCAAGGATTCCGGCAACGGCTACAAGGAAGGCGTCATCGAGGCGATGAAGAGCTTTACCAACGTCAAGACATTCTCCTTGCCATGGTGATTTCAAGCGTTTCCCCCGCTGATTCACCCCTCTGGGAGCCGCCATGGCGGCTCCCTTTTTATTTGCTCCCGCAGCGTCGCGGGGCTCTGCGCGACGCGCAATCTTAGATCTGCTCCTTCATCCGGCAGATTGTGCGAAATCGTATCGAAACCTGCCGCCGCCTTGGTCAAGCGCGGTTTCCATGCCCAGTTCTGCGGCAGAACATCCATAGTTTTTTTCTTCTAATCGATAAGAATAATAAATTTTACTTACAGGAAACCGCTGCGCAGAATGTTTCCCGAAGCCGATCACAACAGGGCAACGACAAGATTGTCCGCCGCGCTTCCCCGGTTTTACCAGGACCTCAGAGGAGAACTTCAATCATGAACAGACGCATGCTCTTTGTGCTTGCCGGCGCCGTTTCCGCTGTGCTTCCTGCCATCGCTGCCGCTGAAACGCAGCTCACCGTCTACACCGCCGTCGAAGCCGTCGACCTCGACCGCTACAAGGCGACCTTCGAAAAGGCCCACCCGGACATCAAGATCAACTGGGTGCGCGATTCCACAGGCGTCATGACCGCCAAGCTGCTTGCAGAAAAGGACAATCCGCAGGCCGATGTCGTCTGGGGGCTCGCTGCAACCTCGCTGCTTCTCTTGAAGACCGAAGGCATGCTGGAACCTTACCAGCCCAAGGGCGTCGAGACGCTCGACCCGAAATTCGTCGACAAGGACACGCCGCCGAGCTGGGTCGGCATGGACGCCTATGTCGCGGCTCTTTGCTACAACACGGTCGAGGGCGAAAAGCTCGGCCTCAAGCCGCCGACGAGTTGGAAAGACCTGACGAACCCCGAATACAAGGGCCACGTGGTGATGCCGAACCCGGCATCCTCGGGCACCGGTTTCCTCGACGTCTCCGGCTGGATGCAGATGTGGGGCGAGGAGAAGGCCTGGGACTACATGGACAAGCTCCACGAGAACATCTCCGCCTACACCCATTCCGGCTCCAAGCCGTGCAAGATGGCAGGCGCCGGTGAAGCCGTCATCGGCGTGTCCTTCGAGTTTCCGGGCGCCAAGGCCAAGAGTGCCGGTGCACCGATCGACATCATCTTCCCCGCCGAGGGTTCGGGCTGGGAGGCCGAGGCAACCGCAATCATCGCTGGCACGGCAAACCTCGAAGCCGCAAAGACGCTCGTCGACTGGTCGGTCACCAAGGAAGCGAACGAAATGTACAATGCCGGCTATGCCGTCGTTGCCTATCCGGGCGTCGCCAAGCAGGTCGAGCACCTGCCCGACGACATCGCTTCCCGGATGATCGTCAACGACTTCGAGTGGGCCGCAAACAACCGCTCTGACATCCTCAAGGAATGGCAGAAGCGTTACGACGCCAAGTCTGAACCGAAGAGCTGAGCCTGATCGGCTGGGCGCAGCGCCTTTGCGCTGCGCCCGATCGCATTTCTCGGAAAGAAAATCCCTCAAGCCAGCGGAGCTTGCAGATGAGGCATGCCCTGTCGATCGAACCGACGCCCACCAGCCGTCAGCACTTCGCCGATGACGCGGCCGCGGAGCCGGCCCCCTACTTGCAGATCTCGGATCTCTGGAAGACCTATGGCGATTTCGTCGCGCTTCGCGACATTTCGCTGTCGATTGCCAGGGGCGAGTTCGTCTGTTTTCTCGGCCCGTCCGGCTGCGGCAAGACGACGTTGCTGCGAGCCATCGCCGGTCTCGACCTGCAGACGCAAGGCACCATCCTGCAAGACGGCCGCAATATCTCGACGCTGCCGGCTTCCCGCCGCGACTATGGCATCGTCTTCCAGTCTTATGCGCTCTTTCCCAATCTGACGATCGAGCAGAACATCGCCTTTGGCCTGGAAAACACCGGCCGATCGAAGGCGGGGGTCGCATCCCGGGTCGCCGAACTCTTGGAAACGGTCGGCCTTTCGGCGCACGGCAAGAAGTATCCGGCCCAGCTTTCCGGTGGCCAGCAACAGCGCATCGCGCTTGCCCGCGCCATCGCCATCTCGCCGGGGCTATTGTTGCTCGACGAGCCGCTGTCGGCACTCGACGCCAAGGTTCGCGTGCACCTTCGCCATGAGATCAAGGCGCTGCAGAGAAAGCTCGGTGTGACGACCGTCATGGTGACGCACGACCAGGAGGAGGCCCTCGCCATGGCCGACCGGATCGTCGTCATGAACCACGGCGTCATCGAGCAGGTCGGCTCGCCGACCGAAATCTACCGTCATCCCGAAACGCTGTTCGTCGCCGACTTCATCGGCGAGACCAATCAGTTCGAAGCCCGGGTTCTTGGAGATGACGAAGTCGAGATCGGCCACTCCGCCTTTTGCTGTTCGACGGAGGATTTTTCCGCCGGCCATGCGGCAACGGCGGTCGTCCGCCCGGTCGACATCATTCCCCACGGAGCCGATGCCCATGCCGTCAACGCCAGCGACCGGCCGGCCACACCGCAGAACCTGATCGATGCCGAGGTGCGCGAGATGGAGTTCCTCGGCATGTTCTGGCGCACGCGCCTGACGGCCCCGCGTCTCGGCGAGCGCACGCTGGTTGCCGACTTCTCCGTCAACGCGGTGAGACGCCTCCGGATCGAAACCGGCGGCGCCATCCAGGTGGAGATCCCGCGCGAACGCCTGCTGCTCTATCCGAGGGGGGCTGGACGATGAACATGGTTCTGGAAGCACCCCACCTTCCCCTGATCGGCAAGCGGCTGCGCCAGGAATCCTCCAAAGACGACCGCATCAAGCTCGGCTTCATGGCAGTCATCGGGCTATATCTGGTCGTCGCGCTTGGCGCGCCGCTCTTCGTCATGCTGTCGAAGTCGCTGTCGACCTACCGGTTCGAGCTTTCGGCTTTCGAGTTCCAGGTGAGCGACGAGACGGGGGCGAACTGGGGGCCGGTCGTCACCGCCGAAGACCTGAACCGGGAACTCGGGGCGGTGACGGAAGCCGAGCTTTCCAGCAGTTCCGACGGACGGCTCGCGGCCACAAAATTATTCCCGGATTTCAAGTTCCGCAGCCCCGTTCACTACCGTATTCGCGGCACGAACGACGATGCCGCCTTCCTGGTCGGCTCCACCCTCGAAAAGGGGACTGAGTGGCGGGACTATGATTCCGGTACCTTCCGGCGCGTCGTGCTGCGACCCGCGCGCGCTCTGGGTTTTACGAACTTCACGACCTATTTCTCGACGCCGGCGCTTGCGCAGTCGATCTACAATTCCGTGCTGATGGCGGTGATCAGCACGGTGTTCACGATCTCGGTCGCCTTTGCGCTTGCCTACGGCCTGACGCGCAGCTGCATGCCGCTCAAAGGGCTTTTCCGCGGCATCCTGACGATCCCGATCCTGGTGCCGTCACTCTTGCCGGGCATTGCACTCGTCTATCTCTTCGGCAATCAGGGCATCTTCAGGGATTGGCTTTTTGGCTATTCGATCTACGGGCCGATCGGCATCGTCATCGGCTCTGTTTTCTTCACCCTGCCGCATGCCTTCCTGATCATCCTGACGGCGCTCTCGATTGCCGATGCTCGCCACTATGAGGCGGCCGCATCGCTCAAAGCCAGCAAATGGCGGACCTTCACGACCGTCACGGTGCCCGGCGCGCGCTTCGGCATCGTCTCTGCGGCCTTCGTCGTCTTCACGCTTGTCATCACCGATTTTGGCCTGCCCAAGGTGATCGGCGGACAATACGGCATGCTCGCCGTCGACATTTACAAGCAGGTGATCGGCCAGCAGAACTTCGAGATGGGCGCGGTCGTTTCCGTCATCCTGCTGGTGCCGGCGGTGCTTGCCTTTTACGTCGACCGGCACATGCAGAAGCGGCAGGTAGCGCTTCTGTCGGCGCGCGCCGTGCCCTATCAGCCGAAGCCCAATGCCCGCATGGACGGTCTGTGCTTCACCTTTGCCTGCTTCGTCAGCCTCTTCATCCTCGGCATGATCGCCATGTGCCAGATCGCAGCGGTGGTGAAGTTCTGGCCCTATGACCTGACGCTGACAGCCAAGAATTTTGCCTTCGACCTGATGGACGGTGGCGGCTGGGCCGCCTATGGCAACTCGATCCGGCTCGCGCTTTTGACGGCACTCTTCGGTTCGATCGTCGTCTTTGCCGGCGCCTACATGGTGGAGAAGGCCGATGGCTTCCGCTTCGGCCGTGGCCTCTTTCACTTCCTGGCGATGATGCCGATGGCGGTGCCCGGCATGGTGCTCGGCCTTGCCTATATCTTCTTCTTCAACAACCCGGCCAATCCGCTGCACCCGATCTACGGCACGATGACGATCCTCGTCGTCTCGACCGTGACGCACTTTTATACCGTCGCGCACCTGACCGCGCTGACGGCGCTGAAGCAGATGGACCCGGAGTTCGAATCCGTCGCCGCGTCGCTGAAACAGCCCTTCCACCGGCTGTTCTTTCGGGTCACGGTGCCGGTCTGCCTGCCGGCGATCCTCAACATCGCTATCTATCTCTTCGTCAATGCGATGACGACCGTCTCGGCGGTGGTGTTTCTCTACTCGACCGACACCAAGCTCGCGTCAGTCGCCGTGCTAAACATGGACGACGCCGGCGATATAGCGCCGGCCGCGGCCATGGGCATGATGATCTTTTACACTAATGTTGCGGCCAAACTTGTCCACGCGCTGATCGCGCGCGGTCTGCTCGCGCGCACCCAGGCTTGGCGCTAACCCGCAACCAGCCCTTCGCAAAGCGCCGCCGTCCTTCGTTCTGAAGGACGGCGGCGCTTTTGTCCGCGTCACTCTACGCCACCCGGAGCTCCGCCATCACCACTTTGCGGTCGTTTCCTGCGCGCAGGCGCTCCATCTCGTTGAGACGCGAACGCTGCGGCGTAAGGCCGTAGCGTTCGCGGTAGGTGCGGGAAAAGTGCGAGGCGGTGGAAAAGCCGCAGGCGACCGCGATTTCGATGACCTGAAGCGACGAGGTTATGAGCAGCAGGTGAGCGCGCTCGAGCCTGAGGTCGAGATAGTAGCGCGCCGGCGTGCGCCCCATTTCTCTTCGAAACAGGCGCTCGATCTGGCGCCGGGAAAGTCCGGTCGAGGGCCACATGTCGGCGAGCTTCAATGGCTCGGCAAGATTTGCCTCCATCTTTTCGATGACACGGATCAATAGAGGGTTGTCGATGCCGAGACGTGCCTGCAACGGTAATCGCTGGCGCTCGCCGGTCTCACGCAGCCGCTCGCAGAGTGCCGCCTCGCAGATACGGGTGGCCACGTCCCGACCAAGGTCCTCTTCGATGATGTGCAGGAACATGTCGAAGGGCGCGTTGCCGCCGGCGCAGGTATAGATCCCGCCGTCGATCTCAAAGGCGGTCTGGCGCGGGTCCGCGATGAAGAACCGCTCGGAGAAGTCTGGAAAGTGTTCCCAGTGAACGGCGCAGCGACGCTCATCGAGCAGCCCCGCGCGCGCTAGGCAGTAGACGCCGCCGCCAAGCCCGGCGAGGCGCGCGTTGCTGCGAGCGCCTGATCGCAGCCAGGCCTCCAGGGCCCTGTCGGCCGATGGCTTCTTGCGGCCGCCACAGATGACGATGAAGCCCGGATCTGCATCGCGGCCAAACCGGTTGCGTTCGGCCGAGAGCGGCGCCGCTACCGGAATGCCCGTGCCGCAGGATGAAACGGCGGGTGCTCCATCCGCCGCTACAAGGTGCCACCCGTATACCGGGCGGCCGGCCACGTCATTGGCGAGGCGTAGCGCTTCGATCGCCGCGGAGAAGCCATGGAGGGTAAATCCATCGAGCAGGTAGAAGGTGAAGTGGCGAGCCTGCGTACATGGCTGTTGCATTGTCTCTTCCTGAGGGCGTCGAAGTGGTGCGCGGAAAGAATAGTTACATTATGCAACATATTGGACCGTTGCCAATCCCGTTAAAACGAGGATCCGAAGAAATCCGCTCGAAATCCGTGCGGGTGAGGGGCTACTACGCGTGCGCTGCGGCGTGGACAGCCGTTGCAGCTTGTCAAATGGACAAAAATGGACACAGATAGTCACATGTCAGAACAACAAAACGCCCGCGCTCTTGCTCCACGCCGTCACGGCGAGATCCTCAGGCGGCTTGCAGCCGACGGTACCGTTGGTATCACCGAGCTTGCGGATTTCTTCGATGTTTCGCGTCAGACCATCAGGCGCGATCTGAAGCTTCTTGCCGATCGCGGCCAGCTCGATCTTGTCCATGGCGGCGCCACCCTGTTCGAGCCGACGGAAGCGGCCTTCGTCGAGCGGCGGGAGGAGAATGCCGGGCCAAAAGCGCTGATCGGTCGTGCAGCAGCAGGTCTCGTGCGCGACGGCATGGTGATCTTCCTTGATTCCGGCACGACGACGCTTGCTGTGGCCCATGCCCTGACTGGGCGAAAAAACTTAACGATTTGCACGACTTCGCTATCGATCGCCTTGCTGATGTGCCGACAGCCCCAGGTGCGCGTTCATATGCTCGGCGGCGAAATCGATCCGGATGAAGAAGCGGCCATCGGTATCGATGCGCTCGAGGCGATCAGCCATTTCCGCGTCGACGTCGCGTTCTTAGGCGGCGGGGGCCTGTCGCCCGATGGAGAGGTGACCGACTTTACCCGCAGCGGCGCCGAGCAGCGCTCGCGCATGGTGGCAACGGCGGCCAAAGCCTATTTCGTACTCGACAGTTCCAAGTTCGGACGGCTGACGCCGCTTCGCATTCCCCGCTTCGAAGCCGCCGCCGGAGTGATTGTTGACCGACATCCGCCGGAGGCGATCCGCGAGGCGCTCGAGCGCAAAGGTCCAGCCCTGGTCGTTGCAGAACAACAAATGTAATCTTTTGTAACTTTATGTCTTGTTCTTTGTCTACGTTTTGTTACCGTGCGGCCTTCCATGGGTTCGGGAGGTCGTTTCATGGCGCAGGAATTTCCAACACAGGCACAGGTCGTCATCGTCGGCGGCGGTATTATAGGCTGCTCGGTCGCGTATCACTTAACCAAGCTCGGCTGGAACGACGTCGTTTTGCTGGAGCAGGGGCAGTTAAGCGGCGGCACCACCTGGCATGCGGCCGGTCTCGTCGGTCAGTTGCGCAGCCACGCCAACATGACGGGCCTCATCAAATATTCGACCAAGCTCTATAGCGAGCTTGAGTCCGAGACCGGCCTTGCCACGGGCTGGAAGAATTGCGGCTCGCTCTCGGTTGCCCGCACGCAAGACCGCATGACCGTGTTGAAGCGCACGGCGGCCTCTGCTCGCGCCCAAGGCGTCGCGATCGAGGTGATCTCGCCGAAGCAAGCGCAGGAGCTCTGGCCGGTCATGGCGATCGACGATCTCGTCGGCGCCGTCTGGCTGCCGGGCGACGGCAAGGCCAATCCAACAGACCTCACGCAGTCGCTCGCCAAAGGCGCCCGCAATCGCGGCGCCCGCGTGATCGAGCGCGTCCGGGTCACAGGCATTTCGACCAAAAACGGCGTCGTCACCGGCGTCGAAACCGATCGGGGGGCCATTGCCGCGGAGATCGTCGTCAACTGTGCCGGTCAATGGGCACGCAAGGTCGGCCAGATGTGCGGCGTCACCGTGCCGCTGCACTCGGCCGAGCACATGTATATCGTCACCGGCCGCATCGAGGGCGTACATCCTGACCTGCCGGTCATGCGCGATCCGGACGGCTACATCTATTTCAAGGAGGAAGTCGGCGGGCTCGTCATGGGTGGCTTCGAGCCGGAAGCCAAGCCCTGGGGCATGGCAGGCATTCCCGACGATTTCGAGTTCGCCCTCTTACCTGACGATTGGGATCAGTTCGAAATCCTGATGCACAATGCGCTGCAGCGCGTGCCGCAGCTTGAAACATCCGAGGTGAAGAAGTTTTACAACGGCCCGGAGAGTTTTACCCCGGACAACAATTTCATTCTCGGCGAGGCGCCCGAACTAAAGAACTTCTTTGTCGGCGCAGGCTTCAACTCCATGGGGATTGCCAGCGCCGGCGGGGCAGGTCGAGCCCTTGCCGAGTGGATCGTAAACCGCGCGCCGACCATGGATCTTTGGCCGGTCGATATCCGTCGCTTCGCGGGCTTCAACAACAATCCGCGCTGGCTTCACGATCGCGTCAAGGAAACGCTCGGTCTGCACTATGCGATGCCTTGGCCGAACCGGGAGCTGGATACGGCACGCCCCTTCCGCCGTTCGCCTCTCTACGATCGGCTTGCCGCCAAGGGCGCGTGCTTCGGTTCGAAAATGGGATGGGAACGGGCCAACTGGTTTGCTGCGGAAGGCGAGCGCCCCGTCACCGAGTATTCCTTCGGTCGGCAGAACTGGCATGAAGCGGTCAAGCGCGAGATGAAGGCAACGCGCGAGGCCGCCGGCATTTTCGACCAGACCTCCTTCGCCAAGCTGCTTGTGCAGGGGCGGGATGCGGCAGCAGCGCTTAACCGCATCTGCGCTGCCGACATCGACGGCGAGATCGGCCGTTCTGTCTATACCGGACTCTTGAACGCGCGGGGCGGCTACGAGAGCGACCTGACCGTCATGCGACTTGCGGCCGATCGCTTCATGCTGATCACAGGTTCGGCCCAAGCGGTGCATGATGCGGACTGGATCCGCAAGAACCTTGCCGCGGACGCCCACGTGACTTTGACCGACGTGACGTCGTCCTATGCAGTCCTGGCGCTGATGGGACCGAAATCGCGCGACATCCTCTCGAAGCTTACCTCGGCGGATATCTCGAACGAGGGCTTTCCCTTCGCGACTATCCGCGAGATCGATATCGGTTACGCCACGGCCCTTGCCAACCGCATGACCTATGTCGGCGAACTCGGCTGGGAACTGATCGTGCCGACAGAATTCGCTGTCGGTGTTTACGAGGCGCTGCACGAGGTCGGTCGCGCCTTCGGCCTGACGGATTGCGGCTACTATGCGCTTGAGGCTTTGCGGCTGGAGAAGGGCTACCGCGCCTGGAGCCGGGAACTGACGCCCGACATCAACCCCTACGAGGCTGGTCTTGGCTTTGCGGTTGCTCTGGGAAAACCCGGCGGCTTTGTCGGCCACGATGCGCTCGTGGCCGCAAAGACCAAGGGCCTGCCCTCGCGCCGCATCGTTCAGTTTACCCTGGACGATCCCTTGCCCATGCTTTGGGGCGGCGAACTGATCCTGCGTGCGGGAAAACCGGTCGGCGAGGTCCGCTCCGCCGCCTACGGTCACACGCTTGGGCGTTCGGTCGCACTCGGCCTGCTTGAAAACCCTGAAGGCGTGGACAAAACGTTCCTCGAGGGGGAGCGCTTCGAGATCGATCTTGCAGGCATTCGCTATGCCGCGACGGTGCATCTGGCCCCGGCATATGATCCGCGTGCGCTGAGGGTCAAGATTTAGACCATCTTTTCGCGATGCGACGAATTGCGCGTGTTGATCTTCCCGCGAGCCCGTCTAGGCGGGCTCGCGTTCCAGCAAGAGCTTTGCCGTTTGCCAGAGGTCCTCGACCCTGCGGCTGCGCGTCGCGGCGTGACGGTAAAGCCGAATTTCGAGGTCGAGATTCCAGCCCTTATCCGTAGAGGCGGGTACGAGGCCACCGGCATCGATCGCGTCACGGGCAAGGCTTTCGGGCAACCAGCAGACGCCGGCACCCGACATCGCCATGTTCATCAGCCCGGCACTGATCGTGTTTTCATGCGTCGTGCGGCGCCGGAAGGGCGGGCGCCGCAGCATGAGACGCGAAAGGGCGACCCCGAAGAACGAATTGAACCCGTAGCTCAGATAGGGAATAGCGAGCCGCGGCTGCGCCACAGCCCGGTCGAGAATATTCAGCCCCGGTAGCGTACCATCGGGGATAGAGACGTTTGCGGCGGCGAGCGGGATCAGCCGATCATGGGCGATCGTCAGCGACGAGAATTGTGCGCGGTCGAGATGGAATGGCACCTCCGAATGCGCATAAGTCAGGAAGAAATCCGCCTCGTCACCGATGAGGGCGTCAAGATTGGCCTCGATGCCGCCGCGGTCGGGCATCAGCGAGGTGCTGAAAGCGCCACCTGCGTTTTCGAGCAGTTTGAGCCAGCCAGGGAAGATCGTTACCGTCAGCGTATGGAGCGCGGCAAAGCGGATGAGGCCTTCTTCGTGAGACGGGCGTAGCGATTCGCGCGCTGCATAGAAGGTTCGGATTGCCTCCTGCGCTATGGGCAGGAAATTGCGACCTGCCGGCGTCAGTTCCGCCGGCATGGTGGCGCGGTTGATCAGCGTTGCCCCGAGCCAACGCTCCAACTGTTTGATGCGGCGGCTGAACGCCGGCTGAGTCACGTTGCGCAACTCGGCAGCGCGCGAAAAACTCCACGTGTCGGCGAGGGTCACGAAGTCCTCCAGCCACTTGATCTCCATGCCCAGATCTCCCCTGCGTTGCAGCTGAGGGGATCATAAGTCGTTGGAAAGAAATCGCTATGCCGATATTGCATCAGCCTTTGCTAAAAGCGAATTAGCCAAACCCCGACAAACCTTCCACGTTGCGCCCAAGGCAAACAGTTCTGATTTCGAGGCAGCGAGGAGGCTCACGAAATCAGGCTGATAACAAAAGGGGGATTGTTAATGGCCTTCCAGCTTCACGCTGATCTTATTCTGCACAACGGCCGAATCTGGCGAGGCAGGGAGGAGGGGATCAGCGAGGCCGTTGCCATTTGGCAGGGCAAGGTTCTGGCCACCGGCAGCGATGCCGAGATGGCGAGCCTCAAGGGGCCCCATACCAAGGTGATCGATCTCGAAGGCCGTTTTGCCAGCCCCGGTCTTATCGACAATCACCTTCACCTGATCTCCACCGGCATCACCATGGGCTGGGTCGACGCGACCCCTGCCGCTGCGCCGACGCTTGCCGCCCTTATGGAGAAACTTGCCGAACGCGCGGCCGTCACGCCGAAGGGCGCATGGGTGCGGGCACGGGGCTATGACCAGGTCAAGCTCGATGTCGGCCGGCATCCGACCCGCGAGGAACTCGACCGCGCCGTACCGGATCATCCCGTGCTGCTGACGCGCGCCTGCGGCCATGTGGCCATCGCGAATTCGCTGGCGCTGAGCCTGGCGGATGTCACCGAGGCGACGCCGGTGCCGGACGGCGGCGTAATCGGCACCACGGACGGGCGCCTCAACGGGTTCCTGGCGGAAAACGCGCAGAACCTCATCAAGACGGCTATTCCCGAGGTGACGACGGAGGAGTTGATCGACGGCATCGAGCGGGCAGGGCGCTATCTTCTGTCGCTCGGCATTACGAGCTGCATGGATGCGGCGGTCGGCCAACTTGCCGGCTTTGCGGAAATCCAGGCTTATGAGATGGCCAAGCTTTCCGGCCGCCTGCCGGTGCGCGTCTGGCTGACACTGCTCGGCGATCCCGGCGTCTCGATCGTAGAGGATTCCTGGCGTGCCGGGCTCATTTCCGGTGCGGGCGACGACATGTTGCGCGTCGGGGCCGTGAAGATCTTCCTCGACGGCTCGGCCGGCGGGCGCACCGCATGGATGTCGAAGCCCTATCTTGGTGAGCCCGACAATATCGGCGTACAGATGCTGCCGGATGCCGACGTCGAGGCGATCGTCAAATCCTGCCACGACCGGGGCTATCAGATGGCTTGCCACGCCATCGGCGACGGTGCGATCGAGCAGCTGATCACGGCCTACGAAAAGGCGCTGGCCGGTAATCCCGATCCGGATCGGCGCCATCGCATCGAGCATTGCGGCTTCTCGAGCCCGGAGCAAGATCGGCGCATGAAGGCGGCAGGCATCCTGCCGGCGCCGCAGATGGCCTTCATCCACGATTTCGGCGACAGCTACGTTTCCGTGCTTGGTGAGGAACGGGGCAAGGCCTCCTACCAGATCGGCACCTGGATGCGCATGGGTCTCAAGCCCTCGACCGGCTCGGATTCGCCCGTCTGCTCGCCCGATCCCTTCCCGAACCTTCACGCCATGATCACGCGCAAGACCGGCAAGGGTACCGTGATGGTGGAGGCGGAAAAGCTGAGCCGCGAGGAAGCGTTGCAGGCCTACACGGAATACGGCGCCTATTCTCAGAAGGCCGAAGACGTGAAGGGCAGGCTTGTGCCGGGACAATGGGCCGACATCGCCGTCTTCGACAACGACCTCTTGGAGGCACCGGCCGATACCATTCTCTCAGGCACACGCTGCCTGATGACCCTGCTTGCAGGCCGCGTCGTGCACGACGCACGCTGACGACCTGAAAGACCAATCAACACAAAGCCGAAAACGGCACGAGAGGGAAAACAGCATGCTGAAAAGATTGACATTGGCCGCAATGCTCGGCCTCGGGGTGGCAACCGGAGCGCTGGCTGCCGGCGAACGCCACGGCGGAACGCTCGTCTTTACCGCACCCTATGGCTCGAGCTTCGCCACGCTCGACGTTCAGGCAAGCCCGAACACCCAGGAGGAATTCATCACCCAGGCGATCCACCGCGCGCTCTACAGCTGGGATTCGATCCAGAACAAGCCGGTCCTGGAACTCGCTAGCTCGGAAGAGGTGTCCGAGGATGGTACGGTGCACACCTATCGCCTGCGCGAAAATGCCGTCTTCCACAACGGCAAGCCACTGACGGCCGACGACATCATCTACAGCTACAAGCGCATCGCCAACCCGAAGAACGCCTTCCCGGGCGCAAGCTACATTGCCGTCATCAAGGGTGCGGATGCGTTCATCGCCGGCAAGGCTGAGGAGATTTCCGGTCTCAAGAAGATCGACGACCACACGCTGGAGATCACCTATACCGGACCGATCAACCCCGGCTTCCCGCTGATGCAGAACACGACGGTGATTTATCCGTCTGATGTCAAGGATGAATCGAGCTTCGCCAAGACCCCCGTTGGCCTCGGCGCCTTCGTCTTCAAGGAGCACGTGCCGGGATCGCAGGTCGTTGTCGAAAAGTTCGACAAGTACTACGAAGAGGGCAAGCCCTATCTCGACCGCATCAACATCGTGCTGATGGCCGAGGACGCCGCGCGCGACGTCGCGTTCCGAAACAAGGAAATCGATGTCTCGATCCTTGGCCCGACCCAATACCAAGCCTATCAGGGTGAAGACGCCTTGAAGGATCACCTGCTCGAAGTTGCCGAGGTCTATACGCGCAACATCGGCTTCAACCCGGCCTTCGAACCCTTCAAGGACAAGCGGGTCCGCCAGGCGATCAACCATGCGATCAATGCGCCGCTGATCATTGAACGGCTCGTCAAGAACAAGGCCTACCCCGCCTCCGGCTGGCTGCCGCTGTCTTCGCCGGCCTTCGACAAGGACAAGGTGCCCTACGCCTTCGATCCAGAGAAAGCGAAAGCGCTCCTGGCGGAAGCAGGCTATGCCGATGGCTTCGAGTTCGAAGTCACGGCGAGCCCGAACGAAAGCTGGGGCGTGCCGATCGTTGAAGCCATCCTGCCGATGCTGAAGAAGGTCGGCGTCACCGTGAAGCCGAAGCCGGTCGAAAGCTCGGCGCTTGGCGATGCCGTGACGTCGAACAACTTCCAGGCCTTCATCTGGTCGAACCTGTCCGGTCCCGACCCGCTCAATGCACTGCGTTGCTTCTATTCCAAGACGGCGCAGTCCGCCTGCAACTACGCGAGCTATGCGAGCCCGGATTTCGACAAGCTCTATGAGGCGGCCCAGCAGGAACGCGACCCCGCCAAGCAGAGCGATCTGCTGCGCCAGGCCAACAACATCGTGCAGGACGATGCGCCGGTCTGGTTCTTCAACTACAACAAGGCGGTCATGGCCTACCAGCCCTGGATCCACGGCCTTGTCCCGAACGCCACGGAACTGGCGGTCCAGCCCTATGACGAGATCTGGATCGACGACACGGCGCCGGACGCACGCAAGTAAGCCCTGAGAGGTTCGGGGCGGCTTCGGCCGCCCCACACATCAGTTGTCCCACCCAACCGGGTGGCCAAAATGGAACCGCTCATGCTTCGTTTTACCCTGCGCCGCATTCTGCAGGTCGTCCCGACGATCGTCGTGGTGGCGCTGCTGATCTTCGTTATCTTCTCCGTCGTCCCCGGTACCTTCGCGGCCAGTCTCTTTGCCGACGGAAAGCGTGCCGCCGATCCGCAAATGATCGCTCGCCTCAATGAGGAGTTCGGTCTGAACAAGCCGCTGATGGAGCGCTTCGTGACCTATGTTACGGATCTCGCCCAGTTCGATCTCGGCACCAGTTTCCGCACCCGCCAGCCGGTCATTGACCTCATCAACGACCGGCTGGGCGCCTCGCTTCAGCTGGCCGTCGCCGCCATGGTCTTCGCCATCGTCGTCGGCGTGCCGCTCGGCTTTCTTGCAGCACTCAGGCCCGGTTCGATCCTCGATACGGTGACGATGATCGGGGCGGTTTCGGGCCTCTCCATGCCGCAGTTCTGGCTCGGCCTTCTGATGATGTATCTCTTCGCCCTGCAACTGAACTGGCTGCCCAGTTTCGGTTACGGCGACGGCTCGTTTCGAAACCTCATCCTGCCGGCCGTGACCCTCGGCGTCACGCCGCTCGCGCTGCTGGCGCGCACCACCCGGGCGGGCGTGCTCGACGTTTTGAACGCCGACTTCATTCGCACCGCCCATTCCAAAGGCATGAGCGAGGCGAAGGTGGTGCGCTGGCACGTGGCGCGCAATGCGCTGGTGCTGATCGTCACCACGGTCGGCCTGCAGTTCGGCTCGCTGATCGGCCAGGCCGTCGTCATCGAAAAGCTGTTCGCCTGGCCGGGCATCGGCTCGCTGCTGGTCGACAGTGTGGCGATCCGCGACATTCCCGTGGTGCAGGGCACGATCCTCGTCATCGTGCTGTGGTTCCTGATCATCAACACCGCCGTCGATCTGGTCTATGCCGCGATCGACCCGCGCATCAAGCAGGAGTGACGACCGTGCGCCTCGGCTTCAACTTCTGGCTCGGTGCGACGCTGACTGCGCTCGTCATCTTCGCCGGTGTCCTTGCCCATTGGATCGCGCCCTTTGACCCCGTGCTCGATGCGGACTTGATGAACTCCGAACTGCCGCCGGACGCCACCTTCTGGTTCGGCACGGACGGGCAGGGACGGGACGTCTATACCCGCATTCTTTACGGCGCGCAGATCTCGCTGACTGTTGGCATCGTGTCGCAGGTGATCAACTCGATCATCGGCGTCACGCTCGGCATGACGGCCGGCTATTGGGGCGGCTGGTGGGACGATCTGGTCAACGGCCTGACCAACGTCATGCTCGCCATCCCCTCGTTGATCTTCGCGCTTGCCGTCATGGCGGTGCTTGGCCCCGGCCTGCCGTCGCTCTTGATCGCGCTTGGCCTCACCAACTGGAGCTGGACCTGCCGCATCGCCCGGTCTTCGACGCTCTCGCTGAAATCGCAGGGCTACGTGCAGGCGGCCCAGACGCTGGGCTATGGCGACCTGCGCATCATGTTCACGCAGATCCTGCCCAATATGATGGGGCCGATCCTCGTCATGGCGACGCTCGGCATGGGCTCGGCGGTGCTGTCAGAGGCGGCGCTCTCCTTCCTCGGCCTCGGCATCCAGCCGCCATTCCCGAGCTGGGGTTCGATGTTGACCGATGCCCGCCAACTCATCCAGCTCGCCCCCTGGGCGGCGCTCTTCCCTGGCCTTGCCATCTTTCTTTCGGTGCTCGGCTTCAACCTTCTCGGCGATGGTCTGCGTGACAGCCTCGATCCGCATATGAGGACGCGCAAGCCATGACCGCGCCGCTTCTCGACATCAAGAACCTGCGGCTTGGCGTTTCGCTCGGCCGTTCCAGCTACCATCCACTGCTCAAGGGCGTCTCGTTCCAGATCATGCCCGGCGAGGCCTATGGCCTCGTCGGCGAATCCGGGTCCGGAAAATCGGTCACATCGCTTGCCGTCATGGGCCTTTTGAAACGGCCGCTTGCCGTTACCAGTGGCGAGATATTGTTCAAGGGGCAGAACCTGCTGGCGTTGCCGAAACGCGAGATGCGGCGCCTGCGCGGCAATCGCATCGCCATGATCTTCCAGGAGCCGATGACGGCGCTGAACCCGCTTTCAACGGTCGGGCGACAGATCGCCGAGATGTTCGTGCTACATCAGGGAAAAAGCTGGGCGGAAGCCGAAAAGCTCGCCGTCGAAGCGCTCGGGAATGTGCGCGTGCCCAACCCTGATCGCCGTGCCAGGAACTATCCGCACCAGATGTCCGGCGGGCTGCGCCAGCGGGTGATGATCGCGATGGCGCTTGCCTGCAGCCCGGACCTGTTGATCGCCGATGAGCCGACGACGGCACTCGACGTAACCGTGCAGGCCGAGGTGCTACGCCTCATCAAGGAACTCTGCGCGGCGCGCGGGACGGCCGTCCTCTTCATCAGCCACGACCTTGGCGTCATCGCCAGCATCTGCCAGCGCGTCGGCGTGATGTATTCGGGCTGCCTCGTCGAGGAGAACGAGACGCGGGCGCTCTTTGAAAGCCCGCGGCACGAATACACCCGCGGCCTGCTCGGCGCCCTGCCGCGCCTTGGCAGCCGCAGCGAACATGGGCGGCAGCGGCTCGTCGACATCGACAGCATCATCGCCGACCGCTCGAAGCTGACGGAAAGCCGCTTCATCGCGCCACGCGAACGGGAAGGGAGCCAGCCATGACCGCGCCGCTGCTTCAGGTGGACGATCTCCATGTCCGTTTCCCCATTTCCGGCGGCGGCCTGCTCGGCAAAGGACGGCGTACGCTTCACGCCGTCAACGGCATCAGCTTCGAGCTTGCCAAGGGCGAATGCCTGTCGATCGTCGGTGAATCCGGTTGCGGGAAATCGACGACGGCGCTTTCCATTCTCGGCCTGCAGGAACCGACTGAGGGCATGATCCGCTATCGCGGTCAGCCGCTCGCGGGGCCCGGCGCGCCGCAACGGATGGACCGGGCGAAAGCGGTGCAGATGGTGTTCCAGGATCCTTATGCCTCGCTCAACCCCCGCCAGTCCGTGCGCACCTCGCTTGCAGCACCGCTGCGGCTGCACGGCATTACCGCCGCCTCGGAAATCGAAGGCCGCATCGAGGCGATGCTCAAGAATGTCGGCCTGACGCCCGAACAGGCCAAACGCTATCCGCACGAGTTCTCCGGCGGCCAGCGCCAGCGTATCGGCATAGCCCGCGCGCTGATCCTCGAGCCTGAGATCGTCGTGCTCGACGAGCCGGTCTCGGCCCTCGACGTGTCGATCCGTGCGCAGATCATCAATCTGCTGCTCGACCTTCAGGAAAAACTCGGCCTCTCCTATCTGATGATCAGCCACGATCTGAGCGTGGTGGAACATATGAGCGACCGGGTGCTGGTGATGTATTTCGGCGAAGTCGTGGAAGAGGGCGGCTGGCGCGAGATTTTCGAAGTCCCCACCCATCCCTACACGCGCCGCCTGATCGCCGCCATTCCCGATCCGGATGCTGCGCTGAACCCGGCGGAAAGGCAGGCGAGCGACGCCACCGTGCCGCAACTTGCCGGCCGCAGCTTCGTTTCCGATGGCAGCACCGCGCCGGATGTTTTTACCGCGCCTGTTCGATCCGAACTGATCGAGATCGGCGGGAACCATAGGGTTCGGATGGCTTTGGCCTAACCGATGGAATGCGCTGAGCGAAGCCCCGTTCCGCCCCGCGGCAAAGATAGGCTAGGTTGCTCAACGTCCGAACTTGGAATCATTGAAATCTAGGATGAACCCGATGAAACGCATGCCGAAGATCGCCGTGATCATGGATGAAAACACCAGTGCGGGCGGTGGACGCTATGACGTCTCGAGAAATTACTTTTCCGCCCTGCGCCGCGCCGGCGCCTTTGCCTTCGGCATCCCCTATGTTCCCGATCTCGTCGACCAGGTCGTCGAAGATTTTGATGGGTTCTTAAGCGTCGGCGGCCGCATCAACTTCCCGAAAAGCTGGTATGTCGAAGGAGACCAATCCCAGTATCCGCCCTCGGATCGGCTAGCCGTCGACATGGCATTGATGGAAAGTTTCCTTGCGCGCGACAAGCCTGTGCTCGGCATCTGCAACGGCATGCAGATGCTCGGCTGCCTCAACGGTTGCCGGATGGTTTCCGATGTCCATTCGTCGTGGCCCGACGCGCTCAATCACGACCAGGCCAATTTCTCGCATGACGTCAGCGTTGTCCCCGGTACCAGAATGGCCGACATCCTCGGCATCGAAACATTCACCGTGAACACGTTTCACCGCGAGGCGATCGTGGAGGTATCGGGCGCGGTGACCGTTACGGCCCGAGCCCCGGATGGTGTCGTTGAAGCGATCGAGATCGGCTCGCAGACCTTTGCCATGGGCCTTCAATGGCACCCCGAAATGCTGGATGCCGACAGCCATCCGGGCGCTCGCGTCTTCGACGCCTTCGTCGAGGCGTCAAGCCGACACCTTCGATAACCTGTTCCAAGGCCCTGCTGCGTTCTGTCGGAAGCACATTCTGCCCTCTCCCGATTGACGTTGGCGGCTCCAGCAAATAGGGCCAAGCCGACAGGCGTGCCAAACGCCAACAAGACAGCAACAGGAGTGTATAGTGAGCGAACCGACCGTAGCAGAGGCAACAGATCGCATTTACGCATCGCTGCAGGCAGACAATGCCGACATCGATCTTCATATCGCAACCCTCAAGGCAGCATTGATGCGGGCAGGTTTGAAAGAGGCCGTATTCGACCCGACCAGGCTCGTGCAAAACAACCGTTCCGGACGGAAGCTGATGCAGGCGTACTTTCGGCAGCGCGGCGTAACGGTGAAATTCTCGGCCTAGCAAGGTCGTTCAATGATGCCAGAAAGGCCGCAGTCGGGTGGCCGAATGGGTGCCTGCCTGGTCGGACTGCGGTGGCTCACCAGGCTCAGCGATCCCGGTTTCCGCTCGTCGGCTGGCTGCCAAGGTGAACCTCTCGGCGCGCGACCCTTTCAACCGGTCAGGTCGCGCGCAAATGGGCTCTGGCCGCCTTTCGAAGCGGCAGTCCGGTAAGCTCACCAAGTTCGTGCTTCAACTCCGCGCTTTGGCGATGGCGTCCTTCAGTCCTTTTTCATCCAGAACGCCGGGAATGATCGCCGAACCGATGACGAAGGATGGCGTGCCGGCGAAATTGAAGGCGAGTGCCTGACTGTAGTTGCGGTCGAGCAGCCCGGAAATCTTGGCATTGTGCGTGTTCACGGCTGCGGTCAGCTCCTTCATCGAAAGACCCGCCCCGGTCAGCGCCTTCTCGATGTCGTCCTGCGACAGCCTCGCCTTGGTTTTCATCAGCGCCTCCATCGCCGGCTGGTATTTGCCGATCTGGGCGGCTCCAAGCACTGCCTGTGCGGCGAAGACGGAGGCTTCGCCCAAGATCGGCCAGTCCTTCAGCACGAGCCGCACGTTGCCGTCGGCCTTGACCACCTTCTCGACCGTCGGATGCACTTTCTTGCAGTAAGGGCACTGATAGTCGAAGAACTCGACGATGGTGACATCGCCCTTCGGATTGCCAAGGACGGGCGCGTCCTTGTCGAAAAACACCTCCTCCTTGGTCAATTGCTGGGCGAAGGATGATCGGCCTCCGACAAGCACGGCGGCGGCGGTCGCGACCGTGGCCGTCAGAACGGTTCTGCGGGTGAACATCAGATTTCTCCTTGTGCGATTGGATTGGGGCCGAGAGCGACGGCGCGTGCGGCGATTTCGAGGATCATGCCGCGCAGGCAAACGACGAAAGTCGGAAAGGCCGGGGCTGTCATTCTGCCTGCTTCCTGTCCTCAGATGCAAAGGCGGCGAGCCGTTCGGCGATTGCCTCGCGGGAGATTTCGCCGAGATGGGTGGCGGCGAGCGTACCGTCCGGGTTGATGAAAAGTGTGGCAGGAAGGCCGATCGCGCCGTAGTGCCGGGATAGGCCCGAGAAAGGGTCGAGAAGGATGGTTTCCAGGTCGACGCCTGTTTGGCGCAGATAGGATTCTATCGCCGCGCGGCTTTCGCCCTGGTTGGCGAAGAGAAAGTCGACCTCAGGATTCCTTTCGGTCATCTCCGCCATCATCGGCATTTCCCGCCGGCAGGGCGGACACCAGCTTGCCCAGAGATTGAGAACCGCCGGGCGGCCCTTGCGCTCGGCGATGGCGAGGCTCTCGTTACGTGCGAGAACGGCATAGGACGTTTCCGGGGCACGGGGTGCAGCGCCGCTATCGGTGAGGGTTGTGGCGACGACCCAGACGAAGAGGCCGGCCGCAAGCGGCAGGATCGCCCAAGGAGCGGCTTTCGGTGCGTTTCGCCAGAGCATCACTGCGGCGAGGAAAACACCGAGGAATCCGCCCGTCGGGGAAAAGCCGCCCTGCCAGATGGCGAGAACTCGCAACGGCTCCTGCAGGAAGCTCTCGGCATGGATGAGCACATGCCCGGCGCGCGCGCCGACAACGCCGAAAAGTGTGGCAGCCGTCGTAAAGGTGCCAAGCCGGTTGTGGATGCGGGCGGCAAGGAGCGAGCCGACAAGCATGAAGACGATCAACCCGGCGATGACCGAAAAGCGATCGGCGGAAAAAGCGAAGGGACCTATTGCGACGGCGTTCATTGCGCGCTGCCCTTGGCCATCCGTGCCGCCTCCGCAAGCGAGCCGGCCGTGATTTCTCCGACGAGGCGCGTACCGGGGGCCTCCTCTTTGCTGCGGTTGAAGAAGATCATAGTCGGCGGGCCAACGACGGCAAGTGATCGCATCAGTGCGCCATTCTCCGCATCGAGGGTGCTGACGTCGAGGCTGACCAAGCGGATCCCGTCAAGGCTCGCCGCGACATCAGGCTTTGTCAGAACGGACCGCTCGATCGTGCGGCAGGTGACGCACCAGCCAGCGGTGACATAGACGAGGGTGGGTTGCCTCCCGGAGGCTGCGGTGTCGAGAAGGCGGGAGAGTGCGCCGGCCGAGCCGACCTTGGTAAAATCCGACTTCTGGATGGCGGCTGTTTGGTCAGCACTCGCCGCCCCCTTGAGCGGGCCGAGCGGAGTGAGCGGATCGCTGGCTCCAAGGCCGAGGCCCACCAGCAGCAGACTACCCCAAATGAGCGAGACGACGGCGGTCAAGCGCGTCAGTACGCCGTAGCCGCCTGTGGACCGCAGCCCGTCGGGAGCGACCGCGTAGATGCCGAAGGCAAGGGAAAACACGGCCCAGGGCAGGAGGACGAAGCGCTCCGGCACAAGCGGCGTCGCAAGCCAAATCGCCGTTCCCAGGAATGCGAAGCCGAAGACGTGCCGGACACGTTCCATCCACGCGCCGGCGCGTGGAAGCGCCTTGCCGCCGATTGTCGCCATGATGATGAGCGGGATGCCCTTGCCAAGGCCAAGGGCGAAAAGGGCGAGTGCGCCGACCGCAATGTCACCGGTCCGGGCGATGTAGAGGAGGGCGCCGGCAAGCGGCGCGGTTACGCAGGGGCCGATGAGGAAGGCGGAGGAAAGACCGAGCAGGGCGGCGGCGGCGACCGAGCCGCCCTTCTGCCGGCCGCCGCTCAGGCGGTTGCCGATCACTGCCGGCAGCTTGATGTGGAAGAGCCCGAAGCTGGAGAGCGCCAGCAGGACGAACAGTGCCGCGACCACGCCGATCGCGACGGGCGATTGCATCACGATCTGGAGGTTTTGCCCCGACCAAGCGGCCACGATGCCAAGGAGACCGAAGGCGGACGCAAGGGCAAGCACATAAGCGGAGGCGAGCATGAAACCGCGTCGTGCCGTCAGCCCCTCTCCCTCGCGCGTGAGCATGGCCGCGACGATCGGATACATCGGGAAAACGCAGGGCGTGAAGGCGAGCAGCAGTCCGAAGCCGAGGAAGCCTGCAAGAAGAAGCGCAAACCCGCCACCGGTCATGAGCCGGTCGACCGCCGTTTCTCCGCCGTCAGCTGCGATGGAAAAACCTGTGTCCGGCGCTTCCACGGGCCGTGCGTCCTTGGCAGGCGCAAAGGCAAAACCACCGACCGGTTTGCTGATGGTCATCGCGGCGGTATCGATCGTCCGCGTTGTCGGCGGATAACAAAGCCCGCCATCCTGGCAGCCCTGATAGGTGAGGCGAATGACCGGAGGCGCATTCGCGATCCGGGCCGAAGCCTTTTGGTAATAGACCTCGGTTGTGCCGAAGCCCGGATCGTCCTTGACTGCACCCGGTTCGGTTTGCAGGGTGATCGGCCGGTTACCCTCATCTTCTGCTGCCAGGAAGTCCCTGTAGAGATAGTAGCCGCCAGCAATCGTCCATGTGATCGCCAGCCGGCCGTCGTCTTGCCTGGCGATCCCAGGTACGAAGGCCTCGTCCATCGGCAGGGGCGCCTCGAGCGCCCGGGCTGGCAGGATGGCCGCAATCAAAACCCAAACCAGTGCCAGCAGACTTGCTTTCCGCATCGTTCTTGCGTCCTCGTCTTCAATCGAGGGCGGAGCGATCAGGCCGCTACCTTAAGGCAGCCTTAAAATGATTGACCAAGGCGAAGGATAGAAACGGGCCGCGCAAGTTAATCCGCTAAGACCTTGGCGCTGGCTCTCGGTGTAATTCCGGAAGTAAAGGCCGAACGATGGTGGGGCAACCGGCGCTGCCGGTTCACCTGCTTATGGACACCGGCCCTTTGGCCGGCGTCCAGACTTCATTGCCTGTGTTGCCTAGTGGGTTGCGCCCGACCCACCGGCTGCGACGATTGCGAAGGGTTGTCCCTCGACCGCGATCGTGCGGGTCTCCTTCAGTGTTTCCGTGTCGATCACGCGTACCAGGCTTTGGCGCGGATCAGTGATGGCGAGGTGATTGCCGGCGACGGCGAGGCGGGGCCTTGCGTCGCGCCAGTGGCCATCTTTGCTGTAGGGCTCCGTGACGATTTCCGATTTGGTGATCACGCCATCCACGACGTCAAGGAGGTGAAGCTTGCCGTCCTCCGTCAGGATATAGGCGTTGCGTGACTTTGCCGGATCGAGGATGAAGTCCACCCGCCGCAGCGGCAGTTCGACGAGGCGGTAGGGTTCCTTCGCGTCGGCGTCGATCAGTACGACCTTGTCTTCTCCGTAGTTCCCAAGGAAGAACTGCATAGAAGTGCCGCCGAGCAGTGTGGATACCTTGCCTTCCGGCAGCTTGTCGCCATAGGCGAGCATCTCGAGCTTGGGGCCATCGAGCCCACCTGGGCGTGCGACCAGGACGCCCTCGGCGCAACCGAAGGCGGCCAGGCGGGCGGACGTCGCTTCACCGTGGAGCCCCGTGCAGGTTGCGACATCGCCGACCTGCTTGCCCTCCTTGTCGAGAACACGCAGACCCAGGCGGGGAGGAAGCTCACCTTCCTTTACCGTCGCTTCGAGGTTCGGGACCGAAACGAGAAGATGGTTGCCGGTAGAAACCGCGACGCCATGGTGTGCGGCGGTAGTATCGTAAGCCTTGAGCTCCGCCTTGCCGTCCAGAAGCGCGCTTTCGCCAAGCAGATCGAACTTGCCACCGCGATCGTAGAAGATGGCGAGATCGTCACCATGGGCAACCACGTGGCCGGGCTTTTGTCCGCGAATGGTTGTCCCAAGCAGCCTCGGCTCCTTGACCTCGATGTCCCGGTGCTCGCCGTGATCGGAAAGCGCTATGCCGGTGTCGATGGCATGGATCAGGTTCTGTTCGCCCTGGACGGCAAACACGGTTCGTCCGGTGTCGCTCAGGGAAAGGGCGGCGTAGCCTTCAAGGTCAAAACGGCCGATTTCCTTGTCCGTTTCCAAATCGATGGCGCGGACCACGGGCTGGGTGTGGTCGGCAATGAACAAACGCCAGGTCTCGCGCTGCTGTTCTTCCTCGGCATGAGAGGTCAACGGAAAGGCGAGGGTCGCGAGAATGGTGGTGGCGAAAAGCGCGGGCAAACCGGAGCGGGACATGAAATCTCCTATAATGTAATAACGTAACATGTGTTGTGTTATAGCGTTACATTCGCCTTGTCCAGCGGCAACAAGCTGACGTTTGCACATGCGTCAACGAAGCCGTCACAGGCGGCCCGCGACGGCGGCCTACGTGGCTCGCTGGCGTTAGGGAGTGTGAGGCTCGGTCCTGACGGACCGATTGGCATTCCGCGACTTCGCCTGGAGCGGCGGATGGCGGCATGTGTTGCCGCCACCCTTTGAAATGCTCGGTTCTCCGTTGGTGGGCTTCGCCGATTTTCAGGGCTGGGGGGCTTTGGGCGAGATGGACCAAAACCCGCCATAGGGCCTTCATCAGCGACGAAGGCCGTCAAACGCGGCGGGACCCGGTCATCCTGCTACTTCGCTGTGCCTTCGTTCAGGGGCAGCTTGCTCCCGCGACGCTGCGGTAGGCGGCCGTTCAGAACGATGTAGGCGAGAAGGCCGATCACCAGGCCCCAGAAGGCCCCGCCGATCCCGAGCAGCTTGATGTTGGCGGCGGAGGCCAGGAACGTGATGAGCGCTGCTTCGCGGCAGGCCGGGTCGGCTGTTGCTGCAGCAAGGCTGCCACCAATGGTACCGAGAAGGGCGAGGCCCGCTAGCGTGGTGATGAAGGTCGCAGGAAACGCCATGAACACGGCCGCAAGCGTAACGCCGAACACGCCGACGAGCACGTAGAAAAAGCCCGCGGCGATGCCCGCGATCCAGCGCCTGGACGGGTCTTCGTGGGCCTCCTTGCCGGTTGCGATCGCCGCCGTGATTGCCGCGATATTGAAGGCGTGCGAGCCGAAAGGCGCCATGATCAGCGAACCGAAGCCAGTCGTCGTCACGATCCGGTTGGCGCTGGTCTTGAAGCCGTCATTCCGCAGCACCAGCATTCCCGGCATGTATTGGCCGGTCAGCGTGATGAGAAACAGCGGCAGTGCGACCGAAAGCAGCGCGTTCAGCGAGAACAACGGCATGGTGAAAATGGGCGCCGCGAACTCCAACTTCAGACCCGACAGGTCGACCCGGCCCTCCGCGAGCAGGAACAGGAGCCCGAGAACGAGGATGCCGACCACGGCATAGCGGGCGGAGAAGCGCTTCAGGACGACGTAGGCGACAATCAGCAGGCCGACGAGCAACGGATCGACGCTTGCGCCGCCGAACGCGCCGATGCCGAACTGCAGCAGGATACCGGCGAGCAGGCCCGCGGCAATGCCTGGCGGGATCAGCCGGATGACCTTCTCGAAATAGCCCGAAAGCCCGAGTGCGACGAAGGCTAGAGCCGAGATCATGTAGGCGCCGATGGCCTCGGCATAGGGCGTGGTCGCAAGCGCAGTGACGAGAAAGGCTGCGGCCGGCGTCGACCAGGCGGTGATGATAGGCTCGCGATAGCGCCAGCTCAGCCAAAGCCCCGTCATTCCCACGCCGATCGAGACCGACCAGACCCAGGAAGCCGTCAACTCGGGGCTGAGCCCAGCCACTTTCGCGGCTTGAAAGACCAGGATGAAGGTGCCGCCATAGTTGACGATGACGGAGATCAGACCCGCGACAATGGGATGGGCAAGGTCGTTGAAGCGAAGGGATGACGGGAAAACATGTGATGACATGATCTATCGGGGCTCCTGAAATATCGGGGAGGACTGGCAAGCCGCGTTGACAAATAGCCAGTCATTGGCCCGATATGCCCATCCATTTTTCTGAAGATGATCAGACCATTTGTTCAAGCATTCCCAACTCGAGTCCGTGAAGGCATGGATTGCCCAGCCCGCCCAGGCTGGGATGCCGCTTCATGCGCGCATCCAGCGGGCGATCCGTCAGTTGATCCTCGACGGTGCGCTTGGGCCGGGAAAGCCGCTTCCAGCTTCGCGCGTGCTCGCCAAATCCCTCGGCGTATCGCGCGATACGATCGAAGCGGCCTATGGCCAGCTTCATGCCGAAGGCTTCATCGACCGTCGCGTCGGGAGCGGCAGTTTCGTGGCCGAGGTGAAGGAGTTTGCACCCGGCAGGCGCCTGTCTCCAAGGCGCGCGCAGTCGCCCAACCAGGCAGCGGCTTTGAGCAGGCGGGGCAATGCCACGTTCGGCAGCGGCGGCGTCAGTGAACAGCTGTTGCCCCGCCCCTTCGCCCATGGCGTGCCGGAGACGCGCACTTTTCCGCTCGCGCTGTGGGAGCGCCTCGGACGGCAGGGCTTGCGCGAAACCGGCAGAAGGGCGCTGCTTCACGGCGACCCGCAAGGGATCGAGGAGCTGCGGCGTGCCATTGCCGACTATGTGAACCTAGAACGCGGCGCCCGTGCCACGGCCGAACGGGTGCTGATCCTCACCAGCTCGCAGCAGGCGCTGACATTGTGCGCAAACATGCTGCTCGATCCCGGTGACCGCATCTTCATCGAGGATCCGACCTATTACGGCGCGCGCAAGGCGTTCGATGCGGCGGGGCTCGAATGCGTCCCCATCCGCGTCGACCGCCATGGCATCGCCGTCAACCAGATCAAGGCGGAGACGCGCAAGGTCAAGGCCGTATTCCTGACGCCCTCGCATCAGTTCCCGGCCGGCGCCACGCTGACGCTCGATCGCCGCCTTGCGCTGATCGAATGGGCGAGCCGCCATCAGGCCTGGATCCTCGAGGACGACTACGACAGCGAATTCCACTATGCCGGCAAACCAACGGCCTGCCTGCAGGGCCTCGATCCGCACGACCGGACGATCTACATCGGCACCTTCACCAAATCGCTCTTTCCGGGGCTTCGGATCGGCTATGCAGTTCTGCCGCCTGAGCTGGTCAAGCCGATGACCGTCGCGCGTACTCTGCTTGACGGGCACTCCGCTCCGATGGCGCAAATGACACTCGCGCGCTTCATGGAAGGCGGGCATTTCGGCGCCCATGTGCGCACAATGCGCAGCATCTACGCCGACCGGCTCGACCTTTTGGCGACGCTTGTCGGAAAACATCTGCCGCATATCCTTGAAGCGCGTGTGCCCGATGGCGGCCTGCAGATGCCGTGCGCGCTGACAGGTGCGATCTCGGAGGCCGCGGCCGTCGATGCGGCACGACGTGTCGGGATCGAGATCATGGGATTGTCCGCGCTTCACGCCGGCGGCAAGCCCGAGCCCGGGTTCCTCATGGGGTTTGCCGCTTATACGCCAAGCGAGATCGAGGGGGCGGTGCGGAAGCTGGCTGGTGCCTTCCGGGCCGCGGCGAAGTCATAGGTCGTCCAAGCGCCGCCCCAACGTTTCGGTATTAGTCCTGGATCACGAGCTGGAACCACGTGTCGAGAAATCTGCTGCGCTTGACGGCGTCGAGATAGACGAGCAGCTCCGGTCCCAGTTCGATGAACTGGACGTTTTTCATCGTGTCGAGATCCCGCGACCGGGTCAGGCCGACCTCTTCAAGCGCGCGGTCGGCGCGATCGGAAAGCAGGAAGTCGACCACGTCGCCGGCGGTCGAGCGATTGCGCGCCTTCTCCGGGATCAATGCCGTCCAGGGCAGCGCCAGCACATAGTCCTCAGGGATCACCATCTCGATGGATGCGGTCTTGCTCATCCATTTGCGCACGGCGGACAAGGGCACATTGTAGCCGATGTCGATGCGGCCTTCCGCCATCGCCTGCAGCAGTTCCTCGTTGCTGTCGAATATGCGGGCCTGCGACGCACCGACGGCTCGGGATATGCGCCAGAAGAGCGGCGATCGAAGCGCCTCCTGCGAGGCGAAGGCATAGCTGACATTGTCGATGCCGATGTTGACCAACCCGACCCGGCGTAGCAGGCGCGCGCGGTTCTGCTCCAGCGTGCGCGCAAGCTCCGTCCGCGTGCGCGGGACGTCGAACGGCGCCATCGCGCCCTTGCGCACGACAAAGACCGCCGGATCGTAGCCGATGCTGAAGACTTCGCTGCGCCAGTGAACCTGCTGCGGCGGCCCGTGCTTGACCGCCGAAGCGCGATGCTGCGCGACGCTGCCTTCGTTGGCCAGGTAAACGGCGAGGTCCGGCGTCGGCAGCACGAGCACATCGATCGGGTCGGTGTCGTCGACGCCTGCCAGCAGCCGCGAAATGATCTGGCTCGGCCGGGCCTGCCTGTACTGGCCCTTTGTGTGTGGCATGTCGGCTTGAAGGGCGTCGAGCAATGGCTGCATCGTCGGCTGCGCGTCGACCCCGACGATGGTGAGCCGCTCCGGAGTGGCTCGCGCCGGCGTCGATGCGGCAAAGAGCGCGGCGAGAAGCATGAGCGTGAACCGAGCGATCATGCCGGGGTTCCGCCTTTGGGCAGGCAAACCACGACCGACAACCCGCCTCCATCCCGATCGTCGAGGCTGATGCTGCCGCCCATGGCTTCCGCAACGGTTCTGGCAATGGCGAGCCCAAGTCCGGAACCCGGTTTACTGTTGTCGGCCCGCGAAAAGCGTTCGAACATTTGCTTGCGCATATCCCTCGGGATTCCAGGCCCCCGGTCGGAAACAACGAAGCGGACCAGGCGATTCACCTCTGTCACGGTGATGTCGATAGACCCTGGAGCGTGCACGAGCGCATTTTCGATGATGTTGCGTATCATCTCGCGCAGGCTCACGGCCTCCGCCTCGATCTCGACAGCGTTGCTGGGCAGGTTGAGCGTGAACATGTCGGCGGCGGCGGGATAGGAGCCTTCCGCCTGCAGGCGACGGATGGCTTCCCGCACGACTAGGCGCATGTCGAGGGTCTCGCGCAGGCGCGATTCAATGCCGTGCAGCGTGCTTGCATCCGACAGAAGCTGGTTTGCGAGAACGCTGGCATTGACCGAGTTGGCGTGGATGCGGCCGAGAATGTCACGCAGCCTGCCGGCCGGCGCTTCGTCGATCGAAAGTTCTGCAAGCGCGCGCAAGGCGGTCAGGGGCGTACGCAACTGATGGGCAGCGTCGGCCGTCACGCTCTTCAGGCCCACGAGCACGGAATCGAGCCGACCCATGAAATCGTTGAGCGCCGAGATCAGCGCGCTCACCTCCCTTGGCACCGGGCCGGAGACCGGGCTGAGATCAGAGGAGGCACGGTGGCGCAGATCGGCCTCGACGGTTCTCAGCGGTGCAAAAGCCTGGCGGACCGCAAGCCAGATCAGCAGGAACGCCAGCACGGACACGGCGATTGCGGGAAGGGCGGCATTGAAGGTCAGATGCAACCCAAGTTGATCGCGCGCTTCGCGCGTTTCGCCGACGAGAACGTCGACCCAGCCGCCGCCGGCGGCATCGGTGCTGTAGCGGGCGACGGCGGCGATGCGGATCCGTTCACCCCTGTAGGTGCTGTCGGCCAGCCGCAACTGCGGTCCCGTCCCGTGCGGGATCTCCAGGCCGAGGATCGGCGAGCCGGTAATGATCGTCCCGTCGGGAGCCGCCACCCGGTAGAAGATGCGATTGAGCCGGGACGTGCCGAGGATGGCGAAGGCGGAATGCGGCAGGTCGACGCTTGCGGTGCCGTCCTCGATCGACACCGTATCGGCAATCGAAAGTGCCGCCGCGCCAAGCACCCGGTCAAAAGCTTCTTCGGCCGCGTTGTGCGCATTCCAGCGCACCATCCAGAACAGGAAAAGCCCGATGATGATGAGCAGGGCAGCGCCGCTGGAAAGGATGCGGCGCTCGATCGAGTAATCAGAGCGCACCGCTTGCACCGCTCCCGGAGCGCTGGCGCAGCATGTAGCCTACGCCGCGATGCGTGACGATCTCGATGTCGCAGTCCTCCAGCTTCCGGCGCACCCGGGAAACCAGAAGCTCCACGGCATTCGGCGTGCCCGTGTCCTCGTAGCCGAAGAGTTTCACGACTAGCTGCTCCTTGTTGACCGTCGTGCCGGCACGGGTCGCGAGCGCCTCCAGCACGTCGAATTCGCGGCGGCCGAGGTCGAGCGGGCGGCCTTCGAGCATCACCGCGCGGGCCGAAAGGTCGATGGAAATCGAGCCCAAACGCAGAACCGATTGCGCCGCACCCAGGTGCCGGCGGGAGACGGCCCGGATGCGCGCGACGAGCTCGTGCAGGTCGAACGGTTTGACCAAATAATCGTCAGCGCCTAATTCGAGCAGATCGACCTTGTCGGCCACCTGGTTGCGGGCGGTGATGACGATGACGGGACGCGTCAACCCACCCTGGCGCATGGAACTCAGGATGGCGAAGCCGTCCCGCTTCGGCAGGTTGATGTCGAGGATCACCAGATCGTGCGAGGCGTTGAGGGCGAGCCGCTCTCCTTCCGCGCCGTCGAACGCGGTCGTGACCTCGTAGCCTTCCTTTTCCAGGCGCATGGAAATGGCAAAGGCGATGTCGGGGGTGTCTTCGATCAGGAGAATGCGCATCGCGTTTCCAGGTGACAGGATTGTGACAGTGATACTCCCATACACAGATGGAAAGCAGATGAGAACTATGAAGCTTTCGCCGGGAGAGCGGAGCTTCGGGGAGGGGTGGACATGAACGCGCACAGGCTGTTTCTAGCCGGCCTCGCATTGGCGTGCGTGCTGCTGTTGCCCGTAGCGACAACGGCGAAAGCCGGTTGCGGGACAAGCCCTGATCTCGACGAGCGATATTGCGACGCGGACAAGGACCACGTTGCCGATGCGCCGGCAGACCCTTCGAATTGGCGGGATCCGCAGACGCTCGTCTGGGCCTATGCTCCGATCGAGGAACCGGCCATCTATGCGAGCCTGTTCAAGGATTTCACCACCCATCTCGGTGCCTGTCTCGGCCGCCAGATCGTCTATTACCCGGTGCAATCGAGCAAGGCCGAGATCGAAGCCATGCGGTCCGGACGACTACATTTCGCGGGCTTCTCGACTGGACCGACGGTCGAGGCCGTCAACCGTGCCGGTGCCGTTCCCTTCGCCGCAAAAGGCATCGACAATGCGGTGCGCGGCTACAATCTGATTGCCATCGTTCGCGCCGACTCTCCGTTCAAGACCCTGTCCGATCTAAAGGGGCGGCGCGTGGCGCACGCGTCCGCGTTCTCGAACTCCGGGCACCTGGCGCCACGCGCGCTGTTCCCGGGCGAAGGCCTGAGCCCGGGGGAAGACTACGCGCCGATCATGTCCGGCGGCCATGACAAGTCCATTCTCGGCGTGATCTCGGGCGACTACGACATGGCGGCGGTCGCGTCTGACGTGCTGGAACGTCTGATTGAGCGGCGCATGGTCAAGCGCGAAGACCTGCGCGTCATATTCACCAGCGGCATCTTTCCGACGTCGTCCTTTGCCTATGCGCATGATCTCGCCCCACCGCTGGTCGCGGCGATGAAGCGGTGCTTCTTCGACTTTGAATTCACCCCGGAAATGAAGAGCGAGTTTCACGGCGACGAGCGCTTCCTTCCGATCCGCTACGATCGGGATTGGGCAAGCGTGCGCGAGGTCATCGACAAGGCCGGCGCTTCCACCTTCTGACCTCATCCCACAGCCCGACAGGATGCCGATGCGCCGTGTGCGCAGGCCCTGTCGCGCGCCTACCACAAACGTCACCGCAGGCCGGGCGAACCCGCCCGAGACTGCTGTGCGGCTTCCAACCCACGGGATTGCTATGCGAAACTTTGGCAAAGCCATTTACAATTACAGGGTCCACAACCAGGACCCCACCACGATGGTGGGCGTCGGTCTGGTCGTGCTGTTCGCCTATCTGATTGCCGCGCCCATCCTGCTTCTGCTTAAGGACGCGTTCTTCGTGCAGTTCGCCGACCAGGCCCGCTCCGGCCAATCGATGGGCGAGCTGACGCTTTACTATTTCAACCGCGTCTTCCTGTCGGTGATCGCCACCGACGTGTTCTGGCGGCCACTGCTCCATACCGCAACTATTGCCTTCGGCGCGATAGTGGTTGCGCTGGTGGTCGGGATCCCGATGGCCTGGCTGATCAGCCGCACGGACATGCCCGGAAAGAAGTGGTTCGCCACCGTTCTGATCATCCCCTACATGCTGCCGTCCTGGACATTTGCTCTTGCGTGGCAGACGCTCTTCAAGAACAGGACCACCGGCGGACAGCCGAGCTGGATGGAAGCGCTCGGCTTTGCCCCGCCGGACTGGCTCGCCTATGGAGCCTTGCCGATCACCCTTATCCTGGCGTTGCACTATACGCCCTTCGTCATCCTGCTGTTCGGCAATGCGTTGCGGCAGTTCGATTCGACGCTTGAGGATTCCGCCCGCGTCATCGGCGCCGGCAACGGCGTCATCGCCCGCAAGATCATTCTGCCTCTGATGCTGCCGTCGCTGGTTTCGGCCTGCGCGCTGATCTTCGCCAAATGTCTCGGTGATTTCGGCGTCGCCTATATCCTTGGTGTTCCCGTCGGCTACGACGTGTTGGCGACCTCGCTGTTTCGCGCCATCTCCACCAGTCAGACCGGAATGGGGGCGATCCTTGCGCTCACCATCGTCGTGCTCGGCACCATCTCGATTACGCTCGACATGTACCTGTTGAAGGAAGCACGCCGTTTCGTGGTCATCGGCTCGAAGGGTTCGATGAACCGCACGACGTCGCTTCGCGGGTACCGGCTGCCCGCAGCGGGGCTCGCCACGCTGGTCTTCCTGATCAGCGCCGTCGTTCCGTTGCTGGCGCTCGCCATGACCACGGTGATGAAGGTACCCGGCGTTTTTGCGCTCGACAACTTCACGCTCGCCTACTGGCTGGGCTCCGATCTCGGCACCACGGCGCTCAAACAGGGCATTCTCCTGACGCCCGAATTCTGGCAGGCAACTTGGAACACGCTCTGGATCGTCGGTTCGGCCGCCGCTGGCGCCGGCTTCCTCGGCCTGCTCGTCGGTTATGCCGTTACCCGCACATCCTCGACGATGATCGCCGCCTTCCTGCGGCAAGTGACGTTCCTGCCCTATCTCGTGCCGGGAATAGCCTTTGCCGCCGCCTATCTTTCGATGTTCGCGGTTCAAAGAGGGCCTGTGCCTGCACTTTACGGTACGCCGATCATTCTGGTGCTGGCGATCCTTGCCGACCAGATGCCCTTCGCCTCGCGTGCCGGCATCTCGGCCATGATGCAGCTCGGGCGCGACCCGGAAGAAGCGGCCCGGATTGCCGGTGCCGGCTGGTTCCGGCGGCTGGCATCGGTCGTCGTGCCGATCCAGAAGGGCGCGCTCGTCACAGGAATCCTGCTGCCCTTCATTTCCGGCATCAAGGGACTGAGCCTCGTCGTGGTGCTCGCCGTCCCCGGGACCGACGTGCTGACGACCTATGCGCTGCGGCTGGTCGACTACGGCTACGGCCAGGCGGCCAACGCCGTGGTGCTGATGATCTGCATCATTGCCTTCGTCGGCACGCTGATCGTCCAGAAACTCACAAAAAGCAAATTGTCCGACGGTTTGGGAGGCAAGTAATGTCAAACATCAGCATCCGCGATGTCAGAAAAAGCTACGGCAACACGGCACAGGCAGCTGTCGAGCGGCTGAGCATCGAGATACCGAAATCAGATTTCCTCTGCCTTCTCGGCCCGTCCGGCTGCGGCAAGACGACAACGCTACGCATGATCGCCGGCCTCGAGCACCCGACCGCAGGCCAGATTCACTTGGGTGACCGCACAATCGTGTCGGTCGACGAAGGCATCTACGTGCCGGCGGAAAAACGCGGCCTGGGCCTGGTCTTCCAAAACTATGCGCTGTGGCCGCACATGACGGTCGAACAGAACATCGAGTTCGGGCTGAAGCTGCGCAAGGTCGCCAAGGCTGAACGCGACGCGATCATCGGCGAGGTCCTGGAAAAACTCGCTATCGACCGTTACCGCACACGCCTGCCATCGCAGCTTTCCGGCGGCCAGCAGCAGCGCGTGGCGCTCGCCCGCATGCTGGCGCTCAAGCCCGACATCATCCTGCTCGACGAACCGCTGTCCAATCTCGACGCCAAGCTGCGCCTGGAAATGCGGGCGGAACTCAAGCGGATCCATCAGGAGCTCGGGTCCACCATCGTCTTCGTGACCCATGACCAGTGGGAGGCGATGACGCTTGCAACCACCATCGCCGTCATGAGCGAGGGCGAACTGCAGCAGCTCGGCACGCCTGACGACATCTACGAGCGCCCGGCCAACCGCTTCGTCGCCGAATTCGTCGGCAACCTGCCGATCAACATCATCGAACTCAGCAGCGAGCGATCCGGCGCGCTGGTCGCCTGGATGCAGGCCCACCTGGCCTCAAGGACATTGCCGCAGCCGGCGGCCTCCGTCGGCATCCGCCCGGAATCGGTTCGCCTGGCGCGCACCAAGGTGGAAGGCGCAAAGGAGGGCAAGGTCGTCGAAGTGGTGCCGACCGGCGGAAGCTGGATCGTCGAGCTCTCGGTCGACGGCGAACAGTTCTTTGCAATCGCGGGCGAGCTGCCCGAGGCGGCCCGGGGCGACACCGTGTTCTTCCATGTCGAGCCCCAGCACCTTCACATTTTCGATAACGCGGGTCGGCGTATCGCCGCCTGAAACGAAGCAATCCCATACCGACAGAGCAATTGACCGTAAGGAGGATAAAATGCTGTCAATACAAAAAGGAAGACTGCCAAGGTCCGTTCGCCGCGCCATTCTGGCCGGTGTGTCGCTGGTGGCGCTGGCCGCACCGGCGGCGGCGCAGGACGCAGCCGAGCTCGGCATTTCCGATGCCGACTACACCCTGGAAGCGCTGATCGAGGCGGCAAAAAAGGAAGGGCCGATCACCGTCGTTGATGCGACCGGCAAGATCGTTTCCATGGCCGAAAACTTCACGGCGAAGTACGGCATTCAGGCGACGGGCGTGAAGCTGAGCGGCCAGGATCAGCAGCAGGTCATCCTGCGCGAAGCCGTCGCAGGCAGCGTTCGCTCCGACGTCTTCAACATGAGCAACCTTCCGTCGGTCACCACGGAAATCATTGCGCAGGGCGCAGGTGTAAGCTGGATGCCGCCGGACCTCAAGGAGGTTGTGCCGGCCCAATACCAGACGCCCGCGATCACCAGCCTCAACCCGTGGGTTTGGGCGTACAACACCGACGTCCATGGCGACAAATGCCCGATCGACAACGTCTGGGCGCTGACGACGGAAGACTGGAAGGGCCGTGTCGCCATTCCCGATCCGCTGCTGCGCAACGAGACGATGTTCTGGTTCAACCAGATCGAAACCCACGATGACGACGCGATGCGCAAGGCCTATGAGGCCTTCTTCGGCAAGCCGCTCGAAACGAAAGAGGCAAGCGCAACGGCCGAATGGGTCAAGCGCCTTGCCAGGAACAAGCCGAGCGTGACCCGCAGCGATACGGATGTCGGCCCGATCATTGGTGCGGCCGGGCAGGAAAAACCCTTCATGGGCTTCCTCAGCTCCGCCATCTTCCGTGACGCGAAGAAGAACGGCTACGGCATGGGCATCTGCGCCGGCCTGAAGCCTTGGGTCGGCCAGCTGACCCCGCGCGTGGCGGTGATCGCTTCGGGCTCGAAGCATCCGAACGCAGCCAAGCTCTTCGTTCACTTCATGATGACGGAAGAGGGCATGGCGCCGCAGCTCGCCGACGGCAAGATCTCCTCCAACCAGGAAGCGAAAATTCCGAAGGAAGAGGCCTCGGGCGTCATCGACGTCGTGCATGAACTGCACGTCCCGCATTCCGAGACGTCGGAGGCCGACTTTGCCAAGCTGCAGGATTGGCAGGACTTCTGGATCGTCAATTCGCGATAAGCAAACCAACGTCGAACCTCGCCGGGGATTATTTTCCGTCCCCGGCGAAGTATTGCATGAAGGGAGAAACCCCTCGCGTCGGATGACCAGAGCGCGCATCACCCGGGCAGACGCCGGAGAACGTTTCCCGTTTTGGTGCATTTTTTGCGGAGAACCGGCGCACTGCATAAAGTTGTAGGTACCATCGAAATGGAAAATCCATAAACTCGCGCTAGACCGATCGTCATTCGTGAATCGGGAGCGAGGCATGCAAAGAGACGTGCAGTTCAACGGGCAGAAAGATTGGCGGATCGCGCGATATGCCATCGGCGGCATTGTTGGATTCGCCGTGCTCGCCCAGCTCCTGGTCTATCTCAGCCTGGTCGCCCTGGTCGACCAGCCTTATGCGGCTGCCATGGTCGGTGCCGCGCTAATCTCCCTGCTGATGGGCGTGCCACTGATCGTCGTGGCAGCGACGCAGTTTCGCCGGGCGCAGCGCCTGCGCAACCAGATCAATCATGTTGTCGCCCATGATGCCACGACGGGCTGCGTGACCGGTCGCGGGCTCGTACAGCAGGTCAATGGCCTCGAACGCCGCCGCCAAAGCGCCGGCGAGGAGCTGCATGGCGCGCTCATTCATCTGCGTATCAACAATCTCGATGACGTCGGCGCTGCTTTCGGCCCGGCCTGGAGCGAGGAGCTGCTGCAATTCGTCGCTTCGACGATCAGCACGTCCGTGCGTCGCGACGATATCGTCGCCCGGACGGGCCCAGCCAGTTTCGACGTCCTGCTCGTCGGCGCAACGGAGACGGATGCGGAACATGTCTCAAACCGCCTGACGACGGCGCTGTCGTCCGCCCATTTCTCTGCCGATGGCAGCAAGGTCGACCTCGAACTCAGCGTCGGCGGAGCTTTGTTCGATGGCAGTGTCGATCTGGAACGCTTGCGCCGGGCAGCTGCCTCCGAGACGGTCATGGTTGCCAGCGAGGGCACCCGGCCTGTCGATTTCGTCCGCCTGCCTTCGGCGTGAATGACTGGCGGTAACGTTGCTTGTGCCGGAGTCGTATGCAACGATCGCTCGCGGCGGCTGAGGGCCAGTTCGTTTGTCGCTTTAGGGTTGTGTTGCGCTGGGCCCCACTGTTGCAAAGGGTTGCCTGTCATCTGCAGTACTGTCGTGGAGCTTATTTCAATTCAATAGGTTACTGGAATCTTTCGGCGCAACACCGTTGTTCCATTTTTGCAACATAGCCGTGCGAAAGCTTGGGCCTATCAGGGACCACCCCAAAATTGGTCCCTGCTTTATATTACCTCTGTATTATCTGTCGATAAATAAGGCAGTTGTGACGTACGTTTGGATTAACCAGCATGTCGTACTGATTGCGAGGGGGATAGAGTTGAAAGTGGGGAAATTTATTGGAGGCGGGCTGCTTTCTATTCTGCTCGCGTCGACGGTGTTTGCGGGTGGTGCTGCGGAAGCGATGACGCTGAGGGAAGCGCTTCAGATTGCGATGGAATCGAATCCGGAAATCGGTCAGTCGATCGAAAACCGTGAGGCAATCGAATTCGAACTGCGGCAGGCGCGCGGTCTCTATCTGCCGAGCGTCGACGTCGAAGCATCGACTGGTGTGCGCCACCTCGAAGACAGCAGCCGTCGCCTTGCCTCGATCGAGAACGATCCGCTCTATCCTTCCGACGTCGGGCTGACCATCACGCAGAAGCTCTTTGATGGTGGTGGCCGTCGCGCCGAACTCGAGCGTCAAGCAGCGCGCGTCGATAGCGCCTCCTTCCGGGTGCTGGAGCGTTCCGAGACGATCGGCTTGCAGATCGTTCGCGAGTATTTCGAATATATTCTCCAGCAGCAGATCGTTGCGGAAGCGCGCAAGAACGTCGGCGTGCACCAGTCGATCTTGTCGGATATCAGTTCGTTGATTTCGGGCGGCGCTCTCACCGAGGCAGACCGTCAGCAGGCAAGCGAACGGCTGCTGGCGGCCAAGGCCCGCCTGCAGGAAGCGGAAGAGGCCTTCGATACGGTCAAGATCAGCTTCAACCGCCTGGTCGGACAGCCCCTCACCAATCCATCCATGCCGAAGTCGGTCGCCGGCGCGCTGCCGAAGACACTGGAGACGGCGATCGGCATTGCGCGCACCAACAATCCGCGGATCAAGGCTGCCGACTCCGACATCAATGTCGCGGACTCGCAGGTCAAGGCGGCACGCTCGAACATGCTGCCCGAAGTCTTCGCCGAGGGCCGCGTGCGCTCAGGCAACGATATCGACGGCTCGACCGGCAACACCTGGGACGCACAGGGCCGGATCGTCGCGAAGTGGAATCTCTATCGTGGCGGCATCGATGTCGCCAACGAGCAGGAGCAGATGCGCCGCGCAAGCGAACAGCGCCTGGTCTTCCATCAGGCGCACCGCGAGGTCGAGGAAGCCGTGCGCATCTCCTGGGAGCGCCGCGGCAGCCAGTACGACATCGCCCGCACGCTGAACCAGCAGGCGCAGATGAACGTGCAACTCGTCGAATCCTATCGCGAGCAGCTCAAGGTCGGCCAGCGTTCGCTGCTCGACGTGCTCGGCGCGCAGAATTCGCGTTTCAACGTCAGCGTTCTCGCAAAGACCGCGCAGTATGCCGCGCTTTTTGCCGAGTACCGGCTGCTGGCAGCAACAGGCCAGCTGCTGCCGACCATGAAGATCAAGGCGCCGGCGCAGGCGGAAGCCTATGCGCGCAATGAGTTCAATGTCCCGGATGCGCCGGCCACGGAAACCTATCGTCGTGTGCCGTCGCGCCAGACGAACGACTTGCCGCTCGACCTGTTGGCGCCGATCCGGCAGAAATGAATAGTCCTCGTCAGGGTGGACACAACCGGTGGTAATGCAAGGCATTGACAGGCATGTGCAGATTGGCCCGTCTCTGACCGGCTTTTCCGAGGCGTTCAAGGAGATTTGCATCTTCTTGAACCGCCCCTCGTCAGATAGTGTGCTCTATTCGGACGTGCCCTTCGATCCTCGGTTGCCGAGCGCCGAGGACGTCTCCCGTATTGCCGAGCGGGTCGGCCTGGAAACGGAGCTCGTTTCCGCGCGCGCGATCGGCAATCGTGATTTCGTCTACCCTCTGCTGCTGGTCTTTCGCGATGGCAGTGTCATGGCGCTTCTGGAAGAGGCGCCCGACGGCACGCTAAGCCTATCCAACAGACTGGCGGCGCCCAGCGAGATGCCGATCACACTGTCCGACCTTGACGTCGGCGGGCTCGCCTACGCCTTGTCGTTCTCGGCCACCTACCTCAACACCGCGACTGGCCGCGGCGTCGGCGAGGCGCGCAACATCGACCGCCGCCACTGGCTGACCGCCACGGTCAAGCCGTTCTGGCAGGCCTATGTGCAGGTCGCGATCGCCGCCTTCTTCATCAACGTGCTGGCGCTTGCAGCCCCGCTCTTCACGATGAACGTTTATGATCGCATCCTGCCGAACAAGGCTATCGCGACCCTCTGGGTGCTGGCGCTCGGGATCAGCACCGCCATTCTCTTCGACTTCCTTTTGAAGACTGTGCGTGCGGCGCTGATCGACTATGCCGGCCGCAAGGCGGACCTGAAACTCTCCTACATGCTGTTCGAGAAGATCCTGCATGCGACCATGGCGTCGCGACCGCCTTCGACCGGCGAATACGCCAACCGGGCGATGCAGTACGAATTCGTTCGGGAATTCTTCACGTCGAACACGCTCAGCACGATCATCGACAGTCTTTTCGTCTTCGTCTTCATCGCAGCCGTCTATGCGGTGGCGGGCTGGATCGCCATTATCCCGGCGGTCGCCTTCATCTTCAGTCTCCTGATCGGTTATGTCGCGCAATACAAGATCGGCAACCGCGTCGCCGCCGCGTCGAATGAATCGGCCCAGCGTCAGGCGCTGCTGGTCGAAACGATCAGTGCGATCGAGACGGTGAAGACGCTGCACTCGGAAAAGCAGTTGCTTCGCCGCTGGAACGAGCTCGCCAAGCATTCCTCGAACACGTCCGAGCAGATCAAGGAGATTTCCTCCTGGGCCTCGCATGCGACGCAGTTCGTGCAGCAGCTGGTCACGGTCTGCATCGTCGTTGCCGGCGCCTATGAATTTACCGAGGGCAAGATTTCATCCGGCGCGATCATTGCTGCCAGCATGCTTTCCGGCCGCGCCGTCGCGCCGCTCGGGCAGATCGCCATGACCCTGGCGCGACTGCGCCAGGCCATTCTGTCGCTGCGGATCCTCAATGCCGTGATGGAGCAGCCGGAGGACCGACCGGACACGATCGGCTTCGTCAACCGCGAGATCCGCAACGGCAGCATCACCTTTACGAATCTCGACTTTGCTTACCCGCAAACGGACCACAAGGTGGTCAGCGGTATGAACGTCACGATCAAAGCGGGCGAGCGCGTCGGCATCATCGGCCGCATCGGTTCGGGCAAGACGACAATCGGCCGCCTTCTGGCCGGTCTCTACGCGCCGAGCGCCGGACGCATCCTGCTCGATGGTGTCGATATTCGGCAGCTACACCCCTCCGTCGTCCGTTCGGCCGTCTCGTTCGTGTCGCAGAATTCCGACCTCTTTTCCGGGACCATCAAGGAAAACCTGCTGATGGCGAACCCGACCGCCAGCGACGAAGAGGTGGTTGCGGCAGCGAGACTGGCCGGCGTCGATGAGTTCGTCTCGCATCATCCGCGTGGTTATGACATGCCGGTCGGCGAACGCGGTTCCCAGCTTTCGGGTGGACAGCGCCAGGCGGTCGCCATTGCCCGGCTGCTACTGCGCAAGCCGAAGGTGGTGTTTCTGGACGAGCCATCCGGTGCGATGGACCTCGCCAGCGAGCGCGAGTTGATCAACAAGCTTTCCAATGTCTTCAGCGGCGACGTCACGCTTTTGATCTCAACGCACCGCCATAGCATGCTGAGCCTTGTCGACCGGCTGCTGGTTCTCGACCGAGGGCGCATCGTCGCCGACGGACCGAAGGCTGCCGTTATCGAGCAGTTGCAGCGACGTTCCGGTCCCGCCGGGCCGGCAGAAGGGACGGGGCTATGATCCACCCTTATCTAAATGACGATGAAGCAATGCCGGTCCCCGCGTTTCGGAGGGCGCCGAGATGACTGAGAAACCGCCGCTGGCCGCGCGCGCTGGACTGTTGGTGATCGGCCTTTTGATCAGTTCCTTCGTCGCCTGGGCGGCGATCGCCGAGGTCGACGAGATCGCCCGCGGCGAAGGCAAGGTCATTCCCGTCTCGAAAACGCAGATCATTCAATCGAGCGAGCCCGGTATCGTGCGCGAGATCGCCGTGCAGCCCGGCCAGGTCGTGCGCCGCGGCGACCTGATCCTGCGCCTCGATGATACGGCAAGCGGCTCGTCGCTCGGCGAGCTCGAAGCCAAGGCCCGCTCGCTGCGGGCGCAGATCGCACGGCTGGAACTCGAGGAGACCGGGGCCTACGACAGCAAGTACATCTGCCCCGAGGATATCGCCAAGGTTGCCCCGGCAATCTGCGCCAACGAGGAGCAGTTGCTTCAGGCCAAGGCCGGCAACTTCAACAACAAGCTGTCGGTGATGCAGGCCCGTGAGGGACAGCGCCAGCAGGAATTGGCGGAAGCGGAGGCCAACATCACCCGGCTGAGCGAGAGCATGCAGGTGACCGAGCGCGAGCAGGAGCTGCTCGCGCCGATGGGCAAGCGCAAGCTCGTCGCGCAGACCGAACTGCTTCGGGTCGAAAAGGAACTGACCGACACCAGAGGGCAGCTCGCACTCTGGAAGGAATCGGTCGGCAAACTCGAGGCGGCGCTCAGGGAGGCGTCGCTGCAGGTGACGGAGCTCTCGCTGCAACTGAAGCAGGAGGCGCTGGCCGAAAAAACCGAGGCGCTTTCGCAGCTTTCGGTGATCGATGAGACCATTCGCGGCGCCACAAGCCGCGTTGCCAATACCGACATTCGCTCGCCGGTCGATGGCATCATCAATACGCTCGATGTCAACACCGTCGGCGCCTATGTGACGCCCGGAGCGGTGATCGGCGGCGTCGTTCCGACGTCGGAGACGCTGCTTGTCGAGGCGCGGCTTTCTCCGCGGGATGTCGCCTTCGTTCGCACCGGACAGGCGGCGCTGATCAAGATTTCTGCCTATGATTTCTCGATCTATGGGGGGCTCGGCGGAATTGTCGAGACCGTCAGCGCTGACAGCCTCGTCGACCAGAACAGCGGTGAGACCTACTATCTCGTGCGCGTCAAAACCGACATGGCCGCCCTCGTGAAGGACGGGCGCGAATACGCGATCATGCCGGGCATGATTGCCTCGGTCGACATCATGACCGGCAAGAAGACGATTCTTGCCTACCTGATGAAGCCGATCAACAAGGCCCGCGAGGAAGCGCTGCGGGAGCGCTGACCGATGAACGAGACGCCGCCTCTGGCAGATGAAGAGGACATGAGTGCGCTTCGGTTCCGCGTCGTTACCGTCGGCGGTCAACGCCGCGGCATCAAGCTCGAGGAAATCTACTGGCACTGTCTGGGCGAGCTTGCCGCACGGAATGGCTGTCGGCTCGCCGATATCGTTGCGTCCTGCGAAAGGGAACTCGAAGGCGACGGCAATCTGACCGCACGTCTGCGCTATGTCGCGACCCGCCACCTTCGTGATCAGCTTGAGACGGCCAGAAAGCGCGGCAGCCTGGCGGCCGTCGCCAGCCAGGTACGCGCCAGCCCGTCGCCAGCTTTTGCGCTCACGGGCAGCAAGCACATCGTCGCCTACAACGCGGCCTTCCTCTCCTTCGTTCAGACGCGCGTATTGCGCTCCCAGCAGCCGCAGGCGGCGCGTGGCTTGAGGCTTTCGTTCGACGTTCAGTTCGTCGATCTGGTCCAGCGCTTGAAAGCGGCTCCGGGCGAGCCGCAGCCGGCGGGCTTCACCATCGGGGTGCAGGGGCAGGTTACGCGCGGCAAGCTCAATGCTGCACTCGCCCCGCTCGTGGATCAGGACGTGATCATCGGCTTCATTCTCGGTTGACTGAGTAGTGGTCGCTGCTAACCACAAGGCCGTCAGCCAAGTCGAGCCTGGCGGGCACAGTCAGCGAACGGCGATGCCTTCTCCGGGCATGACGTCGGCAAGCGGTGCGGCGGAGGCGACCTTGTCGCCGGTGCTCTTGATGCCGTGGATCCAGGAACGCTCGGCGCTGACCGAAAACAGCGGCTGATAGCTCGGCAAGGCGGTATCGAGCTTCACCTGGTCGCTGAGGTTATCGAGGATGAAGTGGCCCTGGCTCGTCGTGATCGCGAGGACCGCGTGATATAGGTTGCGCCTGACGTCACGCAGAACCACGATCGACATCGCCTCCGACGGCAGTCCCGCCGCCTTCAACGCGGCCATCTTCAAAATGGCATAGTCTTCGCAGTCGCCCTTGCCTCGGGCAAGAATTTCGTCCGGCGTCGCCCAATAATCCTTGGCCCCGTAGTTTTCCGCGTCCGGCTGGTAGCGAACGATCCGGTTCACAGTCCGGTTGATGCCGCTGATCTTCTGGCGAAAGGCAAGACCATCAGCGTTTTCGATCGCCTGGCCGAGAATGTCGCGGGCGGCGCAACCGCTCTTTTGTGCGCAATCGTTGAAGTCCGCAGCCACCACTGCCGGGTAGACGGTCTTCCACTTGCGGGCGACCGGGATCGCTGACACCCGGAACGCAACCGAGTGGAAAACGGCGGATGGTTCCGACTGAGCGGACGGCTGGGGCCGGAGATCTGGGCGGGTCGCCAGCGCCACTTGCTGCACGTTCTGGCGCCGGAGGGCTTCGGAAGCCTGCTTCGACCAGGTGTCGATGGTCTGCGTTGCGATGGCGGCGAGCGGGCTTGCCAGGCTCACCATCTGATGCAACAGGCCGGGGACGAGCACGGCCGGTTGGCCAGCCTGCGTGGGTGTCGTTGCGAAAAGCGACGCAAGGCCGATCGCGAAGACCGAAGTCTTCAGGTATTTCCTGCCGTGCTTCCAACGCGTCTTATTCATCGCCGTGTCTCTCGGTTTGTTGAGGACACTGTACGAACGAAAAGAAAAATGCCGGTAAAGCGGTATGTATTATTTAGAGTGTTTCGAAGAGATACGTTTTATCTAAAATTTTAGTCAAATTTTATACTTGTGTATTCTTTCGGCTCAAGCCGCTTCTATATCAAGGACGTCGTGGGCTTGCTGACCTTGCCGATGAGGACGGTGGCCGATCACATTCGCCTGTCTCGGAAAAGGCTTGCGCTGGCACCTGGCGAAATAGACGTCCACGTCATTGAACGACGCACGTTTTGCCGTGGCAGCATCAGCGGCGCTGATCCGAAAGCAGGGTTGGTTTCCGAACGATGACCAGAAATACTAAATTTGTACTAACGTCACCAATTTTGGGTATTAGCATAATATAGTATGCTGTTTTAGGTGAGGCTCTTCAGTGCCGATTGCGCTCTCGCAGGGTTGATGTTTTCGTCGCCCGCAAAGGTCGAGGGGTATTTCCATGGCAACCGAAGGCACCGCAATTTCCAACGACGCCGCAGCTCTGTCGGCAGAGGCAATCGAATTCCGCAACGCGCCCGACGGCAAGGCTGACCGCCTGGTTGCGCAGGCCGCTCCCGCAGGCGAGCCGGAACTCATCGACCCCGCGACGGGTGCCCCTGTGAAGGGCGCCGAAACCGTGCCCCAGACAGCGCCCATGCCGACGGAAATCAGCGCCGATGCTTCGAATATCGTGCATTTGCCTGCGGGCGCGTCGATCGAAAAGATCAAGGTCGTTGGCAACGATATCGTTTTGGAACAGCCTGACGGTTCCACGATCACCATTCACAACGCGGCATTGAAGGTCCCGACCTTCCTGATCGGTGACGCCGAAATCCCGCGCGAAACCCTCGTGGCGGTGCTCGGAGAAAACGGCATCAACGTCGCGGCCGGCCCGGACGGCAGCATCAGCGTCGTTTCGAACCAGAGCAGCGGCGGCGACTTCGCAGGGGCTAATGGCGATATCGGCGAGGCCGGACCGGTCATCAACTTGCTGGCGCCGACCGCGCTGCAGTTTCCGACGCTTGAGACGACCGAGCTTCTGCCGCCGACCCTCGATCCCAACGACGCACCGTCGATCATTCCCGACGGCAGCAGCGGCCCCGGCGGCATCTTTGTCAGCGACCGGCAGGTCGATGAAGCGGGCCTCGCCAGCGGTTCGCGCGCCGGTGACGGCAGCGCGTCGGTCAAGGGCATCTTCACCATTTCCGATCCGGATGGTGCCGGCGATATCGCCAGCCTGACGATCAACGGCCGGACCTTTCCCATCGGCGGCCTGGTCGGGCAGTCGGTTGCGGGCGAGTTCGGCGTGCTCACCATCACGGCCTACGATCCCGCGACCGGTGTTGCGCAGTATACCTATGAATTGACGAGCCCGGTCATCGGCTCAGGCGTCAATCCGGGCGCCAATGTCGAACAGGACCGGGATATCTTCACCCTGACGGTCACCGACGGTGACGGCGCGACCGGCACGGCCACGCTGCGTGTCGATATCGTTGACGACATTCCAGTGATCGGCATCACAAATCCAGAGACGGCGCAGGTTGCTGAGGGGCAGACACTGAACGGCAGCTGGACACTGACGGCAGGCGCTGACGGCGTCGGCACGGTGGACGTGACGGTTGGCAACACCACGCAAACGCTGACGTTGACCGCAGGCCAGAAGGTGGACTTCACGCTCGCCGAGGGTACGCTGACGGTCAATGCGGACAAGACCTGGTCGTTCACGGCAGCAAGCAATCTTAACAATGCCGGCGGTCTCGACGTGACGTTCTCGCTGTCGGCCAGGGACGGCGACAACGATACAACGAGCGACAGCCAGACGATCAAGGTGGTGGACGGCGCAGGTCCGTCGGTTGATCCGCTTGCCGCGTCCGCAGCGCTGACGCTCGATGACCAGAACCTTGCCAATGGCTCGACGCCGGTCGGTGGCGCCGAGACGAGCAGCGGCACGATTGGCTTTGTCGCGGGTTCGGATACGATCGCGACAATTGCGTTCGGTGACACCAGCGGGCTGACCAGCGTGCTGGTTTGGGACCGTATTTCCGATACCCAGATCATCGGCCGGGCCGGCGGTACGGCTGTCGTCACGCTCGACCTGGTTCGCGCAGGCGATAGCGCGACGGTGACGGCGACTTTGAACAGCAACTACGCCAGCCATTCCGATGACTTTGCAAACCTCGGTCAGGTCAAGGTGATCGCAACCGATACCGACGGAGACAGGGCCGAAGGCACGGTGACGATCGCGGTCTCTGACGACATGCCGGTCGCTGCCGCCGACACGGACAGCGTGTCCGAAGATGGCGCCGTCTTTGCAGATGGCAACGTGCTGACCGGTTCGGGAGGTGCGGATGAGAACGGCACGGACGGTGTCAAGGATATCGCAGGGGCAGACGGCGTATCGGTGACGTCCGTTTCATTCGGGAGCACAACAGGTCTGGTCGGCGGTTCGACGGCAGGTCAGTTCGGCACGTTGGTGCTGAATTCCGATGGCAGCTATACCTACACGCTCAACAACGCGACGGCCGGTGTGCAAAGTCTCGCCGCGGGCCAGATGGTGACGGATACGTTCACCTACGAGATCACTGACGGAGATGGTGATAGGTCGTCGACGACCGTCACAATCACAATCACCGGCACGAACGATGCCCCGGTCATCACGACAGGCCCGCAGAGCGGCAAGGTCGCGGAGATTGGCGACAATGCCGCTGGCGAGAACACGGTTACGCACACGCAGGGCGGCACGGTCGGCTTTTCCGACGTCGACACGCTGGACACCCACAGCGCCAGCTTCAAGGCGAACGGCGAAGGCTATCTCGGCAAGTTCGCGCTCGGGACGGTCGATCAGGCCGGTGACAAGGTTGGCTGGAATTTCGAGATTGCCGACAGCGTTCTCGACTCGCTTCAGGCCGGCCAGACGCTGACGCAGACCTACGACGTGACCATCAATGACGGTCACGGCGGCACGGCGATCCAGACCGTGACGATCGTGATCACCGGCACCAACGACGCACCGGTCATCACCTCGGGCGTGCAGAGCGGTGCGGTCACGGAGATCACCGACAAGGCGACGGGTGAGAACACGGTCACACACACGCAGGGCGGTGCGGTTGGCTTTAGCGATGTCGATACGCTCGACACGCACACCGCCAGCTTCAAGGCGAACGGCAACGGCTATCTCGGCAC
>NZ_JACVAO010000017.1:0-109272 GCF_014851885.1 Ensifer sp. ENS02 | reverse complement strand
CGGAGCGGCAATCAGAACACGATGAGACCCTTGCCAGCGACAATCAGCATGATACCTTCATGCCGACCGCGACATAAGAGTCTCATCCAGATTGTCGCCGCCGTCTCATCCTGATCGCCGCGCTATAGCGAGCGTTGCACAATGGTTGAAGCGGCACCCCTCCATTGAGGTCGTCAGCCGAGACCGATGCGGGCTTTATGCGCAGGCCGCTCGTGAAGGTGCCCCGCAAGCGTCTCAGGTGGCGGACCGCTTTCATCTCATCCAAAATCTGCGTCTTGCTATCGAGGAACAGATGAGCCTCTCCGGCCGAGCTACAGGCAGGGCACTGCTGCCAGACGACGACATCCAGATTGATCATGACGATCGAGCGTTGTATGAGCAGGCCCCTGAAACGCCGTGGCGCAATCAGCTTCGCCGGGCACATCGGCAGTCCCGGAAGGAGGTGTTCGAGACGGTGCACGCCTTGAGCAAAGAAGGCCTGACCTGCTCGGAAATTGCGCGTCGCACCGGATATGGCCGCCGCAGCATCGCGAAGTGGTTGACGTTCGAAACCCCACCCGACCGACGCAGGGGTGCGCTACAGCCGACATCTCCTCTATACTTCGAAGCCTTTCTCACCAAGTGTTGGAAGGACGGCAACCGCCTTGGACGGCATCTGTTTCATGACATCAAGAGCCGCGGATACATCGGCAGCTTTTCCAATCTTGAACGCCTCCTGGCGACCTGGCGCCGCGCCGAGAGGCCGGAAGTGGATAAGGATGACGCGGCGCCGGCTCGGATTGGGCGCGCCACCAGAACATTTGACAATGCGCCTGTGCGTGATCCGCAAAGCGGTCATTTGATCTCACCGGTTGTCGCCGCTACTCTTTGCATCAAGCCGCGCGGCGCGCTGACCATCAATCAAGCACGGAAAGTGGATGCCCTCAAACACGGATCACAGACGTTTGCTGTTTTGCGCAGTTTCTCCATGCGATTTCGCGGAATATTTCGTGGCCGGACTTCGGCGAAGCTCGAAGAATGGATCGATGATGCCATTCATTCCGGCCTCGTTTTCCTGGCCCGTTTTGCCCGGGTTCTTCGCCGCGATATCGACGCCGTCTGTAACGCCATCGATCTGCCCTGGAGCAATGGTCAGGCGGAAGGTCAGATTAACCGACTGAAGACGATCAAGCGCGCAATGTATGGCCGAGCGGGCTCAGAACTTCTAAGAGCGCGGATGATGCCAATCAAATCAGCCGATCTCCACACAAAGTGAGGAAGACCCCGATTAAATGCAAAACGACAGCGTCTGAAAGAGTTGTCCGCGGAGATCGACGAGCGGTTTCGTCAGTGTAACCTGGTAACTTATCGCCAGATCGCACTGGAAAAGGAATCCGTCTGGGATCTAATCGCCGAGCGCAACCTTCCTGAAATGATGTCAGCTTGGACCCTCTCTCCGGCAATTGCCAAAACATTCAAAGGTGGCGTGCCACCTGAAGGATGGCAGGGCGTCATCGTTGCGCTCAAACCGCCCGCCGGCAGCATCATCCTAAACCTCGACACCTTGTATCGGTCCGACCATTTTTTAATCGCCTTAGATCGCGAGAGGGGCTTCATCACGGGGTGTGCCGATGGAGCCGGGCGCTACGGCGGAACACATCCGAGGTCGTATTGGAGATCGATAGTCTCAGCAGCAGCGATATATACGCGCTTGGTGGCTACTCCGCTGACCGCGACACACTCATCCGTATCATGTTTCATTCGAACCCGACACCCGAGTTGATCGCGTGGTTTGACCATCACAGTAAGACAGCGGGCGTTGCTCCTGGACCTATGTGGCTTGAAGGCGATCCGTTGGTACGGGTCATGAAGCGAATGCAGCCGCATATCGAACGACTGAAGCCGATTAAGGCCGCCGAGATGGCGGCAGGCGGCATTGTCCCGATCAGGACGTAGGAATTTGCGCATCTTGGTTTTTGACTGCATCAGAAAATTATATAGCTACTACAATGCTGTATCTGCTCCCAATTTCATCCTGTTCGGTGCGCCAGTTTTATACAGGAATAACAAGCACTTGCATTTAACCATCTGCCAACGCTAGTGTTAGCGTCATCTGTTGTTTGCCGGCCGCGGAAGAGTAAAAAAGTCGGCCAACCGGAGAGTACAATGATCGGGGACTTTGGAGACCGCAACTCCAGTCCGTGACCTCTTTACACTCTGGCAGGCAACTTTGCCGCGGGTGTCGGGAAAATCCAAACTCGCCGAAGCTCTCCGGTATGCCATATCGCGTCGCGACATATTCGAGCGCTTCCTGACCGACGGCCGTGTCGAGCTCGACTCCAACATTGTCGAGCGAGCTATCAGACCCCAGGCCATCACCTACGCCGCCTGAACGGCCCCTGGCGGAGGTGTGTGCGCATTTCGCCGCGGCGGATGAGGCACACCGGACCTATCCGGTCGTTGACGGGGCCGGCGCGCTTGTCGGTATGGTTTCGCGTTCAGATGCGCTTCGGTGGCAGCGAGGTCCGAACGTCGGGGCCGACATCCTGGCTGACAAGGTATCGGACACCTCGATCCCGATCGGGCATCCCGACGACACCGTTGGTCACATCGCGGACATCATGATTGCGACCGATGCTGCGAGAATCCCCATCTCCGATCCGATAACCGGGACTTTGGTCGGCCTTGTCACCCGCAAGGACCTGCTTCGCCTCAGGCAGTCCCATAAATCCGCTGAACTGGAACGGCGGCCCTATCTTGGAAGGATGCGATAGAGGCGTTGATTAGAGTGGTCTGACGGGGCTATTGCACCCTGGTTGCTTGTGGCCAGTGGAAAGCCAGGAGGGCGCGGCGGCCACAGACAGACTCGGCAAACTGAACGGCCGGTGGCAGCCGAACGTGAGGCACCCCATCGAGTTCTGAAATAGTCGATACGCCGGTCGTCATTGTTCAGGTCTCGCGGCGGCAGGCAATGGAGGAAACTTGGCGACTGTTGATCGCCGGGCTTCAAAAGCAAGAGCGAGCCGGTGGGGCGGCGAAGCCAAGACGCCAATGCGGCCGATCGTGCGGGAGAAGCCGGCGAGCTTTGTGATCTCGTCGCCCGCCGGTTTTCTCTTGGAGCAAGCCTAGAGTTGCGAAAGCGCCTTGTCGACCCGTTCGCGGGCCTTCTTCGGGAGTTTCGCAGACTTGATCGAATCGAGGTTCGCCGGAGAGTCCCCAACCACGACGACGGCAACCATGCCCATCGAAAAATGCGGCGTGCACTTGATCACATAGGCTCCTGGCACCGTGAACGCCTGTTTCAAAGTGTCGTTGATCTTGCTCTTGAAGGCTTCGGCTCCTTCCGGGATCAAACCCTTCATCGTTTCAGCGTTGTGACCCTTGTCGGTGGGAAGGAAGGTGATCGTGTCACCTGGCTGCACCTTCGTCAGCGCAGGCTCGAATACCATCACCCCGTCAGGGCCCTTGTTCATCATATGAACCTCGAAGTCCGCAGCTGCGGCCGGAACTGCGATCATTGTGAGCAAAGTTGCCACAGCCAGATTTTTCAGAAGGTGCATGGTCAAGTACTCCGTTGAGATTGGTGTGATTGCGCTATGGAAAATGCGAGCATCCGCGTTGTGCGTCCTCAGGCTCGTGTTTCGAAACGGCGATGGCCGCCGTCCGCCCGGACAAGATCAACCAGTACGCCTGATCTGCGGTCTAACGTGGATCGGATACTGGTCTCATCCATCAAGCTAAATGCCGTCGACAGAGCATCGGCGGTGGTCGCATCATCGGCGATGACGGTCACACGCCTGTACAATGCAGCTGCTCCTCCGGTGCGCGGATCAAGGATATGGCTGAAACGCTGTGCCTTGTCGAAGTGGAAACCCATGCCACTGGAGGTCGCGACAGCCTTGTCGATCACGTCGAGAACGACGTCGGGAAACGCGTCGTCCTGTCGCTCTGCTAGGCCGATCCGCCAGGGCGTTCCATCCAACCTCGAGCCTACAGCGCGATTTTCCCCCATGTTCACGAGACTGCTAGTTACCCCGGCGTCTCGCAGCAAGTCCACGATCCTGTCCGTGACGTAGCCTTGGGCGATGCCATTCAAGGTCAGTGCCATCTTCGGTCGAGTCAGGACGATGCGATCCCGATCGAACCTGATCCCTTCGAAGCCAACGGCGTCGAGCGTGTCCCTGATCTTTTCGGCTGAAGGGCCGGATGGGTCCGCCTCGGGCCGCGTGAAGTGGTCTCGGTATAGCGACCACAGCGGCTGTATAGTGGGATCGAACCCGCCGTCACTCATGTTCCAAAATTCTTGGCAGGAGCCAAGCAGCGCCACAAGGTCTTGCGGGGGAGCGACCAGAGCGCCGACGCGGTTCAACTCGGAAAGCGCGGTATCGTCACGATAGAGGCTGAACGCGCGTTCCAGTCTTGTGACCTCGGCGACGACTGTGTCGATCAATCGTTCGGCTCGCGCGCGGTCTTCATGATTGAGGATCAGTGTCGCTGGCGCGCCGAGAGCCTGTCCCTTCCAGGTGACGGTGCTTGATGCTGCCTTTGCGGCAGTCAGGAGGGGCAAACCGGCAGCTGCGGCGAAAATCGCGATTGCGCGGCGTCGAGTATATCCTTTAGCCATGGTTGTGCCCTTCCACACTTTCCTCGGCGTCGGGGCTGGTTGTCGTGGCGTCGACACCGCCTGCACCCAGCACGTAGTCCTGCGGGACCTCGCCGAACGGGACGACGCGCCCGCCGTTCTTGACGGAAAATTGTTGCGCCGCTTCCTCTGTGCCGAACGGCACAGCCTCTTCCGCGCCCATGCCGCCCCGCAAAGAGCTGCCGATGACGTAGAAAGCCTTGCGGGCGTCAATCCAGTTGTTTTCTCCGGGCTTCTCCCAGCTTGGCGCCTTGCTCATGTCGGAGACGTAGATCGCCGCGATGTCCTTCGGCTCCTCCGGCAGCATGGTGAACGCCAAGGCGTCGCGAGCGGACGAAAACCAGATGGGTTCGGGAACTTGCGCATCCAAAATGATCTGCCCCTTGGGTCCTGGGTGTTCGAGCACGTTCATTCCGCAGTATCTGCCTGTCGCTTCGGACGTCAGCGCATACGGTGCGGGCGGAGGAGCCTTTTGCTCTTCCTTGCAGCTTGCGAGCAGAAAGGCCGACAGGAGTGCCGCGGCCACCAAAGCGCGTCTCATAGCTCCCTCCTCGAAAATACTGCCGCGGCGAGCGCTAGCGGCACGATGGTCCACGCAGCCAGTGCGCCGACCATCATCGCGGCATTAAGCCCGGAATGCTCGGCGACACCGCCCAGACCCGAAAAGGCGCTCGCCTCTCCCGAACCGAGGTTGAGCATCCGGTAAGCGTCGGTTGGATTGAATAGCAAAACCGCATCCAGCAGGCCTGACGGGATAGCATGCCCTCCCGCCGCGACCAGTGCGCCGAGCAACGCCATGTCGTAAATCAGGACAAAAAGCAGCCAGATGCCGATAGCTATCCCGCCCGCCGTGCTCCGCTCGCTGACGATCGCACTGGCGAGGTATCCGATCGCGACGAATACCGCCCCTAGGAGCACCGACGATCCGAGCATGTTGAGGAAGGCCCACCAACTGCCCGTGTCGATGTTGCCTCCCGTGATAGCGAGCGCCAGGGCGGCGGCACCATAGCCGCAGAGCGTCGCAAACGAGAGGATGGCAATGTGGCCGAGGAACTTGCCGAGAATGACCTGATTGCGTCCAATCGGATAGCTTAGAAGCAGCAGCATGGTGCCGCGCTCCATCTCGCCTACGATCGCGTCGTGCGAGAGCAGGAGCGCGATCAACGGCACGAGAAAGATGGTCAGGCTGGAAAGACTGACGATGACAACGTCGAGTTGGTTGACCCCGACATTCCCGGTCGGCGCGCTCCCCAGTGCGGTGAGGGTGAGCGCCAATGCTGCAAGGAGAAGGGTAGCTCCGAGCACCCATCGATTGCGCAAGCCTTCCCGGATCTCCTTGCGGGCCATAATAAGAATGTTCTTCATTCGGCCGCCTTCCGCCCGCCAAGAAAATGGGCATAGAGGTCGTCCAATGTCGGCTCGACGAGTTGCAGCCCGGCAACCTCCGCAGGGTTGGCTGTGACCTCCCGAAGGAGTGCGACTTTTTCGTCCATTGCCACCTCGGTCTCGACGGTATCGACGCCCGTGATCCTCCATCCACCTCCTGCATTCCAGTCAGCGGTCGATTTGCCGTTGGCAAGCCTGACACTCACGCGCGTGGGTAGCTGAGCCAAACCGCGCAATGTGTCCAGCGATCCATCAGCGACCTTGACGCCTTCGTTGACGATCACCACGCGATCGGCACGGCCTTCGAGTTCGGTCAATGCGTGTGACGAAAGAAGGATTGTGGTTCCAGCGGAGCGCAATCCGTCCAGGATGTCGTAGAATCGCCGACGAAGAGCCGGATCGAGACCGCTCGTAGGTTCGTCCAGAAGCAGGACCCGCGGGTGGCCAAGCAGTGCCTGCGCCAGTCCCAGTCTCTGCCGCATCCCCTTTGAATAGGTCCGAACCGGACGGTCGGCGGCATCCGGAGCCAGACCAACCTGCTCCAGAAGCTCAGGCACCGAGGAGACCTCGACGCGCTTGAGGCGGGCGTAGAAGGCCAGCGTTTCGCGCCCCGTCAGGGCCATGTGGAAGGAAACGCTTTCCGGCAGGTAGCCAAGCCGCCTGCGGACCTCGAAGTCGCCCTTGGCCGGATCCTCGCCGAGAACGAGCACGCTGCCCGTCGAGGGGCGAATGAGCCCAAGCATGAGTTTGATCAGTGTCGTCTTGCCAGCCCCGTTGTGGCCGACAAGCGCGACCGTTTCCCCTTCTGTGAGCTCGAACGTAACATCCCTGACGGCTTCGACGCTGCCATAGCGCTTGGCGACCCCGGATACTGCCACCGTCGTGACATTCATTGCGCCGGCCTCCCTTGGGTGGGGGGTGCCATCAGGGGATGGCTGTCTACGACGCCGCCCGGTAGAAGGGCCGGGAATTGAGCCTGAGCCCAGCGGATGACCTGGACTGCGGGGCTGGTGGCCAGCACCTTGGCCTGGGGAGCGGTCCACATCACCTTGTCCATGACATCGTTTGGACGATAGGCGTTGTCACCGAGCCCGTCGCCATCGAGATCAAACGCCGGATTGTCGCTCCAGTAATTGCCGTGGCCGTCCACCGACCAATCGAGATACCGAGTTCCCACGTATTTGACCTGATTGCGGTTGTTGATGAAGGCGTTTCCGCTTATCGAATTACCCTCCGAGCCGGCCGTAAAGTGAATGCCGATCGAACAGCCGTCAAACCTGTTGCCCTTCAGCCGGTTCTTGTTGGCGTTGTAGATGAAAACGCACTTCTCGGGACCCAAGCGCTCGCCCGAAAGGTTGGCGTTGGGGCTCGTTGGACTGTCATCGGAAGGCATTTTGTCAGCGGGGTCGCGATTTCCGGCGGTTGTCCATCGGCTCTGGGGCTGCATCCGCCCAATGACGGTGTTCCCCTCTATTTGCGATCCGTTGGCGAAATTCAGCACGAGGCCATGATCGCGGTCGCCGTCAGACACGTTGCCGACGACTTTCAGCTTGTTGGAGAACATCAGCGCGTAGCCGACGGCGTTTCCTATAGACGTGTTGCCGCGGATCTCGCTGTTGTTGGTGTACATGTAATGGATCGCGAAACGCACGTCGTGGAATTTATTGCCACTGAACACATTGCGTTTGCTTGCGATCGTGAAGATGCCGTCGCGGCCGAAGCTGACGTCGTTATCGATGATCTTGGCGCCCGGCGCGTTCCAAACCGCGATCCCGTTGCCCAACTCGCTCATGTGGCCCTTCTTCAGGCCGATGACCGTGTTTTTGCGGACCAAGGAATCGGCGGCCCCGTGGACGTAGATCCCGTAGAGGTTCCCGGTAACGCTGTTGCGTTCGATAAGCGCGCCTGTTGCGTTCTCGGTGGCAAACACGCCTGAGTCCATGCCTTCGAGGTTCGTGCCCGAACCGCTGATTTCAAGACCACGGAGTGTTACGCCGGCCGCGTCGATGGTGACGACGGTGCCTTTTCCGTCGCCCATGATCGCAGCGCCGGGTTCGCCTTCCAGCGTCACGGACTTGGTGATTTTCACGGGACCCTTGTACTTGCCCGGACGCAATATGATGCGGTCCCCCGGTGATGCCGCCTCGATGATCGATGCCAGGTCATCGACGGGCGTGACCGTCCGCTCCGCGGCCTCGGCGGGGGTGGCGATGGCGACCCAGAAGGCCACCATCGCTGTGATCATCACGCGCCTCATCATACCGACTTCGGTTCGACCATCATGCGTCCCTTCATTTCCATGTGCATCGCATGGCAGAACCATGTGCAATAGTACCAGTAGACCCCGGGCTTGGAGGCCTTGAAGGTCACTGACGCCGTCGCCTGCGGCCCGATCTCCATGTTGATACCGTAATTGACGATGCAGAAGCCGTGAGTCAGGTCCTCGACCTCGTCGATGTTGGTGACGTAAACGGTCACCTCGTCGCCCTCCTTGACGGTGAAGGACTCAAGCCCGAACGCGGGAGCCGCCGACGTCATATAGACGCGCACCTTGTCGCCATCGCGCTTCACCTCGGAGTCCACCATGAGGTCGATATTGTCTTTTTTGGCTTGAGCGACGGCGTCTGCGAAGAAGGGGTCCTCACGGTTCCACACGTGAACCGGGTTGATCTTGGACGCGTGCACGATTGTTGCGTCGTGGGGCTCGGCGAAGGTCGGGTTGTCGTGGACGAGCACCATTTCATCCCCTGAGATGTCGATCAGCTGATCGCTCTCCGGCTTCAGCGGGCCGGCGTTGAGGTAGCGATCTTTCGAGAACTTGTTAAGCGAGATGAGCCACTTGCCGTCGGCCTCCTTGGTCTGGCCCATCGAGGAGTGGTTGTGCCCGGGCTGATAATGGACATCCAGCTTCTGGCGGATCGGATTGACCTTCTCGCCCTTAAACGCCCGTATGGCATCCTCGATGTTCCACTTGCACACCTGGCTGTCGAGGAAGAGCGTCGTATAGGCGTTTCCCCTCCCGTCGTAGGCCGTGTGCAACGGACCAAGCCCAAGTTCTGTTTCGGCGACGACGGTGTCGCGCGGCTGGATCTTGTCGTCGAAGAGGTCGTCGAACTTGCGCACGTCGAATACCGTGACCGTCGGTGACAGCTTGCCATTGGCGACGAAGTGGATGCCATCCGGGGCCGTATTTATACCGTGAGGACTGTTGGGCACCGGAATGTAGCGGGTGTACTTCGAGCCGTGGGAGCCATCGATGACGGGAACGCCGCCGATCTCCTTGTAGTCGCCCTTGGCGACCGCTTCTTCGATGCGTTTGAGATTGAACACGACGACCCAGTCCATGTCCTTGCTCATCATCTCTTCGAGAGTTACTCCCTCCTCCGAGTTGTAGCAGGTCGAATAGCAGTACTTGCCCTGGTAGTCCGCGTCGACGTTGTCGAGGTTGCCGTCGACCATGACCTGCCATGCGACTTTCATTGTCTCGCCGTCGACCGCGGTGAAAATGGATTGGTACTGCTTTGGATCGTCCAGGACCTTGCCGTCATTGGGGATCGGCACACCGTCTTCGCCGTTGCAGAACACGTAGCCTGTCTTGGGGAACTTCTGGACGCGCAGCCCGTGCACGGTATGTTGGTTTGGAAGCTCGATGATCTTGTCGCACTTCATGACGTCGAGACGGATACGGCAGACGCGTGTGTTGGATTTGTCGTTGGCAAAGAGGTAACGGCCGTCGTAGGTGCCGTCCGTGAAGGACGGGTGTGGGTGGTGAAGGTCGCCGTTCTGGTAGACGCCGCCGCGATCTTTGAGAAACTCGACCGTCTCCGGTCGCATGTTTTCCGTGAGGACCTTCAGGCTCTCATTCGTTTGCCCCCATCCCGTCGCGCTGCAGCGGTTGAACACCGGAATGCGCATGATTTCTCGCATCGAGGGAACGCCGACGATGCGGACTTCACCCGACTGGCCACTTGAGAAGAAGGTGTAGTATTCGTCGAGCTCGCCGGGGCGGACCTCCCACTTCGCCGGCTCCTGGGCCATGGCCGGAGACGCCCCGCCTGCAAGGCCCAGCGCACCGGTGGCCGTAGCCGCTCCTGCGGCCGCGGCCACGGCGGTGGTACCCAGTAGTTGGCGTCGGTTGAAAAGGGGCAGGTTTTTATCTTCATTCGACATGGTATTGCCTCCTGAGATGCGGCTCACATTTGCCGCGTGCCTATTTCGAGTTGGTGACGGGCTCTCCGTTATGCGTGACAAGCGTCTTCGGCGGTGTCTTTTCGCCTCTCGATCCGGGCGTTGACAGCGCCATGAATTTTTCGCGCTTGAGCCGCACCTGGATCATGTGCGGACAGCGCTGGTCGTCATGGTAGAGTTCCTGGCAGTGCATGCAGTAGATGCACTCGTTGACGTTGATCGGGCCTTCCGGATGAATTGCCTGTACCGGGCACTCTTTCGCGCAACGCTGGCAGGGAGAGCCGCATTCTGGCCATCGCTTCAACCACTCGAAGGTGCGGATGCGCCCAGGGATGGCAAGTGCCGCCCCCAGCGGGCAGAGGTAACGGCAGTAAAATCGCTCGATGAAGAGGCTAGCCGCAAGAAGCGCCAAGGCGAAGACCACGAACGGCCAGTCACGGATGAATTTGAGGATAATCGCGGTCTTGAACGGCTCGACCTCGGAGAGCATTTCCGCATAGGCCATCGAATAGAACGACATGCCGAAAAGCCCGAGGAAGACGATGTATTTGATAGGCCAAAGGCGCTCGTGCAGTCCCCAGGGGATGGTGACCTGCGGCACCTTCAGGCGCTTGGCGACGATGCTCAGCAGTTCCTGCAAAGCGCCGAACGGGCAGAGCCAGCCACAGAACGGGCCGCGCCCCCAAAACAGGAGGCCGGCTGCGACGGCGGCCCAAAGAATGAAAATCAACGGTGCAGCCAGGAAGAACTCCCAGCTGAAATTGGTGACCAGCGCGTTCGTGAACGTGAGGACGTTGACGACCGACAGCTGCGCATTGGCATACCAACCGAGCCAGACGAGCGTAAATACCAGATATCCGGTACGAAGCCAGCCGAAAAATTTCGGCCTTTTGACGAGCCAGTCTTGGAAGAAGAAGATGGCGGTCAGGACAAGGAGAGCTGCGACTGTGACTGCGATTGAGATGCTGTTCATCTCCCACATGCGTTGCCACAACGGTATTTCGTCAGGCGTCAACTTCGGATCGCTAGCCTGGGAGGGCGCCACCTGCGGTGTCTGGGCCGGCGTCGTCGGTACCTCGGCCTTGGTGACGGTGTAGTAACTGGGGGGAAGCGAGTATCCGATCGTAAACGGGATAACCGATTTGTCTCGAGCACCCGTGCTGCTACGCTGCACGAGCAGTTCCAGTTCCCACGGCTCAGTCGCGTCAAAGGCGAATTCCAGCGGCACTTCGAACAAAGCGATCTCCCGCAGGCGGGGAGCGTCCGACGGCACGAGCGCTGCGATCCTGGTATGGTCGCGATCGCGAAACCGCAGCCCTTGTCCGTCCTGCAGCAACTCGATGCGGTCGAAAATGCCGCCTCGGACGTAGCCGGAACCTTTGAAGGAGTATGCTCCGTCTCCCGCCACAAGGATTGCGGACTGTCCCGGCTTGAGTTTGCCGGCGAGGCGCTGATATGCGACGTCGCCCAGGAGCGTCTTGCCAATCGCGGGCACGCTCACCGGCGCGATGTACAGATCGATGAAACGGTTTTCGGGGTTTGCGGACTCCGGATGGGAAGCCGCTTCCGCATGCCCGGCCTCTTGAAAGGCCTTCGAAACCTCCCCAATCGTCAACCGAAGGCTCCGGACGGAGCCGTCGCCAAGGAGGGTTTGCCAGTCGCTCGCCTGATCCTTGGAAAGGTCGAGTTTTTTGACGGCAGTTGCCTGTTGAACGCCGACCGAGTGGCCGCCAGCCAAGCGGTTGCTCCTAATGAGGCTGACGGCCGAGCGGACGATACTGTCGCCCATGACGAGAACCGTCACGGTCGCTCCACTGACGATATCCACCTCCGGTGGGCGCTCAGCCCCGGCCGCGACCCGTCCAAGATCTTTGCCGATGATCGAATTCAACGCGGCGACGACTTTGGCTTCAGGGATCCCGATCAGGACGATCGGCTCGTGGTGTTCGAGGAGCTTGAAGCCCTTGATAATGCCGGATTGATCGATGCCAACCGCGATGCGGATAGGCTTGCCGGAATAGCCGACCGAACTGGTAAAATCGGAATTGAGATAAACGTACCCGAGCAGGTCATCACCCCGATAGACCGGCGCGATGGGTGGTTCACCCACGGTGTCTCCGAAGCGGTCGGCCCCTTCAAAAAGCTCACCCGGCTGGACTCTTTCAAGAAAAGTGGGAAGCTGTCCTGCCAATGCTGCGGTTCCGAACAAAAGTCCGACGAACGCCACTGCAAGCACGAGCATGTTTGCAAACAATGACAACCGAACTCTTTGTGAAAAGTTCATTGCGCTGACCGTAGGATTTCTTTGCGTCCCAAGATCAGAATGTATCCTAACCTTGATCAAAGACAACTCCTCGTTGGAAAAACTTACGATTCTCTGACAGTGGATATTCGGGCAAGGGGAAGACCTGACAGGAGTGAGCTGGTATGTCGTCAAACACCTCTGATCCTTGGAAACTGGCCTCATTGGACGAGCTGTTGGCGCTTGCTGGTGCGATGGAACAGGAAGCGATAGACGGATACGTCGCCCTCGGTCTCAGGATGAAGGCCATGGGACGTCCCGAGCTTGCGGCAGTGTTCGACGCGCTGGTCGCCGAGGAGCGGGCGCACTTGAGAAAAGTGGGCGAATGGGAGAACGCGCTTCGACACAAAACGCGCTCGGTCTCCACACATCCTCCCGAGCATTTGTTCGACGACGAGGCAGCGGGGAAAGTGGCTCCCGAGATGCTGAGCGCCTACCGCGCGTTCTCGATTGCCGTTCGCAACGAGGAACGCGCGTTCGTGTTCTGGTCTTACGTCTCGGCCCATGCCCGGTCGCAAGACATTAGAGACGCGGCCGAACGAATGGCCCGGGAGGAACTCGGTCACGTTGCCACGTTGAGACGCGAGCGGCGGCGTGCATTTCATCAGGAACGAAGCCAGGTACTCTCGGTCGACAAAGGCGATTTGCCGCTCCTCGAGCGGAAGTTGTCGAACCTCCTTAAATCGATGGCAGAACTATCGACGGTGGGCGGGCGCGACGACCTACTGGCTCGTTCAAATGAAGCCGACCTGAGGTCAAAAACGATGCTGGAACACCCGTTTTTGACCACTTCGCGTCCGGAGAGGGCGACACAAAAGGCAGTCGAAAGTGCGCTGCCGCTCTGTGAATTCCTGGCAGAGTGCTACCTCGACATCGGAGATCGCGCGGCCAATGAGGAGGATGCTGATAGGGCCCGCGAGTTCGCCTCCCAGGTCATTCACTGTCTTCGGGCGCTTCGCCGCCTACCCTCGACATGATCGCAAGCCACCGTCCTAGTCCATCTCAGCATCTAGTCATGGCGGAGACGACGCGGTCAATTCCTTCGGGGCGCCGAGCTGCATCAGAATGAACGTCGAGCCGATCGTGCCCCAGATTACCGCATACGGTTTCGTGTTTGTTTCCGATTTGTGCGCCCAGGATCGCATAATGTATCAATTGGATCGTTGGCTAGTCTGGTGGGCTTCACGGGCCGCCATCTTTGACATCGAAGCTCGGGATACGACTAGACCGTTCGGATCAGGTATGCTGTTGCTAAATAGCCCGGCCGTCTTCTGCGAAGACATGCAACTGTTCGCGGAGGAGAATAAGCCCAATTCGCTCTCCAATCTTGCCCATCTCTGCTGCAGTTCCTCCCGCAATGACCTGGCCGGCGTCGGTGGCAACTGTCACCGTTGCGGTGTCTCCGGCTCGAGCAATCGCAACAACTGTACCGGCCAGTTCGACGCCCGAACTATTTAGGTCGGTTAGCAGAACATGCTCTGGCCGAATGCCGACGGCATGGGGCGCCGGGGTGGCGGCGTCGATCGGAAATCGGGAAGATACCGTTATGTCTTCCACTCCGGCGATCGATAAAGAAAATGTGTTGCCCGTATTGCCAAGCGTCGTTACTGGCAGAAAGTTCATTTGCGGGTAGCCGATCAGGCCGGCAACCGCGCGATTGTCGGGACGTTTATACAGGTCCTCCGGCCTTCCCGTTTGCAGGACACGCCCATTCAGCAGCACACAGATCCGATCCGCCAGGCGCATGGCTTCCGCCTGGTCGTGGGTGCTGATCACCATCGTCGGACCAAGTTCGCGATGGAGTTCGGCTATTTCCAACCACAACGACGAAATATCACCCTTGAGAGGCATGCTGTCGAACAGAAGAAGCCTTGGGTCACTGACGAGTGCGCGGGCAAGAACGACACGCGCGCGCTGCGCGTCCGACAAGCTCGCTGGCGTCTGTCCCATGACGCCTTCCAGGTCGAGCAATACTACGATCTCGTCGGCAAGTGCCCGTGCGCCGTACGTCCGTTTGAATTCGAATGCCGACGCAATGTTCTCACCAACGCTCAGGTGAGATTGAAGCGACGCGCTGTCGAGAACAGAAGCCACGCGACGCCTGCCCGCTGGGATGTGTGTGACATCTGTGCCGTCCAGTATGACCGAGCCGGCATCGACGGGCTCAAGTCCGGCTATCATGCGCAAGACGATCGACGTGCCCGAACCTTTTGGCCCGAGCAATGCGCAAATTTCACCGCTTTCGACCGACAGGTTGAGGTCGTCGACGACAGCGACATTCGAAACCCGTCTCGTGACGCCCTGAAGAACAATGCGCCCGTCGATCGACAAGCGGGACTGCAGCCAGGTGCTCTTGTTCCGCTGCAGCCTCTCTTCGGCCTGAAGCTTGGCGCTGGAAAGGTAGTCCGCAAGATTGGAGCCTTCCGGAACGATCGTCTCGGCCATGGCAGTGCAGGCCATGCAGTTTTCAATGTGCGCGATCCTGTCGGCCGCCAAAACACCGTCCTGAAGAAACAGCTGGATCTCGGTAGATTTCAGACAGTCCGGGTCAGCGGCCGCCGTGTCGGTCGCTTCCTGCAGATACTGCGCGAGAAGCACCTCGACATCGACACCGAGCGCCCGAGCAAATTCCTGCGCCGCTAGAAAAAACTCGGATTGCGGATCATCATTTGAATTGGCCGCCATCTCGCCACGCTTCCTTTTTCATCATGCTCATGATCGCGCGCTGCATTGCGATGCGGGGAAGCAAGGCTCCGGCTTTGCGCCGGTCTTCGGGATGGTCGTAGGCTTCGCAAACGAGCTCGCGCATCATTCGCGTAAAGAATGGCATAGAGATCTCCCGTTGGCGTGCGCGCGTTGAGATCCTGTATTGGTCGAGATGAACCTCCAGCATTTCCTTCAGCTGCATTCCGGCCGTCATCAGTTTCCCGTGTTGGTATTCTATCGGGAGGTGCAAGATCGCGGCATCGTGGTCATTTTTGGCATTGATCCCATACGTCCGCTCATGTTCGCGAGCCGCTCGACAGGCTGTTGTAAATGCAACGTAACGTTCGGGGCTGATGCCAAAAAGATAGGGAATGATCAGCGCATGAACATTCTCAGGATCAACAAAGTAGTCAGAATGCAACCCGCCAGCGAAAGCGATGTTGTGAACGCTCACCCTGTCCTGTTGGTTTCTTATCTCGCATATGGGACAGTCCGAAAGCGGGACGACAACATTGTGAACGACGTCGGCAGGGCCGTCAAAACCGACACGCCCTGCATCGCCGACCAGATCGCAGAAGACCCGGCCGACAACCGGCATTTTTCTGGCTCGGTTCGCGGCCCTAGCCCAAGGGACTGCTTCGTCCTTCCCGCCGTGCATGTTCGTGAGATGAAGATGATGCCCACGAAAGCCTGGCGCTCCCCAATCGAAGTCGCGCCGCACAGCGCTTCCAAGAAACATCATCCGATCGAACTTCTTCGCAGGGAAACGCTGGAGAAGCGACGTCACAAGTACGGTGCCAAAGCTGTGCGCAATAATGTATGAGCTGATCGACTTTCGCCCCTCCTCGACAATCGTAGCATTCACGCGTTCGACAGTCTGCCGCAGACCTCTTCCGAGAGCCAAGCGTATGGGGCCCTGCATTTGCAGGTAGCCGTTATATCCATCGTATTTCAAAGCCACATAGCTTGAAACATGCGGTTCGAACACGGAGGCTAGCTTATCCTGCCAAGGCCCCGCATTGATACCGTGGATCGTGAATAGTGTGACCGATGGCGACATGCGTCCACTCAATCATGTTACTATTTACTTAAATAAGTTTATATCGTGGGTTGCACGAGTCAAGGTGGTCGAGGGATGTGGCTAAACTGGACGGAATCTCGAGGAATTCATGGCTTTGGAACGTGTCCCTTCTCGATCAAATGAAATTGGCTTTTTCAAATAGACAGCGGCATGTGCGGTTCGATTCCGTTCAAGGCGAGGGATCACCCGTCGCGGTCGATCGCGCTAGAAATCGACGGTGCGCGCGACGAGGATATTCTTATAGGCAGCCACGCGATCGGCGGCGGGTGGGTAGATCCAGACCGTGTTTATCTCCTTCTTGAACTCTACGGCCTGCAGGACGGCTATCTCCAAATTCGCGTGCGGCAAGGTGTCCTGGGGCTCTGATAGGTCGCGAACTGGCAAGCGTAAGCGTTGATCAGCTCAACCTAGGTCGGATGTTCGCAGCCTGGCCGATGATACCGGCAGCTATCGGATCGCATCTTGCATTTCGCGCCGTCGCAACGGTTTGGGTAATCGTTCGACGCCGCGATCTCTTCTGGCATCCTTGGCGGCCATAGTGGGGGTCAACAGACCTTGCGGGTCGACGTCTTCCCGGCGCGTGCTCCTGATGTAGTGTGCTAAACGGGAGGTGGTCTCATAGGAGGCATGATTTCGGTAAGGGCCAAATTTGAAGTATTGTCTGCTGCGCGGAGTGGTTGGACGGAAACCGATTCTGCCAGCCGCGCGCGCAATCGCTTTTCCATTTGCCCACACTTCCACGAGCCCGTTGTGGTCAGGAAGAAAGCGCACGTGATACACCATCGTGGTCCATGTTCCGAAAACCTCGGGGAGAGGATGAAAGGTCGTAATGGATATATCGTCGATCGTGCAATCCACTGCCTTGCTGAATCCTCTGATCGGGTCGTAGCGTATCGAGTCTGAAGCGTGTCCTATCGATAAGACGGTCGATTTTTCCGGGACGGACGACGGTGGTGCAAGCACGTCGTGTTCACCGCCATGTCCAATCTCATCTGATGACGATGCTTCGGTCGCTACGAGAATACGGCATTGAGCATCAGCTGGATTTCGGCCAGGTCGATCATTGTCCTGCTCAATGGTGATCGTAAACGTGCGATTGGTAAAACGCTAAGCCAGCACAGGACTGGCATCCAGTGGACCGCTTGTTTGTTTCCACTGACCAATCACCGTTCGGTCCGCTCCCGGGACGACACTGTCATCCACATACATGTCGAAGCGGTACCAAATATCTGTTCCCAAAGGCAGCCAAACGCTGTCCTCTTCCCAGAGTTCAGCCCGCTCGTTCCGGCCGTCAGGCTCGTAATTGCCGTCGGCATCACGGCAACCGGAATGGGTTGCTGCCGGAGCAAAGGCTTGAATGCCGACTCTCGGCCTCACCGTCGCAGTCATAGCTGTTCTTGCCTCACCAGGGACTTTCCCGAAAGAGAAACTATTTTCGTCCCGATGGCAGACAAACCAGATTGATGACGGTTCCAGTTGGGAAAAGTCGTCCGAGAGTGTTTTGATGCATGACGAACAAACAGATGAAATGCCGAGCATTGAGAGCGAAAGAATGAAATACTTGACCATATCGTCAGGACCCAAGTCACGTTTTCTGTTGACGCAATAAGCGATCTTTCGAACCGTCCGCCTGATAATTTCGCTTTCTATAATGGAGGTTCATATAAGTATTCAGCAAGGGTTATTTTGGTCAGACCCATATTGTCGTACGCCAACGATATCGATGCTATATAATGGCCGGCTATGATTGAGAGTGTATCGTAGAATATAACTGTAAGCCGTCGCTGCCAAACGGAGTGAACGATCCTTCGTGTGATTTCCAGGGCGGAGGAAACAACGCGGCTATCTCCTTTTCTGGTCTATTTTCCGCAATACATATCCTTATAGAAAAGGTGTTCAGTTTCACTGAACCGTTCACCCGAATTGTCGAAGCAGAAACGCTTGGGCAGGATCCTGAACAGATACCGCTTCCCGCATGCCGCCGGGATATCCACCGAATACAATCGAGCGACGTTGGAGGGCAGGGGATCTGTCCATTTTTTATGCCCGACGAAGGAAACGTCTTTGAGGAGCGTCGCAGATCCAGAGCGGCCGACGCCTCCTGCTTCTGCGACAAAGTCCTTTCCTTTCCCCTCGTCGATCGTTGGGTATTCGTGCTGAGTCGGTGGTCCGCGGACCAAAGGCACGTCGGTCGTCTCGAATGCCACGTTGAAACGTACGTCGTCGCGGGCCGGTACGTAGCCGTAGCCGTTCAGGTACTTCCATGAAAGGCGCAAGATCATTCGCGCACCACTCGCAGCGGCGGGTTGGGAGTGGACATCGGCCGAAAAGTCCACCGGCACGAAGGTATCCCCGCCGCCGCCGGGGGGCGGGCACTGCGTGAACAGCGGCTTGTATCCACATTCTGCTTCTCCGAGGCCCCATGCGCATTGGCTAAGGCGCAACCAGTCTTCTTCATTGAGTGTGCGGACGCCTCTCCACAGATTGCCACCATGTTCGGGTACCATCCAGGGGCTGATCCGGCCCGCTCCAGAGGCGGAGGCCCATTCGGTCCTGTGGTTCTGCACGAGCCCGAGAGCTATCTTCTGCGCGAAGAGGGCCGCGTTCTGCATCACCGTCGCGCTCGTGATGACAGGCGTCTTCCCAGTGGCGTCGGCGGCAAAGCGGCGCCCCGACTCCAGCGTCGTAAGGCTGTGGCAGTCCGAGCACGGATGGCCGTCTATCAAGAAGGACTTGGCGCCAAGCAGCGTGCCGGCATGGGCGGCCGCGTATCCTGAACCAATCACGCGAAACGGCAGCTCCTGCCTCGAAACGCGGCCAGGAAGGAAGTTACCCATGCCGAACACGGCCCGCCGATCGTGCCTGCTCTCGAAATAGCCGACCCTCGCCTGTTGCATGTGCGGATCGATGACGGTGGGTTTCTTGTTGTCATGACAGACTACGCAATCGACCTTCGCACTGCCGTCGTATAGTTCTTCAGCAGCTCGCCGCCCGCCAACGTCGCCGTACGACGTCCCTCCGGGTGGGGGGAAGCGGTCCCTCCAGTTGAACACGGAGCGGTCCTTCCGGCCGTCGAGGAATGCGATTTCACCCGTGACATCGTTGAACCCGATCGCGCTGTAGCGGGAGAACCGTGGATCCGTCTCCGTCCAGTAGGAATCCGCCTCGATTTCCAGGCTCTCGGACGATTTCCGGCAGAGGAACAGCCACTGCACATGGTTGCGCGTGATCCGCCCGACCCGCGAGTTCATTGCACAGAAAGTCACGTCCCCGGCGAGCGAAGGCTTGTCACAGCGGTCGACGACAGTCGTCCACTTCACTAGTCGTCCTTCGACGTCACGGTGCACAAATTCGAGCGGAGCGCCTGCCTTGGAGAGGTTCGGTTCCAGCCTTACAGCGTTTCCGTCAACCTCGACACCGACCGATCTGGAGTTCGGCCCCGTGCAGACGCCGTCCGGTATGGGGCCGAACACCGATCTGGCCTCGTCGCCGAATTTGGTCACCGGATCGGTGCTCGCCGTCGCCGGGGCCCACAACACGTCGCCGTTCCACCGAAGAAGAAGGTCGTACGACGACACGGTCTGCGCAACGACTGTTGCGGCTTTTGCGTCAGGAGCTGAGAAGGGGCCTGCTTCCTGGATCGGCCTAGCGCGCAGTTCTCGAAGAGCGTCGATCTCCCAGGCAACCACCAGAAAGACAGCCACCGCAATCGCCGCGGCAAGATGGACGAGGCGCCTCACGTTTCCTTCCCTCATTTGCGGCCTTCACAGATGATCAACGTGCGCTGGCCTGAATCCCGGACTGGGAGGGGGCGACCTTGAGGATAACGAACTTCATCAAATCGCCGTCCTTCTTGATCGTCGCGTATAGCCTGGCCGTGTAGTCAAGTTGCGCCGCGCTGACCCCGATCGTCTCAATGGTCACCTGGATCGTCAAGGCAACCTCGAAGGTACCGTCGTCTCTCTTCCCAATCAGGATGCTGCTAAGCACTCGGGTGGCGCTGGAGTTCGTGGCGGCAAGGTTCGCGAACATTGTTTGGAATTGCTTGGCCAGCGACCCTGCCGAAACGGCAAGCACGGCATTCACATTGCCCGGGTCGCAGTGGAAGTACTGTCCCGTGTCGACAAACAAAGCGGCCAGCCCGTTGAAATCGCGGTTGTCCATCGTCCACGCATACTGGGAGAGCAGGTCTATCACGTCGCGCCGCTCCTCCGGCGTGGGCGCGACCAATGACCCGCCGCGGTAATCCCTCCAAGGCATCTGACTTGCCCCGGGGCATTCGTTGGCCGCGAATGCAGGCGAGGCCGCAAGTAACGAGAGAAGGGCTACAGCCCCGTAAAACTTACATTCTTTCACGTTGACCCCTCCTGTGCTGCCGTCGAGGGGTCCGGGCCGTTCACTACGCCATTCCATACCATGCACTACGAACGGACCGCACCAATCGCTCTCGCAGCACTGCAAGTATACGCGGCCACACCATGTGGACGCGCCTAGAATAAACTCAAATTGTTGAATGGCATTGGTTAGGAGAGTAGCTTGAACGTAAGAAATGCGCAAGTTGAGTTACTCCTCTATTTCAACTGGGTGGGCCCGCGATGAACGACGTCACCACATGGCTGGCCGAGATCGGGTTGCCGCATTTGGCGGACAAATTCGTCGACGCACAAATCGACTTTGACACGCTTGCGCTGCTTTCTGATCAGGATTTGCGCGAACTCGGCGTCCCCTTGGGGCCCCGCCGCAAGCTGCTTGCAGCGATCGCTGCGCTCGGCAATTCTGCGCGGCAGTCCGGGGGGTATCGGACTCCAGTCGAACGGCGGCAGCTGACGATCCTGGTGGGCGATATGGTCGGCTCGACCGAGTATGCCTCCAGGCTCGACCCTGAGGACTTCAGCCAGCTCACACAGACATTCCTTTCGCGTTGCAGCGGGCTTGCAAGGTCGCACGGGGGGTTCGTTGCCAACTATGTCGGTGACGCGCTGCAGGTCCTGTTCGGCTTCCCTGCGGCGGAGGAGAACGATGCCGAGCGCGCGATACAGTTGGCGCTCGACATCGTGACAACCGTGCCACAGATGGAGACGCCGGACGGTTCGCGACTGAGCGTGAGGATAGGGGTTGCAAGCGGTCTGGTCGTCGTCGGCGATATTGAGGGTGCGCCTGCCGGGATTTCAACGGTGGCGTTCGGGCATGTCCCGAATCTCGCGCACCGCCTTCAGGCGATTGCCGAACCGAACGGCATCTATGTCGATGAGAACACCTACCAAACAACGGCTGGCGCCGTGGAGTACGCCGATGTCGGCGGGAAAACCCTGAAGGGCTTTAGTGGTCCCATTCACATCCGGCGCGCCCTCAAGCCGATTGCGAGGCAATACCGCTTTGCGGGGGGACTCCGAGCGACGCCGCTGGTGGGGAGAAAGAGTGAGTTGCAGGCAGTCGGGACCCTTTGGGACGCCGTGCGAGCTGACGGCAACGGGCGGATCGCATTTATAAGCGGAGAGCCGGGGATCGGTAAATCGCGCCTGCTCTATGAGGTTGGCAGAAGCTTTCCCGGATCGAAGGCGCTCGTTGCGCAGTGCGGCCCTGCCTTCACCAACAGCGCGCTTTTTCCGTTCTTGAGACTGCTGAAGCAGGAGGTTGGCATTACAGAGGACACGCCGATGCCATCTGAGAGGCTGCGGTCCGCTCTGTCGGCTAGTACCGTCCCCTTGTCGATCTCGTACCCGATCTTCACACGGCTTCTGGCGGTTGAACCGGATTACGAGCCGTCTAGGCTTGCCGCGTCCGAACAGGAGACCGCGATCAGCCAAGTGTTTTTGGACTGGCTTCGGCAATTGGCGAGCGCCGGCCCCTTGATGCTCTTTGTGGAAGATGAACAATGGATCGATCCTTCCTCCGGCAAGTTCCTCCAGACGCTCGCCTACGGCGTTGAGCAGTTTCCGGTGTTCCTGCTGGTGACCTCGCGAGAAAGCCGGACGAGGGCCGAGTTCGACAAAGTAGTCACTGTGCACCTTGCTCTAGAGCGGTTCTCCCGGGAGGAGGCTGGCGAGTTCGTCCAGCATGTCGTGGAAGGGGACCATCTGTCTTCCGGCGTCATCTCGACGCTTCTCAGCAAAGCCGAAGGGGTTCCCCTCTATCTGGAGGAACTCGCCCGGTCGGCCCTTATGCTTGCTGCCCATTCGTCCGAACCGTCCGAGACGAAGTCGGAGAGCGACGTAGCCGTCCCCATCTCGCTCCAGTCCGCGCTCATGTCTCGTCTGGATAAGCTCGGCGCGGTCAAGGCAGTCGCGCAGACTGCGGCTGTGATCGGCCGGGAATTCGACCTGAAGACGCTCGCTCATGTTGTCGGTCTCTCGAGCGAGGTGTTGCGGCCGCAGATTGAACGCCTTGTCGCGGTAGGGCTCGTCGCACCGCAGCCCTTCGGCAACTGGCCCCGTTACTCCTTCTCTCACAGCTTGTTACAGGAGGCCGCCCAGGGGGCCTTGCTCCGGGATCGGCGGCGGGAGCTTCATGCCCTTGTCGCCGAGGCGATCGAGGTAGTCCAACCGAGGACGGTCGTGGAACATCCCGAGATCCTCGCCCAGCATTACCATGCGGCAACGCAGTTTGAGCGCGCTGCCGAATACTGGCTTAGGGCGGGTAGGAAGCTTGGGGCGACGTGGGCGAAGGTCGAGGCTGCGAACATGTTCTCGAAGGGGATCGAATGTGTCGGAAAAATGCCGCCGTCGAGGGTACGCGACTGCAAGGAACTGACCCTCGAACTCGAAAGGGGCGACGTCCTTTACGCTGCATACGGATACATGACCGGGGACGGCAGCGACGCGTACCGGAACGTTATGCGACTGAGCGAGGCTACAGGGGATTCGGAGGCGGCTATCCGGGCACTGGATGGCCTGTTTGGAACTTCGTTCAACTCCGCCCGGTTCTCTGACGCGGAATGGGCGAGCAACCAGCTCAAGGAGATTGGCCGTAGGGATACCAATATCAAGGCCCTTGTACTCGGGCTGCAGTTCGGGGGAATGTGCGCTTTCGCACGCGGCAGGTTTCCACAGGCGCGAGAGGTGTTGCTGGAGGCTCTCGAGTACCGCGAACATGCCCATGAGGTCGGAAGTGACTTTCCAAGCATGTCGATGCTCTATCTCTCGTGGACGCTGCAAATACTTGGGGAGGCCGACGCGGCCATGGAATTGTTCCAAGCGGCTGAAATGGAGACCCGCGGACAAGCTGACTACCGGCTCGCTGCGTATCTGGGAAACGGTTGCATACTGATGTCTCTTCGCCAGGACGTTGCGACGCTCGCGCGGCTGGTGGACGAACTCGTGCCACTCGCGACACGCAACGGGTTCCAGCTTTGGCTCAACTTCGCTTCGTTTTTTTCCGGGTGGGTCAAGGCCGCAAGCAGCCAGGACGCTTCCGGCCTCGCACAGATGAAGCACATTTGCGACAACATGGGTGATCAGGAGGTCGATAAGACATGCTATCTGGGCGTACTTACAGATAGCTATCTTCGAATGGGACGGATTGGCGAGGCAGCGGCTGCGCTTGACCAGGGATTGGATCTCGCAGGACGTACCGGCGAGCACTACTACATGCCTGAGCTGCTTCGTTTAAGAGGAGAATTGCTGAGGCAAACGGGTCGGACCGCGGACGCCAAGAGATTGTTTGAGGAGGCGATTTCTTTCGCAAGCGATCAGGGGGCCAAGGCATGGGAGGCGAGAGCCAAGCAGTCACTTGATTTGCTTTCGTCTGACCCGCCAAGATAGAAGACGCAGAATTGGGGTACGGTGTGCCCGTACCGCCGCTGACTGACCACTTGCCAATTGGCAGCGCCTCGTGGGTCCTGGCGACGATGATGTGGCGGCGCGCTGCGCAATCTTTCCGTCGGGTGTGAGCGGTGCCATTTCCCCAATCGACGCGCCCTTGGGCGAATGCGTTGGATGGCTCGTCATGGGCACGACGACCGTTTGGTCTCGCGGGTTTCCTACTGCACCACCCGATTGTTTCTTTCTAGTGGCAGGTGCCGCGCGCGCAGAGGCCGCAGTTGAAAAGTCGGCGCTCAAGGCGCGCGCCCCCGTCGATCTTGACGAGTGCGTGGGTTTTTGTCTTGTGGTTGCGCACCAGACGGCGCTCCGGGTCGACGACCGTGCCGTAGTCGATCTGGCCACTCATGAAGAGGTCGTCGACGAAGGCCTTCGCCGCCGCAGTTCCGCTCTGGGGTGCGATTGGCTCGGCATTGAAGCCGGCGGACGTCACGTCAAATTCGCGCGGCTCGGCCGCGGCCTCCACGAAGAGCACGCCGTCGATGCCATACTGGGATGCCGGTAGCCCGACCATCGGTAGGGGCACTCGCTCGGCCATAGCCGATTTCGCAGGGGCGGTGAGCGATTTGACCTTAGCCATCATTGGCAGCGAGGACGCGGATTGCAGGGAAAGGATGCTTCTTCCCACGAACACGCCCCTGGCGATCGACGAATAGGTCGGGTCTGCCTGAGCCGCGATCACCATATTTGCAGCGACTTGGGCGTAGTAGTTGGTGACAACTGGTGACGACCACTTCAAACCTTGAACGAGAAATCCGGCGAGGTCGTCGGCAACGGCAAGAAACTCTGTCTCGGTTGGTGCCCCCGGATTGGCCGCCTTCGCAGCGAGCGAAACCCCGAGAATCTCGAAGAAGGCGCCCGTGAATATACGCGAGAAGGAGTGCGGCTTCGACGAAAGCTGCGACAGGGGCGCTGCACTCGGGAGCGTCATAGGGTCCTGATAATTGAACGAGTTGACCGCACTGCGCAGGCAGTCCGCCTCAGCCAGGCCTGGATCCTGCGCGCGGAGAGCGCTTCCGAGCTGCTCCGCGAGCCTTGAGAGACGCGACGTCGTGTACAGGTTTCCGTCACTGACGGCGAGGACAGCGGTCCGCAGCGATGGAATCTGGATGGCCGACATCAAGGCGCTGATGTCGCCGAAGGACTCATGAAAGGCCGCGATCTCCGTGCTGGCGACGCCCCATAGCTCGGGCATGAAAGCGTCAAGCACAGCGTGGCCTACCTCGTGACAGCTTACGTCGGGGCTTTCGCAGGTGAAGACCGTTCCAGTCACACCCGGACCGTGGAAGAAGTTCAACCCAGTACGATTGTAGTTGGCGTCTAGCTCGAATCCATTGTCGAGCACGACGTTGAGGCTCGGTCCCCCTTGCCATTGCGTCAGCGGTACCCGTTGCGCCCAATAATCGGCGCCTCGCCTCAACGCGGCCGCGGTCGCCCAGTAACGGAACTCGTACGTTCCGTGTGCGTATACGGCAGGCGGCGGCCCCCCCGTTGGGAACGAGAACGCAAGGGGAAGCTTGGAAAGATCCGGTGTTGGTACCGTCAGACCTACAGCCGTTTCAGGATCGTCCTCCCACGAGCCCACCGTTCCGGTGGGCGCGGGGGAAGATACATTCGTGTTTGTGGCCTTGGTTTTCGCGGTGGCGGTTGCCGGCGTCGTCGGAGCTCTTTTGGATTTCCTGAGCGCTTGAGACATGCGGATGCCCTTTCCCAAACGTTGCACGTGATTGAACGATAACTAGTTCGGCGAAGTAGAAGCGGTGTGAGGCACTTCTTGCGCCTTCACAGCAGCGCGCACCAAAGCGTCGTGTGCCCTGAAGGTCAGGCACTCTCTTGCTGATCCATTGCTCCAAGCCCTCCAATCGCTAATTTGGACGACAACGGTCCCGCTGTCCGGGTAGACGTGGACGAACTGGCCGTCCCGACCGATCGCAGTGAAGTCCGAGTGTCCGCGTCGTCGCCACCAGAAGTATCGGTACTCCAAAGGGCACCCGATGTTCTGATAGCGGTTCTCGAGGTCGATCGCGTCGTCGTCGACTGTGTTTGTTCTGGTTGCTATATCGAACCATGCCTCCGGAACAATTTGACTACGGCCCACTCTTCCTTTGTTCAGAACGAACACGCCAAATCGTGCGAGATCGCCGGCTTCGGCTTTGAAGCAGCATGGTCCGATCGCAGTTCCGTCCCCGTCAACGCCCCACGACGCGTCGCCTTGTGCGCCTATGGCGGACCAGATGCCTTTCGCGAGGAAATCAGTGAGGGAGGATGGGGCCACCATGCGCTCCGCAACGAGGGCGACGACCGCCGCATCCAGAGCCGAGTAGTTGAAGCTCTCGTCGCCGTCCTCATTTCGCGCTCGATAGCGCCTCGCGAAGTCCCGAACGTTCATCTTGAGGTTTCGCACATCTAGACTGAACTGGTTCGCATCGGAGAACAGCCCGTGCCAGCCCAACTCATTCCAACGGACTCCGGAGCGCATGCGTAAAACGTCTTGCAATGGCACGTTTGCGTACGCGCTTGGGGGAGGAACGTGCATTCGTTCCACAAACCTACCTACAGGCATCTTCAAGATCCGCCTGAAATCGTCGCGCGTTCTTGCCCCGTAGCGAGTGGCGATCGCATGTCCGATCAAGGTTGAGGTAATCGCCTTTGTTACCGAAGCGATGCCGTAGCGTCGGGTCGGCTCATTGATCGCCCCCCTTTCGGGGCAGAAGCCATCGTCGCGATTGAAGTATTCCAGGAGGAGGCTGCCTTTCTGCACCACTAGCAAAGCGCACACGCGTGCGTACTGCACAAACGTGTTTAGATCACATCGCTTAGATGGCGTGACGTCGCACTCGAATGAGACCTGTTTGATTTCCGCTCCGCGCGCAAAGGAGGAAGCTGACATTGGACGATGTATTTTGTCGTTCTCAGTGGCTGCTGCAGATCGAGTGCCGCTTACAAGGATAGCGCATAGGAGTAAGGCTGCTGACAGCGCAAGCGAACATGCGCGGCGCGAAGTAAGTCCTCTCATCTGGGCGACACCCTCACCGAATCGACCTCAAGTACGTCCGTGCTGGGCATGTAGTCCCGGTAGTGTCCGATCTTGAATTTCGTCTTGATCTTCGTGCCCGGCTTCGGCACGTAGCCAATCTTCCCGGATACCCGCACGATGAACCGACCGTCCTGATAGACTTCAATGAAGTCGCGCTTCTCTCTTCCTGCTTTGATGAGATAGCGCATCTCCGTCCACCCGGATGAAGGCGCGTCCAGCCACGGGTTCTTTCCATAACGGGCGACGAGCGCACTGGTACACGCATGACCCTCATTCTTCTTAGGGTAGGTCACCTTGCATTTGGACAGTGCTCCTTTCTCCCATTTGAAAGTTTGATTGGGAGCCTTGGCGGATGCGATCAGACACCTGCAGTTTTCATCCTGAACAGTGACATAGAGCACGCCGCCGTCATAACGCTGGGCGAGAAACGGACTGGGGCTCCAGCCGACGCCATATGATGGGAGCGGCTCCTGTTTCCACTGAGCCGTAATCTAGCGCGTCCTGATGGTGGTATCGGGCTTCGAAATGCGGAAAGTAATCACATACTCATGTGCGTCCGCACTGTCATGTTCCAGATTTTTTACGAGACGCAATTCCTGGCGTTGAATGGCCGGGGTGCCGGATTTGAGGATGGTGTAATCCAATAACCCCTCGATGAAGGACGGCCCGAGGTCATCCGGGAAATCTTCGTCGTGTTGAAAGGTTGACCCGCTTATTGCGGTCTTGGCGCCACTGGTTGCAGCATTACACTTAATTTGCTCGCTTTTTTCGCATTCATTGTCCGCTATCGACGGATCAACCGTAATCTGTGCGTGCTTGTCGCCAACCTCTTGGGGGTCAGAACCGAAGGTCACCGGCTGGTTTTGGTCAATCTGGCAACCACACCAACTCTTACCGAGACTGCCAGCGGCAAAGTCTTCCGAAAAATCGGTTGCGTATGAAACCGAAAACGTGGCTCCGAATAACGCTGATAAAACAATCAACCGCATCTGTGTCCCCAATGCCAGTTGAAATTTTCCATGAGCATGCGTTAAAACACGCAACTTGTCGAGGCGGGAATTCCCCGCATGCAACTACATTTTGTGCTGCTCCGCACTGAGGAAGGCCATGGGTCTCGAACATCTGGGAGAAATAGCGCTCCGAATAGGAGAGGTTCTGACGGGAAAAGGCGATGATCTTCTCGGAGCGAAGGTCCTCGATGTCGATCTCGCTTCGAACCGCAAGTGCGCTCGTCTTTTCGACCGCCAGCAGATAGCGCTCGTGCGCGATCGAAAAGAAGCGCAAGGACCCGATGTTTTCGACCGGACGGATGAAGCCGAGATTTATCTGGCCGTTCTCCAGTCCGCGAATGATGTCGCTGGTCGAGCCGCGCGTCACATGAAGCACCACATCGGGAAACTTACGGCCGATACGCGATAGAAACGCTGGCAACACCCTTATTGTCGCTGGATAGACGGTTCCGATCTTTCCTCCGCCCAGGCGCTTCGGCATGCTCGATAGACTGCTTGGTTGGCGAGAGAAACCCGGGCTTTCTCGAACCGGGCTTTTCAGAATAGAATCTCAAGCGGAACTCGAGGGGAAGTCCATGCTGGTTGAGTACGACGATCTGGATGGTTTCGGATTGGCGGAACTGGTGAAGGCCGGGGGCGTGTCAGCTCTTGAGCTGGTAGAGACAGCAATCGCAAGGATCGAAACTCGAAATCCGGCTCTCAACGCCGTTGTTCTCACCTTGCTCGAACAGGCCCGGAGCGCAGCATCCACTGTGGATGTCAGTGCGCCTTTCGCAGGCGTTCCATTTCTGATGAAAGACCTTCTGTCCGCGGTAGAGGGTGTGCCCACATCTCATGGCAACCGCCATTGGGCGAAGCTTGCCGCCGGCGGCGATTCCGAAATCGTGAAGCGCTGGAAGAAGGCAGGGTTGATCATCCTCGGCAAGACCAACACCCCTGAGTTCGGGCTGACGCCTTATACAGAATCCGAAACCTTCGGCCCGGCTCGGAACCCATGGGACCTCGAGCGCACGCCGGGCGGCTCCAGCGGCGGTTCAGGAGCGGCAGTCGCAGCTCGCATCGTGCCGCTCGCCTCTGGGGGTGACGGTGGCGGCTCGATCCGGATCCCGGCATCGGCCTGTGGGGTGTTTGGGATGAAACCAACGCGCGGCCGCACCCCGTCTGGCCCCTATATCGGAGAGCCTTGGGCGGGTTTTGCCGTCGAGCATGTACTGACCCGGTCGGTGCGCGACTCGGCCGCTTTGCTCGACTATGTGCAGGGAGCCGACGTGGGTGCGCCGCACTATCTGTCGCCCTCCTCGGGCTCATTCCTCGATGCCGTCAGAGGGCCGCCCCGAAAACTACGTATCGCGGTTTCCTCAGCGCCGATGCTCGGTGGTAAAGTCGAACCGGAGGTCCTTGCCGCATTTGCTGACGCGACGAAGCTGCTCTCCGAACTTGGTCACGAGATCGTCGAGGTAGCACCCCAAGTCGATGCGGAGGCATTCTCACTATCATTTCTCACCGTGCTTGCCGCGGAACTGCGCGTGGAGATGGAGGACGCGGCCAAAGCGGCCGGTGTCCCGATCAGGGTCGAGGACTTCGACGCTTCCACGATTGGCATGGGCCTGCTTGGACAGGCTTTCTCCGCAAGCGATCTTGCAAAGGCCCTGCGCTATCTCAAGTTGGCAGCGCGCGGCGTCAGTTCCTTCTTCGAGACCCATGACGCACTCATGACGCCAGTGCTTTCACGCTTGCCCCCGCCGATCGGGGCGCTCCAGCCTTCCCGTCATGAGAAGACGATCATCCGTGCGATCGGCCGCGCCAAGGCCGGTTGGTTGCTTCGAAAGCTTGGGATTGCCGAACGACTTGCCGCAGACACGTTCGCCTTCATGCCTTGGACGCCGGTGTTCAACGTGACCGGACAGCCTGCAATGTCGGTCCCGCTTTTCTGGACGGACGGCGGTTTGCCGATCGGCACGCATTTCGTCGGCCGCTTCGGCGATGAGGCAACATTGTTCCAACTCGCTAGCCAACTTGAACGGGCGCGACCATGGTCTGACCGCAAGCCGCCTCTTTGCAGGTGAAGGAGGATGCGACCGCTTGACGGAGATCGCAGGCGTGTAAAATCGCATGATGTATCGTCTGGAGCGCCCCGGCTAAGAGCAAGTGCGGCCAAGAGGCTACATATCGTTTTTCCAAGGAATTTCTCTGTTGCCCAAACAGGTGAACGCTCTCTTGAAGCGACACGCGGCGCCGTAGCGCACAGAGCGACGATGCGAGGCGTTGCAATCAATCGAATTCGATGACGAAACTGTGGGTGGAATCCGTCGCCGGCATATCCGCCCACGTCTCCAGCCGAACCGACTTCATGTCGTGCTTTCCTTCAATACCCACGAAGTACATGCCGACGTCATCGCCTGGATTGTCTTCGTTCGGTGAACCTTCCAGCCACTTTGTGAATGTCAGTGCCTCACCGGTGACCCAACGCCAGCCGCCCCTGGGTTCGCGACCGCCTTCATCTTGGATCAAACCGATCCAGGGACCGAACTTGTGAGAATATCCGTCGTTAAAGTTGGTGAAGAAAAAGCGATCTTCCTTGCTGATGAGCGAAGTCACAAAATCGTTCTCCTCCTTCGAGCCGATTGTGGCGAGGTGACCACCACAGCGCTTGGCAGCCATATTCGCCGAGTTCCACGTTCCCCATTGCGCCTGTATCACCAGGTATATGTGGCCCCTGAACGAGCCGTAGACCTTCTCCTGCCATGGGTCGCAGTCAATGGCCTTCCAGACGCGCTGATCGGTCTCGAGGCCGACAAAATCCTTCGGTAGATACCGCCGCGCTTTGGGCGAAGAATAAAGACCGTCGGCAGCACTGACCACATTGATGCCAAGCGCCTTGGCGGTCGATTCACCAAAATAGCCCGTTTCCGTAAGTCCAGCGGATTTCTGGTAGCCGGTTATGGCCCTTCGGGTCTGCGCACCGAACACTCCGTCGGCGCTTCCCGTGTCGTAGCCCTTCGCGGCAAGGGCCAGCTGGATCTCGGTTCGCTTGGCCTTGTCAGGGACAAGTTCGTTCTCGCGTTCCTGCGGCGTTGACGACGACGGGGAAGAAGCCGCCTCAGGCTGCATCACCGCCAGCATCTGCCGAGCGACATCGGCGCTTTCGCCATCGCGATGTTTTGCGAGAAAGAACGTCCATATACGCGCAGTGTTGATCCGCAGCGCCTTCTGAAAATCTGCCTCGGCCGCCACAGTTTTCGGATCTGTCACCGGGGCGGCAACTGGTGCCTGCTCCGATTGTTGCAAGGCAGGCCCGAAGTAGAATTCGAGCGAGAGCGAAGACAGGATCTGCGGCGATTGCTTGCCGGCAGTTGCCTCTCTCACGTCGCGGATGACCCGCTTGAACGCTGTCCCAATCTCAAGGCCTGGGCTCGCCAGGTGGCTGACGAGCGCCTGAGTGAATGGCGAATTCTCGCCGCGTCCGTCAGATGCGACTTGCCCGGGTGCCGCTGCAAAGGCGACCATGGTGCCGGCACTTTCCGTCTCAATCGGGGCCAGTCCCCGCGTCGCAAGGCTTCGGGTTGCACCTTCGATTTCTTCGTTGAGCCGGTTGGCAAGCGGATTGTTGCGGCAGGCGTCCAGAAAGACGAGCGCGATCTTTGCCTTCGTCTCGATCGCACGCACCACATCGGCAAGTGCGAGGGTCTCGGCATGAACGTCGAATTCGTTCGCAAGCTTGGCGTTGGTGGCGACGAGATAATTTTCGCCGCGAAGCTGCATGCCGTGACCGGCATAGTAAAAAAGCGCTACGTCGTTTGCCGCTATTCTGCGCGAAAAGCGCGAGACCGCTTCGGCCAACTGGCTGCGGTTCACGTCGATAACGATGTCAGCATCAAATCCTTGGGCGGAGAGGAACGCTCCGAACGCGCGCGCGTCGCGAGAGGCGTTTGGAAGCGAACCGGCGGCTTCGTATGTCGAGTTTCCAATGACGAGCGCCAGGCGTCGACCGCTTTCGGCTGCAAACGCATCAGTGGACGCGATCAGAGTGAGTGCAAGCAGGGATAACCATGAAAACCACATTCGCATCGTGCTCGCCTCTCCCCAAGGCCGTCACAGAATCGAACGTTTGTTATCGCTTGAATATTCCCCGCAGCTGGCGGACTGGGGTATTCGCTTCAATTGGCTGCCACCCGATATTGCATATTAGCAATTGATGTTGTTTGGGCAAGCACCCGCATGCCGCTCGCCAAGAGGATCGCATTGACGACCTATCAAGCCTCATTCAACTAAGTTGCAGACAATATTCTTGTGAAAAACCGTTCCTTGGGGCACAATTTATAAACGCAACTGAAACTGCGGCGCTCTCTGAATTCCGGCCATCAAGCGCCGCGGAATAGTTCGCGCGGGAGAGGCTGCGTCATGGGCCAGGGGTTCTTCCTTCTGTTTGCTGCGGGGGCCGTCGTTACCGCCCTTACAGTCGTCCTGGCACGGAACCCTGTTCATAGCGCATTGGCGCTGATGGCATGTTTCCTGCAAATCTCGGCAATCTTTGTCCTGCTTGAAGCACCACTGCTGGCAGTGGTGCAGATCTTCGTCTATGTCGGCGCCATCATGGTCCTCTTCCTGTTCGTGATCATGATGATCGACGTGCGCGAAGCGGTACTGCAGCGTTTTGTGCCCGGGCGAAATCTGCCCGCACTGACCCTCCTCGTCCTGCTTGGGGTCGAGATGCTTGCGCTTGTGCTCTGGAGTGGCCGCTTTTCGGCGGTTGAGCCCGTCGCGTCGCGCGGCGGTGACCAGGTGAGGCAGCTGAGCACGGTGCTTTTCGCCGATTATCTCCTGCCGTTCGAAGTCGCTTCGATCATCCTTCTGGCGGCACTCGTTGGTGCCATCGTGCTCGCCCGGAAGGAGACCGGGTGATGGTTCCGCTCTGGTGGTACATTTCGCTCGCCGTGATCCTCTTCGTGATCGGAGCCGCGGGTGTGCTGCTGAGGCGCAATATCCTGGTCGTGTTGATGTCGCTGGAGCTTATGCTCAACTCGGTCAACATCAATTTCATCGCCTTTGGACGGTACTACGGTGACTTTCGCGGGCAGATCTTCGCGATCTTCGTCATCGCCATCACCGCGGCGGAAGTTGCCGTCGCCCTCGGCATTCTGGTCGCCCTCGTGAGGAACAAGCCCACCCTCAAGATCGACGACATGACGACGATGAAAGGATAGCGGCTTGGAACCGCTGCTTTCAATCCGGCCGCTACTTGCCGTCGCCGTCGCAGGACTGGCGGCACTTGCAGTTCTGCTATTGAACAAGCACGACAAAATCCGGGACGCCGTCTCGCCGCTTGCCGCGGTCGTCATGTTCGCGATCGTCATCTCGATGGCACCCACGGTGCTTTCGGGTGGTACTCTTAACCTCCGCCTGTTCGAGATCCTGCCGGGCATCGCCTTCGCCTTCCGGGTCGATGCGCTCGGCATGGTGTTTGCCACCGTTTCCTCGCTGCTCTGGATCGTCGCAGCGGTCTATTCCATCGGCTACATGCGGCACCTGAACGAGCACGCGCAGACCCGCTTCTTCGCCTGCTTTGCCACCAGTCTCGCCGCCGCCGTCGGGGGGGCGTTTGCGGCCAATCTGTTCACTCTGGTGATCTTCTACGAGGTTCTGAGCCTCGTGACCTATCCGCTCGTCTACCACCACGAGGACGAAGAGGCCTGGGCAGGCAGCCGAAAGTATCTCGTCTACCTGATGGGCGCATCGAAAAGCGTGCTTCTTGCCGCGCTGGCGCTGACCTACCAGATTGCCGGATCGCTCGACTTTGTGCCGGGGGGCCTGCTGGCGAAAGTGGACGCTTCGGCGCCGCTGCTGACGGTTGTCTATTTCTGCTACCTTTTCGGCTTCGCCAAGGCCGCCGTGATGCCGATGCACGCCTGGCTGCCCGCCGCAATGGTTGCACCGACGCCGGTGAGCGCGCTCTTGCATGCAGTGGCCGTGGTTAAGATGGGCGTGTTTTGCGTGTTGCGGTTGGTGTTCGATGTCTTCGGCGTGGATCTGGTCGCAAGGCTGGGGCTCGGCATCGCAACGGCCTATCTCGTCTCCTTCACCATCCTTATGGCGTCGATCTATGCTCTGACCCGCGACGACCTGAAGGCGCGGCTTGCCTATTCGACGGTGAGCCAGCTCTCTTACGTGGTGCTGGGTGCTGTGCTTTTGTCTCCGGTCGCGATGATCGGCGGCATCATTCATATCGCCGTGCACGCCTTCTCCAAGATCACGCTCTTCTTCTGCGCCGGATCGATCTACTGCGCCTCGGGAAAACGCAACATCAGCGACATGGCCGGCATCGGCCGCCGGCTGCCCTGGACGATGGGAGCCTTCTTCGTCGCTTCGCTGAGCATGATCGGCGTGCCGCCAACTGCGGGCTTCGTCAGCAAGTGGTATCTTGCGCTCGGTTCGGTCGAAGCAGGCGAGATGGCTTTCCTCGTCGTCCTCTTGGCAAGCTCGGTCCTCAACGCCGCCTACTTCCTGCCGGTGAGCTATATCGCCTTTTTCGGAACAGAGGCTCCGGGAGGAGCAGAACCCGTCCGGGAAATTCCGCTGGTAACGATCCCGCTGGTGGCGACCGCTGCCCTGTCGGTGCTGATGGGCATCTTCCCCGGCTATTTCATCGCCTTGGCGGAAGGAGTGGTCAGATGATCAGGCACATCGTCGATTTCTTTGGCGACGAGCGCTATGCGCGGTCTCGCCGCAGGTTGTTCTATCTCGTGCTCGTTCTGATCGTCGTCGCCGATTTCCTGGTTCCGCGCGAACACGCCGAATATCTGTGGGACCGCTTGCCCGGCTGGTCGACGGCTTATGGTTTCGGCTCCTGCGTGCTCATCATTTTCGTTTCCAAGTTCCTCGGCCACCAAGTCGGCCTCATGCGGCGCGAGGACTACTATGATTGACTTCGTCCATCCCGGCATCCTGCTCATTCTCGGCGCCGTGCCGATCCCGTTCCTGAAGGGATCGGTCCGCAAGGTCTTTCTGGTGCTCGTTCCTGCTCTCGCCATCGTCGCGGTGTTGACGATGGAGCCAGGCAGTTATGGCGCGGCGCGCGTCTTCGGGCAGGAAATCCTGTTTGCAAAGGTCGACAAGCTCAGCATCGTCTTTGCCACCGTCTTCACCATCATGGCGCTGATCGGCATGGTTTACGCGCTGCATCTGCCGCGGGCAGGTCAGCATGTGGCGGCCTTCGTCTATGTCGGCAGTGCGCTGGGTGTGGTGTTTGCCGGTGACTATCTGACCCTCTACCTCTTCTGGGAGGGCATGGCGTTTGCCTCGGCCTATCTGGTCTTTGCGCAAGGGGGCGAACGCGCGATCCGTGCGGCCTTCCGCTATCTGATGGTGCACGTCACGGGCGGCGTCGCTCTGCTTGGTGGCATCGTGCTCCACGGTTTCGCCGCCGGTTCGTTGCTCTTCGGTCCGATCGCCGGAGGCGGTGCCGCGGGAGCAATGGATATTGGCGGCTATCTGATCCTTGCGGGCTTTTTGCTGAATGCTGCGGTGCCGCCGCTAAACGCCTGGCTGACGGACGCCTATCCCGAAGCGACCGTCACAGGGGCGGTGTTCATGAGCGCCTTCACCACCAAGACGGCCGTCTACGTGCTGGCGCGCGCATTCCCGGGGACCGAGCTTCTCGTCTGGCTCGGTGCTGCGATGGCACTCTATGGCGTCATCTACGCGGTGTTGGAAAACGATTGTCGGCGGCTTCTCGCCTATCACATCGTCAGCCAGGTGGGTTACATGGTGGCGGGCATCGGGATCGGCACTGAAATGGCGGTAAATGGAGCCACCAGCCATGCCTTCGCACACATCCTTTACAAGGCGCTTCTCTTCATGGGGGCAGGGGCGGTGATTGAGGTCACCGGACGGCGGAAACTGACCGAGCTCGGCGGGCTCTACAAAACCATGCCGCTGACGGTCGCGCTCTATATGGTTGGCGCCTTCGCGATCTCAGCCTTTCCGTTCTTCTCGGGTTTCGTCACCAAGTCGATGGTGATCGCCGCCGCCGGTCAGGATCACAGGGCACTCGTGGTTCTGGTACTCACGATGGCATCGGCAGGCACGTTCCTGCACACGGGCCTCAAGCTGCCGTACTACATGTTTTTCGGGCCTGATCGAAAGCTGGAAGCGCGCGAGCCCCCCAGCAACATGCTGGTTGCCATGGGTATGGCGGCAGTGCTCTGCATCGCGATTGGCGTGTTCCCGGGACCGCTCTATGCGCTCCTTCCCTATCCGGTCGCCTTCGAGCCCTATACGGGCGCGCATGTCACCGAAAGCCTCGGTCTGCTGATGTTTACCGCACTGGGCTTCGTGCTCTTCCTGAAAGCGCTCGATCCGGAAAATACCATCAGCATCGATACGGACTGGTTCTACCGCAAGGGCGCGCGAGCCTTCCTGTGGCTCGCCGAGAAACCGCTGGCGCGATACGAAAAGGCAGTGAGCAATGTGTCCGACGCTCTGGTCCTGCCGCTCCTGCACGTCACGGCGCGCGCCGGACTGCGGGTGGATCTAAATGGCGTCGATGCGGCGGTGAACGGGCTTGCCCGCGCCATCCTTGCTGGCGGCGGCGCGTTGCGGCGGTTGCAGACCGGCATGGTCACCCACTACGCGCTGGCGATGATCGCCGGCGTGATCGCGGCGATCACTGTTTTTGCCGTCGTGTGGCAGTAGGGGGTGTGATGGCGTTCCCGCTGCTCAGCCTGATCGTCTTCGTACCGGCCGCCGGGGCGGCGGTTGTGATGCTCCTGCGCAGCGACGAGACGGTTCGGTGGGCAGCGCTCGGCTTCACCTTGCTCGACGTGGCGCTCGCCATTGCGATGCTTTCCGGTTTTAATACCGGGAGCTCAGAGATGCAGTTCGTCGAGAAGCACCCGTGGGTGCCGGCGCTCGGCATAACCTTTGCGCTCGGCATCGACGGGATCAGCGCGCTCTTCGTGTTCCTGACCGCGCTTTTGGGCTCTGTCTCGGTGCTCGCATCATGGATCGCCATCGACCGCAAAGTGAAGCAGTTCATGGTCTGCCTGCTCGCCATGCAGACCCTGATGTTGGGTGTATTCACGGCGCTCGACCTTTTTCTGTTCTATGTCTGCTGGGAGGCGATGCTGATCCCGATGTACCTGATCATCGGGGTCTGGGGCGGCGATGGCCGGGTCTATGCGGCGTTCAAGTTCTTCCTCTACACCCTGGCGGGCAGCCTCCTGTTCCTGATCGGCGTCATCGTTCTTTACTTCGAAGGTGGCAGGACGTTCGACATCCTCGCCTTGATGGCACTCGACCTGCCGTTCGACATTCAATCCTGGCTGTTTTTTGCCTTCCTCGTCGCATTCGCGGTCAAGGTGCCGATGGTCCCGCTCCATACCTGGCTGCCGGACGCCCATGTGCAGGCTCCGACGGCCGGCAGCATCATCCTTGCCGGCGTACTCCTGAAGATGGGGGCCTATGGATTCCTGAGGTTCTCGCTGCCGATGCTGCCGGAGGCTTCAGTCTATTATTCGACCTTGATGATGGCTCTATCGGCACTCGCGATCGTTTATGGCGGGCTGCTTGCCTTGGCGCAGGACGATTTGAAGAAGCTGGTGGCCTATTCGAGCATCAGCCATATGGGCTTCGTGACGCTTGGGATTTTTGCCCTCAACCCGCTCGGGCTTCAAGGCAGCATCCTGCAGATGTTCAATCACGGCGTGACGACCGGCGCGCTCTTTCTGTTCGTCGGCCTGATCTACGAGCGCACCCATACCCGCAGCATCGCCGACTATGGCGGCTTGATGAAGGTGGCTCCCGTTTACACCGGATTTCTGGCGTTGTTCGTGCTGTCGTCGATGGCGTTGCCGGGAACGAACGCGTTCGTGGGCGAATTGCTGGTGCTGTCGGGCGGGTTTGCGGCCAACCTCACCCTTGGCGCAGTCGCCGTATCGGGCGCATTGCTGAGCGCGGCCTATCTGCTTGGCATGTACCGGAAAGTGGCGCTCGGTCCGCCGACCGTCGGCGCACGGTTCAAGGTTCGTGACGTCAATGGCCGCGAACTGGTGGCGATCCTGCCGCTTGCCGTCTTCGTGCTTTGGGTCGGGTTCTACCCCAAGCCCTTTCTAGCCATCATCGACAGCTCGGTCACGCATCTTTTGCAGCAGGTCCACGACAGGGGGAACGGCCTATGACCGCCGCAGCGCTCCTTGCGTCGATCCTCGTAAGCCTGCCCGAAATCATCGTGATTATCGGATCCTGCATCCTATTGCTTGGCGGGCAACTCTTGCCGAAGGACGCTCTTCTTGTCTGGGCGTCGATCGGTGTGGTGCTGGTCGCTGCGGTGGCGACATTCACGCTGTCAGGAGGGGCAGAGCCGGCTTATGCGGGCATGTTCGTCGCCGACCCCTTCTCCATCTTCTTCAAATCGCTGTTCTACCTGTCGATCCTGCTCACGTTCCTGCTCTCGCGAAACTATGCCGATATCGAAGGGATCGGCGGCAGCGAATACTATGTGCTGCTGCTGCTTGCGCTCGCCGGCATGATGATCATGGCGTCTGCGACCGATCTCCTGTCGATCTATGTTGGCCTCGAACTGATGGTGCTGTGCACCTACGTGCTGACCGGCTTCCTTCGGCGTGAACAACGCTCAAACGAGGCGGCACTGAAATACGTCATCCTTGGCGCCGTCTCGACCGGGATTTTTCTTTATGGTGTTTCGCTGGTCTATGGCCTTACCGGTACGACGCAACTGGACCGGATGGCGGCGGCAGTCAGCAATGATCCGCTCGATCCGGGTTTGCTGCTTGCGGTGGTCTTCATCGTCGCCGGACTGGTCTTCAAAATCGGCGCGGTGCCGTTCCACATGTGGGTGCCGGATGTCTACGAGGGTGCCCCGACGACGATTACCGCCTTCATGTCCGTCGGGCCCAAGGCGGCAGGGTTTGCGGTGATCCTCAGGGTGTTCCTCAACCCGTTGGTCGCAAGCTCCAACGTCTGGATCATACTGGCCGTTATCGCGGTGGTGACGATGGCGCTCGGCAGCTTCGTGGCGCTGGTGCAGGATAACGTCAAGCGCCTGCTCGCCTATTCCAGCATCGCCCATGCCGGCTTTGCCATTTTGGGCATCGTGGCCGGCGGTGCGGATGGGATCGCCAGCGTAATGCTCTACCTTCTGATTTACACCTTCATGAACCTAGGCATCTTTGGCGCCGTCATCATGATGCGCAACGGCAATTTCTCGGGCGAAGTCATTGAGGACTATTCCGGCTTCGCCAAGCTGCATCCGGGGCTGGCGCTGTTGATGTTGCTCTATCTGTTTTCGCTGGCGGGCATTCCGCCGACGGCAGGCTTCTTCGCCAAGTTCTACGTTCTGGTCGCGCTCGTCGAGCGTGGTTTCGTCCTGCTGGCCGTGATCGCGGTGCTCCTGAGCGCCGTCGCCGCCTATTTTTACATCCGCATCGTCATGGTGATGTTCATGCGCGAACCGGAGCGGGCGTTCGAGCCGGCGCTGACGCCCCTGGTCGGCGCTGCTCTCGCCGTCACCGCCGCCGGCACGATTGGCATCGGCCTGTTTCCGGCCTGGTTTCTGAAGCTCGCCCAGCAGTCGGCCTTCGGCGGCTGAGCGATCGTATTTGCATTGGCCTATCCGACAGAATAAACTAGCAGCTTAGGAAAGGAATGCCCTTAGCCGCCTACTGGGCGGCCGCGTTACCGGCCCGAAGGAGCCGATCGCGGCTTGAGCAACGCCCCGATGGGTGACCGGGCTGCGCGATATGTCTGCAGCGGATTTCCTGCCGGTTCTTTTCATGATCGCCGGAATTGTTCTGGTGGTGGGGGCGACGCTTTTTGTTTCCTCGCTACTGCGGCCGTCCAATCCTTATCCTGAAAAGAACATGCCCTATGAATGCGGCATGGACCCGGCAGGCGAGGCAGCCGGGGGACGCTTCAGGGTGCAGTTCTTCATCCTTGCGATCCTCCTGGTCGTCTTTGATGTCGAGGCGATGTTTCTCTTCCCCTGGGCAATCGTCCTCAAAGAGATTGGTCTTGTCGCTTATCTCGAAATGTTCGTCTTCATCGTGCTGCTTCTCGTGGGTTTTGCCTACGCCTGGCTGAAGGGAGCGCTGGAATGGGAGGAGTAGGAAACACGATTCAGGACAGCGTGCTGTTCACCACGGCCGAGAGCGTCATCAATTGGAGCCGAAGGTCGGCCCTGTGGCCCGAGACCTTTGGCATCGCCTGCTGTGCCATCGAAATGATCTCGGCGGGTTGCGCGCGCTACGACCTCGACCGGTTCGGCGTGGTGTTTCGCCCTTCGCCGCGGCAGTCCGACGTGATGATCATCGCCGGCACGGTGACCCGGAAGTTCGCCCCCGTTGTGCGCCGGCTTTACGACCAGATGCCGGAGCCGCGCTGGGTGATCGCCATGGGTACCTGCGCCATTTCGGGCGGCGTCTACAACACCTATGCCGTGGTGCAAGGGTCTGAAACCTTCGTGCCGGTCGATGTGCACGTGCCCGGCTGTCCGCCACGGCCTGAGGCGCTGATGCATGGCTTCCTGCTATTGCAAGAAAAGATCAAGAAGTCCCGCGCGCTTGCCGGAACGCCTCTCGATCGGGTGGCGGCATCATGAGTGTCGAGCCGTCTCTCAATCGCGCTTTGATCCTGGAGCGCTTCGGGGAAACCATCGAGGATCTCGGCACTGCGCATGGCATTGATGTCTTCGTGGTTCCGCCCAAAAAGATCGTCGAGTTCTGCCGGTTCCTGAAGGACCAGCCCGAGCTCAGGTTCAACTTTCTCTCCGACATCTGCGGGGTTGACCATTATCCCGAAACGCCGCGCTTCGAGGCGGTGTACCATCTCTATTCACTGCCGAACCGCTGGCGTGTCCGCATCAAGTGTCGACTTGGCGATCCGCCTGAGGTTCCCTCGGTCACCGGGGTCTGGCGCACGGCCAACTGGCACGAGCGCGAAGCCTGGGACATGTATGGCATCCGGTTCCAGGGGCATCCCGACTTGCGACGGATCTATATGTGGGAGGGCTTCGAGGGCTTTCCCCAGCGCAAGGACTTTCCGCTTAAGGGGTACAAGGACAAGCTGAACCCGTTTGGCGCCGAAGGTCCGCCGCCGACCCAGCCCGACCTCGCCACACGGAACATTCCATAGGGGGAGGAAGTGCGGGCGGTTTCCTTTTGGACCGACCCGAAACCACATGAACCACGGAGACCGATCGATACCGGAAAGTTGAGATGACCGAAGTCACCGAGCTCACGAGGCCGGAAGGAGAAGCGCTCAACAGCAAGGAAGTGCTTCTCAATCTCGGACCCCAACACCCCAGCACCCATGGGGTCCTCCGGCTCGTGCTCGAACTGGACGGTGAGTATGTCAAGCGGGTGGACCCCCATATCGGCTACCTGCATCGCGGCACGGAAAAACTGGCAGAAAGCTTTACCTATACGCAGATCTTCCCGCTGACCGATCGGCTCGACTACCTCTGCCCGCCCTCGAACAACCTGGCTTTCGCGCTCGCGGTGGAGAAGCTGCTCGGCATCGAGGCCCCGATCCGGGCACAATATATCCGCGTGATGATGGCGGAACTCGCGCGCATCTCCGGTCATCTTTTGATCACCGGCGCGCTGCCGATGGATCTCGGCGCCATGACCGCGCTGCTTTACGTCATGCGCGAGCGTGAAATGATCATGGATCTCCTCGAAATGGTCACCGGTGCGCGCATGCACACCTCCTTCTGCCGGGTCGGTGGCGTTCGCGAGGATCTGCCTGACGGGTTCTTCCCAAAGATCAGGGAGTTCTGCGACATCTTCCCAAACCGGATCCGCGACTATGAGCGGCTGCTCGAAGACAACCGGGTGTTCCTCAAACGCACCCAAGGGATCGGCGTCATCACCGCCGAAGACGCCATCGATCTCGGCCTGAGCGGTCCGAACCTGCGTGCTTCCGGCGTCGACTGGGACATCCGTCGTGACGAGCCCTACGAGATCTACGACCGGCTCGATTTCAATGTCATCACGCGCGACGAAGGCGATTGTTATGCGCGTTGGCGCTGCCGGGTCGATGAGATGCGTGAAAGCATGCGCATCATCGAACAATGCATCGACCAGATGCCCGAGGGGCCGTTCCAGGTCGACATGCCGACGATTGCCTTCCCCGTCGACAAGGAGCGGGTGCATTGCTCGATGGAGGCCCTGATCCAGCATTTCGACCTGTCGGCCTATGGCTTCAGCGTGCCGAAGGGCGAGGTCTATTCGGCAATCGAAGCGCCCAAGGGGGAGCTTGGGTTCTACATCATCAGCGACGGGTCGCCGAAACCGTTCCGCATGAAGGTCAGGGCACCCTCGTTCGTCAACCTTCAAGGCGTTTTCGGCGTCACGAACGCCCGCTATCTGGCGGACATGATCGCCGTGCTCGGCAGCCTCGATCCTGTGATGGCGGAGGTCGACAAGTAGCGGAGATTTGGACGTGATGGCGATGCGCGAGAAGATCGAACAGGCGGCGGCGCGGTATCCCGACCAGCGCTCGGCGATCATGCCGGCGCTTTTGATCGCGCAGCGCGAACATGGCCATCTGCCCGGCCCGGTGCTGGAGGAAGTCGCCGAAATCCTCGGCGTCGAACGGATCTGGGTCTACGAGCTCGCAACCTTTTACACGCTCTTCCATACCGAGCCGGTGGGCAAGTTCCATCTGCAACTCTGCGACAACGTATCCTGCATGCTGCGGCGATCCGAGGATCTGCTGACGCATCTGGAGAACGTGCTCGGGATCAAGAAGGGAGGCACGACGGCGGATGGTCTGTTTACGCTCTCGACCGTCGAATGCCTCGGCGCCTGTGAAATGGCTCCGGTCATGCAGGTCGGCGACGACTATCACGGCAATCTCGACATCGAGCGGATCGACACACTCCTTGCCCGGCTGCGCGCCATGGTTACCCACGCGGCCGGCGCCGATCTCGCTGCCGTCGAACCGCCGGGGGAATAACCATGTACGAACCGGTTCTTTTGAAGAATGTGAACGTGCAGGATGGGCATCTTCTTTCGACCTATGAGGCCGGCGGCGGCTACCGAGGGCTTCACAAAGCCCTCAAGGAACATACGCCCGACGAGATCATCGATCTTATCAAGCGGTCGAACCTGCGTGGCCGCGGCGGAGCAGGGTTTCCGACCGGCATGAAGTGGAGTTTCGTCCCCAAGCGGGCCGACAAGCCGAAGTATCTCTGCTGTAACGCCGACGAAGGGGAGCCTGGCACCTTCAAGGACCGGATCGTCATGGAGCGCGACCCGCACCAGTTGGTCGAAGGTATGGCGATCAGCGCCTATGCGATCGGGGCAGAGGTCGCCTATGTCTATGTTCGCGGCGAGTATGTGCTGGCGATCAGGCGGCTGGAACAGGCGATCGCCGCGGCCAAAGCCAAAGGCTATCTCGGAACGCGGATACTGGGCTCGGACTTCAATTTCGTCGTCCACGTCCATTGCGGTGCTGGTGCCTATATCTGTGGCGAAGAGACCGCGATGCTCGACTCGCTCGAGGGCAAGAGGGCGCAGCCGCGCCTGAAGCCGCCATTTCCAGCCGTTGCGGGGCTCTATGCCAGCCCGACCGTCATCAACAATGTCGAGACGCTGGTCTGCGTGCCGCATATCGTGGCGCGGGGCCCTGACTGGTTTCGTGGTATCGGACCCGAAAAGAGCCCCGGCCCGAAGCTCTACTGCGTCAGCGGGCAGGTGCGCATGCCCGGGCTTTACGAACTGCCGATGGGGATCCCGCTTCGAGAACTGGTCGAGGACCATGCCGGCGGGCCGCCGGCCGGTCGCAAGATCAAGGCGGTAATACCAGGTGGTGTTTCCGCACCGGTGATCCCGGAGAAGGGGCTAGACGTCGGAATGGACTTTGACTCGCTTGCTGCTGCCGGCACGATGCTGGGTTCGGCAGGCGTGATCGTCGTCGATGACACGACCTGCATGGTCAAGGTCGCCACCCGCATCATCGAGTTCTTTCACCACGAGTCCTGCGGCAAGTGCACACCCTGCCGCGAGGGGTTGAACTGGGTTGTGAAAGTGCTGCGCCGGATCGAGGCGGGCGAGGGCGCCCCCGGCGACATGGAGCAGCTGGACATGCTCTGCAAAGGCATTTTCGGCAATACGTTTTGTGCTTTGGGTGACGGTGCTGCGATGGGGTTGCGGGCCTCGCTTGCGCATTTCCGCGAGGAGTTTGTCGCCCATATCGAGGAGCGGAAGTGTCCGTTCCACTAAGGAGCGCCTAGCGCGGGCGAGTAGGTCATGGTGAGCGTTACGATCAATGGGCAAACACTGGAAGTTGCGGCCGGCTCGACGGTGTTGCAGGCCGCCCAGCGCTTGGGCATCGAAATTCCGACCTTCTGCTACTTAAAGCGCCTGCCGCCGCTTGCCTCCTGCCGCATGTGTCTCATCGAGATCGAGGGGCTGCGGCGGCTACAGCCGTCCTGCGCCACAGCCGTCACTGAAGGCATGGTCGTGCGAACGGATACGCCACTGATTGATGAAACACGTTCGTCCATGCTGGACATGCTGCTTGCCAACCACCCGCTCGACTGCCCGATCTGCGACAAGGGCGGCGAGTGTGAGCTCCAGGACATGGTGATGGCCTATGGCCCGGGGAGAAGCCGCTTTCATGATCCCAAGCGCGTCTTCCATTCTCGCGACATTCGCCTGAGCCCGGTCGTCATCATGAACGTCAACCGCTGTATCCAGTGCCAGCGCTGCGTGCGCATGTGCGGGGAGGTCGTCGGCGCGGTCGCCCTTGGGACCGTCGAGAAAGGCATGGATACGGCCGTCACCGGCTTTGAGGGCAGTCTTGCCAGTTGCGACCAGTGTGGCAACTGCATCGAAGTCTGTCCGGTCGGCGCGCTGATGAGCTTTCCCTATCGCTATAAGGCTCGGCCCTGGGATCTCGCCGAGGTCGACACGATCTGCCCGCATTGCGGCACGGGATGTCAGCTGACCGTCGGCGCGCGCAAGGGCGAATTCATGCGTGTCCGGTCCAAGGAGGAACACGGCGTCAACCGCGAAACGCTCTGCGCACGCGGCCGTTTCGGCCTTGACTTCATCGAAGGGCATGATCGGATCAAACGACCGATGATCCGCCGCGACGGCACTCTTGTGCCGGTTTCCTGGGACGAAGCAGGAGACTATCTGCGCCGGCGGCTAGCAGCGGTCGAAAGCAAGGCTTCCGGCGGACTTGTCTCGCCGCGCCTGCCCAATGAAGTGCTCTATCAGTTCCAGAAGCTCATGCGCACCGTCTTTGCGACCAACAACATCGACTGCTCGTCGCGCTGGTCCACCCCCTTCGACGCGCTTGCCCCGCTGATGGCAGGCTACAGTCGTGCACCTTTGACGGACGTGATCGGCGTCGATCACGTGCTTGTTATCGGCGGCAACGTGACCGAGGAAAACCCGGTCACCGAGTATCTGCTGCGGGATGCCGCCAGGCGGCGCGGGACTGGATTACTCATGCTCTCGACGCGACCGTCCCGCCTCGACGCCGATGCTAAGGCTGTGGTTCGTGTATCGCCTGGCGGAGAGGTCGCGAGCCTTGCAGCCGTGGTTGCCGGACTTGCTGCGGCCGTCGGTGACAAACTGTCAGGTGACGCTGTTGCAGAGATCGGCGTGGCAGTCGGCGGCCCGGTGGCTGGCAATGGCGGCGATGGACCGGATCGTCTGGCCGCAGCACTCAACGAAGGCAGCACTGTCACCGTGCTTGTCAGTGTCGACCTCCTGAGATCGTCAGACGCGCGGGGAGCGTTGCAGCAACTCACCAATCTCTTGCAACTGCTTCGCCTCCTCGGCAAGACCCCAGCATTGCAGTTCCTCTTCGACCGCGCCAACCAGCTGGGCGCCTTTGATATGGGGGCCCTGGCGGGCGGCTTGCCGGGGCTGCAGCCGGTTGTCGACGAGACGGCGCGCGCCGCTCTTGCCCGGAACTGGGGCGCCGAAATCCCCCATGGGCCGGGTGCTGATCTCGACGGGATGCTGGACCTCTGCGTGGCTGGGCAAATGGGCGCACTCTACCTTGTCGGAACTGACCCCCTGGTCTCTTATCCGGACAGAGAGCTCATGGCGCGGGCCCTTGGTGCTGCTGATCTCTTGATCGTCCAGGACAGTTTCCTTAACGAGACGGCCGCACTGGCCGAGGTCGTCTTGCCAGCGGCGGGCTACGGTGAAGAGCCCGGCAGCTTTACCAACAACGAGGGTCGCATCCAAAAGGTCGCCAAGTTCCGGGAACCAGTCTTTGAGGCACGGGGCAATCTCGCTATCTTCGATTTTGTCGCAGCTGAGCGCGGCCAAATATTGCAGCCTTCGACGCATGTCGCGGTTTTCGATGAGATCGCCCGGCTGATACCGGCCTATCAGGCGCTCACCTGGTCCGGACTTGGTGCCGACGGTGCCTTCACGAAAGAAGGCCCGACGCCACCGGCGGAAGCCTTCCATGCACCGCCGACCGTTTCGCAACCGCACGGCGGGCTCATGCTCGTCACCGGCAACTGTCTGTTCCACAATGGCTATCTGACCGAGCGTTCGGAGATCCTGAACACGGTCGCCAACGATCCCTATGTGGCGATGAGCGCTGAGAATGCGGCCGAGCTTCGCCTTTCGGACGGCGATCAGGTGGTCGTTCGTTCAACCCGCGGTGAACTGGTAGCGCAGCTCAAGGTCGAAAGGCCGTTTCCCAAGGGGCTCGTCTTTGTTCCCGAAAACTATCGGTCTCTTCGCCTCAACAGCTTGATGAGGCGAGGTGAATACCCGTGTCCGGTTAAGGTTCACAAGGCAGAAACAGCGCACGCAATCGAGGGCACGAACCGGGTCTGGCGAGGAGCATGAGGATGTGCGCGCGAGGCCCCTGCAAGGCCCGCGTCCCGACCTGTGGGCGCAAAGCCACTCTCAGTGGTAGCCGGCCCCGGCAATGTATTCGTGCAGGTGCCGCTCCGTGCGCTGCGCCTCGTCGAGCCGGTGCTTGACCACGTCGCCGATGCTGACGACGCCGACAATGGCCTCCTCCTCAATGACCAGCACATGACGTGTCCGTCTCTGGGTCATGATCGACATCACCAGGGGCAGCCCATCGACAGCCGAACAGATCGCCACGTTGCGGTTCATGATCTCGGCGACCGGCATCAGCGCTGCCTCAGGCCCATATTCCGCAAGCGCATTGCAGCAATCCCGTTCCGAGACCGTGCCCATGTACCTTCCGGGCGCGTGGCTGACGACCACGAAGCCGATATTGTTGTCACGAAAGAGCCGCAGGATCTCCACCATCGTCTGGTCGGGAGCGACTGCGATCACTCCAGCACCCTTATCCTTCACGATTTCACCGACAAGCATCTGAGCCTCCTATCTGCGCGCCCCGGTTTGCTGCTCCTCACGTTCGCCGGATATTGCGCCACCAGTTGTATCCGCGCGGTTCGCTCGTTTCGACCAGCACGTCCTCATCCGTATTCAGGCGTGCGGCGACGACACCACCGCCGGTCATTGCCTTTCCAGGTTTTTCGAGCAGATCGTCGCGTCCGATCACGAGGTCGCGTGACGAAAAACTCGAGAATTCGTACTGCTGGCCAAGTGCGATGGCGTCCGCAGGGCAGGCGTCTTCACACAGGCCGCAGAACAGGCACCGGGCCGTGTCGATCTCGAATTTTGCTGGGTGTCGGTTGCCGATTTCGTCCTCGTAGGGAACGACTTCGATGCAGTCGCAGGGGCAGATGCGAGCGCAAAGCTCGCACGCGACACACTTGATCTCGCCCTCTTCGTCGCGTTTGAGGAAGTGATGGCCGCGATAGCGCGAATAGGGGAGCCACTTCTCCTTGTCCGGATACTGCATGGTCACCGGCTTGGAGAACATATAGCCAAAGGTCAGCGTAAAGGCGCTCGCCAGGTCGGCAAAAAGCGCCCAGCCGATCCATGTTCCAGCTCTGTCGACTACGCGTGACATCGTCGCGCCGTTCTACAGCGGCGTGCGTCTATTCCAACGCGGGAGGGTCGCTGTAGTCCCTTCGATTGCTACACGCATCTTCGTCAGATCGACACCGAACCTAGAAGGCGCGTGGACAAGCCGCCTTGGCTCCTAAGTGAAAGCAATACCAGTGATAATTATGTTCGCCATTGCCAGAGGAAGCAAGACTTTCCATCCGATCGCCATCAGTTGGTCATAGCGATAGCGGGGCAAAGTGAAACGGAACCACATAAACACGTAAATGAAGAATGCCACCTTGAGCGCAAACCAGAGAAGCGGCGGCAGCGGAATGAGAATACCGTTCCAGCCGCCAAAAAACAGGATGACGGAGAGGACCGATACCAGGAGCACGATGACGTATTCGCTGACCATGAAGAGCGCGAAACGAATACCGCTGTACTCGGTATGGAACCCGGCGCCGAGATCCCCTTCCGCTTCGGCCAGGTCGAAGGGAATGCGCTGCGCTTCGGCCAATCCCGCAACGAAGAAGACGAAGAACCCGATCGGTTGATAGACGATGTTCCAGAGATCGCTCTGGGCGCGCACGATGTCCACGAGGCTCATCGACTGTGCGAGCATCACGACGCCGATGACTGCGAAACCCATGGGGATTTCGTAGCTGATCATCTGTGCGCAGGTCCTCAGACTGCCGAGAACGGCGTATTTGCTGTTGGCGGCCCAGCCGCCGAAGATGACGCCATAGACCTCCAGACCGATCACCGCGAAGACGAAGAGCAATGCCACATTCAGATTGGAAACGTAGAGGGTGATCTCTGCATTGAGCACTGAGACGGTCTCGCCGAAGGGGATCGCGACAAACACCACAAAGGGCGGAGCGAGCGCCAGGATTGGCGCCAGCTTGAATAGGAAGCGATCTGCCTCTGCAGGGATATGATCCTCTTTCGTCAGGAGCTTGATACCGTCAGCCACTGGCTGCAGCAGGCCGTGCCACCCCACGCGCATCGGACCCATGCGCTGCTGCATGTGGCCGGCAATCTTTCGCTCCAGCCAGGTCAGCGGCAAAGGCAGGAGTAGAAGCATTGCGATCAGCAATGCGATCTTGAGGGCGATAAGGCCAAGGGCGACGAGAAGTTCCATGATCCGCGGCCATCTATTCGACAGGCAGAAACGTGACTGGGCCCGACCCAGCTTACCCGTTGAGCGGTCCTTCCAGTGTTCTCCATTTTCTCACGAAACGGCGGCCGTGGACAGGCTGCCGTTTCCTGTTCTGGGATTGGCGGCGAATGCCGAGTTCGTCAACGCGCTGATTAAGCTGCGGGCAGGTATCGACATTCCCGGTGGACCGCCGGAATTGATCGTTCATGTTCGTGAAGCTTTCATCGCCAGAAACCGGGGATTGGGTCCAACGCCTGCGCCGGTGACCTTCGTTTCGTGGGGAAAACAATGATCTGCAAAAGATCAAGACGCTTCTCGATTTTGTCGGGCGATCGTGTGTCTCGGAGCTGACAGTCAGCGATGCAGACACGACTGTCGTCATTCGCAATCCGGCCCGTCAAGCCGCGGTCAGTCTGGAAATCTCGGCCCCTGTGAGGGCAAAGCCTTCGGCGGCCGAGCCGGCAAGGTTGAATGATCAGGCGCAAGGGCAGCTTGTTCGCGCTTCGACCTCGGGCATCGTGCATCAGTCAAGCGGTCCGGGATCCACTCCAATCGTCACGGAAGGCAGCCAGGTGGAGGTGGGCCAGGCTCTGTGCATCGTGGAGGCGATGAAGGTCTTCACGACCATCTCAATGCGCGCCTGTCCCATCCGTCAGAGATCCGCCTCGATGACGCCGGCGATCTTCGAGTATCCTCCGAATGTTGGTAAGTGCTGCAAGCATCGTTTCCGACATTCTTATCTCCTCGGATTAGGTCCGAAGAATCGCATGGTAGCCCTTGTGTATCAAGGCTACCGCTGTCTTTGGTTGTCTAATCGCTCCCCGCAAATCAAGTCTTTTTGGCATTATTTCACTATGGCCATTTGCTCGGCTTGTCGCACGTGGCCGCCCGATTTTCGATGAACAACTGCGTAGCATGGTCGTTACGTAGGAATACTTCTTTGAAGTACGTTTGCCAGGAGCACGGTTGTCTTCGCGGTCGGAAACTGGGCCGCCGCAGTAGGGGTTTCGCTGGATGGGTCTTCCAATGTTGATAACGCAGTTCAAGACGTAAACCCTTCTGCAGCCAAATACGCGGAATAACCCGACCCACGTCCCGGCAAGGACGTCTCGATGCATCCGAAGCAATGACGCAATTCTGATAGCTCCTTGACTTACATCACTGCGCTCCCGACGTTTTTTATCATCAGTTCAGGCGGTTGTGCCGATAGCTCTCTCAAAGAGCTGCCCAGTCTTCAGCATCGTGTGCATGATGACAGCGAGCTTTCTCGCCACAGCAATCGCCGCCCGCTTGAAGCCGATCCTTTCCCTCAGCTTCAGGCCCCATCTGCATGGGCTCGGGTCAGGATAACCCCAGCCGCTTCGTACAAGAATCTTATCAAAGAATGACTCGCAACAAATTCCCGAATTGGGAACTTTGCGCTTGTTTCCAAATTGGGAATCCGTCAAATAGGAGTTCAAGTGAGCGTTATCGCTAAATCTGCGCTGGTCCGGTCTTGGGATAGCCTACCCAAAGGAGCTCCCAGAGAGACCGCGCGAGCCGCAATGACGGAATGGTACACCACCGCATCGAAGGCAAGCTGGAGTAATTTCAGCGAGCTAAAGAAGACACTTAACTCAGCTGATCTGGTGGCCGGTAACACGGTTATCTTCGACGTCGGCGGCAACAAGTATCGCATCGTGGGGCTCGTCGCTTTTCGGTCAAAGCGCATTTTCGTACTGTTTGTCGGGGCACACGCCCAGTACGATGCGATTGACGTCAAAGACCTCTGACGTGAAAGGAAGTCGAGATGTTGGATTTGAAAGCTTTTCGGACGCTTCAGAGTGAGGCTGAGTACAACGCCGCATTGAAGGAAGTTCGGCCGTATTTCGAGAACGAGCCCGATGAAGGCTCTGAGGAAGCTGCGCACTTTGATGCGCTGGTTCTTCTAATCGAACAGTACGAGGGCAAGCACTATCCGATCCCGACGGCGAGCCCGGTTGAGGTGGTGAAATCGGTGATGGCTGCGAATAATTACACGCGCGCCGATCTCGTGGCGGTTATTGGCTCGAAAGCACGGGCGGCCGATCTTCTGAACGGCAAGCGAGAAATCAATCTGGATCAGATTCGAAAGCTCAGCAAAGAATGGAACATCCCGGCTGGTTCACTGATCGGCGGAGTGGCGGCCTAAGGATTCCGACTAGGCTCGACCCCATCAGTCCGATCGACCCGGCGAGCAACGTCGTTGATGCGCTCGATTACGACCCGAATCATTCAACCCCGGACGATCGAATTCGTTCTCTCAGGTTCGAGTCCTGCCGGGCCCACCATACCACCATACTGAGCGCTAAACGGCCATTCAGAGCCGCGGACTCCTGTACCGGCGCCGTCGAGCCCTTCCCAATCGTCAGACATCAGCGTCTTCCTTCGCGGTGGCGCACAATGCACGATTGCACTCAGGAGGGAAAGAGCGACTCGGTCACTGTAGAGGATACGGCCGATATATCCGGCGTCGTCAAACCCGAGCCAGTCGAAATCGGTCGGCTGCGGTCTGGCGATCAATCCGGACCAGGTCCGCGCCCAGGTGGAGGGCGGAATCGGCTTTGGGCTGGGTGCGATACTTGGCGAGGAGATCACGCTGACGGACGGCAAGGTCGATCAGAGCAATTTCGACCTTTACACGCCCCTCAGAATTGATGCGATGCCAAAGGTCGAAGTTCACATCGTCGCCTCCGCCAATCCGCCCTCCGGCATAGGCGAGCCCGGCGTTCCGCCCATCGGCCCCGCAGTCGCCAACGCCGCCTACAGGGCGCTCGGCAAGCGGATCCGCGTCATGCCATTCGTGAGATCGCTCAACACGTAAGCTCGCATGCCCGGCCGGCCGCATGGCCGGTTGGGCATGGGGCCAGACCTTCGGCGGTCACGCGGGTGGCAGAAAACCGTCGCGCGCGCCGATGAGGCCGTTTATGCCGAACCGAGGCGCTGGCTCTGCGCAGTTTCGTCTGCGTGAGCGCGCGCGCCGATCCGCGCCCACTGCTCCGCGCTGCCATAGTGCTCCTGTGCGGCCGCTACGGAGGGCGTCGTGGCGATACCGAGATATCTGCTGCTCATTCCGTTCCTAACTTTCTAGACCGCCGTAGCTAACTTCAATCCTGTAGGGCCCAGTCGGCCACCTCCCAGCGCATCTGGCCACGGTCGGCGACGACACGGCCGAGCCCTGGGAAGGGCATGTGCGTGGCGGCGATGAGTGCGCCTTCCGAAGCGGCGCGAGGGAAAAAGCGGTCGCGCATTGCCTTGGCCGCTGCCCGGTCCTGCTCGAACAGGAAGAACACGTCGGTCGCCCCCGGATGCACGACCGGAAAGATCATGTCCGAGACCATGATGAGGCTCTTTCCGTCATCTTCGACCCGCACGCCGATATGGCCGGGTGTATGGCCGGTCAGGTCGACAATTGAGACGCCGCGCACAATTTCGCGTTCTCCGTCAATCGCCTGGAGTTTCGGGTAGAGGCGCACCACCTCCTCCGCCATCTTAAAGCTGGTTTGCAGATAGTCGGGCGCGCCGCTGCGCTTGGCCGGGTCGGTCCAATGGGTGACGTCGCGACGATCGATGTAGAGCTCCGCCTTTGGGTAGTTGTTCTTGCCTCCGGCGATCAGACCGCCCATGTGGTCCTGATGCATATGCGTTACGATCACCGCGTCGATCTGGTCAAGCTGCAGGCCAAGCGCACCAAGCGCCTGCGGCAGTTTGCCGGTCTGACCAATCGAGCCCGCTGCACCGGCATCGATCAGGATGCGGCGCTCGCCATCATCGATGAGATACTGGTTGAAGAGGAACCGCACCCCGCTCGGCCGGGCGGTGAACTGAGCGACTGCCGCCTCCTCCACCTGGGCCGGCGCGCGTCCCGGAAAATAGTCGAAGGGCATATCGGCGTACCCGTCTGTCAGCGCCGTCACCGTGAAGCGACCGATGCGTATCTGCGCCAGCGGCGTAATGCTGACCGGCGTGTTGGGGGTATTCTGCGCGGCGGCAGGGGCCGGTGCGCCACTGATCAGTCCTCCCCCGAGGAGGCCGAGAGGAAGAGCGCTTGCAAAGGCACGACGTGAAAGTTGAGGCATGACGTCTTTCTCCTGATCATTGGCAATACGGGGAGCCGGCCGGCGTCCCCTGGATCGACGCAAAAGCTAGGATATCCGAAAGCAATAGGGTATCCTGCCATTTCTGGAACTTTCCTCTCAGTTTCCGGAAGGATACGATGGATCGGTTTGAAGCGATGTCGGTGCTGCTGGCGGTGGTGGACGCCGGCAGCCTCTCGGCTGGATCGCGGCGATTGCATGCACCGCTCGCCACGGTCAGCCGCAGGGTCGCGGATCTTGAGAAACACCTTGGCGTGCGCCTGGTCGTGCGCACCCGCCGCGGCCTCTCCTTGACGGATGAGGGGCGCAGCTTCGTCGCCGCGTCACGTCGTATTCTGGAGGAGCTGGACGCGGCGGAGCGGCAGGCCAGCGGCGATTATGGCGCGCTGCGTGGAGGGCTGCACGTGACCGCACCGATTGCCTTCGGCGAGCGCCATCTGCTGCCAATAGCTCTGGAGTTCCTGAAGGAGCAACCCGATATCAACCTGCGTCTGACCCTCGCCGATCGTCAGCTAAGTCTGGCGGACGAGCACGTCGATGTGGCCCTGCGGATCGGACACTTGGCGGACAGCGCGCTTATCGCAACGCGCGTCGGCGCCGTCCGACGGGTGATCTGCGCGAGCCCCGACTATCTTGCCCGCCGAGGCGTTCCGCTTCAGCCGGAAGACCTCAGCCACCATGATGGCATAAGCTTTCAGGGCTTTGCGACCGCGCCGGAATGGCGCTACCGCCGGGACGGCGCGGCCTTTGCCATCGAGCCGCGCCCCAAATTCGCGGTCAATACGACGGAGGCTGCCATTCAGGCTGCAATAGCCGGTATCGGCATTATCCGCGTGCTGTCTTACCAGATCTCCGATCAGTTGCGCTCCGGCGCTCTGCACGAATTGCTGACGGACTTTGCACCGGAACCGCTACCTGTGAACGTTATCCATGGACCAGCCGATCCCCTGCCGCTGAAGGTGCGGTGCTTCCTCGACTGGATCGTCCCAAGCCTACGTGCTCAGCTGGCTTACTAGCGTCCCGCTTCAGGCGCACCCCGTTGATAGCAGTGAGGCGCACCGGTGCGAATGCTGCAAGATGCGGCTGTCCTTCCCTAAGTGCCTAACATGTCTATGCTCCGCAGCGCATCCTCAATATCTCCTTCGGCCTAGGTTAGGCCGCTTGGAAAACGTATGTGAGCGCTGAGAGGGGCCGTCATTTCTTTGGCGAAGACGTCTGGCGTGTGATGGTTCGGTCAAAAGCTCACGCGCGCGCCAATCTTCCCGCCGCCCGAGCGCGAACCATCGCCCTCGACGTTAAACAGCAGTGAAAAGTCGATATTCCAGTTGTCGTGGTTGGAGAGAGTGAGCCCGGCGGAGATCCTCCCGAACAGGCCTTCGCCATCAAGCGAGGCAAAGCCGATATCCGCGCCGATCGACGGTGATAGCGTTAGTCCGTTTTCGAGCCCCAGCGTTCTCTCGACATCGAACCCGACGCTGAAGCGGGCTTGTTCCTCTATGAAGCCCTTGAGATCGATTGTTTCGCCAAGGGAATTGGAGACGGAATAGTCCTCTGTCTGCAAGACACGCTCCGCCGAAGGCGGACGCTCTTTCTGGCGACGCGCCCCGATCCAACATTCGATTACGGTTTCAAGGCGGCCAGGAGGGCTTTTGCCGTTTCGCCAGATGAGGCGGGATTCTGGCCGGTGATGAGCCGGCCATCGACGACCGTGTGGACGCCCCAGTCTTTAACCTTCGAGAAAACGGCGCCGAGACCGAGCAACTCATCTTCTACCAGGAAGGGCACGACCTCCGTCAAACCGACGGCCGCTTCCTCGGAATTCGTAAAGCCCGTGACCTTTCGCCCATTTACGAAAGGTGTGCCGTCCGGGTTCTTGACGCGGTGCAGAACGCCGGGTGCGTGGCATACAAGGGCAATCGTCTTGCCCGCCGCAATGAAGGCTTCGAGCAGCTTGATCGAGTTTCCGTCCTCGGCGAGATCCCACATCGGACCGTGACCGCCGGGATAGAAGACGGTGTCGAAGTCCCCTTGGTTGACGCTGTCGAGGCGAACCGTCTCGGCGAGCTGGGCCTTGGCTTCCCGGTCTGCCTTGAAACGCCGAGTGAGGTCGGTCTCAAACATCGGTTCATCGCTCTTCGGGTCGAGCGGCGGTTGGCCGCCCTTGGGTGATGCAAGGGTGATTTCGGCTCCGGCATCCCTAAAGACGTAATAGGGAGCCGCCAGCTCTTCGAGCCAGAACCCTGTCTTCTTGCCGGTGTTACCGAGGGTGTCGTGCGAAGTGAGGACCATTAGGACTTTCATAGATCATATCCTTTACACTGGAGGCGTAGATTTGAAGTCCGATCAGCCGCGTCGGCTTCTCGATGCACTGATATTGGCGTCGCAATGATATTTGGGAGATCTAGGTCTCACAATCCAGCTTTCCATCTCGATGATGGACGAAGGAGCGAGAACTTCAACGCGTTGATGGGCGGCGATAAATCGCCGCCCAGGTGGCCGAAAGGCCGGTGCGCTCTTCAGGTCTGACCGTTGCGGGCGTCGACCGGCAGGTTGGCTGCAGTGCCATCCGCACGCGCCAGGACGAAATTGTCGAAGTTGGCGATCGAGGCGCAGGAATGGTTGGGGAACACGCGCACGCGACTGCCGAGCGGCAGGGGGCGCCCGGAATGGGGGACGAACCCGTGTTCCTCGGACAGTCGCTCGAGCGTCCACAGGCCGGTTTCGCCATCGCCTTCGGCGCTGACGACGGTGCCGAACCCTGCGCCACCCATGCCATGTGCGCCGCGATCGGAGCTCATGGACTTCGAACCAGCGTCGATGATGAAGTGCGCGTCGTTCGACGCGACGACCCGGGCGACGACTGAAAGCGCGAGGTCGTCGGCGGTACAGATGCCAAGCCGAAGGGCGGTGCCGTCCAGAAAGACGTAGTTGCCGGGACGGATGCAATCGACTTCCCGGGGCAGCGGTGCACCGACGCAAGTCGGCGTTGCGCCGACGGAAATGCAATCGACGGCAATTCCGCGTTGCCGAAGCCGCTCGGCGAGGCCGGCGAGGGCCTCGGCCTCGTCGTGGGCGATCTTGGCCAGGGCATGGGGCTCAGGAGCCGCGTAGGCATGTCCGGCGTGCGAAAGCAGTCCGGAAAATCGCAAACCGGGGGCGTCGGCGATGCTTGCGCACAGTTCAGGCGCTGCCGGGTCATCGGGTTTGAGGCCGACGCGGCCGAGGCCAACGTCGACCTTGAGGAACACGCCGATCTCGATGCCGTGCCGGCTGGCGGCCTGCGACAGCGCATCGACACCTGTTTGGCTCGCCGCAATCGCGCGCAGTTCCACGCCCCGCGCCTTGACCGCAGGCAGAAGGCGATCGAGCGACGCCGCGTGGACGATGGGATAGGCCAGGATGATCGACGCAATCCCGGCTTCGGCAAAGACCAGCGCTTCGCTGGGCTTGGAGGCGGTGATACCGCGCGCACCTGCGGCAAGCTGCTGCCGGGCGATGTGGAGGCTCTTGTGCGTCTTCACATGCGGAAACATCACCACGCCGGCTGCATCGGCGCGCTGCTGCATGGCCTTGATATTGCGGGTGAGCCGTTTCTCGTCGACCTCGATATAGGGTGTCGGTCGGTCGGCGGCCGCTGGACGCAGGAACATTGCGGCCGTGGTCCCGCTTGTGCTGTCGCGGATATCTGTCGACGCCATGCCGACAGCGCTCGCAGCCGGTTGCGTCACTTCGAAAGTGCTCATGTTGGGATACTCTGATCTGGAACGGGATATAGCGGCTATGTCAGGCGGTTGCGACCTGGCGCACGTAGTGGGTCGATGAGATCTGCCGCATCGGCAGTTCGCGAGGCACGAAGTCCGGCGCACGCACCGCGCTTGGAATTTCGTCGGACATCGGCTGGCGCCCTTGCGGACGGCGCGTCGGATCGGCAATCGGCACGGTCGATAGCAGCTTGCGGGTATAGGGGTGCTGCGGATTGCTAAACACCGAGCGGCGATCGCCGATCTCGACGATTTCGCCGAGATACATGACCGCAACGCGGTGAGCGATGCGCTCGACCACCGCCATATCGTGGCTGATGAACAGAAGAGCGATCTGCATCTCGCGCTGCAGGTCCATGAGTAGGTTGATCACCTGCGCCTGGATCGTCACGTCGAGCGAAGCGACTGCTTCGTCGGCGACGATGAGACGCGGGTTGAGCGCAAGCGCCCGGGCGATACAGATGCGCTGGCGCTGCCCGCCGGAAAATGCATGCGGATAGCGCTCGAGATGCTCAGGCGAAAGCTCGACCTTTGCCAGAAGTTCGGCAGCGCGGGCGCGCATGTCCCCGGTCGAACCAAGCTTGTGGACCCGCATCGGATCCATCAGCGATTGCTCGATCGTCATGCGCGGGTTGAGCGAAGAAAACGGATCCTGGAAGACCATCTGCGCTTCGCGCCGAAATCGCGCGAGGACAGGGCGCGGCGCGCCGATCAGTTCGGTTCCATCAAAGCGGATGGAGCCAGAGCGCGGTCGATCGAGCTGCATGAGCGAGCGGGCGACCGTCGACTTGCCGCAGCCGGATTCACCGACCAGCGCCAGGGTCTCACCGGGAAAAATGTCGAAGGAGACGTTCTCCACCGCATGTACCCGGCCAGAGACGTGGCCGAACAGCCCGGCCTTGAGATCGAAGCGCGTCACCAGGTTTCGCACCTCGACGAGTGGGCGAGGGGATTGCGTCATATGAGCCGGCGCGTTCATTCTGTCGCCTCCGCGGGCTGCCGCTCCGGTTCGAACACCAGCAGCGGAAATTTCTCCGGCGCATCCTTGTCGGCCATGCTGCCGAGGCGCGGCACGGCGGAAATCAGGGCGCGTGTATAGGCATGCTTCGGCTTGGCGAAGATGTCGTAAACCGATCCCGTCTCGACGATTTCACCCTTGAGCATCACACAGACCCGGTCTGCGACTTCCGCGACGACGCCCATGTCGTGGGTAATGAACAGCACCGACATGCCGATTTCGTGCTGCAGGGCGCGAACCAGATCGAGGATCTGCGCCTGAATGGTCACGTCGAGCGCGGTCGTCGGCTCGTCGAGGATCATCAGCGACGGGCGGCAGGCGAGCGCAATAGCGATCATGACGCGCTGGCGCATGCCGCCGGAGAGCTGGTGAGGATACTGGTCGAGCCTGCGTTCCGCATCGGGCACACGTACCAGCTTGAGGGTGTTGAGCGCGATCTGGCGCGCTTCCTCGGGTGCCTTGTTCTGGTGATGGATCACCGCTTCGGCAATCTGGTCGCCGACGGTAAAGACCGGGTTCAGGCTCGACATCGGGTCCTGGAACACGATCGAGATGTCCGCGCCACGAAGGGCTTCGACCCGCTTTTCCGACAATGTCGCGAGGTCGGCGACCTTGCCGTCCTTCAAGCGCATCAGCACCCGCCCGCCGGTAATCGCCGCGCCATCATACTCGGTTAAACGCATGATCGTCATGGCGGTCACCGATTTGCCGGATCCAGACTCGCCGACCAGAGCAACTGTCTCGCCGCGCGCGATGCGGAAGGAGACGCCCCGCACCGCGCGCAGCTGTGAGCGGGTGCCGGCCGCGAAGGAAACCTCAAGGTCTTCCACGGATAGGATGACATCCTCGGGCAGTTCAGGGGGCGCGGATTTAGACAGGAACATCAGCACATGGACCCGATTTCGAGGGGACGTTGCCCTATCAGGTCTCGCAACGGGGTTGCCTCCTGTCAATATGCTCGGATGGCGGAGAACTCCCCGCGAGGCAGGCCGTCAGTGCCCGGGCGGCACGCAACCGGCACTTGTCCGTGCCGCAAAACCGAGTGAAATCAATGTGTCACGAATGTGGCAATCGAAACTATGCGCTTTCTGCATCGTGTCGCCTGTCTTCGCATATGGCCTCGGTCAGGCGATTTGGGGTATGACGGTGCCTCAGGCGGCGTCGATGCCGGCATCGAATCCGTTCTTGTACTGTGGCAATGCCGCACACTGCTTGAGATGCTGCCACAACCCATCGCTGTCGGCGCTACCAGGGCCGGCGCGCCTGAAGATACGGATCTCCATTTCGAGCGACATCTGTGGTCCGCCGATCTGGACGAGGCGGCCTTGGCGCAGGGCTTCCGCCACACAGATCTGCGGCAGCCAGGCGACGCCACGCCCGGCGACGGCCATGTGCTTCAGGCCATCGGCGAGGCCCGACTGATAGACGATGCTGAGATTGAGCGGCCGGCGCCAGCGCGACTGGATCAAGGTCGCCAGCTTGCCGATGTAGCCGTCGCTCCAGGAATAGGCGAGATAAGGGATCTCCGTGCTTTCGGGCCCGTCGATGTCGAACAGCGGTCGGCCGCTCTCGTCGGCTCCCGACACCAGGATCAGCCTGTCCTTGCCGATCTGCAGGGATTCGAACGGGCCGCCTTCCAGCACCGGCGGTCCATCGGGATGCACATAGGTGATGGCAAAATCGCACTGGCCCGAACACAGATGATCGATGCTTTCAAGGAAGTCGGCGGCATGCATGCTGGTGCGAAGCGGTATCCGCGATATCAGCGGCGAGCCGATCCATCTCGGGAAGAAGTACATCGCCAGCGTATGCAGCGAGGTAAATGTCAGCATGGCCGAGCTTTCGCCGGCGACATTGCGGCAATCGGTGCGCAGCCTGTAGGCCTCACGCACGAGACGCTGGCAACCCGGAAGGAACATCGTTCCCGCCCGTGTCAGTTGCACGGGATAGGTGCTGCGGTCGATCAAGTCCGCGCCGATCCAGTTCTCAAGCGATTTGATGCGGCGACTGAAGGCCGGCTGCGAAATGTTGCGCGCAGTCGCCGCCGTCGAAAAGTTCCGCGTGGCGGCGATTTCGAGAAAATCTTCAAGCCATTGCAGTTCCATGCCGGCCCTCATGCGTGATTTGCATAGTCTATCCTAATTACACATTGGACAGACCTGCAAGCGCTCTTCTAGCCTCCCCTATAACGAGAAGAAAACTTCCGCCTCCACCAAATGGGAACAACGATGAAACGCACCTTAGCCCTAGCTCTGTGCCTGGGGCTCGGCATCGCGGCTGCGCCCGCTATGGCCGAGACCAAGAACCCCGGCACTTTCGTCTTCATGTGGACCGACGACATCCAATCGTTCGATCCGGCCTATATCGCCAACACGCCGAGCTCTTACGGCGCTCTCAACATCTACAGTCGGTTGTTGAACTTCAACGGCTCGAAGATCTCCGAGTTCGTGCCGTCGCTCTCGACCGAAGTACCTTCGCTCGAAAACGGCCTCATCAAGCAGGCGGCCGATGGCTCGGTGAGCTATACCTTCCCGATCCGCAAAGGCGTTTCAGCCCACAAGGTCGGGATCAAGGGCGCCGACGGCAAAGTCACCTGGGAATACTACGACAAGCTGACTGACGCCCAGAAGGCGACGATCGAGCCGGGTTACGGCCAGATCACGCCCGAAGACGTACGCTATTCGTTGCTGCGCGCCATTCTTCAAGGCCAGTCCTGGATGTCGAACGCGATCACCGAGGTGATCACAGCCGGCAAATATACCGACATCGCCAAGTGGGTTGAGGCCGAAGGCGAGGTGAAATCCATCAACGACGCCAGCCCCGAGATCCTGCGCAAGGTCTATGACCAACTCGCGTCGCAGATTGTCGTCGATGGCGATAATGTCACGCTCAAGCTACCCAAGTCGTTTCCGGCCACGCTTGGGGTGATCGCGCTGCCCTTCGGCACTTCGGTCGTCGACAAAGAATGGGTTGCATCGGTCGGCGGCTGGGATGGCTCGGGCGACACCTGGAAGGCCCACTACCGTCCGGAACTCGGCGCCAATCCGCTGTTTGCGGAAGAAAATGGCACCGGGCCGTTCATGCTGGAAGAGTGGGACCGGACCGACCGGCGCATCACGTTGAAGCGGTTCGACAACTACTTCATGGGCCCCGCCAAGCTTGAGCGGGTGGTCATGCGCACGGTGCCGGAATGGACGACGCGGCGCCTGCAGCTTCTGTCCGGTGACGCCGATTTCGTCACGGCACCCGTCGAGTTCATCGACGAACTCAGCAAGACCGAAGGCGTCAAGGTCATTGACGGCCTGCAGAAAGTGTTCTCGCGCGGCATCTTCTTCGCCTGGCCGCTCGACGACAACGACAATCCGGCGATCGGCAGCGGCAAGCTCGACGGCGCCGGTATTCCGCCGGACTTCTTCGCCGACATCGACGTGCGCAAGGGTTTCAACTACGCCCAGAATTACGACGCGCTCCTCACCCAGGTGCTGCTCAACAAGACCGTGCAGTCTCGTGGGCCGACGGTTCGCGGCATCATGGGTTACCGCCCGGATTCACCTGTCTACAGCTACGATCCCGCCAAGGCCGAAGAACACTTCAAGAAGGCATTTGACGGCAAGCTCTGGGATACCGGCTTTGCCTTCACCGCCTATGTGACCGAAGGCAACCCGCAGCTGACGGCGGCACTCTCGGCGCTGCAGCAGGGCCTGTCGCGCATCAATCCGAAGTTCAAGATGCAGATCCAGGCTCTGCCGTGGGCATCCGTTTCGGACAAGCTCAACAACCGCGAAAAGCCGGCAGCACCCTTGACGGTGATGGGTTGGGGTCCTGACTATTCCGATCCGGGTGGTCCGCTCGGTGCCGCCAGCTATTACCTCTCGCCCACGGGTCTCGTCGGCGGCATGGTCGGCCAAGGTTATCGCGACCTGATGGCGGAGAAGTTCAAGCCGCTCCTGGATGAAGCCTGGGCATCGGTCGATCCGGCGGTTCGCGAGCCGATCTACGCCAAGCTGCAGGAGATGTCGTACGAATACGCCACGACCCAGTTCCTCTGGGAAGATTTCGGCTACGTCGTCACCCGCAGCAATATCGATGGTTATGTCGACAACATGATCCTCTACGGTGCGTGGGACTTCTACCCGGTCACCAAGGCCAACGATTGATTGGCCAGGGCTGCCGGGTGGCGATCCCGCCCGGCAGCCCTTGTTTCATTTTCCCTGAAATCGGAACGTGTGAACCGTGCTGAATTACGCACTCAGACGACTGATGATGCTGCCGATCGTCCTCTTCGCGCTGTCGTTGATGATCTTCGCGCTGCAGATGTCGCTTTCGCCGACACAGAGACTGGCGGCCTATGCGCCGTCGCCCGACTATCTCAAGGGTGGTCAGGAGAGCATCCGTCGGATGATCGAACAGTACGGGCTCAACGATCCCTTCTACATTCAGTACGGCCGCTGGATCGGCGGCGTTCTCAGCGGCAATCTCGGCTGGTCCGAGACCGCCCGCCAACCGGTGTCGACGGCGCTGATGTCGCTGTTTCCGGCGACGCTGGAGCTGGTCGTGCTGGCCTTCGTGCCCTGTCTGCTACTCGCCGTCTACCTCGGCTCGCGCGCCGGCATCTATCTCAACCGCTGGCCCGACCACGTCATCCGCATCTTCACCATTCTCGGCTGGTCTTTTCCGGTTTACGTCTTCGGCCTCTTGATGCTGCTGATCTTCTATTCGGCGCTTGACTGGTTTCCGCCCGGCCGGCTCAGCCAGTGGGCGCAAACCGTGGTCAGCTCCGGCGATTTCGTGCGCTACACCGGCGCCAATACTATCGACGCGCTGCTCAACGGCAACCTGGCGATCTTCGGCGATGCACTTCGTCACCTTGCGGCGCCCGTCATCACGCTGACCTATGTCAACGTCGCCAGCATGACGCGGGTGATGCGCACCTCGATGCTGGAAACGCTGCGCCAGGACTACGTACGCACCGCCCGCGCCAAGGGCCTGCCGCGCCGCGTCGTCGAATTGCATCACGCCAGGCGCAACGCGCTTCTGCCGCTTGCAACCATCGCCGGCATGGAACTCGCCGTGATGATGGGTGGCGTGGTCATCACCGAGACCATCTTTGACTACGCCGGGCTCGGCCAGTTCGCCGCCAAGACCGCTGCCAATCTCGACTTTCCCGCAGTTCTCGGCTTCGGCCTCTATTTCGCGGTCGTCCTGGTGCTGATGAACCTGGTCGTCGATCTCATCTATCCGTTGCTTGACCCGAGGGTGAAGACGCAATGAAGTTTCTTCGTTACCTCGCACGAAATCCGGTGTCGCTGTTTGGTGTCGTGATCCTCCTCGCCTTCGTGCTGATCGCCGTCTTCGCGCCCGTTCTGGCGCCGCCGCAAAGCTTCCAGCTTTCTCCCTACGACACACCGCGAGCCGGCTTCCTGGCAACGCCGCAACCGCCTTCGCCGGAGGCCATATTCGGCACCACGCAAGGTCAGTACGACATCTTCTATGGCGTCGTCTGGGGTACGCGCACGGCATTCAAGATCGGGCTGGGGGTCGTGGCGATCTCCGTGCTGATCGGCACGGTCGTCGGCGCTGTCGCGGCCTATTACGGCGGCGTCGTCGAGGAAGTGCTGATGCGCATCGTCGACGTGTTCATGGCCGTGCCCTTCCTGATCGCCGCGATGGTGCTGACGGCGTTGCTCGGCAAAGGCATCGTGCCCATCACGATCGCGCTGACGACGTTCGGCTGGATGAGTTATGCCCGTATCGTTCGAAGCGAGATCCTGAGGATCCGCGAGATGGATTACATCCACGCAGCCAGGAGCTACGGCGCCAGCGATCTCAGGCTGATCGTCCTGCATATCCTGCCCAACGCCATGTTTCCGGTGCTGGTTCTCGCGACGATGGCGACCGGTTCCATGGTGCTGTCGGCCTCAGCGCTCAGCTTCCTCGGCGTTGGCACCGAAGAAGGTTATGCCGACTGGGGCCAGTTCATCGCCTATTCGCGCAACTGGATCGTCGGTCAGCCCGGCAATCCCTTCCAGTTCTGGTACACGCTGGCCTTCCCCGGCGCGGCCGTCTTCTTCTTCGTACTGTCGTGGAACCTGGTCGGCGATGCGCTACGCGACATGCTCGACCCACGCCACGCCCATTGAGACCCAATCCCTTACGACCAAGGAGCATTTTCCATGTCCTCTCTGTCTGCTGCTTCCATCGAGCTGTTCGAGGATCTGATCCGGTACGAGGTCGAGGACAAGGCGATCCCGTCGATCTCCTACGCCCTCGTCGACCGAGACGGTGTGCTTGCCGAAGGCCATGTCCAGCGCCATGACCGCCATTTCGACATGGGCAAGGACACGTGCTTCCGTATCGGCTCGATCACCAAGACCTTCACCTCGCTGGCGATCATGCAACTGGTCGAAAAGGGCCTTGTCGATATCGATGCCGACGTCTCGACCTACCTGCCCGGATTTAAGCCGGTGAACCCGTTCGCTGGCGCCGAGGGCGGGCCTCACGGCTCGGTCATCAGCCTGCGCAAGCTGATGACCCATACGGCCGGGCTCGTGCGCGAACCCAAGAGTGGCCACTATCTCGACGCGACCCGTCCTCCGCTGGAAGACACGGTCGACGAGCTCGCCAGCTCGACCTTGAAGCAGGATCCGAGCCTCGGGGTGATGCATTACTCCAACGCCGGCATCGCCGTCGTCGGTCGGGTGATCGAGGTCGTCACCGGCCAGAGCTATTCCGACTATGTCGCTGCCAACATTCTGAAGCCGCTGGGCATGGACAGTTCCTCCTGCGGCATGGCGCCGGGCATTCGCGAGCGGCTTGCGCCGGCCGACATGTGGACGCTCGACGGCGATACGCCGGCGCCGGTGTTCAGCCTGGGCGGCTCGCCGGCCGGCAACATCTTTTCCACCACGGGGGATATGGCACGCTACGCCCAGTGCCTGCTGCGCGGCGGCTTTGACGCTGCCGGCAATTCGATCATCTCGCCGGCGTCGCTGCGTGAGATGTGGACACCGTTCGGTAAACGTCCGGCCGGCCACGACAAGACGCTCAACGGGTATGGCCTGTGCTTCGGTGCCGGCGACGTCGACGGCTGGACCTCGGTCGGCCATGGTGGCGCCGTCTATGGTTATGCTTCGCAGATGATGCTGTTGCCTGCCGCCGGCGTCGGCGTGCTGATCTTTGCGACCCTTGATTTCGCCAACCAGATCGCCTCGCGGCTCGGCGTCGACGGCGTGCGCATCGTTCTTGCCGAGCGCAAGATGGGCAAGATGCCCGAGCGGACACAGCGTCCGCCGGAGATCCCCGAAGCGCAGTTCAAGACCCTGCCGGGCTATTACCGCGACGACGCCACGCAGGAGATCGTCGAGGTCAAATCCAAGGACGGCAAGATCTACCTGATGGGCGAGGGCGTTCCGCACCGGATCCGTCCCGTTGCCGGCAACGATTTCGTCATCGACGGTCGCATCTACGGGCGCGGCGCGGACTATGCCCATATGAACCTCTCCTTCCCGGTAGCCGGCAAACTCGTCTGGCGGGATACAAGCTGGACACGCATAGAGACGCCTGAGGACGAGACCGTGCCCGACGCCATTGCGCCGCATCTCGGCGAATATGGACCGGACTTCAACATCACCTACCTGACCTACAGCCATGGCGGCCTGAAGTGCCTGATCGAGTACTTCTGCACGCACACATGCGAGCCGGTCGAGGAGGGACGCTTCCGCATGCATGGGCGGCTTTACGAAGACGAGATCCTCGAGCTTGATGCCGTCGGCGACAACGGCAAGCGCGGCATCCGCGTCGGGCCGATGTTCCTGGAGCGACGCAGCCCGTCCCAGGCCGAAGCGGCGTGACCATGACCGCTCCAATCAAGATGGAGTCACCTCTTGGCGCCCGCATGTTCATCGGCGGGCGCGTGGTCGACTATTATTGCGGCACGTCGTACTTCTGCCTGCATGGCCACTCCGAAGTGATCGAGGCGGCCTGCGAAGCGACCAGGCGCTACGGCATGGGGCCGGGGACACTCGCCCATATGCAGGTCTATGCCGATTTGCAGGAGCGGTTGCGCGACTGGTTCGGCACAGACGAGGTCGTCTACATGATTTCCGGCTACACCAGCCCCATGGTGTTGCTGCAGGGGCTGCGCGACGAATTCGATGTCATCCTCATGGATTGCGCGACGCATTACAGCACCCGTGACGCGATCCCGACGCTCGGCAAGCGGGTTCACGAATTTCGGCATGCCGATCCGGAGGATCTTGCTGCGCAACTGTCGTTGCATGTGAAGGCGGGCGAGCGGCCGGCGGTGCTGACCGACGGCGTCTTTCCGTCATCCGGACGGTTGGCGCCACTTGGGGATTACCGGCAGGCCATGGCCCCCTATGATGGTGCGCTGCTCTGCATCGACGATTCCCACGGTGTCGGCGTTCTTGGTGAGACCGGCCGCGGATCGCTGCAGCACGCGGGGCTCGAAGGCGAGGGCAACTATCTCGCCGGCACGATGAGCAAGGCGTTCGGCGCGCTCGGCGGCATCGTTCCCGGTAGTGCGGATCTGGCCGCCAAGATCGCGGGCAATGCGATGATCATGCGTGGTGCCTCGCCGGCGCCACCGGGTCTTGCAGCCGCTGCAGCCGCATCGTTGCGCGTTCTGCAGGCGACACCGGAAAAGCGCGCCAACCTCGTTCGCAACGTCAAGCATATGCGCAGCGGGTTGCGGACCCTCGGGTTCGACGTTGCCGACACGCCGGTACCGATCGTCACCATCAAGGGCGTCACCGACCTCGAACAGCTGCGCGATCGTCTGGCGGAGCGCGACATCATCGTCAGGGTGCAGCAGCCTGGTGGTTATTCCGACGCGTCAGATGTTGCGACCATGCGGCTTGCGGTGTTTTCCGAGCACACGGCCGATCAGATCGAACGGCTCCTGCAGTCGATGGGCGAACTTCTCTAGACCTGCGTGTGGAGTTCTCACCGACGTTGGCGTCGGCGAGAACTCCGCGCTAGCGACCGTGCACGCACGCCTGCTCGTGAGGGAGTTATCCATAACCGATTGAAATCTCGGGAGTTAGGCGATTCTTGCATGGAGTTTTGCCCAAATTGAATTGGCCTGTGGCGGCGAGCTGCACCAATGTTCCGTTAAACGACATGCAAATCGCCGATCACCGGTCAGACGTGCCTCGCCGATAACCAAGTCTGCCAAAGTGGCCGCTGAAGCCCCCGCGGTTGGCGGCGCCCATCGCGTTGGTTGGCCTTCGCGATGCCTGCCTGAAACGACCGCATCTATCCCGCTCTTCCCGATTTGACCGATAGAGGAACCCACCCATGAAAGTTTTCATCTCCGCTGACATCGAAGGCACCGCAGGCATCGCGCAATGGGACGAAGCCGAGCGCACCCATTCCGACTGGACCGAATTTCGCGCCCTGATGACCGCCGAGGTGGTCGCTGCCTGCGAGGGCGCGCGTGCCGCCGGTGCGACGGAAGTCGTGGTGAAAGACGCCCATGACAGCGGTCGCAACCTCATCCTCGACCGCCTGCCGGACTATGTCCGCATTGTGCGCGGCTGGTCCGGCCATCCGGATGCGATGATGTTCGGCCTCGATGCCGGCTTCGCGGCCGCGCTCTATACGGGCTATCACTCCAAAGCGGGCAGCGAGGCAAATCCGCTCGCCCATACCTCCACGATGCGCATCTCGCGCCTGCTTTTGAACGGAGAGGTCGCCTCGGAATTTACCGTCAACGCGCTCTGTGCCGCCGGTTACGGTGTACCGTCGGTCTTCCTTGCCGGCGATGCCGGTATTTGCTCTGAGGCGCGGGCGATGGTGCCGGGGCTGAAGTCCGTGGAAACGCTGGAGGGTAAAGGTCGTTCGACGACGTCGATCTCGCCTGCTTGGTCGCGCCGGCTTATTCGTGAAGGCGTGGCAGAAGCGCTGTCCGGCGATTTCACTCAGGTGCTGCCGTCCAGGGCCGAGCGCTACGAAGTGGTGATCGAGTTCAACAATCCGACAGATGCCTATCGTGCCGGCTGGTATCCCGGTGCATATGCGCACGGTCCTCGCGCCGTCGCCTTCAAGCATGCGGATTTTGCGGAGATCCTGCGAGCGCTGGTCTTCCTGAAAGCCTGATCAAGGGCGGGTCCCGTGCCTGGACGTCGCAGGATAGAGCCACTGGCCTTGATAGGTAGCAACGCGCCGAAACGGGCGCTTTCCGACCGTCACGCCGCCCTCGCTGGACGAAGCTGGCTCAACCTTGTTGCCTGGCTAGCAGCGCGTTGCCTCCAACAAAGGTGGACGCACGGCCGGGGTTGACGGGATGACGGTGGGACGTATCCGAAACAGGAGTGAACATCGCTTCCTGGTCGATCTTCAAGCTGATCTGCGCAGTGGTGCATATCGGCCAAGTCCGGCCAGACGCAAGCTCATTCCAAAGGCCGGGAAACCGGGGCAATTCCGACCCTTGGGCATCCCCACCATCAGAGACCGCGTCGTACAAGGCGCGGCCAGAATCCTTTTGGAGCCGATCTTCGAGGCGCAATTCTGGCATGTCTCTTATGGGTTTCGACCCGGCAGAAACACCCACGGCGCCTTGGAGTACATTCGTCGGGCAGCCTTGCCGCAGAAGCGGGACAAGGACACTCGGCGAAACCGGTTGCCATATCCTTGGGTTATTGAGGGGGACATCAAAGGATGCTTCGACAATATCAATCATCATCACCTGCTCGAGCGGATGCGCAAGCGCATCGGTGATCGACGAGTGGTGAGATTGGTCGGATTATTCCTCAAGGCCGGTGTTTTGACTGAGGATCAGTTCCTCCGGACGGACGCCGGTATCCCTCAGGGGGGGATCATCTCACCTTTGCTCGCAAACATCGCCCTTAGCGCGATCGAGGAGCGATATGAAAGGTGGACCTATCACCGCAAAAAGACCCAAGCCCGTCGCAAAAGCAACGGGGTGGCGGCAGCGGCGAGCGCCCGGGACAGCGGTCGATTTGATAACTGAGTTCAGCAACAGATCTTCACCAAACACCTGCCGCAGCCGGACCTTCAGGTAGGTGGGATGAGTAGGCGAGTGGTGGTCCGATCGATGCTGGGCGTCAGTCCAAGCGCCTACCAGGACGCCTGCGAGGCGATGGGGCCGGAAAATGTGGCTGCGACAATGGCCTGTATTCTCGAAAGGGCAGGGCACATCAACTCGGCCGGCGGATATCTGCGCAATCTGACGGACAAGGCGCGGCGAGGGGAGTTTTCGCTCGGGCCGGTGTTGATGGCTCTGTTGCGGGCGAATCCAGTGGTTGCTCGAAGCGCCTAGCGAACGGCTCTTTGGGGGTGGCAGTGGCTTGAAACTTCTCGCTACCCCGGCGAATGTCGTAGTCGCTTGCGTTACCGTCAATAGAGTCATATATTTCGCACAATAAATGAGTTGCTGGATATGGCGGAATGATCATGCCTCAGGTTCTGAAATCTTTAGAGCACAGCGGTCCCTTGGTGCTGTCCTATATGGATCGCTCGGGAAAGATCGCTGTGGAACGGGTCGCAACCGGCTTCGGCATGTCTAAGAGCCAGTTGGCCGAGACGGCGGGGCTATCCCGCGAAACACTGTATAGAAGTGAACGTAGCCTGGGCGCGAAAACGCAGAGCCGTCTTCGGGAAATGCTGGAGATTATCAGTCGTGTCTCAGATTGGGCCGGTGGTAAGGAGCAGGCAATGGCTTGGTACCGGGCCCAACCTCTACCAGCTTTTGGCGGGCGTACGCCCGAGGCTCTCGTAAAAGACGGCAAGGCCGCGGCGGTGCGAGATTACCTCGATCATATGGCCCTAGGGGGCTTCGCTTGAGGTTTGTGGGCAATTGTTACCGTGCGCACGATCCACGCTGGGCTTTCAAACCGGTTTCAGGAGATGGCGCGGCTATAAGAGGCGCGCGGTTCAACCCAAAAGGCGTGCCAGCTCTCTATCTCGCCCTTAGTGTGATGACGGCGGTAAAGGAAGCCAATCAAGGGTTTGCCCATCGCATCGACCCTTGTGTACTTTGTTCCTACGATGTCGACTGTGATGACATTACGGATCTTGCTTCTGAAGTTGGTCGGGCCTCGAATTCCGTTTCGGTGGAGGAAATAGCCTGCAGTTGGGCCACCACGCTTTCCGAAGGAAGGAGACCCCCATCCTGGTCGATATACGATCGACTCAAGGCGAGGGGCACGGCAGGCATCATAGTACCCAGCTTTGCGCCCGGCGCCGAAGAGGGAGATCGAAATCTGGTGCTTTGGAACTGGGGCCCCAACCTGCCGCATAAAGTGCAGGTACACGACCCAAGTGGTCGGCTTCCGAAGGATCAACTGTCCTGGGATTAGGCGCATCGGCGCAATTAACGCGTTCAGGCCCTTTACGACTGCGTCTTGATCTTGCAGCCATATTACGCCCGCTCTACCGTGCTTACAGCAAAGGTAAGCAACCAAGATCCGGAATTTTGGTCCGGTGCGATAGACGCGACAGCTCGCATGCTTTTCGTTGACGCCGGAACCGTCTACTAATGTGAGCGTACCAGTATCATTCGAGCCTATCGGTCCGACACGACGATGATCAAAGGAGGATACTTTGGCAACCGGTACAGTAAAATGGTTCAACACAACAAAAGGCTTCGGTTTCATCCAGCCGGATGACGGAACTGCCGATGTGTTCGTCCACATTTCCGCGGTAGAGCGAGCTGGTCTACGCGGACTCAACGACGGCCAGAAGATTACCTATGAGCTGGTGAAAGACCGCAAGTCCGGCAAGATGTCGGCGGACAACATCCAGGCCTGAGCGCATTGCGATTCTGCAGCTTACTGCATGCAGTGTTTGCTCTGCTCCAGCGGTGCCTCTTGGCCGGAACCCGCCGGTATGACCGGCGCTTTCAGGTGATCAGCCGGGCCGCGCGACCTTGTTTTCGCTCAAATCGGTCGGCGTATGGTCGATCTGGCAGACGTCGAGTGGGTGCGGTGCGTGGATATAGCCTGGTCGCGGTTTTAACCGCAGCAGGTGCTTTGGATTGGCCGACCGCTTTCTGGCGATCTCTTCAGGCGAAAACAGCGCCGGGATGCGCCGGGCAATGGTGACATAGGACGGCAGGGCAAGACCAGCCTCTTCACAGCGCGCACGGATTTCGGCGACGACCGGTGCGAGAGGAGGCGCCTCGAGCGTCAGCCATTGCTCGCGCAGTGTCTTGCTGATGATTGCCTCGATGCCTTCTGACGCCATCGTCCGCCTCGTCGGCGCGATCCTGCTCGAGCAGAACGACGAATGGGCTGTCCAACGCGCCAGATACATGACGCTGGAAACCATCAGCCAGATGAGCGATGATCCGCTCATCAGCCTGCCAGCCGTGGCGCGCTGATCATCCCGGCCCATGCCGGAGAACGCGGCGACCAAAGCCGCCACTTACACCACTCCCTGGGACATGATCCCGAACGCAGCACCGACGACCCTTTGTAAGTCCGCAATCCTTGATTTCAGTCATTTCAGCTATAAGGTGGAGGCATTGCCCAAAGGGGATTACAGGCCAATGCTCCCAGAGAAGAAGGACCGTTCGCCTGTTGCGCTGGAACAGCGCGACGTCAGCGCCGACCAGCGCATGTTCTCACCTTCCGCTGCGCGAAATTCGGCGCCGATCCTCGCGGTCCTACAACGTGTCCTTCCAACACGTGGCACCGTGCTGGAGATTGGATGCGGGACCGGTGAGCACGCCGTGTGTTTTGGGGGGGCAATGCCAAACATCACCTGGCAGCCGAGCGATCCGGATGCCGACGCCCGCGTCAGTACGTCTAGCTGGATCAAATTCTCAAGGCTGAAGAATGTGCTGGCACCGCGGGATATTGATGTGTGCTCAGGACAATGGATCGTCGAACAAACGGGGCATTTTGACGCCATCTTATCGATCAATATGATCCACATCGCGCCATGGACGGCAAGCTCAGGATTGTTCGAAGGAGCTGGCCGTTTGCTTCACGATGGTGGGCTTCTCCTTCTCTACGGTCCCTTTATGCGCGACGGCGTACACAACGCCCCCTCGAATGCTGCTTTCGACGCCGCTCTAAAGGAGCGCAACCCATCTTGGGGTGTGCGTGATATCGCTGACCTTGAACAATTGGGTGAGGCCGCTGGACTTGTTCTCCGCGAGACGATCGAGATGCCTGCCAACAACATGTCGCTGGTCTTCTGCAGAGGTACTGTCTCAACGACAAGCCGGCGCGAAAGAGAGATGTGACCATGCAGTAAGCTGCCGTCCGAGATCGATGCTCGAAACGTGCGGTATAGGCGAGAATGCGGCCGAAGGCGGAACGCGACAGGCGCACTGCGCGGGGTGTGATCTAACCGGAACCCGCCGGGATGGATACCGAGGTTGTGCTTTTGGAAGGAGAGACGAGAACGATGCCGACACCAGAGCAACCCAGCCTGATAGTTCGACAAAAATCCCCACAGAATACCGAGTTTCCATTTGCGTCGCTCTCCGATTTGCTGATCCCAACCGAGCTGTTCTTCGTGAGAAACCATTTCCCCTCGCCGGACCTCGATGCGCGAGACTGGAGATTGCGCGTTGACGGGGCGGTGGCGCGGCCGCTCGAACTTGATCTCGACAGCATCAAGGCGATGCGGAGCACGACCTTGACTGCCGTCGTCGAATGCGCCGGGAATGGCCGCGTCTACTATGTGCCACCGAAGGAGGGGTTGCAGTGGCAGAACGGAGCCGTCGGCAATGCTGCGTGGACAGGAGTTCTTCTCAGCGAGATATTGGAAATGGCGGGCGTTAAGCCTAACGCGCGTGAGGTCCTGCTTGTGGGCGCAGACAGCGGCGTCGTCGACACGAACAAAAAAACGGCTTCTCCTGGCCCCATCGCTTTTGCGCGCAGTCTACCGCTTGAGAAGGCCATGGCGCACAGCACGATCCTTGCCCATTCGATGAACGAGGAGCCGTTGACGCGCGATCACGGCTACCCGCTGCGCGCGGTTGTGGGTGGCTGGTTCGGCATGGCTTGGGTCAAGTGGATCACCCATATCACGGTTTTGGAACAACCATTCCTTGGCTACTGGCAAGCGCGTGAGTACTTCCGTTGGGAGCGCAACCTCGGGGAACCGAGCCTAGTCCCCCTCACGGAGATGGAGGTCAAAGCGCAGATCGCGCGACCCGTGCAGGGCGCGCGTCTCATCGCCGGCCAACCCTATCGAATTTTCGGAGCCGCCTGGGGCGGCGAGGCTGCTATCCGGCAGGTTCAGGTCTGCACCGAAGATGGAAGTGGCTGGCGCGAGGCAAGCCTCCTCGAGAAAGAACGTCCTTTTGCATGGCGCTTGTGGGAGTACACGTGGACCCCTGAAAAGGTGGGGCAATACAAACTGCGATGTCGCGCGATCGATGCGGCGGGGCGCGTGCAGCCCGACCAGCAGCGTTCCGACTTCGAGAGCTACGCGGCCAATTGGATCGTACCGGTGGAGGTTACGGTCGTTCCCGAGCCGCAGACCTATGAGGAGGAATTCGTGATCTAATCAACCGCATGGGGAGAAATGGCGGCGAGTGTCACCTGTTAGCGGTTGTGGATCCGCTCGAACACTCTGCCGAGCGCTCGCGTCAGCGCTTGGGTTCCGCCCCTTTCGTCGAAGTCCCGGAACATCTGTTCGTTGAGGCCGCTCTTGGTGGCAAACTCGCGGCTCATCTCGACGAAATCGACATCCTTGCCTGCGTGAATTGCCGCTTCAGAAAGGCCGCAAACAGGGGCGCGAGATAGGCGCAGCCCTGGCAGGCCATTTTGGGCGAGCCATTCTGTCGTGCGGTGCAGGATGCTGAAATAGGCGGCCATCACGGCGCTGGCTGCGGCGAGAAGGTCATCTTCCACCTTGCTCTCGCATTCGACGGCGTTGCCGAGCACGTCGAAGATCGCCGCCGTCGCTTGGTCCCCAGGGAAGACTGCCGTGACGCCTTGGCCACGGGCAACGAAGGGCAGAGGGGTCGCTTGGGTCAGATGGGCGCCTGCGACGAACCAGCGGTTTGTCGGCGAAGTCGCAAGGACCCGTCGGCTGCGCTTGACAAAAGACCGCGGTTTAAACTATAGGGTAATCGATAACCCAACGGAGTTCAGGAGCATCGTGGCAATCTCGCTTTCTGACATTGCGGAGCGTGCAGGCGTCTCGGTGAAGACGGTCTCCGGCGCATTGCACGGTGGCTCCGCGCGCATGTCGGACGACACGCGCCAGAAGGTGAAGGCGATCGCGGAGGAACTGGGTTACGTGACTAATCTCGCCGCGCGCGGTGTGCGTCAGGGATGGCTGCCGCTGGTCGGCGTCGTTTCTGATGGCCTCATCACTTCGCCGTTCGCCACCGAAATCGTGCGCGGGCTCGATGGTGCTGCGCGCAGTGCAGGCATGGCAGTGTTTGCCGTCAACCACAGCAGCGGACAGTCAATCGGCTCGGTGGTCGACGAGGTGCAGCAGTTCCGGCCGCGTGCCGTTGCCTATGCCGCCATGTACCACAAGGACGTCGATCTGCCGCCGGCACTCGCGGGCTCCGTCGGCGTGATGATCAATTGCCGCGAGGCCTCCGGGCGCGTCACGTCACTGGTCCCCGACGAAGAAGGTGGGGCGCGCGAGATCGTGCGTTACCTGCTCGCCTCTGCCCGCCGCCGCATCGCCTTCATCAACCTGCCGGGTATCCTTGCCGGGGCGCTACGAGAGAAGGGTTTTCGCGCAGCCCTTGAAGAGGCCGGCATCGAACCGATTGGTGTGCTTCCGGCCGTCCGCCGCAGCGTTTATAGCGACCGCGCTCCGAGCCTCGTCGCGTCGCATGTCGAGACATTGCTGGCCACCGGTCAGCGGCCGGACGCGATCCTGTGCGGCAACGACCGTGTCGCAATGGAAGTCTATGCGGCCCTTGCGCGCGCCGGCCTTAAAATCCCGGACGACATTGCGGTGGCCAGCTTCGACAACCAGGTCGAGCTCGCCTCGCGGCTGGATCCGCCGTTGACGACGATGGCCCTGCCGCACCGCGCGATGGGCCGCCTGGCCATGGAGATACTGCTCGCCGGGGAACCTCAGCCGCCGCATCTGCGCAAGCTGCCGTTTCATCTCGTGGAGCGGGCATCGGTCTGACAATCAGCATTTTCGTCGAACTGAATAGGAGGAGAAGATCAATGACAACTTATCTGGGTAATCGTTTACTTAGCGTGCTTTTCGCGTCTTCCGCACTCTTATGGACCGCCGGTTTTGCAGAGGCAAAATCCGTCATCCATGTGATGCACCAGGGCGATCCGGGTTGGGTGAAGGCCTATGGCGACGTCGCCAAGCGCTTCGAGGAAGCCAATCCCGACATCGACGTCGAGATGATCTACGCGCCGCACGACGCCTATAACGAGAAGTTCAGCGCCGCCGTCATGGCAAAGCAGTTGCCCGACGTGATGGAACTCGACGCGCCGTTTCTCGCTAACTACGTCTGGTCGGGCTACCTGCAGCCCATCAAGCCACTCGTCGACAAGGATGTTCTCGACGACATGACCGGCTCGAACATCGCTCAGGGAACCTACCCGATCGACAAGGACCTCTATGCAATCGGTCTCACTGACTCCTCGGTCGTTCTCTACGGCAACAAAAAGTATCTCGAAGCCATCGGCGCACGCATTCCGAAATCTGTCGATGATGCCTGGACGCGCGAGGAATTCGAAGGCTATCTCGAAAAGCTCTCCAAACTCGAAGGCGTGAAGTGGCCGATCGACACGTTCCGCGGTTACGGGATCAAGACCGAGTGGATCACCTATGCCTACGGCCCGCTGCTCGAAAGTGCGGGCTGCGACCTGATCGATCGCAAGGCTTGGAAGGCGAGCGGCACGCTCGACAGCCAAGCCTGCGTCAAGGCGCTGACGATGATGCAGACCTGGGTGAAAAACGGCTGGGTTGTTCCGACCTCGTCCGGCACCAACCAGTTCTATGCAGAGGGGCAGCCGGCAGCGCTTGCCATGGGTGGGCACTGGTTCTACGCCGAAGCTGCCGCTGCGATGAAGGACAACATCGTCGTCATGCCGCTGCCGAAGATCGGCAAAAAGGGCGTCAGCCCGAACGGCACCTGGATCTGGGGTATCTCGGCGAGCTCCGAAAACCCTGAGGCCGCCGGAAAATTCCTGAGCTTCCTTCTGAAGGACAAGGACTATCGCGACTATGCAAAGACCCAGTCGGCCTATCCGGGCCTGAAGAGCTTTGCCGCAGAATCCCCGCTCTACGCTGAAGGCGGGCCGCTTGCCGTCGCCTTCGAGCAGGCCTCGAAAACCGCCGTCGCCCGTCCGCCGCACCCGGCCTATCCGACGATCACCTCGGCCTTCATGCAGGCGGTCGACAAAATCTTCAATGGCGGTGATGCGCAGGAGGCACTGACGGCTGCGGCGAAGAAGATCGATCAGGACATCGAGGACAACGCCGGCTACCCGCCCTTCGACGAGCAGCAATAGGGCGTATTTTGCAGGGCCGTCCCGCTGGCCGGCCCTGCGCGATTTCGGGAGGATGAGCGATGAGGAGGAGACCATGACCTTGCAACAGACGTCTACGGCCGCGCTGCCACGCCCCGCCAGGCGGCGCGACCGGCAGCGGTTCTGGCAGGAGGTCGCGATGATCGCACCGGCCGTGCTGCTGCTCGCCATCTTCCTGATCACGCCGTTTCTTCTATCCTTCTGGACGGCGATGACCAATCAGCCGCTGGTGCCGCGTCCGACGCCGGTGCGTTTCGTCGGCCTCCTGAATTTCCAGCGGGTCTTCACCGATCCGCTGTTCTGGACGTCGCTCTGGAATGTCACCCGCTTCACCGCTTGGGTGCTGCCGGTTCAGTGCGGTCTTGCTTTCCTGACGGCGCTGCTGCTGCACCAGAAGCTGCCGATGCAGAACCTTCTGCGCGGCATGTTCTTTCTGCCGGCGATTACATCCATGGTGGTCGTCTGCGTGATCTGGGGCACGTTGTTCCAGTATCCGAGCGGTCCGCTCAACCAGATCGTCGGTTTCTTGTCCGGCGGCATGATCCAGCCGATCGACTGGCTCGGCGACCCGAACTGGGCGATGTTCTCGATCGTGCTGCTGTCAGCCTGGCAGGCCTATGGCTTCCAGATGATCATTTACCTCGCCGGCCTGCAGGGCATTCCGGACGAACTTTACGATGCCGCCCGCATCGACGGCGCCAGCGCGTTTCGCCGCTTCTGGCACGTCACCATGCCGGGCCTGCGTCCGACCCACGTCTTCGTGCTGGTCATCACTACGATCCAGGCCTTCAAGCTCTACACGCAGGTTGCGATCCTGACCCAGGGCGGACCGAAGGAAAGCACGGAGACCGTCGTGCACTACATGGTGCGTGCCGGCTTCGAGGAACAGAAGCTCGGATACGCATCCGCCGTCTCCGTCATTCTCTTCGTCATCGTTCTTCTGATCGCGCTTCTCCAGCGCAAACTCCTGAGGCGCTTCGATGTCTGATCTCGTGCTCAGCCAGCCAGCCCCGCTGGCGATCCCCCGCGGCAACAGCAAGACGGGCCTGCGTGTCGTCCAGACCGTCTGCATCTTCATCATCGCTCTGGTGATGATTTCGCCGCTCTTCATGCTGCTGATCGCCAGCCTCAAGGATGACCGTTTCCGCATCCTTGCGGACATGGGCAGCTTCCGCGCCTTCTGGGTCAGCGATCCGACCCTGTCGAACTACCGCGAGATCGCCAATTTCTCCGGCGAACTTGCCTATGGTCGCTACCTCGTCAACTCGCTGGTGATCCTCGTCGTCACCGTCGTGTCCGGGCTGATCATCAATTCCATGGCGGGCTTCGTTCTCGCCTGGGCGTCGCTTCGCGGCAAGGCGATCCTGCTTGCCCTCGTGGTCGCGCTCTACGTCATCCCGCAGGAAAGCATCATCATGCCGCTCGTCGTGATGATGTCGCGGGTGGGCCTGACGGATACGTTTGCCGTGCAGATCCTGCCCTGGGTGGCAAGCCCGCTCTATGTCTTCCTGTTCTACCAGTTCTTCGCGCAACTGCCGAAGGAACTCTACGAAGCTGCGGAGATGGATGGCGCCTCGGCGTTTCGCATCTACCGGTCGATCTACATGCCGCTCAGCCTGCCGGCGCTTGCGACGGTCTCGATCCTGATGGGGATCGAGAGCTGGAACCAGTATCTGTGGCCGACGCTGGTCACCCAGACCGACTATGCCCGGCCGATCTCCGTCGCGATCGCCACCTTCTTCGGGCAGGACAGCATTTACTGGGACCGCGCCATGGCCGCGTCCGTGCTGATGATGATCCCTGTCCTCATCCTTTACCTCGCCTTCCAGCGCTGGTTCGTAAGTTCGTTCGTCGGCTCCGCCGTGAAAGGTTGATTATGACTTCGCAGACAAGACCCGCGAGCCGCGTGCTTGAAATCGTCGAGGCCGAACTCCCGGCCGGGACCGTGCTGCATCTCTGGCTCAAGGCGCGCAAAATTGGCGACGAGGCGAAACTGTCCGTCACCTTAGACCGCAGTGAGATTGCCGGTCCGTCCACGCGCCGCGCCGGGGAGTTCGAATTCTTCGCGGTGACGCTCGAGACGACTGGCCGCACGGTGCTTGCCTATGATGCGGACACAACCGCGCTCTCCGTCGCCTATGCGTTCCACCCGCAGACGGTAATGGAGGAGGGGATCCGCGTCCTCCATTGCGACGTCCGCACGGCGCCGCCTGAGGTTCCCGGCAGCTACCATTTCCGTCCGCCCTTCGGCTGGATGAACGACCCGAACGGCTTCGGCCGGTTCAAGGGCCTCGGCCATCTCTTCTATCAGCACTATCCGCATGGCTTGCGTTGGAACACCATGCACTGGGGCCATGCGGTCTCCAAAGATTGGATCCGCTGGACGCACGTGCCGATGTTCCTGTTTCCGGCGGATCACCTGTCGGAAAAGGACGATGGCCGTGGCGGCGCCTTTTCCGGCTCGGCCGTCCCCGTCTCCGGGCCGGACGGGGACGACATCCGGGTCTTCTACACCGAACACGTTCGCGACCGGGAGCCGGAGGAGCAGATCCAGCTCTCGGCCGTCAGCCGAGACGGCATCGTTGCTGGCCCGTCCGAGGTGATCCTGCCTATCCGTCCGGAGGGCCTGAACCTCACGACTGATTTCCGCGATCCCTATGTGTTCAAGGGCCCGGACGGCCGCTGGAAGATGCTGCTTGGCAGTCGCGACCGATCGGGCGGTGTCGTCCTGCTTTACGAGACGGCGGATCTGCAGGGTGCCACGGGCTGGACCTTCCTCGACATCATCCATCGCGAGGACGGTTTCGGCATGACCGCAGCGGAGTGCCCGTGCATGCTGCCGGTCGGCGGCATGGCGGATGATCCGGAGACCCGCTGGGCGCTGATCTTTGGCCTGCTCACAAGCCGTGACCCGGCCACCGGCCGGCGCAACCTCACATCCGTCACCGTCGGCCGCTTCGACGGCCGGGCGTTCACGGCCGAATTCGAACAGGAACTGGATTTCGGCTCCGACGCCTACGCCTTCCAGGCCTTCGTCGACGGCGACGAACCGGTCGGCATCGCCTGGCTTGCCAACTGGACAGACTTTTCCAAGAAGGACGATTTCCCGACGGCGATGACCTTGCCGCGTCGCGTGCTTCTCGATGGGGGTGCCGTGTTGACGCCGCCGGTCGCGGCAGTCGAAAACCTGCGCCACAGGCTGCTCGATGAAACAGCCCTTGCTGCGGGCGAAACGGTTCCACTCGAAAGCGGTGCGGTCGAGATCGTGCTTGCACTGCCCGAGACCGGCGCGGCTTTCGAGCTCGTCCTCGATCACCCGGATGTCGCGCTTGGCGTCAGGCTCGATGACGAGGGCCTTGCAATCCTCTTCGATGCCGGTACCGGCAAGCCGCCACCGCGATATCTGGCGTCAGGCGCCAGACCTTCGCAGCTGCGCATCTTCCTCGATGCGGGCTCGATCGAGGTCTTTGCCGACAACGGCCGCTGGACAGGCACCAAGCGCATTCCCGGATTTGCCGCCGCGCGATCGGCAAGGCTGACGGGCGCCGTCACGGGCGCGAAAATCTGGCAACTCAAGATTTGAGGGAGGAAGAAAAATGGCATCGGTAGCGATCGACCGCGTTCTGAAACAGTATGGCGCAGCCTCCGTCATCCACGGCGTTTCCGTGGACATTGAGGATGGAGAATTCGTCACGCTCGTCGGACCGTCCGGCTGCGGCAAGTCCACGCTCCTGCGCATGCTTGCGGGGCTCGAGGACATCAGCGGCGGCGAAATCCGCATCGATGGGCGCGTCGTCAACGACGTCGCACCCAAGGAGCGCGACATCGCCATGGTGTTCCAGAGCTACGCACTCTATCCGCACATGACGGTCAAGGAGAACATGGGCTTCTCCCTGAAGCTCCAGGGTCGAGACAAGGCGACGATCGATAAGCTGGTGAAGGAGGCTGCCGGAATTCTCGCGCTTGAGCCGCTGCTCGACCGTCTGCCCAAGCAGCTCTCCGGCGGCCAGCGTCAGCGTGTCGCCATGGGCCGCGCCATTGTTCGTCACCCCAAGGTGTTCCTCTTCGACGAGCCGCTGTCCAATCTCGATGCTAAGCTGCGCGTGACCATGCGCAGCGAGATCAAGGAATTGCACCAGCGGCTCGGCACGACCATCGTCTACGTTACCCACGACCAGATCGAAGCCATGACCATGGCCGACAAGATCGTCGTCATGCGCGCCGGCCGTATCGAACAGATGGGCAAGCCGCTCGACCTCTATGATCGCCCGGACAATACCTTCGTCGCCACCTTCATCGGCTCGCCGTCGATGAACCTCTTTGAGGGCAACGTCGGTGATGGCGGCTTTTTCATTGACGGCGGTGTTTCCCTGCCGCTGCCGACGTCGCTGGGTCACGGTGAAGCACGCACCTACGGCATCCGCCCGGAAGATCTGGAGATAGCCGAAACCGGCATACCGGCAACCGTGCTGACGGTCGAGCCAACCGGCGCCGAAACCCACCTTCTGGTGCGCGTCGGCACGCAGACGGCGGGGGTCGTGCTGCATCGCCGCGTGGACCTGAAGCCTGAGGAGCAGATTTATCTCCAGCCGAAGAACCAGAAGATCCATCTGTTCTGCGCCGAAGGAGCCCGGGTCAACTGATCCTTTGGCCCCCAATTGAGCGTCGACAAACCGGGGAACGTGATTGCTTCGCGTCAGTCTATGCCGCTTCGAGCTTCTTCGCGCAGCGAAGCAGCTGCCGTAGAGGTCGCGGTTCGTCGGGATCAGCGAGGAGGTCGAGTTCTGTGAACATGGCACCCCCGGCATCAATCGGCCAATCGGCGTGCAGGTCGCTGGTAACTCGAACGGCAACTACGTCGAGCGCCGCGCCCCGTTCGTCGAGGCGAACTCTGTCGGCAACACTTCGGTTGCCTTTGGCTTGAGTGGAGGGAAGCTCACCCTTGCGCCTCGGCCTTTCGAGCCGCGCGCGTCCAAATTCGTCGTCAGCTTTCGACCGCAAGAGCCGGCTGACCGGGATCGCTGGCGGGCGGCGGCACCGACAAATCGGCAATCGGCAAGGAGTCTTTACCTAACACGCCTTTTGCCGACTAACAGATGCCATCCGGCTGCGGATCAGTTGCTCGGTTAGAAATGCTAGGGATGTTCGATTGGGCTTCGAAAGATAAGATGGCTCCTGCCTACCAGCGCGCCCGAACGCCACTCGTCGAAGAAAGGCCCAGGTATAGGCCGATGCAAAATCCGATAAGCGCGGCCGTACTGACGATTGTCGTTGCTGTTCCGGGATTTTCCCGCGCGGCCTCTATTGCGCCCTGTCCTTGCTGTCGGACCGTCTGGGCTGCGTTCCTAGCTATTTCAGAGGCGCCTTCAGCCGCAGAATTGACCCCCTCACTCACAGCTTGCTTCACCTCCGCGATCTGCGATCGCAATTCGGCGATTTGATCTTCAATCGATTGCTGGTTCACACCAATCATCTTCCACCTCCTCGTTTGTGAACGCAAAACCGTTGAGCTGCGACAATGTTCCAGAAAAGGGGAGTGGGGTCGCCGCCTGTTTCTGACTCTCTGCTGAAGTGCGCCAACGCACAGTATTCCTCCCGCGTTTGCGCAACGCGCATCTTCCGGTTTTGTGCATTTTGGATCGCATAATGTATCGACGGGAACTGAGCCTCCCATGAGCAGCTTCATCAGGTCGGCAAGTTCGGCGCAATCAGCGTCACGTTGGGAAGTAGGTGCGATAACGGCCGACGTCGCGTGTGAGCAGCGAATATCCGCTAACCGCTGCGTGCGCACCCATGAAGAAATCAGGGAGCACCCCTGTCCGCGTTCCGCCTGCTTTGCGATATCGTGTGAAAACCTTGCTTGCCAGAAAGAGGGCCTCACGGGGTACCGCCGCCAGCTTCTACCCCGCTTGATCAAGCAAGCCGTCAACGTCTTCGATCCGATCGTAGTGGACGGCGAGTTCCGCGTAGACGATGTCGTTGATCCAGATTGCTCCCCCGAGGCTTGCGGCTTCCAGCTGCGCTATCGACCAATCGGCCCAAGTTGGATCATCGGTAACGACGTCGAGAAGGACTTTCGTGTCTACGAGTATCACGGTTCGCCACGCGTAAGCGCCATGATCGCGTCAGTGTCGAGGCCCTTGCCCGCATGCCCTCGTAGTTTCGCGAAGCGGCTGGGCGGCTGCTTTTTCGCAGCATGGACGAGGACAACGCTTCCATCTGAAGTGCGTCGGAAGTCTATCTTGCTTCCAGGCACGATACCCAAGAGATCGCGCACAGGCTTGGGAATAGTAATTTGTCCCTTGGATGTAACTGTCGTCGTCATGGCCGGACCCGTGTAGGGAATTATTTATCCAAGGTATTACTTTTTGTGCCGCGGTTTTCAAGGAATTGGGTAGTAAGTTCGATTCCCTTCAAGGCGCTCAATTGGCCTCTATCAGGCTGCTTGGCGACTGACGCCCAGCGTTCCCCCGGCTTGACCGTCGACAAACCGGGGAACGTGATTACTTCGCGTCAGTCTATGCCGCTTCGAGTTTCTTCTCACACCGCAGAAGCATGCCGTAGAGGTCACGTGGCTCGTCGGGATCAGCGAGGAGGTCGAGTTCTGTGAACATACCGTGTTCGGCAATCTGGTCCCGGACGTAGCGAAGGGCGGAGAAGTCCTCGATCGCAAAACCGACACTGTCGAAGAGCGTGATCTGATCCGGGCTCTTGCGGCCCTCTGTCTCGCCGGTCATGACCTGCCAGAGTTCAACGACGGGGTGCTCAGCCGGCAGCTGCTGGATTTCGCCTTCGATGCGTGTCTGCGGCGGATATTCGACGAAGATGTCCGAGCGCAGCAGAATGTCCTTGCTGAGTTCGGTCTTGCCGGGGCAGTCACCGCCCACCGCGTTGATGTGGACACCGGGACCGACATGGTTGTCCGATAGGATCGTCGCGTACTGCTTGTCGGCGGTCACCGTGGTGATGATGTCCGCGCCTTCGACCGCCTCTTCGACCGAGGTGCATTCTTCAATGGTGAAGCCGAGTCCTGCGAGGTTGCGTGCGCATTTCCGGGTGGCGGAGGCGTCGATATCGTAGAGGCGAAGCTTGTCGATGCCGAGCAGCGACTTGAAGGCGCGAGCCTGGAATTCGCTCTGCGCACCATTGCCGATGATGGCCATGGTCCGGGCATTCGGCCGGGCAAGGTACTTCGCCGCGACCGCGGACGTTGCCGCAGTGCGCAGCGCGGTCAGGATCGTCATTTCGGTGAGCAGCATCGGGTAGCCGTTGCCGACATCCGAGAGCACGCCGAAGGCCGTCACGGTCTGGCGGCCATCGCGCGTGTTCTTCGGGTGACCATTGACGTATTTGAAGCCGTAAAGCGTTCCGTCGCTGGTGGGCATCAGCTCGATGACGCCTTCCTGCGAATGGGAAGCGACGCGCGGGGTCTTGTCGAAGACCGGCCAGCGGCGGAAGTCCTCCTCGATTGTGGCCGCCAGGTCCGTCAGGAACCGGTCGATGCCGACCTTCAGAACCAGTTTCATCATGTGGTCGACGCTTACGAACGGAACCACGTTCAGTTTCGGATCAGTATTCATTTTCCCTCCAACCAAAGAACATTCGAAATCAGCCAGTAACAGTCGGGCGATCCATCACCCGCTTGCCCATCAGGCTGGCCACGAGATCGACGAGCAGCCGTGCGGTCTTGCCGCGCTCGTCGAGGAACGGATTGAGCTCGACAATGTCGAGGCTGGTCACGAGCCCGCTATCATGCAGCATTTCCATGATCAGGTGCGCCTCGCGGAAAGTTGCTCCTCCCGGTACCGTGGTGCCGACGGCCGGCGCGATGTCCGGCTCGAGGAAGTCGACATCGAAGCTGACGTGCAGGAGGCCGTTTGCGGCCCGGACCCGTTCGATGAAATTGCGGACGAGGACGGCCACGCCATGCTCATCGATTACGCGCATGTCGTGCACCGTGATGCCGGTGGTGCGAATGGCGGCCTTTTCGGCGGCGTCAACGCTGCGGATACCGATCATGCAGACGTTTTCTGCGGCAACGGGATGGGCAAGCGCAGGGAAGAAGCCATCGAAACCGGTCTGGCCGGTATAGTAAGCGACGGGCGTGCCGTGCAGGTTGCCGCTGACCGTCGTTTCGAGAGTGTGGAAGTCGGTATGGGCGTCCAGCCAGAGCACGAACAGCGGCCGCCCGAGTTCGGCGGCTCGGCGTGCGAGACCCGGAACGGTACCCGCGGAGATGGCATGGTCGCCGCCGAGGAAAATGGGCATGCCCGCCTTGCTGTGTTCGTAGGCAGCAGCAGACAGCGCTTCGACCCAGGCGACCGTTTCGCCGAGGTGATGGACGGCCTTGTTCGGATGGGGCATCTCGTCGAACGCACGCGGGCTGAGATTGCCATTGTCCTTGACCGAATGGCCCAGTTCTTCCAGTGCCGTACGAAGGCCAGCGATGCGCAGGGCGCTCGGCCCCATCTCGCAGCCAAGCTGCCCTGCCCCGATTTGCAGGGGCGCGCCGATGAGCGTGCAGTCCATAGTGTACTCCCGTTTGTTTTCATGATTATAAAAGTCATCGATGGCGGATTGAACATTGAATTTTGGCATATCGAGATGCTAGTTTGACCAAATTGATAAGAACGGAATCCAAATCGGCATGGATGCTCTCGACCAGAAGATCGTGATGCTGTTGCGCGGCAATGGGCGTCGAAGTGTCTCGGATCTCGCGCTGGAAACGGGCGCCTCGCGGGCGACCGTGCGGGCGCGCATCGAGCGGATGGAGCAGGACGGGACCATCCTCGGCTATACGGTGATGCTGCGTGCCGATGCGCTTGAAGATGTCGTTCGTGGGGTGATGATGGTTGAGATCGAGGGCCATGTGACCGATCGGGTGATCCGCACGCTCGGCGGCTTTCCTGAAATCTCGCAGATTCACACGACGAACGGCCGGTGGGATTTGCTGGTGGAACTCAGCGCATCGAGCCTGGCCAACTTCGATGCCGTGCTGCGCAAGATCCGTCTCGTGCCCGGCATTATGGGCAGCGAGACGAGCCTTCTTTTGTCCACGCCGCGGTCGACGAGGGCGAAGCTCTAACCTGACGAGCGTCTACCTGGAAACTCACGTCGACGGGTGTCGCTGCGGCTGGCGCGCCGCGTTTTCCTGCAATGGGTTGGCGCACCGGCGGCACAAGCGCCGGCGACAATCATCGAGCGCTTTGCCACCTTGAGGATTGCGACGGCTTTGTCGATAGCCATCCGGTCGCGGCCGGGCCCCGGCCGACGAATGATCGGCCGGGGTAATCATGACATCGAGCGGGGCTCGACAAGAACGGGCGCGGACGCGCGGAATGGTGCAATGCCGTCGGTCAGTGCAGGATCTGGCTGAGGAACAGCTTGGTGCGCTCGTGCTGCGGATTGTCGAAGAACTCGGCCGGCGAGTTCTGCTCGACGATCTGGCCCTGGTCCATGAAGATCACGCGGTTGGCGACCTGGCGGGCGAAGCCCATTTCGTGGGTCACGCACAGCATGGTCATGCCTTCTTCGGCGAGCGACACCATGGTGTCGAGCACTTCCTTGACCATTTCCGGGTCGAGCGCCGAGGTCGGCTCATCGAAGAGCAGGATCTTCGGCTTCATGCACAGCGAGCGGGCGATCGCCACGCGCTGCTGCTGACCACCGGAGAGCTGGCCCGGATACTTGTTCGCCTGCTCGGGGATCTTGACGCGCTTCAGGAAGTGCATCGCCAGTTCCTCGGCCTGCTTCTTCGGCATCTTGCGCACCCATATCGGCGCAAGCGTGCAGTTTTCGAGGATCGTCAGGTGCGGGAAGAGGTTGAAGTGCTGGAACACCATGCCGACTTCGCGACGCACTTCATCGATCTTCTTCAGGTCGTTGGTGAGCTCGATGCCGTCGACGACGATCTTGCCCTTCTGGTGCTCTTCGAGCCGATTGATGCAGCGGATCATCGTCGACTTGCCGGAGCCCGACGGGCCGGCAATGACGATGCGTTCACCCTGCTGAACATCTAGATCGATGTCCTTCAAGACGTGGAAAGCGCCGTACCACTTGTTCATGCCGGCGATCTTGACTGCTGACTTTGACATTTTTTCTCCTCCAGAAGTGTGCATTGGCTGCGCCGCGCGGAAGACGTTCTCCGCTTGCAGTTCTCGTGACTGTCGATCGTGTTGGCTTATCGGCCTGGGATGGCGAACCTTGTTTCGAGCCCCTTGAAGACCCGACCGAAGGCGGCGCCGATCAAGAGATAGATGGCACCCGCGATCAGGAACGTTTCGAATGGTGCATAGGTCTTGGCGACGAATACGCGGGCTGCACCGGTCATTTCCATGACCGTGACCGCGCTGGCGAGGGTCGACCCCTTCATGACGAGGATCAGTCCGTTGCCGATGCTTGGCAACACGGCGCGGTAGATCTGCGGCAGGACGACCTTGATCAACAGGACGTATTTTGCCAACCCGAGGGCTTTCCCGGCTTCCCACTGCCCTTTGGGCACCTGCCGGATTGCACCGGCCAGGACCTCAGCCGAATAGGCGGCCGAGTTGAGGGCGATCGTCAGGACGGCGCAGTAGACCGGGCTGCGGAGGATGGGCCAGAGGACGCTCTCGCGAACGGCCTCGAGCTGTCCTAGGCCGTAGTAGACAATGAAGAGCTGCACGAGAAGCGGGCTGCCACGGATGACGAATGTGTAGGCAGACGCCGGAAGCCGCAAGCACCTTGAGGGAGAGGACAGAGCCAGGGCGACCGGCAGCGCGAGCACCTGTCCCACGAGAAAGCTCGCCAGGGTGATGATCAGTGTCAGAACGAAGCCGTTCTTGATGGTGATGAAAGCAGGAAGAAAGAGATCCAATGACATGGGACTACCGCAGATGAGTGGTCAGGCGCTGATTGTAGGCATTGATGAAGAGCGTCGAGACGCCGGTCACCAGCACATACAGCGCCGCAGCCGTAAGGTAGAAGGCGAGGGGCTTGTGGGTTGCGCCGGCCGCGACGACGGATTTGCGCATCAATTCCTCGAGTCCGACGATCGAGACCAAGGCGCTCTCCTTCAGGATCACGAGCCACTGATTGCCGAGGCCGGGCAGGGCTCGGACCATCATCTGCGGCAGGACGATGAGCCGGAACGCTCCGGGCCTGCGAAGGCCGAGAGCGAGTGCCGCCTCCCATTGACCTGACGACACCCCGACCAGTGCGCCGCGGACGATCTCCGTCAGATAGGCGGTCGAGACGACAGTCAGCGCTGCGATGCCGGCGGTGAGAGCATCCACTTCGACATAGACGCCGAAAAGACCGGTCAATAGAACCGTGCCGCCGTAGAAGATCAGGAAGATGACCAGCAGTTCCGGCAGACCCCGAATGAGGCTGACGTAACCGGCGATGACCTTGCGAACCGGGGCGGATCCGTAGACCGCGGCCGGTGCAAGCACGACCGCGAAGATCAGTCCAAGGACAAAGCTTCCGACGGCGACGGAGAGCGTGACGAGGAAGCCCTGCAGGAGCTGGGGAAAATACTGGACAACCGCTTCGATCATGACCCGGTCTCGCGTTGCTGGTAACCAACGTCTGTCGCCGATCCGCACTGGCTGGCGAGCGCGGAGAAGAAGTCTGCGGAGAAGCCGATCATCTGGTGGAACTGGTCGATGAGGATGTTCTCATCGGGAGAGTGCAACATTGCGCCATGGTGCGTGATGCCCGCACCGAAAAGCGTGGCGCCGAGCTGATGCACGAAGGGGTGCGCAAGCCCCGAGGCTGCCGAACTCGGCTGAAGGATGGCAGGCTGGCCGAACCACTTTTCCAGCAACTTCGCCCCGAGCTTGACGGCCCAATGCGACGGATCGCTGCGAACACCCAAGACCTCGGCGTCGTGAACGATCAGCTCGATATCGTCAAAGCCGTTGTCGTCCAGGTGCAGGCGTACCAGGTCAGCGACGGCTTTGGGGTTCTGTCCAGGGACGAGACGAAAATCGAGCTTGGCGGTCGCGGTCGCCGGCAGAACCGTCTTCGTGCCAGCTCCCTCGTATCCGCCATGGATACCGTTGACGTTCAGGCAGGGTTCGAAGTTGAGGTGCTCGTAAAAGTTGGATGGCGTCACGGCGCCAAGAAGCTTTTGCCCCCCGGTTGCCGCCATTAAGTCTTCCAGTGGAAACGGGGGCGAAGCGGCAAGTTCTCTCGTCGCTCGATCGGGCTCGATGCCTTCGTAGAAGCCTTTGATCAGGACACGGCCGGCTGCATCGCGCATGGAAGCGACAGCAGAGGCCAGCCGCCATAGGGGATTATCGAATATGGCGCCGAGGCTGGAATGCAGATCAGCGCGTGCGGTGCGAACGCTCAGCTCGATCGCCAACACACCCTTGAAGCCCATGAGGACCACCGGTCGGCCGCGTGTATCGACCTCCCCGAATTCCCACCAGCAGAGGTCAGCTTGAAGGCCTGGATAACGTTTCTCAAGGAAGCGTACGAGCGAAGGACTTCCGATTTCCTCTTCGCCCTCGACGATCCAGATCAGGCGGAAGGGTAAGGGGCCGGGGTGTCGTTCCCGGAATAGGCGCCATCCGGCAATGCGGCTGACGAATTCGCCCTTGTCGTCTGCCGCACCGCGGCCGAAGAGCGCGCCGTGGCGCTCCGTCAGGCTGAAGGGCGGTGCCGTCCAAAGATTGATAGGCTCTTCAGGCTGAACGTCGTAGTGGTTGTAGATCACCAGTGTGAAGGGGCCCTCACCGATTTCTCCGGTTACGAACGGACCGACGTCCCCTGGCTCGATTGCAGTTTGGAAGCCGGCGTCGGCGAGAAGAGCGGCAACCTTATCGGCGCACGCATCGAGGCCTTCAACTCGGGCGCTGACGGAAGGGATCGCGACGAGGTCCGTCAGGTCTCGCTTCGCTTCGATCTTGATATGGTCTGGGAGTGTCATCGTCCAATTCCTCTCGCGAGGAGGCGGGCTTGCTCGCCCCCTCGCGTGGTTCATGTGTTCGTCATTTCTTGGAAATGTCGTAGCCGAACCACTTTTCGGAGATCGTCTTGATCGTGCCGTCGGCGAGCATCTCCGCCACGGCCTTGTCAACCTTGGCGGCGAGTTCCGTGTTGCCTTTGGCGATGGCGACGCCCTGTCCCTTGCCGAATTCGGGGAAGTCCGCGCTGGTCAGGAGCGGGCCGGCATAGACCAACTTGTCAGCGCCACGATCCTTCACAAGCGGCTCCAGTGCGGATCGCTCCATCAGGCCGGCATCGATGCGTCCCGCGACAACGTCGTCGGCAATCTGGTCCGGGCGGTCATAGACGCGCACGTCCGCATCCGGGAAATGGGCGCGAACCACCTGCTCATGGGTTGTGCCGGTCTGCACGCCGATCGCGACCTTCGCAAGCTTGTCCTGCAGATCCTTGGCGGACTTCGCCTCGGCAACCAGGCTGCCCGCGGCAACGACCATCGCGTTTGGGGCGTCCGCGTAGGCGACGGAAAAGTCGACCTTCTGCGCCCGTTCCTCGTTGATTGAAACGCCCGAGATCACCAGGTTGAACTTACCGACCTGCAGGCCGGGCAGCAGACCGTCATAGGCCTGGTTCTGCCATGTACAATTCGCCTCGATGCGCTTGCAGATTTCGTTACCGACGTCGCGGTCGAAACCGACGACCTCGCCGGCGGCATCGACGGACTCCCACGGCGGATAATCTGCGCTCGTGCCGACCCGCAGATCTTGCGCACTGGCGACACTCGCTGCCAGCGAAATCGTCATCACGGCAAGCAATTTCTTCATGTTCACTCCCCTTTCATTATGAGACATTGCATCTCCACCGCCCTGATCACGCGGCCGCGGTTTGATAGCCCTTAAGAAATTCGGACATGCGCTTCAGGCCTTCCTGAAGGGTGGTGCCGTTGTTGGTGAAGCCGATCCGGACGTACCCTTCCATGTCCATCGCGCTGCCAGGCGTCAGCATGACGCCGGTACGTTCCAGAAGCCGGATGCAGAACTCTTCCGAGGACATGGGCAGATCGTACTTGAGGAGTGCCGTGGTGCCGGATTTCGGTTTGATCCACGAGATCAACGGCTCGTTGTCGACCCAGTCGGAAAGCAAGGCGAGGTTGGTGCGCGTTATCGCCTGGCTGCGCGCAAGAATCTTGTCGCGGTTCTCCAGTGCAATTGCTGCGAAATGATCGTCCAGCATGCCGACGCTGATCGTGTTATAGTCGCGATGGACGGAGACAGCATGGATCAATTCTACGGGAGCGACGATCCATCCAAGGCGCAGGCCGGCAAGCGCGAAAGTCTTGGACATGCTCGCGGTGCTGATGCCTTTCTCATAGAGGTCGGCGATCGACGCGGTCATTCCGTCGCCTTCCTGGTCCGTACCGCGATAGACCTCGTCACACAGGATCCACGCGCCGCAGGCGCGGGCAATCTCGACGATTTTCTCCAGATAGGCGCGGTCCATCAGCGAGCCCGTCGGATTGTTCGGATTGTTGATGGCGATGAGTTTCGTGCCCGGTGTTGCAAGGCGCTTCAGCTCTTCCAGGTCTGGCAGGAAGCCAGTCCTTTCCGTGAGCTTGAGGATTTGTACGTCGGCGCCGTAGCTTTCCGGGATGGAATAGTGCTGCTGGTAGGTCGGCAGGACCGAGACCACACGGTCACCCAGCTCGACCAGCGTTGCGTGCACCAGGGCATTCGCGCCGATGGCGCCGTGCGTGACCACGACATTTTCTGCAGTTTGCTTTTCGTAGAGGCCGGCAACCAGCTTGCGGAGGCGTTCGCTGCCTTCGATGGCGCCGTAGGTTAGCTTCATGGGCAGAAGCTCGGAGAGGATCGTGTCGGTCTTGCCGGCCATCTCCAAGAGTTCAGCGACTGTCAGCGACTCGACGCAGGTCTCGGCGATGTTCCAGTCGCATCTGTTTTCGTAGCGGTTCATCCAGATCTCGACGCCGAAATTACGAATCTTCATTGCCTATCTCCTGTGCTGTCTTGGAATTGGTTAGCTGCGTGCTGCGGAAAGCAGGGCGCTGGCGGTTGCTATGTCTTCGAGCCCGAGCCCGATCGAACGGAAGAAAGCTGGACGGCCAGTGTCCCGGGCAGTCGCTCGGCCCGACAATAGCTCGGGCAGGTCGCCAACAAGGCGATCGATGCTCCACTGGCCACGTTCCGCGGCAAGTTTCATTTCGCCGGCCGCAGCCGGCGTGGTGGCCCGATAGTCGCAATAGACATCGAACCGATTGAGCGTGTCGGGGGCGATCTCGTGGGCGTTGGCGACATTGGTGCTGATGGATGTGACGAGTACGCCCGCGCCGAACCTCGACGCGTCAATGACCGGTGTGCCGGACGAGGTGCATAGCATGACCACGTCGGCGCCGGCCGCGGCCGTATCGGTATAGGTGGATGTGGTCACCGGGCAGCCAGATTCGAGCTGCACCGGAAGACCGAGCCGGTTGGCAATATCCGGAGAGCACAGACGAATTTCCTGCCACGGACGGATCGATGCGGCATGCCGAAGATGCGCGAGGCCGATTTCGCCTGTGCCGATGATCGTCAGGATCTTTGCCTCCTTCGAGGCGAGCAGATCGGCGGCAATCGCGGTGGTCGCGGCCGTTCGTTCGGTCGTCAGGCGTTTGGAATCACACAGGAGCAGCGGCTTCCCGGTCTCCATCGACATCAGAAGCGTCCAGGCGGTAACGGTCGCCCCATTCGTGCCGGGGATATAGGGCGACAGCTTCGTGCCAAAGACACCATCGCTTCCAAGAACGCCTGGATAGGTGATGAAGTCTCCGCCGCCGGCCGGGAACAGGCTCAACGTCTGTGGCGGCTGCACAGCCCGTCCATCGGCAAGCGCGATGAACATACGCTCCAGGGCTGCGCGAACATCTGTCCGGGGCAACAGTCGGGTGATATCTTCGTCGTTGAGTACGACCAATTTCTGCATTTTGACGATCCCAAAAAGGCGTGCGAAATCACGCTGCATGGACGCCAAAGCCTTGGCGCCCCATGCAGGGCAAGACGCACAGAAATATGTTGAGCTGTGAAAGCCGGTAGTCTAGAAGGACCATATGAGCAATATATTGCACAGTCAAGACCGGGCCGATGTGTTGGCCCACGTTTCCGGAAACCTCCGCCGTTTAAGGCTCGCCTCGGGCCTGAGCCAAACGGCGCTGGCAGATGCATCCGGTATCAGCCGGCGGATGATCGCGGCGGTCGAGAGCGGCGACGCGAACATCAGCCTTTCCAGCCTCGATAAATTGGCGACCGCGATGGGCGTAGACTTCGTCGAGTTGGTGCGCGATCCGTCTAGGGAGACGCGCGCCGAGATCAACGAGGTCACCTGGCGCGGAAGTCAACCGGCGAGCGCCGCGATGCTGCTTTGTTCAGCGCCGGCCTCGCGGGAAACACAGATGTGGCTGTGGACCCTCGGCCCGGGCGACAGCTACGTGGCCGAGCCGGACCCCGAAGGATGGCACGAGATGCTTTTCGTTGTCGAAGGAGCGCTGCGTTTGATCCAATCGGGCGAGGCGCAGGACTATGCCACGGGCGAGTTTGTCACTTACAGCACGGCCCAGCATTATTCGTACTGCAACGTCGGAAAGAAGATCGTCCGCTTCATTCGCAACGTCGTCTCGTAGATCGAAATACCGCCCGGCAGGGAGATAGTGCGCGGCTCCGCACAGGGATTTCTCGGATGGCTTCAGCGAAACAGTTCAATTATCCCGTTTGGACCATGGTCGTTCGAGAAAAGTCCGGTGGGCCGACGTTGCAGGAGCAGCTCTTCATCCAGTTGCGCCGGCTGATCGTCAACGGACAGCTTGCGCGCGGCGCCCGATTGCCGGCCAGCCGGTCGATGGCGAGAGATCTCGCGATATCGAGAAACACGGTCAACATTGCCTATGATCGCTTGGCGGCCGAGGGCTATATCAAGCGTCGCCCGAGTTCCGGCTTCTACGTGGAAGAGAGCCTTCCAGAAGACTCGGTGCGGCCTGGAGGAGAAAGAGGCCTGCCGCCTTCGAGTTTACCGGTTGCGCTGTCTGCACGGGGGAGAGAGGCGTCGGTACGGCATTGGAGTTGGTCGCGCCAGGACAAGTTCGATCTCAGTCCTGGCATGCCGGCGCTGGATATCTTCCCCTACAAGCAGTTCGGCAAGATCGCCGCCAACTATTGGCGACGCTTCACGGTTTCTGACCTCGGGTATGGCGAAGGCGGCGGCCTGGCGGCGCTTCGCCAACAACTCGCCATCTATCTTAGCGAGGCGCGCGGTATTCGATGCGAGGCTGACCAAATCATCGTCGTGGGAAGCACGCTTCAGGCTGCCAATCTCGTCGCGCATGTTCTTCTCGACGCCGGTGACGTTGTCGGCGTCGAGGACCCGGCCTACGCGACGCTCTTGTCCACTCTGCGTTCGGCTGGACTTCGGCTCACACCCGTGCCCGTGTCTCGTGACGGACTGAACGCTGACGACATCGCGCATCGTGCCGCGGATGCCCGGATGATCCTGGTTTCGCCGGTCGGCCAGTTTCCCGCGGGTGCAACCATGTCGGAAGCGGCGATTGAACGGCTTCTCGCCTGGGCCAATACGTCGCAGCGCTGGATATTCGAGGACGACTTCAACAGCGAGATCAGATGGCGCGGTACGCCGCTCGTGCCGCTCGCCGCGCGCAAGGGTGGCGAGCGGGTCATCCATGTCAGCTCCTTCAATCGTGTGCTCGCCCCCGGGCTGCGGCTTGCTTATCTCGTCGTGCCGCGCGAGCTGATCACCTCGTTCACGGCAGTGCAAGACAGCCTTTCCTGCTATGCGCCGCTGACGCACCAGCATACGGTCGCCGACTTCATGGCGAGCGGAGAACTCGCATCTCATATCCGGCGCACGCGCGCTCTCTACAGGGATCGTGCCACCGCGATGATCGCGTCCCTGAAAGAAAAGCTGGGCGACGTGTTCGATGTGCCGGAACTGGACGCTGGTCTCCATTTGACGCTTACGGCGCGCGAGCCCTTCGACGACGTCGAGCTTTCACGGCTCCTGCGCGGGGCATGGATCGACACCCCACGCTCTCTTCCTATTGCATTGAGCGGAAGGATCTTTTTGGTCTCGTAGCGGGATTTGGAAATCTCTCCACCGGGCGGCTGGCCGGGGCGGTTCAGCGGATGGAGCTTGTCACGAGGCGGTTTCTGGAGAAAGCCGGCAAATCTTCCTGAAGCTCGGTCTGGTACCATCAGTTTATGGGAATTGGTACTTTAGCTCGTTCTGCTTCCGCGCCATCCTTTGTTCCAGAAGACAGGTTCTGGAGGGAGGCCAGAATGCAAGTCGGATCCAAAGACATGACCAGATAGTCGCGCTCACCAGCATCGCCGGAGCAGGTACGTGCTGCTGGCTTTGAACACAGTTCGCCGCCAGCGACACCTCATATGCAGCCGCCCGCCTAAAGCAGCTGCCCTGTTCCATGCCGAAAAAACGCAGCCTTTTGACAAGGAAGGTCCCATGAAAAAGATCATCGTATTCACCTTCGCCGGCCTTCTGCTCGGCGCGACGTCGTCGCAGGCCGCGACGCTGAAAGTGGCAGCCGACTGCACCTATCCCCCGTTCGGATATCAGGACGCGAACGGAGAAATCAAAGGCTTCGACGTCGATGTCGCGCGTGCCATAGGCAGGCAGATTGGCAGTGAGGTCGAAATCATCTGCCAGGCCTGGGACGGCATGATCCCCGGCCTGCTCGCCGGAAAGTACGACCTGATCTCCGCATCGATGTCCATCACCGAGGAGCGGCTGCAGAGCATCAATTTCTCCGTTCCCTACCGCTCGTCGGCCGCCCGGTTCGTCGGACTAAAGACCTTGGATGCCAAGCCGGTGACGGAGGCAGGTGAGCCGAACCCGGAAGGCGTTGCCGGTAAGACCATCGGCCTCCAGCGCTCGTCGACCTATGCGAAGTACATTGCAAAGAAGTATCCGCAGGCGACCGTGTCCGAGTATGACAAGGTCGACAACATGATCCTCGATCTTCAGGCCGGCCGCGTCGATCTCATTTTTGCTGGCCCCATCAAGCTCGACAACGATTTCCTCAGCAAGCCGGAAGGCAAGGACTACGGTTTCGTCGGTCCGGAAATCGACGACGTGTCCTACTTCGGCCCCGGTATCGGTATCGGCATCCGCAAGGCCGACGAAGATCTTCTGAAGAATGTCGATGGTGCGCTGACCGCCATGTTCAAGGATGGCAACTTCAAGGCGATTAACGACAAATACTTGTCGTTCAGCGTCCTTCCGGCCTCCGCAAAATAATCCGCGACCACAACCGGACGGAGCCGTTTGACGGCTCCGTCTTTCTTTGGAGACTACCATGGATCTATTGCAGGGATGGGGTGACGAGATCGCCCACGGCACCCTTTTGACCATGAAAGTGGCAGTCCTCTCGCTGCTCGTCGGCCTGTGCTGGGGCATGCTGGGCGCGTTGGCGCAGATGTCACCGAACCGGGCCGTGGCATCCCTTGGCCGTGGCTTCAGCCTGGTGATGCGAGGTACCCGCGAACTGTTGGTCATCCTGATCGTGTACTTCGGCGGCACGGTGGCGCTGACGAAAGCGGTCAACCTCTTCGTCGCGGATTTCGGCTTCGTCGAGGTGCCGCCTCTCCAGGCTGGCGTCTTCGCGCTCAGCCTCGTCTTCGGTGGCTATGCTGCCGAAGTCCTGCGCGGTGCGTGGCAATCCGTTCCGAGCGGAGTGATCGAGGCGGGGCACTCGCTTGGCCTCGGGGGGTTCGTCATGTTCGCCAAGATCCGTCTGCCGCTGCTCATGCGCTTTGCATTGCCAGGCCTTGGCAACAACTGGATTTCGCTGATCAAGGATACCTCGCTGATCTCGATCGTCGGTTTGCATGAACTGATGGGCCTGTCGCAGATGGCCACTTCGGTCACCCGCCAGCCCTTCACCTTCTATATGACGGCCGCCCTGATTTACCTGACTCTGACATTGGCAAACACGCGCCTCATCGCCTGGTTCGAAGGACGGTTGATGCGCGGCGAGAGGAGGTCCCCAGCATGAACTGGTCCCTGATGTTGGAGAGCGTTCCGGCGCTGCTCTACGGTGCGCTGGCCACGGTGCAATTGCTCCTTATGACCCTTGTTTGCGGAGCCCTGCTCGCCTTGCCGCTTGGCATCGTCGCAGCCAATGGCCGCCCGATCATCCGGCTCCCGGTGATGGGCTACATCACCTTCTTCCGTGGAACGCCTCTGCTGGTGCAGGTTTTCCTGGTTTATTACGGATTTTCGCAGTTTCAGATTGTTCGCAGCAGCATCTTCTGGCCGGTCCTTCGTGAAGCCTGGTTCTGCGCACTGCTGACGCTCGCGCTCCATACCGCAGCCTACACCGCGAACATCCTGCGCGGCGCCATTCTCGCAATCCCGGCCGGTCAGAAGGAGGCGGCCGTCGCCTTGGGCATGCGCCCCTTGTTGATCTACCGGCTCGTTATTCTTCCCCAGGCGTTGCGCATCGGCATGCCGGCCTATGGCAACGAAATGATCAGCATGATGAAGGCGACCTCGCTCGCCAGCACAATCACGATCATGGAGCTCACGGGCACGGCAAATACGATCGTCGCCCGGACTTATGCTCCCTACGAAGTCTTTATCTCCGCTGCGCTCGTCTATCTCTGCGTCGCCTGGATGCTCTCGCGCCTGGTGCGGGCGATCGAGGCCCGACTTTCCCGCCACATGCGACCGGCCGTAGAGGCACAAAACACATTGAGGAGGGTACCCGCCCATGCTTGACCAGCCGCTTCAGCTTTTTTCCAGTTTCGCCAGCGAGATTGCCGATGTTGCGCGGCAGATCGTGCGCACTGCTGCGGCCGGCCCGCGCCGCCCCGTTGCGAAATCGGATTCGAGCCCGGTGACGGAAACGGATCGCGCGGTCGAGCAGTCGCTGCGCGAACGCATCGCAGACCGCTTCCCCCGCCATGGGGTCCTCGGGGAGGAGTTTGGCGCCGAGGGTTTGGGGGAGGAGTTCGTCTGGGTCATTGATCCTATTGACGGCACCAAGGCTTTCGTCGGCGGACTTGCTGTCTATGGCACATTGATTTCATTGACGCATGGCGGGACGCCGGTCCTTGGACTGATCGACAATCCTGTCACCGGCGACCGCTGGCTGGGATTGTCAGGGCGCGCGACGACCCTCAACGGTGTTGCCATCCGGACCGCATCGACCGCTCTCCTTTCGGAGGCGTTCATGGCCAACGGCAATCCGGAACCGTTCCAGCAAAACGAGAAGGATAGCGTTGAGCGCCTGCGCCTATCTACGCGGTGGTGCGTCTATGGTGGGAGCTGCATGGCCTATGGCCGCGTCGCGGACGGCAGCATCGACATCAGCATCGATGGAGGCTCGATCCCTACGACTATTGCGCCCTTGTCCCGGTGGTGACGGGTGCGGGCGGATGTATCACGGACTGGCAGGGTCGGCCGCTCACGCTGACTTCCGGCAATCTGTGCCTCGCGGCCGCCAACGAAGCCTTGCATCGCCAAGTCCTCGAAACGCTGAATTGATGCAGGTCTGACTGGAGGGCAGGGCTGCTCTGCCTGGTGATGGGGCGGCTCGGACAGACCCTGAAGTTCTCGGCTCTCGTTTCTCCGGTCTTGCGATCCTGGCCGACGTCATAGCTGACCTTCTGACGTCTCGCAGAAGGCCCCCCGTCGATCGCTGAGACGTGGACAAACACGTCCGTTCCGCCGTTATCGGGAGAGATGAAGCCGTAGCCCTTTTCCTGTTTGAAAAACATCACGGTAACAATTGCCAATACCATTCGCTGCGCGGACGTCGCGATGGCGGGTGCTGATTCTACGTTATCGCCTCTCGCAACGCTGAAATTTGCGGCAAGTCGGTCAAGGGAAGGCGATTGATCAAACTTCACTGGTCCACCGAGGTTCAGATACGTCAATTCGGTTAGCTGCACGCAACGCAGACTAAGGTGATGACGAGTCACCAGGCGGTATTTGAACTGAGAACTCTCGCACCGGCTGAGACGTAAGTTGCCTGTCTCGTCGCCGGCGGTAGGCATCGGAGCGAAGCAGGTCCCGCCAATTCGGGCTTGTGAAAAATGCAGTCTGAATCAGCAATTCGGCAAGCAGAAGGTTTGGAACAAACTGCAGCGATCGTAGGGGCTCATAGATAAGGTCGAAGTCTGCCCCAAGCCAAAGGGATAGATGCAGTTCAGCGCGGAAAGTCACATTTGTAAGGGTCAGGGCGTAATTTCGGATCATCCATTCAGCATGACGAGCATATCGCCCTTGAACAGCCCGCAACCAGGCAAGAGCGGCCGTGACGAACCATAGGATCGACAGAACGGCAAAGCCGAAAACCGTCAAAGGCCCCTCGGTTTCGTTCAGGCTCATCTTCAGCGTTGCGATCGAGGTGACAAGCACTGTCAAGATGTACGCGCGGCCGCCCCAGCGGTGAACAGTGGGGAACCGTTGCGGGAGCCGGTCAAAGAAAAGAAGTGCCCCGCCGACAAGAAGCACCGGCGCCGTAAAAAGGTGCAAATACAGCTCGAACTTTTCATTCTCGAGGTGATCAATGGCTCGATGAAATATGGTGTGAATATCCACCAAGATGAACCGCGAATTCAGTATTGCGACCGAAATCGCCGAGAGGGTCATCAACAGCCAAAGCGATTTGCGAAAACGTCTTAATTCAACCATGGCACGCCCGCCAAAAAATTGCATACGTTACAATGGTTTAAGATGAAAACAGAAATTCAATTTGAGGTCGTGCCTCAAAGGCGCGCTCAGTGTAGTTTATTATTAGAAAAATGTCATGTAGTTGGTCGTTGTTAAGGCTGCAATTGTGCGGTCTGTAGTCAGTTGACGCGTTGCTGTGTCTCTCCTGATGTCGGATCGTTGCGGGCGCGCAACACGAATGGCTGTCGCAAATATCTGCCTGGTCCGATGCCTCAAAGGCTCCAGTGCCTGATATCGTCAGGGATCTGCGCGCGGGCCAGCGCTCCCTTGACATCGACAAGCACACCACCGCGATCAAGCATCCGGCCGATCTCCCCATCGTTGGCGAGATAGGTGTCGTGCGGCACGGCGAGGATCAGCGCCTGCAATTTTTTGAAGTGTGAAAGGTCATCAAGAGCGATGCCATATTCGTGTTTCGCTTCATGCGCCGAACAATGCGGGTCGTGAACGAGAGCCCGAATCCCGAAGCTGCGCAACTCGTCGACAATATCGGGTACTCGCGAGTTGCGCAGGTCTGGCACATTCTCCTTGAAGGTCAGCCCAAGAACGCCAACCCGGGCAGTGCTGAGTGCAATGCCCATTTCGACCATGAGTTTCACCGCTTTCTGCGCTACAAATCGCCCCATTCCATCGTTGATCCTGCGGCCCGCAAGGATGACCTCGGGACGGTAGCCGACTTCCTCGGCTTTTGCCGTCAGATAGTACGGATCGACACCGATACAGTGTCCGCCGACCAGCCCGGGCGTGAACGGCAGGAAGTTCCACTTGGTCCCGGCTGCAGCGAGAACCTCGCCCGTCGGAATGGCAAGTCTTTCAAAAATCATCGCCAATTCGTTCATCAGCGCAATGTTGATGTCGCGTTGGGTATTCTCGATAACTTTCGCCGCCTCGGCCACCCGGATGGAGCTGGCGCGGTGGATGCCTGCATGGATGATGGCGCCGTATGCGGTTGCGATCCTTTCCAGGGTCGCCATGTTCTGCCCTGCGACAACCTTGACGATCGTCTCTAGCCGGTGAACGCGGTCGCCGGGGTTGATCCGCTCCGGCGAGTATCCGAGGAAAAAATCCCGACCACACGTCAGGCCGGAGGCGTGCTCCAACTCGGGACCGCAGATCTCTTCGGTTGCGCCCGGAAAAACCGTGCTTTCAAGCACGACCATCGCCCCTGGCGTCAGATGAGGAGCAACAGCGCGGCAGGCGGAGAGCAGGGGCGTAAAATCCGGTCGCTGCGCCTTGTCGACCGGCGTTGGCACAGTGAGAACGTATAGCGTGGCATTCCCCAGGCATTCGGGATCATTCGAAATCGTCAGTCGCGTAGCGGACAGTTCGGAGCTCGAAATTTCGCCGGTGTCATCGCGTCCGGTTCCCAGGGCCTCCACTCGCCGGCGCGAAATGTCGTAACCCACGACGTGCTCTGCCACACGTGCGAATGCAACGGCCACCGGTAGTCCGACATAGCCGAGCCCGACGACTGCGATACGCTCCTGAACCGGGAAACCGCTCACGGGGCACCTGCTCCCTGTAGTGGAAGACTTCTGTCCCGCGACCCAGGAAGCACCGGGTCCAACCCAAGGCCGGCAAAAAGCGTCTCATTGACCGCATGTACGTCGTAGCGCTCCTCCGCGCGGCGACGAGCTTCAGCGCCCATGGTTTCGATCAACGTGGGGTCGGCGATGAATCTCTCCATCGCAAGCGCGAGAGCATCAATGTTTCTGACCGGGGTGACGTAGCCGGTGACGCCGTGCTGGACCGGCTCTGCGCAGCCGGGTGCATCGCTAGTCACCACCGCTCGGCCTGTTGCCATAGCCTCGAGAATAGTGCGTGATAGTCCCTCCCTATAGGAAGGCAAGACGAAAACCGAGCAATCGGCAAGATGGGGCCGTACGTCCTTCGTCTGCCCGAGATATTCTATCGCACCCTCAGCGACCCAGCGATCGACTTCGTCGCGCGAGATCGCTGCGGGATTGGAATCGAACGGTCCAAGCAGTCTGAAGCGGGCTTGCGGATGGCGCATCCGAAGGATCTTTGCTGCCGCCACGAATTCATTCACACCCTTGTCATGCAAGAGACGCGCGATCATCAGGAAGACCGGCGGCCCGATCGGCGGCGGGCATGCAGCAAACCGTTCAGTGTCGACGCCAGAACCGGGTACCAGCGTCAGAACGTCTTCTGCGACGATCGCGCGCGCCTTCAGTTCAGCCGCGTCCGTTTCGTTGTAGACAAAGACGCGCTCCGCGCCCTTCAGAGCCATGCGATACAATTTGACGCTCAACCACCGCAGCGCAATCGTGCGCAGCGTGTGTACCCGTTCAACAAAGACGTAGCCGAGGCCCGTTACCAGCGCGAAGCGGTGCGGTACGCGCGTGAGCTGGGCGGCGAGCCCGCCGTAGATGATCGGTTTCATGGTGTAGGGCAGAATGATGTCTGGGCGGATTTTCCGAAAGATGCGCACGAGTGCTGCGAAGGTTGTTAGATCGCCGATTGGTCCGGTCGACGTTCGGGCCAGTGGTATGCGGATGTAGTGAACGCCGAGGCTTTCAAGCACAGCGGTGGTCTCCGCGTCGTCGTCTGGTCCCAGTGCATAAACATCGCAGCCACGCTGCCGAAGACCACGCAGCAACTCCAACCGGAAATTCACCAGTGACGAAGTGAGGCTCGCAATCACGGCGATCCGGGGAGAACGGATGTCCACCTCTGATCTGCCACGAGCCGTTGCTGTCACTGCGTCGATCCCCCAAGGTACGTCGGCGAGCTGCTTGCGAAGTGCCAAAGCGCTAACTGCCTTCCGCCTGGATTGTCGTGTCTTGTCGTACGGCTGAAGCGGCGGCCTCGGCCATGTTGAGTGTCGGCCAGCCGTAACGCTCGCGCAGGCGCGCGGCTTCTGCGGCGATAGCTGACATCGTCGCGAAATTCTCGTCCTGGTCGACGCCGAAATTTTCTGGATGAAACCACAGATGAAACACGCCGCCTCGTTGCGCGGCACGGCGCATGGCGTTCAAGATCCGTTGTAACTTCAGACCCTCGCCAGCCGCCAGGCGATGCGAAAAGGGTCTCAGGAAAAGGCTTGCCGGGACGTTGCACATCCCATCATGCCTCTCGACCCCAAGTTCTCGTCGGGCCCCCATTTCAAGATAGCTGTCGGCAAACCGAACGGCCCGCCGAAGAACGCCTTCTCTTTCGCGAGCGACACCTCCGCCGCCAGCTGCGCGTCCCGTTCCCCGGTAAACCGTAATTCCGGCCTCCCGGCAGACCGCCAGCGCCGCAGCGCTGACCTGGTTGCGTGGAAAGACGATCGTGCGGATGGAGTATCCTTTGGCAGCAGCGACATCGAGCGCCGCATCGATGTCGGCAGCGAGAGCCTCGTACGTTTGGCCCTCTTCAAGGCAATAGTAGTGGGAGAATGTATGCGTGGCGATTTCCTGATGCGGTCGCCTGCTGATGTCGCGAATAAGGCTTGGGGCGAAATGGTAGGGATCCTTGCTTTCATCCGCGCCTACGGTGTTCAGATAGGAGTAGTTCGAAAGACGCGGATTGCGATAGGAAGGGCGGATCGCGGGCAGGCGAGCAAGGAGTTCGTCCCGACCGTCGCAGAAGAGGAATCCGACTGTCGCCCAGGTGCAGCCAAGTTCGTAATGATCGAGCAGGTCAAGCATCCGCGGAACCATGTGGCGCACTCCAAGGATGTTGCGGCCATAATTGGCAACCGTGCGGGAATCATTGACGCCCCACATAAGCTCAAAATCCAGAGACAGGACAAAGCCTCCCCCGTCGCCCATTCGACTTACCCATAAGTATTTCTGTTTACATAATTCGAGCGATGCTTGTCATTGTCGCATCTTAATGTGCTATCATTTCCAATGAACTAAATTAAACTTGGAATTTATTGACAGGGTATTGTAATGGTACAAAATCGGCAAGAGAGATTATTGGTTTGCCCTCCAACGGCAGCGTTGGTGTCGGCATGTTTGAGCTGTTCCTCTACGTAAAGAGTCAATATGTCCGATGTCCGTGCTCGTAGGAATGATGAACACGTCATTGTGCTCGGGGCAGGCCCATCTGGCCTTGCAGCATCACTCGCGCTTTGTCGCGGCGGATTGCGGCCGCTTGTGCTGGAGCGGGATGACGATGTCGGTGGATTGATGCGTTCATTCAGGTGGCGTCAGTTCACTGTCGATCTGGGCCGCAAGGAACTTTACACCCGGTTTCCCGAAGTCGATGCACTTTGGAACGAGGCGCTTGGCGGTGCGTACGGTCCGTATCCTCATCGTGTCGGCAGCCTTTATCGCGGACGCATCCTTGAGTTGTCTGGCAAATATCGCGGAATTCTGCGTGGCATCCCTGTTCCCTGGCTGGTCCGTGGAGGACTGTCGATGCTGGGAGGCTGGGCCTGCGCAGCGATGCGCTCCCCGAAATCCTACGAGGCCTATTGGCATGGTCGCGTCGGACGGGTTTTTGCAGAGTTGCTGGCGCAGGGCTACTGGGAGAAATTCCGCGGCCGGCGCTGGGTGGAAATGCCCGTGCCACAAATGGACGACGAAGTCCCCTCGAAACGCTCCCGATCATTCGAAATTGCGCGACAGGCCTTACGACTTGCCCAACGCGGAGGTGTACAAACTCAAGCCGCCTGGCGTCACCCCACGCACGGTACCGGCCAGATTTTCGAAGCGCTGCGCAGCGAGATTGATGCCCGTGGCGGCAGGATACGGTTCCAAGCAGAGGTCCGGGCGATCCGACCCCAGGCGGACGGTTCATTCGAAGTCGACTATTTGGAGTCCGGCGTTGTTCACAGTAGAACGAGCCGCCATGTGATTTCCAGCCTGCCTATTGAGAAGCTTACGGAGTTGCTTGGCGCCGGTCCGAACGATGTGGATTGCCGCGAAGCACGGCGGAGCGTTATCCTCGTTTATCTTTTTTTTGACGAACCACCACAGTTTCCACACGCTTGGTTGGAGGTCAACGATCCCCTGACATCCATCGGGCGCATTACCAATTACGCGGCATTTGGCGGGGCAATGGTTCCACCAGGGCATTCGAGCCTCTGCATTGAATATTTTTGCCAGGCCGACGATCCGATTATCCAAATAGGAGACCAGGCCCTTACTGAGCGCACTCTCAACGAACTTGCTTCCGCTGGGCTGGTCGATCCGGGAAGACTGATCGGCTCTTCTGTTCGCCGCCTGCAACGCACAAACGCCGCAGCAAGTTGGCGCGAGCAGCAGACGGAGCGACGTCTGTCACTTCTGCGAAGCTTGGCAAGATATCCAACGCTCTACCACGTCAACAGGCCGGGGTCCGACTGGGCTACGCTCGCGGGTTTGCTCGCAGCAGAGGCGGTCCTGACGAAGGATCGCGCGGTCTTCGATCAGCGTGCCGATCCGACGGTCAGGCATGTGGAAAGACCCATCAAAGCCTCCGGTAGCTGCGGAGATCACGAGATGATCGGACCAGCGGAGGGGCACGAAATGGGCGCACCGAATTAGCACGGCGGGAAACGGCAAGAATGCGCGTGATGCATATTATAACCAACATGATGGGGACTGGCGGTGCGGAGGTGATGCTGCTGCGACTTGCGAGCGCGATCGGAGGCGAACGTCCAATTATCGTGTCTCTCATGGATGTCTCCGAACGACATCGGCAGGTGATTGCGGATCATGATCTCGATGTTCGTCCCTTGAAGGTTCGGTCGACCGCCGGAATGATGAAATCGGTGCTCACGGTTCGCCAGCTCATCCGCAATGAGCGGCCGGATGCATTAATGTGCTGGCTGTACCACGCCATGGTCGTCGGACAGGTGGCTGCGTGGCGGGTTGCTCACGAGGTGCCGGTTTACTGGAACGTCAGGCAGTCGTTGGACGACATGAGTTCGTTCAGCGCGAGCACCCGTACGGCGCTACACTTGACGCGTCTTCTGTCGAGCCGGCCAACGGGGATTGTCTTTAACTCCTCGCGCGCCCTCCATTTGCATCGACAATTCGGCTACCGCAATCCGAACCTCGTCACGATCCCGAATGGTTTCGATTTCGTAGAGGAAATACCAGTGAACGCCCGCCGGCCTTTGGTATTCGGCATTGCCGGTCGGTTACATCCGCAGAAGGACTACGCGACCTTCTTCGCTGCCGCTTCACATGCCCACCGGTGCCACCCGGAGATCCGCTTCGTCGCTGCTGGATCTGGCCTGACCCTCGATAGCGCCATCGTTCGCCAGATGATCGCTGATGCAGGCCTGCCTTTGAGCGCCATCGAACTACGCGGAAATGTTTCAGACATGGCGGGTTTTTATCACGACATCGACGCTCTTGTACTTTCGTCACGCACAGAAGGTTTCCCCAATGTGGTGGCCGAGGCGATGAGTTTTGCCAAACCTGTGATTTCGACGGACGTGGGCGACGCGGCGGTCATAGTCGGCGACAGTGGTTTCATCGTTCCGCCTGGCGACGTCACCGCATTGGCCGATGCGATGGATCGTATGCAGGGTCTCCGTCCATCCGAATATGCAGTGCTCGCCGCAGCGGCCAAGCGCCGGGTCGACAGCGTTTATCCGCTTGCACGTGTCGCCGAACTTTATGACTTGTTTTTCCGGGGAGCGCCCGCGCCCCCGGCTGCATCAGAGCGGCAGTCACGGTCTGTGTAGTTGCCCCGCCAAGCAGTTCTTGCGGTGGGGTGCTCCCATCTGAGTAAGCGGTGCATAGACCCCACCTGGCTATAGCAAGCCAGCGGGCCTCTTCGTCTGCACTCTATGATCGAAGCCGTTGCGGATCGGTTGTCGCGGCATTTCTTGTAGCCGCGGCGCCTGTCGACCCAGGTCGCATACGGTCGAGCCACGAACAGACTTAGTGGATCGCTCCCCCATCGCAGCGAACTCATTTCACCGGGGCAGCAAGCGGCGTATCCTTCGCGACGATGTAAGTCGCAAGCTCCGACGCCTCGCCATCGCCAACGTTCTTGGCGATGTGCGCAACACCCGCCGGAATGAAGAGGGCTTCACCGGCCTTCAGCGTTACCGGCTTCTGACCCTCGAGGGTGTACTCAAGCGTACCTTCGAGCACATATGCAATTTCTTCGCCGGGATGTTTATGATTGATAGATGCAGCCTTTGGCGGGAAATCTACCCGGACCTGAAGCGCTTCCTTGCCCGGCACGCTGATATCGCTTTGAACCAGACCAGTCCGTTTGAGTTCCTGCGCCTGGGCAACGCCGCCCAGCGCGAAACTGATTGAAGCCGCCGCGGCAGCGATCGCGATGCTATGCATAATTTTCATTTGGAACCCTTTCCAGTGGTGGCCAGTTGTCGAAGTTGGAGTGTGCAGCCGAAGATGCAGTCGCGCTTTTGCGGCGGGACGTCAGTCCTCATGAAATCCGTTTCTATTAGCGCGTTCAGTTGACGCGCTGCTTGTGTATGGATTGTTTCGCGATGAGCAGGGGTTTGTACCGAATCTGCGCCAATAGATTGGCTGAAACGATTAGTTACAAATTGCGATGATGGTTCGTCGAAAGCCGGAGCAAGTCGAGCCAGGCTATCCTTGACACTGCCCGCGCTGCGTCCTGTATCTTTCCAACCCCGAAAGTCAGTCGGTCACCGCGCCGTGGGCTTCTTGGCGGCTAAGCCGGCGGCGCTGAGCATTGAGCTATCCACCATCACTTTTCTAAGGACAGCAGAACCGATAGATCAATCGCGTGGCGGCTTTCCTGAAATCTCGCAGATTCACACGACGAACGGCCGGTGGGATCTGCTGGTGGAACTCAGCGCGTCTAGCCTCGGCAACTTTGATGCTGTGATGCGCAAAATCCGTCTCGTGCCCGGCACGGCATTATAGGCAGCGAAACGATCCTTCTTTTCGACGCCGTAGTCGACGACGGCGAAGCTCTAACGAGCGTCGATTTAGGTCACGCCGCGGCGTGGGCGGCTGCGATGATATCGATCGCATCTCCGCTGGAAACATGGACGACCATCAGCGGGACGCCGGTCACCCCACACCAGCTGCATTTCGCAAGATCCTCGCGCAGCTGCCAGGGCGTCGAGAAACTCGCGGTGCCCGTAGCCCAGAATAAAGACAGGATGCTTTGCCAAACGCAGTTTCGCCGAGACATGAAGGCGACGAAGCTTACTTCCGCTAGAAAGCAGACGGCGTCAATGGAACGGCATTGCTGCTGCTCCAAGTCAGACACCAGATGTTTACGTGCAAACCCTGTAGACCGGCGACGCTTCAGCAGCGGCATTCGCCTGATGACGTTGTTGGTCGCGAAATCTGGTAATATCCGCCCCACTTCTGCCCAATGGACCCGCAACGATCTTGACTTCCTTGTTCGGAGATACAGCGCCATGCCGACCCGGCGACATTTCCTTATCAGCTTCGTCGCCACGCCGATTGTGCTGCCGAGACTCGGCCATGCAGCCGCCGCTTCCGTGGAGTTGCCGCTTACGGCCAATTGCGGTGATGACGACGATCTGACGCCGGCACAGACCGAAGGCCCGTATTTCACACCGGAGAGCCCTGAAAAAAAGGACTTCGCCAGCGATTCACCGGGCGGTGAAAGAATGACACTTATTGGCTACGTGTTAACCAAGGACTGCCAGCCGGTAGAAAAAGCGTTGATCGAGTTATGGCATGCCGATGAGACCGGCACCTACGACAACAGCGGATATAAACTCCGCGGGCATCAATTCACGGACGCAGAAGGCAAATGGTGGTTCGAGACGATCGTGCCTGGGCTGTATCCTGGTCGCACCCGGCATTACCACGTGAAAGTCCAAAGGCCGGGCGGGAACGTGCTGACGACGCAGCTGTATTTTGCCGATGAGCCGGACAATAGGCGTGACCGCATGTTCAATGCAGACCTGTTGCTCGACATCAAAACGACGAGCGACGGAAAATTCGGCCGCTACGATTTTATAGTAGCGTAGCTGGCACTTTTCATCCAGCCCTACCGGCGGCTACGCCGTGGCAGAGTGTGTCTGAGCATTCTTATAGCAGCTCGGTCATGTTCCAATGGCATGGCTTTCGAGAACATTGCTGAGGATACGAAGAGGTCGGGGCGCTTGAGGTTGATTACGGGGCCGCCTGGCAGATCCTGCTGCCTGCAGCATATCGCAACCTCATGATTTCCCTGATGACCGTTCACACACACCGTCCTCTCCGTCTACGCTGTGTGGACCGATCTCCGCGAATGGACCGACACTGAAAACCGTGCGCACCAAGGCCAAGGACTCTGGTACTTTAGACCGGATCCTTTCGCTTTGGCGCTGTCGTCGCCGTTTGCGGCCATTTTTTCTCCCCCTCTCGGCTTTCAGATCGAGCCGGAACCAATCCTGACGTCGTAGGTTTGAAGATCGTCCTGGCTCTCTTACACCAGGATTTTGGCACGTACCTCCTAGGGTCCCGTTATCGGCTTTCGGGGCCCCTTTTTTTTCTTCGGTGCTGGAACCTCTGTCAAATGTACGCGTTTCTAGCTTTGCCTACGATCCACCATCCCCCGCGGGATCTAGGCTAGGCTCCATCTAATAGCCCAGCATGGAGCCCATGGCACCTCCGTGCCGAGGCCCCGCTCTCCCCGGACGGGGCCGTCTCTTTTCCAACTGGGAACCACTTTACACGCGGCAGTTAGAGGATAGGCAATGATCCTTTCCGGGATTACAGCGCTTCATGGAGGTACTCCCATTCCCCGCGTAGAAGCGCCAACGATACCAACTGGCCCCGACACCCCATCGGGGCCATTCTTCCGTTTGCTCCGAATTCCGGTGAGCGTTTTTGTCCCTGTGGGAACCGCTCGACTTCACAGTACTTTCTCGTTTCAAAGCGAGGATGTCATGATTGAGAGCAAGCGCGAAATGAACGCAAATGAGATCCCAAGTTTTGTGGCCGAAGTATAGCGCGGCGATCAGGATGAGACGGCGGCGACAATCTGGATGAGACTCTTATGTCGCGGTCGGCATGAAGGTATCATGCTGATTGTCGCTGGCAAGGGTCTCATCGTGTTCTGATTGCCGCTCCG
>NZ_JACVAO010000016.1:0-140470 GCF_014851885.1 Ensifer sp. ENS02 | reverse complement strand
CCGTGCAGCACCGCATGGCCTATCAGGGCGAGTACTTCGTCGAGCGCTACGGCCATGGTGTCGCTGAAGCGACGCCGCCGGTGGCCAAGATGCTGGCAAAGGGCGTCAACGTCTCCGCCGGCACCGATGCGACCCGCGTCGCATCCTACAACCCCTGGGTTTCGCTGTCGTGGATGGTGACCGGCAAGACTGTCGGCGGCCTGCAGCTCTACCCGCGCGCCAACTGCCTCGATCGCGAGACGGCGCTTCGGATGTGGACCGAGAAGGTGCAGTGGTTTTCAAACGAGGAAGGCAAGAAAGGCCGGATTGAGAAAGGGCAGTTCGCCGACCTCATCGTGCCGAACAAGGATTTTTTCAACTGCGCCGAGGACGAGATTTCCTTCCTCACGTCAGAGCTCACGATGGTCGGCGGCAAGATCGTCTATGCGGCCGGCGAATTTGCCTCTCACGACGAGAACAAGGTGCCGCCGGCAATGCCCGACTGGTCGCCGGTCCGCACCTTCGGCGGTTATGCCGCCTGGGGTGAGCCCGAGGGCGCCGGAAAGCGCTCGCTCCGGCGCACCGCGATCACGTCGTGCGGCTGCGCCAGCGATTGCGGCGTCCATGGCCACGATCATGCCGGCGCCTGGACGTCGAAACTGCCGATCGCCGACCTTAAGGGTTTCTTCGGCGCGCTTGGATGCTCCTGTTGGGCGGTGTGACGATAGCGGAAGGGAAACGCAGAATGCGCACGAAAGCCGGCGCCGTCGCGATGGCCGCGGTCTCAATCTTGCTCAACGCATCGCTCGGATCGGAGCAGGCCTCGGCCTCGCCGACTGAGGGCGTCCGGCACCTCTCGGCGAAAGTCGTGGTGAACCATCCGCCGGCGAAGCATGGAGCCTACTACCAAGGCATATCCCAGAGCGCGGTCACCGCTTTGAAATGGCCGAAAAATCGATGACGGCGGCTTTGCCGCCCATCAAGCCGAAGACCGCCTGACAAGGAAACGAAAGATTGAGCCTCTCTTCCCTCGAAAACCGTCTCGCCGCTCGCCTCCGGCCGGGCCTTACCGGCAACCGTGTCATATTCGTCGGCTTGCTGGCGCTCTGCTCGGCCTATATCCAGGGACCCTTGACGAAAATTTTCGACTTCCCGGGCGCGCTTGCCGAGATGGAGCATTTCGGCCTCTATCCGGCACCGCTCTTTGCTGTCGGCGTCATCGTGTTTGAGCTTGCGATGTCGGCTCTCGTTCTCTCAGGCTTCTACCGCTGGGCGGCGGCAGGCGCGCTTGCGGCCTTCACCCTCGCCGCCACCTTGCTCGCATTCCGCTTCTGGGAACTGCCGCCCGGCATGGAGCGCGCGATGGCGACAAACGGTTTCTTCGAACATATCGGCCTTGCCGGCGCATTCGTGCTCGTTGCAGTTTATGATCTGCGCGAACGTGCATCCACGGAGAGGGGCGGCCAATGACGCAGGCAGCGACCAACAACGCCGGCACTTTCGCGCCCTTGCGCCAGAAGGTCTTCGCCGTGCTCTGGGTGGCGACGATCATCGGCAACACCGGCAGCTTCATCCGCGATGTCGCGAGCTCCTGGCTCGTCACCGACCTGTCGGCAACGCCCGCCGCCGTCTCGATGATCCAGGCGGCCGCGACGCTGCCGATCTTCCTGCTCGCCATTCCCGCCGGCGTGCTCTCCGATATTCTCGACCGACGCAAATTCCTGATCGTCGTGCAGTTCCTGCTCGCATCCGCGAGCCTCTGCCTGTTGTTCCTCTCTGCAAGCGGGCTGCAGTCGGTGACCTCGCTGATTGCGCTTACCTTTGTCGGTGGCATCGGCGCAGCGCTGGTTGCCCCCACCTGGCAGGCGATCGTGCCGGAGCTCGTGTCGCGACCGGACGTCAAGGGCGCGGTCGCGCTGAACTCGCTCGGCATCAACATCTCCCGCGCGATCGGCCCGGCGCTTGGCGGCCTGCTGCTTGCATGGTTTGGCGCGGCCGTCACCTATGGCGTCGATGTCATCAGCTATGTCTTCGTCGTTGCCGCATTGGTCTGGTGGCGGCGGCAGGTGCCGGAGGACGACGCGCTCGCCGAGCGCTTCCTCGGCGCCTTCCGGGCCGGCCTGCGCTATGCGCGCGCCAGCCGCGAGCTGCATGTGGTGCTTTTGCGTGCAGCCGTGTTCTTCGCTTTTTCAAGTGCGATCTGGGCGCTGCTGCCGCTGGTCGCCCGCCAGCTTCTCGGCGGCGGCGCCAGCTTCTACGGCATCCTGCTCGGCGCCGTCGGCGCCGGCGCGATCGGCGGCGCGCTGGTGATGCCGCGCTTGCGGGCCCGGATGGATGCCGACGGATTGCTGCTTTTGTCCGCGGTCCTGACCGCCGCCGTCATGGGCGTGCTTTCCTTCGCGCCGGCGCAATGGGTGGCGGTGGCGGCGCTGCTCGTCTGTGGTGCGGCCTGGATCACGGCGTTGACGACGCTGAACAGCACCGCGCAAGCGATCCTGCCCAACTGGGTGCGCGGACGCACGCTCGCCGTCTATCTGACCGTCTTCAACGGCGCGATGACCGGCGGGAGCCTTGCCTGGGGCGCGACCGCCTCGGCGATCGGCGTGCCCTTCACGCTCGCCGTGGCGGCCATCGGCCTTCTCTCAGTCGGCTTCGCCTTCCACGCCATGAAGCTGCCGAAAGGTGAGGCGGATCTCATTCCTTCCAATCATTGGCCGGAGCCCCTGACCAGCGAGCCGGTCGAACACGACCGCGGACCGGTTCTCGTCCTGATCGAATATACGATCGACAAGGCGGATCGGTCCGAGTTCCTGAAGGCGCTCGCCCGCCTGTCGCACGAGCGGCGGCGCGACGGCGCCTATGGCTGGGGCGTGACCGAGGACGCGGCCGATCCCGGACGGCTGGTCGAATGGTTTATGGTCGAATCCTGGGCAGAGCATCTGCGCCAGCACAAGCGCGTGTCGAAGGCCGATGCCGACATTCAGGACGATGTCCGCCGCTACCACAAGGGGCCGGCCGCGCCGGTCGTCAACCACTTTCTCGCGATCAACCACCCCCATCTCGGTTGACGCGGACCGCACGTCCCGGCGCGGATCTCGCGCCGGGGCCACATCTCGAAGACATACACCCAACCCAAACAAAGGAACCGTTCCCATGACCGAGAACTTCGTCAGGACTGAAGACGGCGTCGATATCTTCTACAAGGATTGGGGCTCGGGCCAGCCCATCGTCTTTCACCATGGCTGGCCCCTGTCGGCGGACGATTGGGATTCGCAGATGCTCTATTTCGTCAGCAAGGGCTACCGGGTCATCGCCCATGACCGCCGCGGCCATGGCCGTTCGACGCAGGTGAGCGAGGGACACGACATTGCACACTACGCGAAGGATGTTGCGGCGCTGACCACCAAGCTCGGCCTCAGCGATGCAATCCACATCGGTCACTCCACCGGTGGCGGCGAAGCGGTGGCTTACGTGGCGCGCCACGGCGGCGGCCGGGTTTCCAAGCTGATCATCGTCGGCGCCGTGCCGCCGATCATGGTCAAGACCGAAAACAATCCGGGCGGCCTGCCGATCGAGGTGTTCGACGGTTTCCGGGCGGCGCTTGCTGCCAACCGCGCCCAGTTCTTCCTCGACGTTCCGGCCGGCCCGTTCTACGGCTACAACCGCCCGGGTGCCGAAGTATCGGAAGGCGTCGTCCGCAACTGGTGGCGTCAGGGCATGATGGGCAGCGCCAAGGCCCATTACGAAGGCATCAAGGCCTTCTCCGAAACCGACTTCACCGAAGACTTGAAGGCGATCGACGTGCCGACGCTGGTCATGCACGGCGACGACGACCAGATCGTGCCGATCGACGACAGCGCGCGACTGGCGGTGAAGCTGCTGAAGAACGGCACGCTCAAGGTCTATGAGGGTTATCCACATGGCATGTTGACAACCCATGCCGATGTCATCAATCCCGACCTGCTCGCCTTCATTAAGGCCTAAAGCTCGGGCACGGTCCGCGGTGTCCGGGTATTGCGGACCGTGCCGGGACAACGCTACTGCATGGTTCCCTATTCATCGCCGGTTGTGCGGACGGAACATGCAGCGCTTCGAAGCGCTACAGCGCCCTCTATGCGCCTCAAAGGCGCGCGGCGCTGTAGTGCCGGCGCCGCACCGACAGCGGCGCGCAGCCGCGCCGGTTGCCAGGAATTCATCGTCAGTGTCTTCAGCGCGCCCGCTTCGGCCGGCGAACGGCCCGGACGACGCCGCTCGGGCCGCCGCCACAGAAGAAGCGCTCGCCGCCATCGGACTCCAGGCCCGATACGCCCATTCCGGTCGGCATGGCGACCGTTTCGAGCACCGCTCCCGTTTGCGGATCGATGCGCCTGATATCGCTTTCGTCACCCTCCCAGGTGCCGTGCCAGAGTTCGCCATCGACCCAGGTCACCCCGGTCACGACGCGCTTGGATTCGATCGTGCGCAGGATTGCGCCGTTCTCGGGATCGATCTGATGAATTTTGCGGCCCCGATGCTGCCCAACCCAAAGCGTGCCCTCGGCCCAGGCAAGGCCGGAATCGCCGCCACCGCCTGGCGCCGGGATTGTCGCGAGAATTTTCCCGGTTTCCGGATCGATCTTCTGGATGCGATCTTCGGCGATCTGGAAGAGGTGCTTGCCGTCAAACGCCGTACCGGCATGCGCGGCGACGTCGATCGAGCGGACGGGCGCACCGTTTTCCGGGTCGAAGGCGTTGATCGTGTCACCGGCGGCGAACCATACGTTCCGGCCGTCGAAGGTGACGCCATGGACCTGGTCTGCCCCGGGGAACGGGCCATATATCTGGATGATTTCGGCTTCGGATCTTTTCATGGGTCTGATCCTATTCGTTTGGCAAAGGGCCAGGGAGTAACAACACTGTCGGGAATGCGGCAATCGGCGGCACGACCCAGCGCCGTGCCCGCCCGCGCCCGATCGGCATAACCTTGCCTTGCGAGGCGAGCTCTTCGAGCGCCCGCTGCACGGTGCGCGCGCTGGCGTCGAGCGCGATTGCGAGCGCCGAACTTGACCAGGCCTCGCCGTCCGCCAGCAGCGCCCGCATCGTCGCATGTCGCTCGTCGACCGGCGGGGCAAGGACGACGACCGTGTGCTTGCCGTGCGGCACCAGCCGGAAGCCATCGCTCGTCGCCGTGATATCCGCAAGCGGGCGCAGTTCCTCGCGCAGCCGGCCGATTTCGACACGCAGCCTTGCCCGGTGGGATTCGTCGACATGTCGTGCGCCGAAGGCCCGGGCGAGCAAGGTTCGCCTTGAGACGTCTCCCGGCCAGGCTTCGCCCAGCGCGCGCGCCAGCGCAAAGAGCACCGGCCGAGTGGCAAGCGTGCACAAGGTCGCTTGTCTTCGGACGAGGTTCCGGCAGGCGTCGATGACGAGGGCGCCGGAAGCAAGCAGCTCTTCGACCTCGCCAAGCAGCAGCGAGCGCTCTTCCCCATCCGCCATGAGGCGGGCAGCCGGCGCTTTAAGCACGGCGGCCGCGTTTTCAACTTCCAAGATCAGGGCCGGAATGCCGGTCGCCCGTGCCGCTTCGCCCGCCCGCCCGAAGGCGGCGGTGGCGGCCTCGGTTCGCAACCGGCGCACGGCGATGCCGGCGAGCGCCAGGTCGTGGGCGGCTTTCGACAGCGGTGTCAGCCGCGCCGTATCGATATCGGCAAGCAAGTTCTCGGCCTCGTCCAGACGGCCGATCAAGAGCAGGCGCCGTGCCCCGAGATTGCGGGCGTGGGCGGCGTTGAGGTGGTCGCCATGGGTTTCGAGCGTCGAGCGGGCGGCGTCGAGCGCCCGCATCGGCCAGGAAAGATCACGGGAGACGATGGCGATCTCTGCCTCGGCGACGATGCACCGCGCCCGCGCCACCGCTTCCTTCGTGCCGAAGGCGCGCGCGGCGTTCTTCAGCAGGACCTTTGCGCGGGTGAAGTCTCCAAGCTGGGCCATGGCGATGCCGCGCAGCGCCAGTGCCGGCGGATCGTCGCGTAGCGCCACCCGCTTCAGCGCGCCGAGCGGGTCGCCCGACGCCAGTGCTCGCGCCGCGGCGGTGATCAGCGAATCCATCGAAATCCCGTCACACTTGTCACTCCCGCAAGCCGTGTTCCAGCCTTTATCTATCTCTCAGGTGGCAACGGACAACAGAAAGAAGCTTCGTCGCACAATCAAGCGGAAACAGTCGGGCGCATGCCTTCAAGGCTGCATCGAATGTGAATCTGCACCTATTATGAAATTCTTTCGAAGCTCCTGTCGGCTTGGCACCGGCGTGAGCGTCTTTCAATCGGGCGGGCGAGGGGATGTCCCAGGCACGGTCCGTCGCGCGATCAGGTTGCACAATTTTTCGGCGTGGCCGGACGTCCGGCCGGGCGGATTTAAGGAGATTTGCAATGACCAATTTGCATTACCGTTGGGTCATCGTGGCGGCGGGCGGGCTGCTCGGCTGCCTGGCGATCGGCGCCATGTTTTCGCTTCCGGTGTTCCTGCTGCCGATTTCGCGCGACACCGGCTGGTCGGTGACAGGCGTTTCGAGCGCCATGACCATCGGCTTCCTGGCCATGGCATTTGCCAGCATCGCTTGGGGCAGCCTTTCCGACCGATGGGGCGCGCGTCCGATCGTGCTCATCGGCTCGGTGCTCTTGGCCGTCAGCCTCATGGCAGCGAGCTGGACGACCTCGCTGATCGCCTTCCAAATCCTTTTCGGTGTCGTGGTCGGCACCGCGACGGCGGCGATCTTCGCGCCGATGATGGCTTGCGTTACCGGCTGGTTCGATACGCATCGCAGCCTCGCGGTCTCGCTCGTCTCGGCCGGTATGGGCATGGCGCCGATGACGATGTCGCCCTTTGCCGCCTGGCTGGTATCCGCCTACGACTGGAGAACCGCTCTGCAGATCATCGCGCTGGTCGTTGCCGTCATCATGATCCCGGTCTCGTTTCTCGTTCGCCAGGCGCCGGCACTTGCCGACGGTGCTGCCGCGGCCTCGCCCGAGGAAGAGCCCCATTCGTCGATGACGACCAGCCAGGTGCTGAAATCGCCGCTCTTCATCATCCTGCTTCTGACCAACTTCTTCTGCTGCGCCACCCATTCCGGCCCGATCTTCCACACGGTGAGCTACGCGATCACCTGCGGCATTCCGGTCATGGCGGCCGTGTCGATCTACAGCGTCGAGGGTCTTGCCGGCATGGGCGGCCGCGTCGTCTTCGGTCTGCTCGGCGACCGTTTCGGGGCCAAACGTGTGCTCGTTCTTGGACTTCTGGCCCAGGCCTTCGGCGCGCTTGCCTATGTCTTTGCCGCCGGGCTCGGCTCGTTCTATGCGGTCGCCGCCCTGTTCGGCTTCATCTATGCGGGCGTCATGCCGCTCTATGCGGTGCTTGCCCGCGAGAATTTCCCCTTGCGGATGATGGGGACGGTGATCGGCGGTACGGCCATGGCTGGCAGCCTTGGCATGGCGACGGGACCGATTGCCGGGGGCCTGATCTATGATGCGCTGGCAAGCTACACCTGGCTTTACATCGGTTCCTGGGGCATCGGCCTCGGCGCGTTCCTGATCGCGCTCACCTTCCGGCCGGCGCCGCGCTACCAGGCGGCGGTGGCCGCGGCCTGATGCGAGCGTGCTGACAGCGAGAGAAAGGGCTCCGCCTGGGAAGGGGACCTTTGGATCATTGCAGGCGCTGATCCGCGTCCGTCTTAGCGGTCGTCTATCCGGACGGTTCGTGCGCCGACATGCAGCGCCCGGCCGGCGCCCAGACCCATGATCGCCACGCCGATGCCGAGCGCGATGAAGAGAACGGCGCTGGCGGCGAAGCTGCCGGTCCAGCTGCGGATGAAGCCGACAAGCAGGGGGCCGATGGCGGCAAGCACGTAGCCGACGCCCTGGGCCATGCCGGAGAGATGGGCCGCCACGTGCGAATCGGGCGAGCGCAGCACAATGAGGGTCATCGCCGCAGCAATCAGGCCGCCCTGTCCGATCCCTTGCAGAACAGCCCAGACGAGCACCGTCGAGAGCGGCGCGAAAAGGATGCCGATCAGCGCGATGACGGCGGCGGCGACGAGCGCCACGCAGACGGCGCGCTGGTCGCGGCGCCTTACGGCGAAGGATGGCACGAGCAGGCAGGTGACGACCTGCATCATGATCGAGGCGGAGACGACCACACCGGCAGTTGCGGCATCTAGGCCACGCTCACGCAGGATCGGCGCCATCCAGCCGAAGACGCAATAGGCGAGTGCGGATTGCAGACCCATGAAGAGCGTCACCTGCCAGGCGAGCCGATCGCGCCAGAGGCCGACGACGCGGAAGCCGCTGTGGCGGGCTTGCGCCTTGCCGCGCAGCGCCTGCGGTGCCCAGATCATCAGCACGATGAGGGCGGGTACCGCCCAGGCCGCGAGCGCGCCTGACCAGGAGCCGACCACATGGTGTTCGATCGTCAGCGTCAGGCCGGCGGCGCTGGCAGCACCGGCGCACAGCGCCATGGTATAAAGGCCCGTCATCATCGCGGCGCGGTCGGGAAAGTCACGCTTGACGAGCCCGGGAAGCAGCACGTTGCCGATTGCGATCGCCGCACCTGCCGCAAATGTCGAAAGGAAAAGCAGCGGCACGGACTGAACGCCGCGCAGACCCGTGCCGAGCGTCAGCAGGACGAGCACCCCGAGAAGCGTGCGTTCGGCACCAAAGCGTTGGGCGAGCTTCGGCGCAAGCGGCGCGAAAAGGCCGAGGCAGAGCACCGGCAGGGTGGTGAGCACGCTGGCGCTGGCGGTGGAAAGGCCGGTCGCCTGCATCACCTCGGGCAGCAGCACCGAGAGACTTGAAAACAGCGGCCTGAGGTTAAAAGCGATGAGCACGAGGCTGGCGCCCAGCAGGATGCGGGCGCTGCGGCTCAGCACCGGTGGTTGCGGTGCCGGCAGGCTGTCGGCCTCGGCATCGATAAGCTGGTCTTCGATGTCCAGCGGTTCGGCGGCTTCGGCTTTGTGGGGATCACGAAAAGTCTGGTTCATTGGGAAAGTAGCCGATCAAGTTCAGCGAGGACGGGGGCCATGAACGCCCGAACGGCGGCCGCGGCCTTGTCCGGATCACTGGCCGCAATGGCCTCGACGATCGCCGCATGCGCCCGGTCGTCCGGCTCCGGCAGGTCGCCTGACAGCGTCGAGTGAATGGTTTCAAGAATGGCCGAAGTGAAAAAGTCATAGAGCTCGACGATGGCCCTGTTGCCGGAGGCCTCGACGATCGACCGATGAAAGGCGATGTCGCGCCGTCCGAAGGCCTCACGCCCGCCATCGGAAACCGTGCCGCGGGCGAGAAGAAGGCGCTTCATATGTTCCAGATCCTTGGGCGAATGTCGCAGCGCCGCCAGGCGTGCGGCTTCCACGTCGAGGGCCGCGCGCGCCTCCCATTGGTCGCGCAGGCTCGCCCGCTTGACGCGGTCAAGCGCGCCCGAGCTATCGACCGTCGAGCGGACATAGGTGCCGGAGCCCTGGCGGGCGTCGAGCAGCCCCTTCGAGATCAGGACCCGAACGGCCTCGCGCACGGTTCCGCGGCTCACCGCCAGAAGCTCGGTCAGCGCCGTCTCGTTGGGAATGCGTTCGCCGATAGCCCAGCGGCCGCTGAGGATTTCCGCCCGCAGGCTTTCGGCAGCGCTCTCGGCAAGGTTGGTACGATTGATCGGTTGCATTGTCTGCTCATCAAGTCATCAGATGATTTGATCAATAGGGTGAGGCGTTCGCAGAGTCAAGCGTGACGACGGGGAATGAAGAAGGCGTCGAAGCGTCGTGAGGCCGGTTTCGGCGACAGGATTTGTCGGTGGCTGGCGCGCGGAATCGCGGTCGCGCGCCGGTCGGCGCGCGATACTCAGGCTTTAGCTACGGGAATCCAGTCCCGGCACCGCGTGATCTCAGTTGAGCCTGAGATCGAGGCCGGGATGCAGCTTCTTGAGGTTCGGCAGCGATTTCGACTGCCACGGGATCTCAGAGGTTCCGCGCACCGTCAATTGCACGTTCGGGCGGTTGCGTGCCTCGATCGTCAGCTTGGCGAGCAGGTTGATCCCGGACGAGTTCAGGAACTGCAGTTCGGTGAGGTCGATCGTGATGTGCTCAGGCTCGGTCTCCAGAACGCCCATCACCGTCGAGAAGATCGGGGCATAGGCCTCCGTTCCCGGCAGCCGCATCGTGCCTTCAAAATGAATATCGTTGCCTTCGGACCAAACGCGATACTCTTCTTCGTCCTTGTTTTCCATGTTCACCGGCTCATCAGTTCGAGAGGTCTGGGACCGCAATGGAGGCATAAGTCTCCAATGAGGTTTCGCCGTCGTCACCCTGGGCGCCAAAAACCCAAGCGAAACGAACGCCATAATCGCTCATCAGCGTCAAAAGACCAAGCCCCGAGCCGCTCTTGCCGAGCCCGGTTGCGTTGGCTTCGATGCGCTCGATGAGCAGGTCGCCCGGGTCGCCGTCGGCGATCTCGGACAAAAGATCCTGGAAGCGCGCAGCCGCTTCGTTGTCGATCACGTTCGACACTTTCGTGCGGAAGCTGTGGCCCTCGAGGGCGGCCTCGACGACCACGGAACCGGAAGCGCGGAACTTCACGGCATTCTCGACCAGTTCGTTGGTGAGGTAGCCGATGTTGTGGCGCACTTCCCGATAGGTGTTGCGCGACGCGCGATAGCGCAGCGCCGCCAGTTCGGCGACGAAATCCGAAGCCATGGCGCAATGCTTCCAGCTGAGATCCAGCGGCCCGTCGTAAAGACGCAGCCGGGTCATCTTCTGGTGGGCGCCGATCGTCAGGTCCGCCAGTCCGTAGAGCGTGGTCATCTGATCACCTGTGTCTCATGACGACGAGCGTGATGTCGTCGTAGATCTTCTGCTTGCCGATATGCGCCATCAGGTCGTTGATGATACCCGATTTGACGTCCTCGGCGCTCTGTCCGTAAAACTTTCCGGCACTCTCGCACAGTCGCTCGATGCCAAACAGTTCGCCCTTGGCGTTCGCTGCCTCGGTCACGCCGTCCGTATGCAGCACGATCATGTCGCCGCGGCCGAACGAGATCTCGCGGGTGGCAACAAAGCGCGAAATGTCCGATTCCAGGCCAATCGGCAGGCCGAGGTCGAGCGTGTCGATCCGCTCGATTTCCGCACCCTTGCGCACGACGATCAGTTCCTCGTGCTGCCCCGACAGCGTCAGGCGGCCGTGGTCGTAGTCGAGGAAGGCCAACGACAGATGCTTGTCAGTGTTGGTGCGCACGATGTTCTTGTAGATGGCGCGGTTGAGGCGGTTGAGAAACTGCTCCGGGTCCATGTCGCCGGCTTCCTGCAGGGCCCTTGCGACCGACTGCACCATCAGCATCAGCACGCCGCTTTCAAGGCCATGACCGGTCACGTCGCCGATGCCGATCTTCAGCCGCTCACCGTCGCGCAGCACATCGTAGTAGTCGCCGCCCACCTCGTCGGCCGGGCGCATATAGGCGGCGATTTCGAGATCGGCGATTTCCGCGAGCTCGCCGGCCTTCGGCAGCACCATCATCTGGATCTGCTTGGCGACGGCGAGTTCGGCGCCAAGGCGCAGGTTCTCGCTGCGCAGTTGGGTATTCAGCGTCGAAATCTGATGGTTGGCGTCCTCGAGCTGCTTGGTGCGTTCGGTCACCAGGTTTTCGAGGTTCTCGGTATGGTAGCTGATCTCCTCAGCCATTCTATTGAACGCGATAGCGGCTTCACCGACTTCGTCGCGCGTCGTGATGGGCACACGGACGGAGTAGTCCTTCGCCTCGATGCTGGTTGCCGCTCCGGCGAGCGCGCTGATGCCGCGGGTGACCCGCTTGGAGATGCCGAACACGGCGAGCGTGACGAACAGCAGCGAAGCGAGCAGGGCCAGGATCTGATAGATGAGGATGCGGTTCGTCGCTTCAGAGATACTCGCCTGTGCCGCAAACAGCGAGGCATAGATTTCGCGCTCCGGCACGACGATGCCGATCGACATGGTCTCGCGGCGCACCGGGCCGGAAACCCAGAGGTTCTCCGGCTCGAGCTGCTTGAGGAGAATGAGATAGGGGACCTTCTCACCACCCTCATCGAGCAGCACCCGCTGAATGGCGCCATCGGTGCCAAGCGGCAGCTCTGCGATCGCGGGCTGGGCGCTGCGGCGCAGCGAGCGCTCCAACCCGGTGACGCCTTGTCCACCCGTGTCGCTGGACCGCCGCAGGCCGATCACCTTTTCGCCGACCGGATTGATGGCAAGCACGTTGCCGTCGGACATCACCAGAAATCCGAAGCCGCTGTCGCCGACCTTGACGCTTTCGACAACCTCGGCCAGCTGGTCGAGCGTGATATCGGTTCCGGTTGCTCCGGCGACACCTTTGCGGTCGGGCGTCCAGAGTGGCTGGAAGAAGCTGACGATCAGTTTGCCCGAGGCGGCATCGGTATAAGGTGCCGTTTGCGTGGTATCGGCTGCAACGGGCCTGAGGCTCGGTTGCTTCGCCCATTCCTCCCAGGACTCATAGAGGCCGGGGAAGAAGAAGTTCCAGAAGTTGGCTTCGTTATGGCCGGGGTAGAGACGGTCGAACGTCTGCGCCTGATCCGCATAGGGCGCCATCCGCAAGATCGGCCGCTCTTTTGGTCCGACGTAGTACATCTGCAGTTTGGAGCGGCCGTGCGCAAGCAGGGCGGGCGCAACCAGATCGAGAACGGCGCTGTTCTCAATATCGGCCTGCACCTCGGGTAGTGGCCGATGGTCGGGGCCAAGGAGATAGCTCCAGACGCTTACGCTCGAGAGCGGCCCCGGAAGGTTTTGCGCCCACCCACCTTTGGCATCGTAAGTGACGGTAACGGACTCCGGTGCGTGCCGCGCAAGTGCCTCACCGACGTCGGACCGGCGCACGGGGCGGTCGATCTGCGCCTGGATTACGCCCGCGAGCGTGGCGACGTCGGCGTGAACCTGGCCGAGCAGAAGATTAACCCGCGCGGCCGTCGATTCCGCGTAGGTGAGCATGTAGTCTTCGTTGGCGTTTTGCAGGCCCTGTCCGACTTCCGTCGTCGCGTCGCGCGACAGTCTTTGAACGTTCCAGAGCGCCAGCCCGCCTGTCAGCAGGAGGTCGAAGAGCACGGCGCTGCCGACGACCAGCACGAACTTGGCGCGAAAGGATCTCAAACCGAACCGGGGGCGTTTGATATTGCTCGCGCTCATAGTGGTTTGCGCCCGGACGCTGCCCAGATCGGCCAGCCCGCATAGCCCTTCGGATGCAGTGCAGCGAAGATGTGATCCCGGAAGCCCTGGCGGAACCGCTCGATGAATTCGGGTGTTTCGCCGTGCCTCACCGCCATGTCCGCAAACATCTTCTCCCAGCCGGCGATGATATCGGCGAAATCCTGTGGGTCACCGTCCAGATTGGTGACCATGAAGGATTCGACCAGGATGTCGTCGAAGCCCGTGTCGGCAAGATAGCGCCGGCTCTTCGGCCCGAACTCCACATCTATCTCGAAATTGCTCAAAAGCCGCGCGAGCTCATTGTAGGTCCATTGGATGCTTTGCGCCCGCGGCTCGCCGAGGCAGTGCGAGTTCTTCTCGTTGGTGATGTAGACGCGGCCGCCCGGCTTCACGATCCGATAGAGTTCCTTGAGAAGCAGCTCCGGCTGATTGAAGACCTGCAGCGAGTGGCGGCAACTCACGAAGTCGAACTGGTTGTCCTCAAGCAGCATCTCCGACGCGTCGCCGTAGGTGTATTCGATACCCGTCACGCCGAACTCGGCGGCCACCTTTCGGGCATAGGCGAGGCTCGGCTTCGAGTGGTCGAGCGCGACGATCCGCGACGGCTGGAACTCCTTCTGCGCGAGCACGGCGAAATCGCCGATGCCGCAGCAGATGTCGGCCACGGCGATGCCGGGCCGCATGCCGTGGCGCGGCAGGATGGTGCGCTCGTGGCGCCAGGTCAATTTCGTCTGCGCGCGCAGGATTGGGATGAAGCTCGTATCCTCGAAGTAGTCCTGGCCAGGATAGAACATCGAATCATAGACCTCGACGGAGATCTGCGGCTCGATCGTGCTCAGGTGCCGGAACATGCGCGTCGTCCAGCTGACGACGCTTGACGTGATGACGATCAGGCGCAGGTCCGACCGCTCCCGGCAGGCGTCGAGGGCGACCCGGATGAAGGCCTGGAAGGCCGTGTTGTTCATCTGGATGAGGCGCTTCACATCGATATAGAGAACGCCGCGCACCGTATCGATGGCTTCCCTCAGCGCATGGATACTCTCGGCGATTTCATCGATCGAACGCGGCCGAATCGTTCCGGCAAGCGAGAAGATCTGGCTGTTCGGATCGAAGTCGACCTTGAAACGCTGAGGAAGGCTCGCCGCCATCAACTCACCATTCCTTCAAGAGGAAGATCCACGATCAGGGTGATGGCCGGAGCCGCATCCTCGTCAAGCCGGAGGCGGGCGTCATAGTTGACCGCCAGGTCCAGAAGCACCGATTCCCGGCTGGGGGCAAGGTCGTTGGAAATGGCGTCGAGATAGCGGGCCTGGGCATCGCTCTCACGGGTTTTCGAGACAGCCTCGCGATAGAAGCGCGCCTGACCAGGTGGGCATGGAAAGCTCAGTTGAACCCGTTCCGTGGCGCCTTGGCGATAGATCGACAGGCCGATCTTTCCGTCGGTGGTGCCGCCGCGAAACGAAACCTCCAGAAGCTCGTTGAGGGCGGAGGAAAAGAAGTTGGAATGCCGTACCGGATCGGTCCTGTTGTGGCTGATCATCCGGGCGAGGTAGCTCGAGACATGATCGCAATGGTGCCAGTCCGAAAGGAAATCTTCCATCTCCATATCGAACTGAAGCAGCGGCTCGAAAGCCGTTTCCGTGGTCTTATTGACACTAGCACCCATGCAGCAATGTCCTCCGCACCCCGAACTCTGCCACGGCCATACGCCACTTTCTATAATGATTTCTAACCACGCAACCCCGGGATCTTGCATGAAGACAACCCAGGTATTGCCTCGCGCCATATCGGGCGCAACGCACAGATGTGGGGGGCTACAGCGTCGCCATTGCCGATGAGCGGCGAAGATAGGCGCCGATCGCGTCCGCCGGCATGGGCATGCCCAGGAAATAACCCTGCAGACGGTCGCAACCCTCTTTTCGAAGCCAGACGGCCTGCCCGATCGTCTCGACGCCCTCGGCGGTCACGCGCATGCCGAGACCGTGGGCAAGGGCGATGATCGACCGGACGATCGTCTGGCTCTTTTCGTCGCTCTCCAGATCCTTGATGAAATAGCGGTCGATCTTGATCGTATCGAAGGGGAAGTTCTTGAGGTAGCTGAGCGACGAATAGAAGGTGCCGAAATCGTCGAGCGAGATCTGGATGCCGAGCACGTTGAGGGTGTTCAGCGTGTCGAGATTGTTGGTCGTGCGTTCAAGCAGCACCGATTCGGTAACTTCCAGTTCCAGCCGGTCGGCCCTCAAGCCCGCCATGTCGATTGCCTGGGCGATCCGGTCCGTCAGGCCCTCGCGCAGGAACTCCGCCGGCGACAGGTTGACGGCGACGGTGAAATGCGACGGCCAGGTGGCAGCCTGCCGGCAGGCCTCCTCCAGGACCCATTGGCCGATCTCGTTCATCAGGCCGTCGGCTTCCGCCATCGGGATGAAGACGTTGGGCGGGATCGTGCCGACCAGCGGATGATGCCAGCGCACCAGCGCCTCGAAGCCGACGATCGAAAATGGCGGCTCGACGAGTGGCTGGTATTCGATTGAAAACTGCTTGTCCTGCAGCGCGGTGCGCAGACTGCGGCGCAGCATCTCGCGCTGTTCCAGCACGATCAGCATGGAACGGCTGAAGGTCTTTGCCCTGCCTCGTCCATCCTTCTTGGCGGCATAGAGCGCAATGTCCGCCGCCTTCATCAGTTGCTCGATGTCGTTTCCGTCGTTCGGCGCAATGGCAATGCCGATGCTGGCGCCGACGAAGACGGAGATGCCATCGATGGTGAAAGGTTCGCTGAACGCCTCGATCAGTGCCTCGGCGAGATACTCGGCGTCCGCCGGCTGGTCGCTTTGACGCTGGATGACGGCGAATTCGTCGCCGGCCAGGCGATAGGCGACTTCGCCGTCGCGAAGGGCGCCGCGAATGCGCTCGGCCGCCATCTTGAGGACGGCGTCGCCGGCGCCGTGGCCGAGTGTGTCGTTGACCGGCTTGAAATCGTCGAGGTCGATCTGCATCAGCGCCAGCTTCTCGCCGGATGTCGGCAGGATACTCTGCAGGTCGTCGCTGAACTGCCGCCGGTTGGGCAGGCCCGTCAGCACGTCGTGGGTCGCCTGGTGCAACAGCAGCGCGCGTTCGCTTTCGCCATGGCTGCCGATCTCGCGGCGGGTCGCGCGGCCGCTCGTTTCGAGCACGCCGATGCCGCGCATGGCGCGAAAGACGAGCAGCGTGCGCCGCGACTTGGTGGCGGCGTCGACCACCTCGACGCTGCGCGGCACGCCGTAAGCGATGACGGATTCCACCGCCGCCTTGGAAACGGGCGCAAGCAGTTCGGGATAGAGATGCCACAGGGTGGCATCGACAAGCGTGCCGACTTCGTAGGTTTCCTGCAGCGCCGGCGAGGCGCTGGTCAGATGAAAGGCCTCGTCATAGAACGAGAGAACCTCGTCCATATGAGCCGCAACGGGATCCTGCACTGAAGCTGAAGCAGACAAGGTTGCATCAGTGTCCGGCATGCTTGCCTTTCCCTCTCTGTTTCGAACGCGCCGGAAGAATATAAAAGCCCGCTCCAGCGGCGCTCCGGTTCGGCTCGTCCTTCTGCAAAGCTACCGCGTCGCCCGCCCGGGTCAATGCCAATAGGCTGCCTGCGATCTTACCTGTGGAAACCTCGCTTCGGAGCATGGCGAGCGCTGCTCGATATCCTTTGCCCCACACGGTTGTATATAAGCTTCCTCTTGTATCATTTGCCATCATTGCATGCAATTTGGGGCGGAACAGCTGTGGGCGTTTCAGCTCCGCCTATACGCATGTCCCATTGTGGGACGCCATATCAGCAAGGGTTTCGGGCGTCTACTGCGGCCGGTCGCGGTTAAGCAAACGGCAGATACGCCCGGGCAACGGGGCCGTTGGGCTCCGTTTAAGTTTCGGTTAACCATAAAGGAAGTTTTCAGGGGATTATGTGGCTTGACCCATCCCGCGATCACCCGGAATTAAGAACCACGGGCGAGTTGGCCACCGGGTTGCCGGTGGCCAATCGCTATTAAGCTCAGTGCGTGCTCAGAATCACGTCGGTCTTCTGGAAGGTCCGGACGTCGATCAGGCCCTTGTCGGAAATGCGCAGTTCCGGAATGACGACGAGCGCAAGCAGCGAGTGCTGCATATAGGCGTTGTTCAGCCGGCAGCCACAGGCGCGCATGGCCTCGACGATGGCGGCCGCTTTCTCGGCGACGATCTCCGCTCGCTGATCCGACATCAGGCCGGCGACGGGCAGCTCGACCAGGGCCAGTTCGCGGCCTTCCTTGATGACGACGATGCCGCCGCCGACCTCGTGCAGGCGGTTGGCGGCCTTGGCCATGTCCGCCTTGTTCGTGCCGACCACGATCATATGGTGGCTGTCATGGGCGACCGTGCTCGCCATGGCGCAATCGCTGTCATAGCCGAAGCCGGAGACGAAGGCGTTGACCACGTCGCCGGTGCCGCGGTGGCGCTCGACGAGCGCGATCTGGCAGACGTCGTTGGCCCGGTCCATCTGCACGAGGCCGTTCTCGATCGCCACCTCGGCCTGAAGCGCCCGCGTCGGCGCCTGGTTCTCGACGACGCCGATGACGTTGACCCGCGCGCGCGTCGCCCGTGCGTTGGATGGGATGTCGAAATCCGCGGCGGCCAGTAACCGGCCAAGGTGGACGGTGTTGCGGGCGCTTTCCGGGTAGACATAGGCCGGGATATCGCGCGCGAGTGTGCCGTTCTCTGCCATCAGCTCGCCGCGGGCAAACACCATTTCGATCGGCAGCGCGGCGAGGTCCGAGGTGACGATCAGGTCTGCCCGGCGACCCGGTGCGATCGAGCCGATTTCGCGCTCCAGGCCGAAATGCTGGGCGGTGTTGAGCGTCGCCATCTGGATCGCGGTCACGGGTTTCAGACCCTGAGCGATGGCATGGCGCACGACGCGGTTCATGTGTCCGTCGTGAACCAGCGTGCCGGAGTGGCTGTCGTCGGTGCAGAGCAGGAAGTTGCGCGGGTCGAGGCCGGATTCGGTGACGGCCTTGATCTGCGCGGCAATGTCGTACCAGGCGGAGCCGAGGCGCAACATGGCGCGCATGCCCTGGCGCACACGGGCGATTGCGTCGTCGACCGTCGTGCCTTCATGGTCGTCGGCCGGTCCGCCGGCGGCATAGGCGTGGAACTCGCGGCCGAGATGCGGCGAGGCATAGTGCCCGCCGACGGTCAGCCGCGCATCCTGGGTGGCGGCGATCTCGGCCATCATCTTCGGATCGTTTCCGGCAACGCCGGGGAAATTCATCATCTCGCCGAGACCGATGACGTTCGGCCAGGCAAGCGCCTCGGCGACATCCTGTGCTGAAAGCTCGGCGCCGGCAGTTTCAAGACCCGGGGCGCTCGGCACGCAGCTCGGTACCTGGACCAACACGTTGATCGGCAGACTCTGGGCTTCTTCGTTCATCAGCCGGACGCCGTCGAGGCCGAGCACATTGGCGATCTCGTGCGGGTCGATGAACATGGTGGTGGTGCCGTGCGGAATGACCGCGCGGGCAAATTCGGTAACGGTGACGAGGCCGCTCTCCACATGCATGTGCGCGTCGCAGAGGCCGGGAACAAGATAGCGCCCGGCGGCGTCGACGACCTTGGTGCCTTCGCCGATCGTGTGGCTGGCATCCGGACCGACATAGGCGAAGCGGCCGGCTTTGACGGCGATATCGGTGCCGGGGATGATTTCGCCGGAGTAGACGTTGACCCATTTGCCGTTGCGGATCACGAGATCGGCGGGCTTGCGGCCCATGGCGACGTCGACCAGTTCGGGTGCGGTCTTCGACCAGGATTGAAGCATGACTGTTTCCTTCGGATGGGCGATGTCGGCGCCCTTGCATTAAGGGCGCCGTCGGATTTTCTGGCGGTTACTGGGTCTGGGCGACGAGCGCTGCGGCGAGCAGTGCCACGAACCACATGACCGGTCTTACATCGCCAGCCCGGCCGCAGACCAGCTTGATCAGCACATAGGCGATGATCGCGAGCGACAGGCCGAGCGTGATCGAGAAGGTGAGCGGGATCAATACGATCGCAAGGAAGGCCGGGATCGCCTCGTCGAGCGCGCTCCAGCGGATGTTGCTGATAGGCTCGGACATGAAGAGGCCGGTGAGGATCAGCACCGGGGCGGTCGCAACCGCCGGCACCAGAGAAAGCAGCGGCGACAAAAACAGGAAGGGCACGAAGAGCAGACCCGCGACCAGCGCGACGAGACCGGTGCGTCCACCCTGCTGGATGCCGGCGCCGGATTCGAGATAGACGGTCGCCGGGCTGGTGCCGAGCGGTGCGGAAATCAGTGCCGCGATGGCGTCGACATGCATCGATTCCCGGATGTTGCGCGGCATGCCGTTTTCATCCTTGAGGTCTGCCGCTTCCGCGAGGCCAAGGAAGGTCGAGAGCGCCTCGATGAAGTTGGTGAACAGGAAGACAAAGATGAAGGGCAGGTAGATCAGGTTCAGTGCGCCCAGGAGATCGATCTGGCCGACGAAGCTGAAATCCGGTGCAGCGGAGAGACCGCTCCAGTTGACCAGCGTGTGCACATCCGGCGTCTCCGGCCAAAACGCGCTGCCGTCGCCCCACCAGCGACCGATCGGGATCGAGAGAATAGTGGTGAGGATCATGCCGGCCATCATCGCGCCCGGAACCCGCCGCACCACCAGCGCCACCGTGAGCACGAAGCCGGCGATGAAGGTGAGGGTGACCGGGTTGAACTGCGTGAGACCAACGATCGTGTCGGGGTTGGCGACGATGAACTTGGCGTTTTCCAGGCCGATCAGCGCGATGAAGAGGCCGATACCGCAGGCGATGCCATAGCGCAGATCGACAGGGATCGCCTCGATGATCGTCTGGCGCAGATTGAAGAACGCCATGACGGTAAAGAGCACGCCGGCCCAGAAGACGCAGCCAAGCGCGACCTCGAGCGGCACCTTGGCGCCGACCACCATGGTGTAGGCAAAGAGCGCGTTGATGCCCATGCCCGGCGCCACCAGAATGGGGCTACGCGCATAGAGCCCCATGGCGCAGCTGCCGATGAAGCTGACGAGCACCGTCGCCGTCACGCCGGCCGAAAATGGAATGCCGGCATGCGCCAGGATCGAGGGATTGACGACGATGACGTAGGAGGCGGCGAGGAAGGTGGTGAGTCCTGCGAGGATCTCGGTGCGGATGGTCGAGCCGAGCCGCGAAATCTGGAAGTAGCGGTCGAGCAGCGCTGCGAGCCAGGATGTCTCCGGGCTTGGTGCCGCCTCCACGGACTTGTTCTGATAGTTCATCTTGTTCCCCTTTTTTGAACGAAGAAGGGGGCCGGCATGACCGGCCCCCTTCCAAGGCATCATTCCGCAGCGACGGCGCGCTCGTCCCCGCCGGCGGGCGAAAACGGCGAGATCACCTTCAGCCCGACGCAGTCGACGACACCGAGATCGGTGATCGCATATTCCGGGATCGCCGTGATCTGCAACACGAACATGTACATGAAGGGCCAGGGCAGCGGGCAGCCGAGGGCGCGGGCCGCGTCGTCGAGCTGGTCTTCCAGCGCTGCCATCTCGGCCGGCTCGATGTCGGAAACGATGCCGCCGATCGGCAGGTGCAGGAAGGCCTCGACCTTGCCGTTCCTGACCACGACCTGGCCACCATGGTTGGCGATCAGGTGGTTGATGGCGATACGCATATCCTCGAGATCGGCGCCGATGCAGATGATGTTGTTGTCATCGGGCGCAGTGGAGCTGGCGATCGCGCCTTGCTTGAGGCCGAAGCCCGACGCAAAGGCGACCGGACGGTTGCTCGTCTTGCCGTAGCGTTCGACGACGGTGACGTATTGCACGTCCCGTGCGGGATCTGCGAGCACCTGGCCGTCCTTGACCGCAAGCGTCACGTCGCGGCGAGTGCGCACGAAGATCTTTTCCGGGGTGACGGCGATCGCCATGGCGTCTGCCGTCTCGCCGGCGCCGTGATAGGCGACCTTGAGATCGCCGGGCTGAAGCGGCGCGACCTTCACCGAGTTCAGAAGTGCGACGCTGCGCTGCGGCGGGATCAGTTCGATCGCCATCTTGCCGTTGCGGGCGACGACTTCACCCTTGGCGACGACGGTTTCGATGGTGAAGTTGCGCAGGTCGTCGACGAGCAGGATGTCGGCCGCGCGGCCGGGCGAGATCGAGCCGACCTTGTCGTCGATGCGGAGCGCATCGGCGCCGTTGATCGTCGCCATCTGGATCGCCGCCATCGGCGAAATGCCCATGGCGATCGCCATGCGCACCATGTGGTCGAGATGGCCGCGCTTGAGGATGTCGCTTGCTACCACGTCATCGGTGCAGAAGCTGATGCGGCGCAGCGCCTTAACGCCCATTTCCGTGACGATGCGCAGGTTGTCGGCGAGGAAGTGCGAGATCGAGGATTCTCGTACAACGACATGCATGCCGGCGCGCAGCTTTTCGAGCATTTCTTCCGGCGTGTAGCTCTCGTGGTCGGCGCGAACGCCGGACTGCTGGTAGCCGTTGAGCCGCGCGCCACGGGTCATCGGGCAGCAGCCGAGAACCGGCAGGCGGCTCTTTTCGGCGAGTTCGAGCGCCGCGAGCACGTCGGCGTCCTCCTCCTGGATGAACTCGCGCACGGTTTCCCATATGCCGACGCATTCCGGCCAGTGGTGCGTCGCCTGGTGGTCGGCCGGGCTGAAATAGTGGCCGACGGTCGAGCGCGGCATGGTGTAGGGCGTCTTGCAAGGCGCGCCCCAGAAGACCTTGAGTGGCGTCTGTTTTGCCTCGTCGAGGAACTCGCGCGCCGCGGCCGGGCCGCCGACGACGATGATCTGGTCGAGGCCGGTGACGATCGAGGTGGTGCCGAGCGGCACGACGGCCTTGGCAAAGCTCGTCAGTGACATCTTCGAGCATTCGACATGCAGATGCCCGTCGATCATGCCGGGTGCCAGGTATTTGCCGGTGGCATCGACGATCCTGGTCTCTGGCCCGATATAGTCGGAGATGTCGCCGACGGCGATGATGCGTTCGCCATAGATCGCGACGTCGGCCTGGTAGATCTCTTCCGAAACGACGTTGACCAGGCGACCGCCGCGGATCGCCAACGTTGCCTTGCCGCCGGTGCCCGATGCGGCGCGAATGAATTCTCTGATATCGCTCACTGGAACCTCTTCTCCCTTAGCTCCAGTGAATATTCCCAATTCCCAGTCGTTTACACAATGGGCCGAAATAGGCTATTCTCTGGACATATCGTGCAAGATTTTGGACGAAATATGGATCTTTCGCTCATAGACTGTTTCGTGAAAGTTGCGGATTCCCGTTCGATTTCAGCGGCTTCCAGGCGCCATCGCCTGCCGAAATCAACACTCAGCCACAAGATCCGGCAATTGGAGGATGAGTTCGGCATCGAGCTCTTCGTGCGCGAGGGTCATCAGTTGCATGTGACCGACGCGGGCGCGGAGTTCCTGCGCTACGCCCGGCTCATTCAGTCGAATTGCGACGATGCGGCAACCGCGATGGCGGAGATGCGCCAGGAGGTGGCGGGCACCCTGCGCGTGGGCTCGACCGGCGAGTTCGGCACGACGATCACCTCGGAACTGCTCTATGCCTTTCGCCAGCAATATCCGCAGGTCAATCTCGACGTTGTGTTCCTGTCCTCGCGCCAGCCATTCTCCGACGTTACCGAACAGGCGCTCGACGGCATCTTCCATTGGGGCGAGCCGTCCGATGTCGACTACATCAGCCGCAGACTTTCGGTCTCGTCTTATGGCCTCTTCGCCAGCCCGCACTACATCGCCCGGCATGGCCAGCCGGATAATCCGGATGCGCTCGCCGGCCATCGCGGCCTCGTCTTCCGCCAGCCGACGCGGCTGCAGTCCTGGTATCTGACACAGTCAGGCGAAGACGAGGTGGACCTGCTGCCGACGGCGACCTGCACAACCAACGACTACTGGACGATCAAGTATTTCGCCGTCGCCGGTGAGGGCATCGCCTATCTGCCCGACTTTTTCGTCGAGACCGAGCGGCAAGCCGGCCTGCTGGAGCCGGTGCTATCGGACTGGCGCTCGCCGCAGACGGCGATCAACCTCATCTATTCGCGCCGTCGGCACGTCTCGAAGCGGTTCAAGGCCTTCGTCGACTTCTGCATCGACTTCTACCGCGACCGGGACCGGGTGAAGATCCCGCGCTACTACGTGGAGCGCGTGAGCCTCTAGAGGCGAGGCGAGGCGAGGCGAGGCGGGGCAGCGCCATGCAGCGGCGTCTCTAGCCCAGCAACGAAGGCAGCGCGCTGGCGCCGTCGACATTGCCGCCACAAAGCAGGATGACGTTGGTCTGGCCGGTGCACCTCGCCGCGATCTGCCGGAAGCCGGCAAGTGCGAGAGCTGCCGCCCCCTCTACCAGCATATGCTCGTCGAGCAGCAGGTCCCGCATTGCGGCCGCGATCTCTGCTTCCGAGCAGGTCACGACCTCATCGACCACGGTCATCGACAATGGGAGGGTCACGCTGTCTTCGTCGAGACCGCCGGCAACGGCATCGGCGAGCGTTTCGAGGTGTTCGGTTTCGACCACCCGGCCGGCCCTTATCGAGGCCGCAAGCGCTGCCGAATTTGCAGCGGACACGCCGATGACGCGAGTATGCGGGCGGAAACTCTTCAGCACCGAGCCGATGCCGCTGATCAGTCCGCCGCCGCCCATGGCGATGAAGACATTGTCGATGCGTTCGGCTTGCTCCAGGAGTTCAAGTGCGATCGTGCCCTGGCCGGCGATGATTTCCGGGTCGTTGTAGGGCGAGACGTAGCCGAGCTTTTCGGTCGCGGCCAGCTGCTGCGCATGCTGTTCGGCAAGCCCGGTTTCGGAACCGTGAAGGACGACCTCGACGCCGTAGGCGCGGATGTGCTCCAGCTTCGCCGGCTTGACAATCTCGGGCAGCACCACCGTCAGTTTCTGGCCGATCGCACTTGCTGCGTGGGCAGCACCGATGCCGTGATTGCCGGAGGAGGCGGTGATCACCTGCTGGTCTCTTGGCAGCGAGGTCATCTTGCTCGCAGCCCCGCGGATCTTGAAGGAGCCGGTCAGCTGCAGGTTTTCCGCCTTGAACAGTACCGTCGAGGCTGTCTGCGGCCCGATCGCGCGCGACGGGATCAGTGGCGTCTCGTAGATGAAGGGGCGGATGCGCTGGCGTGCGCGGACAGCGCGCGCGGCCGTTTCGAAGACGTCTCTGGTCATGCGGTTGTTCCTTGCGAGCGGCCGAGCAAGCCGAGTTCATAAAGCACCGTGCGGGCAATGGCGATGTCCTGCGTCGCGATCCCTGTCAGGTCGGCGATGGTGATGTCGTTGTCCGAACGTCGACCTTCGGCCGCACCGGAAAGGACCGCGCCGAGGGCGACACAGCGTTCCTCCTGGATCACCACGGCCCGAGACGCCGCAGAAAATTCACCGTGGTCCAGGCATTGCTCGGCGAGATCGACAAAGAGGCGGTCGGCGCGGGCAACGAGGGCAGTTTCGAGCTCCTGCTTGCCGGGTGCGTCCGCGCCCATGGCGGTGATATGGGTGCCAGGCCCGATCCATTCCGATCGGATCAGCGGCTCCTTCGATGGCGTCGTGGTTACGATCGCATCGGACTGGCGGCAGAGCGTTTCGAGATCGGTTGCCGCCTCCATAGAAAGGTCGAGGTCTGTCAGGTCGGTAAGCACCGCATTTGCCTTTTCCATGGACCGCCCCCAGACCGTGAACCGCAATGGACGATCCGAGAGGGAGGCCAGCGCCCGGATCTGGATGCGCGCCTGCGTGCCGGCGCCGACGATCCCGATCGAGCAGGCGTCCTTGCGCCAGAGCGCCATGGTCGCGATCGCACCGCCGAGGCCGGTGCGAAGATCGGTGAGCAGGCCCTTGTCGTCGAGCACGGCCACCACGTCGCCGGTCTCAGAGGATACTGCGACCATCATGCCGGTGCTCGACGGCAGTCCCTTGGCCGGATTGTCGTAGAAGCCGGAGGCGATCTTCACGACGAAGATCGGATCGCCTTCGATGTAGCCGTATTTGATGTGGCAATCCGCATTCCGACCGGGAAGCGGCAGATAGCCGACCGGCGGCAGATTGGCGCGACCGTCGGTGACGGCGATATAGGCGTCGCGGATGGCCGGTGCCGCGAGCGTCAGCAACCGCAGCTCGGCCAGTCTTTCTCGATCGATGACGATCATGGCGCGCTCCCCTGGCTCAGATATTTGTAGACGGTCGCCCGGCCCATGCCGAGGATGCGCGAGATGTAGGAGGCGGCATTCTTGCCGCCGAAGGCGCCATCAGCGGAAAGGGCGATCACCAGCGCCTGCTTGTCGTTGCGGCTCAGGCTCGAGACTGTCAGCCCGCGCGCCACGGTCCATTGCTGGACATATTCGTTGACGCGCTCGTGCCAGTCTTCCTTGAACAGGCTCTCGGGCTTGTCTGCGTCGATGGGAACGCGGACGAGCGCGTTGAGCGTCCTGAGTGCCGCATGAAAGTCGGAGACATCGGCATTGATGCAGAGCACGCCGATCGCCTTGCCGTCCGCGTTTCGCAGCACGGCGCTGATCGCCTTGATCGAGCGTCCGTCCCAATTGACCTTCTCGTAGGGGCCGATGATCGCTTCGCCTTGGCTGAACCCGATTTCGCTCAGCAGCGAAGCTTCGCCGATCTCGCGCTTGGAGAAGTTGCCAGCGATCTGGACGACGGTTTCAGTCGCCAGATCGTGCAGCACGACCTCGGCATAGGGCTGGAACAGCAAGGCGATCGCGTCGCAGACCAGGCAATAGGGGCGGAGTTCTGGGGTCACGGCGTTCCTCTTCCTCGATAGCAATCCATAAATCACGCGTAGACGAAAAAGTCTATATTGGATTTATAGTCTGCACACCGCTCAAAACGACAACAGCGGCGCGCGATGGGCTCGCGCGCCGCTGTCCAAGCAGCCGACCGGGGAGGGGGATCAGCTAGCTCGTGGCGGTCTTGACGACCTTCGTCCGCCTCCAGCCGGCGACGAGTGGCATCACGGCCATGGCGCCCGCCAGGATCCAGAGAATGATCGAGATCTTGCTCTGGAACAGGATCGAGATATCGCCGCCGCTGATCGCCAGCGCATTGCGCAGGTTCACCTCCATCACATGGCCGAGCACGAAGCCGAGGATGATCGGCGCCATGTCGAAGCCGGCCTTTCGAAGCAGCCAGCCGATGATGCCGATGCCGAGCATCAGGAGGATCGAGAAAACCGAGGCGTGGGTGGAATAGACGCCGACAACCGACAGCACGAGGATGCCCGGAACCAGCAGCCAGTTCGGTACCGTCAAGACGCGGGCGAAGATGTTGACGAGCGGCAGGTTGAGGAGAAGCAAGAGCACGTTGCCGATGAAGAGCGATGCGACGAGACCGCCGACCACTTCCGGCCGCTCGGTGATCAGCATCGGGCCCGGCTGGATGTTGTAGAGCATCAATGCGCCGAGCATGACGGCGGTCGTGCCGGAGCCGGGCACGCCGAGCGTCAGCATCGGTACGAAGGCGCCGCAGGCGGTGGCGTTGTTGGCAGCCTCAGGGGCCGTGAGACCTCGTACGTCGCCCTTGCCGAAGGTGCCTTCGGTGTCGGAGATGCGCTTCTCCGTGGTGTAGGAAACGGCGCTCGAAACCGATGCGCCGGTGCCCGGCAACACGCCAACGATGAAGCCGATGACCGAACCACGCAGCGTCGCACCGATCGATTTGCGGATATCGTCGAGGCGGGCGGTCATGCGGCCGAGTTCGCGGATGACCGTGACGCCGCTTGCCTGGTGTTCGAGGATCAGCAGCGCCTCGGACACCGAGAAGAGACCGATGACCAGCACGACGAATTCGATGCCGTCGCCGAGTTCCGGCTCGTTGAAGGTGAAGCGATAGGCGCCGGAGGTGGCGTCGAGGCCGACGGTCGCAAGCATCAGGCCGAGCGTGCAGCCGATCAGCGTCTTTACCGGCTGGCTACCGACCATGGAACCGAGGGTCGCGAAGGCGAACACCATCAGCACGAAGTATTCGGCCGGGCCGAAGCCGATGGCGAGGCCCGCAAGCAGCGGCGCGAACAGCGCCAGCCCGACGGCGCCGAAGACCCCGCCGACGAAGGAGGAGAGGCCGGAGAGCATCAACGCTTCGCCGGCGCGGCCCTGGCGGGCCATCGGGTTGCCGTCGAGCGCCGTCATGACCGCGCCGGCATCGCCCGGCACGTTCAGAAGGATCGAGGAAATGCGGCCGCCATATTCGGCCCCGCAATAGACGGCGGCGAGCAGGATCATCGTGCTTTCGGCCGGCAGGCCCATCGTATAGGCGATCGGGATCAGCAGCGCGATGCCGTTGATCGGCCCGATCGCCGGCAGGGCGCCGACCAGGGTGCCGATGAAGCAGCCTGCAAGACCGATGAGCAGGTTCTGCAGGGTGAGGGCGACGGTAAAACCGTTCCAGAGATAATCGAGATTCATTGAGATCACTCCATAGCCGGCGGATCAGCCAAACAGCCGGCCGGCGGGCAGATAGACGTCGAGCAGGTAGGAAAAGACGAACCACCAGAGGGCGGCTTGCCCGACGCCGCCAATCAGCGCGAGACGCAGCGGCGCGCCGAAGATCCAGCCGACGCCGAAGGTCAGCAGGAAGATCGAGGCGGCGAAGCCGGCGGGCTCCAGAAGCAGTGCCGATGCAAGAAGCAGGAGCGGTACTGCAATGATCTTCACGAGAAGCCGCCCCTGCGGAAAGGCTTCGGTCGTTCCGGGGCTTTTCAGGTAGAAGAGGCAAAGCACCGCGAGGGTGATGGCGAGCAGCACCGGCACGACGCGTGGACCGAGCGGGTCCGAGGCGAAGGCATATTCGATCTGGCTGCCGCCGATGCCATAGGCAATCGCCAGCGCGAGCATCAAGAGCCCGCCGACCCTGCCGATGCGGGAGGATGAGGAAGTGGTGTCTGACATGGTTCTGTTCCAGATGTTTACGCCAGGGAACGGGTCTTCAATCCGGCCGGATGAGACGATCGGCAGGGAGCCCGTAAAGTGGTGGCAAACAAGCGGAGCGGGAGACTGTCCCGCTCCACCGTCCGGCTTACATGCCGGCTTCCTTGGCGATGATCTTGAAGCGTGCCACGTCCGCCTTGACCTGCTGGTCGAAGGCGTCGCCCACCTGAGTGTATTCGTAGAGGCCGCGCGCCTCCCGCTCCTTCACGAATTCCGGCGTTGCGGCGAGCTTGGTGAAAGCATCGGCCCACCATTTGTAGTCGGCGTCGGAGACGTCCTTGCCGACGTAGTAGCCGCGCCAGACCGGCCATTCGATGTCGACGCCCTGTTCCCTGGCGGTCGGCACTTCGGCGAGTTCGCCCGGCAGGCGATCGGGCGCCATGACCGCGAGCACGCGGACCTTGCCGGCCGCATGGTGTTTGGACATCTCCGCCGCATCGCCGGCACCGACCTTGACGTGGCCGCCTTCGAGCGCCGTCAGTACCGCGCCGCCGCCTTCAAGCGCGACGTAGCGCATCTGCTTCGGCTCCTGTCCCGCAGCCTTTGCCAAGAGCGAGCCCTTCATCCAGTCCTGCGAGCCGACAGCGCCGCCGCCGGCGACCGAGAAGTCGGTCGGGCTTGCCTTGTAGGCGGCGATCAGCTCGCCGAGGCTCTTGTAGGGGGAATCCGCGGCGACCACGAGCACGCCGTAGTCGGCGCCGAGCGCGCCGAGCCAGCGCACGGCGGTTTCGTCATATTGCCCGAACTTGCCCTGGGCGATCAGGAGCGCCGAGCCGGAGGAAGCAGCGGTGATCAGGTTGCTGTCGGCGCCGCGCTTGCCGATGACGTGGTTATAGGCAACCGCACCGACGCCGCCTTCCATGTAGGTAACGGCCATCGGCTTGCCGATGATCTTGGCTTCGAGCAGCGCATTGGCGGCAAGCCGGCAGGTCAGGTCGAAGCCGCCGCCGGGCTTGGCGCCGGCCAGGCACTCGGGCTTCGACGGCTCCGCACCGGCGGGCGATGCCACGGCGGCGAAAAAGCCGGCCGCCAGAAGGGTCTTCACAAAGGTTCGGGTCATGGTCTCTCTCCCATCCATGAGGTCTTCTTTCAAAGGCGCTATCGCGCGCCTGCCTCCACCGTGACATCCAGGATCCGGACGGCATCGACCCGCATCGACGGACCGCGTGGCGGCCGCCTGAAAATGCCTCGGCGATGATTGTCCTCCAGACCCTGGCCGCATCTCCCGTTGTGGCGATCAGGCAGTCCTCTTTCCTCCGCGAACCTGTCACCACGCTGTCACGAAAGCGGTCAAATCCGCCGGGTTGATCGGTGAAATCTTCCGTGTCACTGCTTGCCCATGCGCATCTTTCTGGTGGAGGACACGAGGGATGTCGGGGAGGCAATCAGCCGGCGACTGGAAAAGGTCGGGCACACCGTCGATTGGCAGACGGACGGTCAAGCCGCCGCCGACATACTCGAATTTACCGACTATGATCTCGTGATCCTCGACGTCATGTTGCCGGGGCTCGACGGGTTTGAGATCCTGCGCCATCTGCGCGCCCGGAAAAAGACGACGCCGGTGCTGGTGCTGACGGCGCGTTCTGAAATCGAGGACCGGGTCGGCGCGCTGGACCTTGGCGCCGACGACTATCTCGTCAAGCCGTTCGATTTCCGCGAGCTCGAAGCGCGCACGCGCGTGCTCCTGCGCCGCCGCCAGGGCGACCCGACCAACCTCATCGAGTGCGGCGATCTGGTGCTCGACCGCAACAGCCGCTCCGTGCGGGTCGGCAACCGCGAGGTCCAGCTCAAGCGGCGCGAGATCACGCTTCTCGAAGTGCTGGCCGCCCGGCCGGGCCGGGTTTTCAGCAAGGACGAACTGCTCGATCGGCTCTTCGGTTTCGACGAAAACGTCAACCCCAACGCCGTCGAACTCTATGTCGGAAGGCTGCGCAAGAAGATCGAGGGCTCGTCGGTACGCATCGTCACCATCCGCGGACTCGGCTATCAACTGGTGGCCGATGAAGCGGCGTGAAACCTCGCTCTTCTGGCGGCTCGTGCTGCGCGTGGCGCTGGTGCTTTGTGGTGGTGCGACGCTGCTTTCCGCCGCCGCCTGGTACTATGCCCGCGCGGCCGCCGACGATGCCTATGACCGGCTGCTCCTCGGGGCGGCGATCCAGATCACTGCGAACATGACTGTGGATGCGGGCAATCTGGGTGTAACGCTTCCGTCGTCGGCCTTCGAGTTGCTCGGCCTTGCCGAGCGCGACCGCATTTTCTATCGCGTGGTTGGCCCCGACGGCCGAACCTTGACCGGCTACGACGATCTCGAAATCGGCATAAACGTCACCGCGGCGCGGGCCGGCCCGGTGTTCCTGACGACGGAATATCGCAACGTGCCGGTCCGCGTGGCCGTGGTCTCGCGGGCGCTTTCGGATCCGTCCTTCTCCGGCTGGGCCTATGTGGTCATGGCGCAGACGACCGAAGCGCGGCGCGGGCTTGCCGGGGAATTGACGACCCGCGCCATGATCCTCGTCGGCATCATGAGCCTGCTTGCGCTTGCCGGCACCGTGCTTGCCATCCGCTATTCACTGCTGCCCGTCGATGCCCTTGCCGCGACGCTGCGTGCCCGCGATCCGCAGGATCTGACCCCCGTCGAGGCCGACATGCCCAGGGAGCTCAAGCCTTTCGTCGGGTCGATCAATCACTTCATGGGCCGCCTCGACGAGCGCGTCACCTTGCTTCAGCGCTTCATCGCCGATGCGGCGCATCAGATACGCACGCCGCTGACAGCCCTTTCGGCACAGGTCGACATGCTCGAAGACGACGACCTCGACGTCAACCGCAAGCGGCATCTCGGGCGCGTGCGGGACCGCGTCAGCCAGCTGGCGCGCCTCACCAACCAGTTGCTCAGCCATGCCATGGTCATCCACCGGTCCGATTCCGTGCGCTTCAAGCCCGTCGACCTTGGCGATATCGCCCGGAAGGCTTTCCGCTCGACGGTGCCGATTACAGTCGACCCGGACGTCGTCGTTTCCTTCGAGGACAGTGCCGAGCCGGTCTTCGTGCGCGGCGATGCGGTGAGCCTGCGTGAGGCGATAGCCAATATCATCGACAACGCGCTGCAGCATGGTGTCGAGCAACGGCTGGCCGTGCGCGTGAGGCGCGAGGATGACCGGGCCCTGGTGGAGGTCGCCGACGACGGTCCCGGCATTCCGCCAGCAGAATGGGCGGCGGTCACGACGCGGTTCGTCAGTTCCAAGACGGGAGAGGGAAGCATGGGGCTCGGCTTTGCAATCGCGGCGGAGGTGGCGCTGGCGCATCGCGGCACAGTTCGGTTTCTGGAGAAAGGCGGGCGCGACTTCACGGTCATTCTCGATGTTCCCCTTTATCGGGAGGGAACATGAGGATGTGGCGGCAACTTCGACCGATCGCACTTGTTGCGGTCCTTGGCTTTGCCAGCCCGGCCGGCGCGGTCGAGGGCACGCGGGCGTTCTTTCCGGCGCTCGAAGCCGAGCGCGGCCGGCTTGTCATCAACGGCGCGACCGACATCGAGGCGATGGAGCCGCTGATCCGCGATTTTCAGGAGACGGCGCGCGATGTCGCCATCGATTATACGGACTACGTGACCAACGATCTCTATCGGGACGCCGACATCGCCTGCCGATTGAAGCAGCCTTTCGGTGATCTCCTGCTGTCTTCGTCCGTCGATCAGTTGGTGAAGCTTGCAAACGACGGCTGTGCGCTCGCGCATGTCTCGCCGGAAACCCGCGACGTGCCGGCCTGGGCGAACTGGCGTGACGAGGTCTTCGGCTTTACCTTCGAGCCCTCCGTCATGGTCTACCACAAGGATTTCGTGCCGCCGGAGGATGTGCCGCACACCCATGGAGAGCTCACCGACCTGCTGCGCTTCAAGCCGGACTATTATCGCGGCCGCATTGGCACCTACGACCTGCGCCAGTCCGGTATCGGCTATCTGCTCGCCTTCCTCGATGCCCAGCAGGCCTCGACGACCTACGGCCGCCTGCTTGAGAGCCTCAGCCGCGCCGAAGCCGTGCTGCGCTGCTGCAACAATGCGGTGTTGTCTGAACTCGACAGCGGCAACGTCTATATCGGCTACAACATCCTCGGCTCCTACGCCTATGCCGCGGCGCGACGTAATGGCAAGCTCAGGATTGTGCTGCCGCGCGACTACACGCTGATCCTCAGCCGCGGCGCCCTGGTTCCGACGGGCGCCAAGCGCCCCGAGCTTGCCGGTCGCTTCCTCGATTATCTGCTGTCCGAACGAGGACAGGACGTGGCACGGGAGAAAGCGTTTTTCTTCTCGCGGAGCGGCGCACTGCCGGCCGAGGTCGACGGACCCGAAAAACTGGTGGAGTCCGGGATCGGCCGGCCGATCCGGATCGGCCCGGCCTTGCTTGCCGCGCAGGACCGGCTGCAGCGCTCCCGGTTCATTGACGACTGGACCAAGTTGATCGTCGATACCCCGGTTCGGCTGCGCCCGAATTGAAGGGCGCTGCCTGCGGTCAAAGCAGGCGCCGGGATCGCGCGCGGCCTATCGCTCGCCCTTGCGCCAGGCGCACAGTGCGTGGTCCAGTGACAGACTGCCGGGACCGGAGGTCATCAGCGCGAGCGCCATGGCAGCCCAGGTGATGTGGATGGGCCAGCCGTCCGGTACGGTCAGCTGCACAACAATCGTCAGGACCAGCAGCCCGAGGGCGGCAAAACGCGTTCCCAGGCCGAAGACAAGCAAGATGGGAAGAATGATTTCCGCCGAACCGGCGGCAAAGGCCGTCACGGCGGGAGCCGGATAGGGATAGGGGCCGCCGGGTAGATGCAGCCGGAATTCCGAGCTGAACAGCAGGACCGCCACGTCGTTCAATTGCAGGAACCCGTCCCACTTGCTCATGCCTGACCGAAAGAAGGGAACGGCAAGGCCGAAACGCAGGACAAGCTGGGAGAGCCAGAGCGGCGCGAGCGCGCCGACGGCTCGGTTCGCCCGACGGGTCCATTGCGACAGATCGGCTGTGTGGCCGTTTTGCGAAAATCTGGATGCGGACATCATGGTTTCATCCTCCGTGATGAGTTGCCGTAAAGGCACCGGCTTCGAGCGCGGTGGCGATTGCGGCTGCGAGATCAAGCGTGGGGCATTGCGTGGCAGCATCCGCAGCAGCCGCGGCGAGGGGGATGCCTGCCAGCAGCCGCGAAAGCAGAAGATCGGCGCCGGGCGCGAGACGGCGAACGATGACCTCCAGGTCGGGGCGGGTGATCAGCGCGCTCTCCGCATCAGCCGTTTCGATTCGTCCGACCGGCCCGCTCTCGCGGTTGACGGCAAAGATCGTGACGGCCGGATAATCGGAACGGACAAGCCTGGTCGCCGGATGCGGATCGAAGACGACGCCGCCGAGCTGCTCGGGCGCAATCAGGGAAAGTGCAGAAGGCGGAAGCGCCGGGGCGTCGGCGGCGTGATAGGCGTCGAGCCAGGCCCGTTCGATCCTTGCTACATCGGCAAGCCATGGCATGGATTGGGCATACTCGTAGCGGGCAATGGAACCCGGAAAGTCGCGGCCATATTCGAAGAGCAGCGGCGAGACTGGCGGTGTTTCGCGCACGTGAAAGCGGGCCATGGCGCGAAAGAAAGCTTCGCCGGTAATGCGTTCGGTCGCCGGGAAGGTCGCCGCCAGCGCTTCGATCAGGCTGACGGTGACGTTGTTGCGGTAGACATTGAAGCGCTTCACCGCCGCCTTGCCGTTCGGGCCGGCGACCAGAGCCGGCGTCGGCCGGTCAGGTGCGAGCAGCGGCGGCACGAAACCGGCGGCATAATTGCCGATGCGGTCAAGAGGCATGGGGAGCATGCCTTCAGGCGCGGACACGGATATTCTCCCGCGGCATCCGCTGCCCGTAGGCATCGAGGATCGTCTGCGCCGCAGTGGCCTCGCGTTTCAAGACCGGCCAGTCCGGAATGGCACTGTCCCACTCGATCAGCGTCGGGATGGCGCCGACGCGGGCGATGACGATGTCGTAGAGTTTCCAGACGGCGTCGGCAACCGGCCCGTCATGGCTGTCGATCAGGAGCAGGTCGCCTTCGTCGTCTTGCTGCTCCGCATGCCCGGCAAGGTGGATTTCTCCGACATGTTCAAGTGGGAAGTCATCGAGATAGGCAAGCGCCGAATAGCCCTGGTTGGTGGCGGAAACGAAGACATTGTTGATGTCGAGCAGCAGCCCGCAGCCGGTGCGCTTCACCAGTTCTCGGATGAATACCGTTTCGCTCATCGTCGAATCCTGGAAGGTGACGTAGGTCGACGGGTTTTCGAGCAGCAGCCGGCGGCCGATCGCGTCCTGGACCTCGTCGATATGATCGGATACGCGGGCAACGGTGGCCTCGGTGTAGGGCAGCGGCAAGAGATCGTTGTAGAAGGTGGTCTCGTGGGTCGACCAGGCGAGATGCTCGGAGACGAGGGCCGGTTCATAGCGGTCGACCAGTGCCTTGAACCGCCCCAGGTGCGCCTTGTCGAGTGGCTGTGGGCCGCCGATCGACATGGAGACACCATGCAGAGACACCGGAAAATCCTGGCGAATGCGGGCGAGCGCCGCATGCGGCGGTCCGCCGGCACCCATGTAGTTCTCCGCATGAATTTCGAAGAAGCCGCCGCAGGCATCATCGGCAAGGATCGCCTGGAGGTGCTGATGCTTGAAGCTCGTTCCGGCGAGCCCGGCGATTTCGTGTTTCGGCAGGTGAGGACCTACCGGGGCAAGTCTGCTGCCGTCGTCCGTTGATGTGCGCATTGCCAATCCCGTCATAATCCTGAGACCCTGGATGGCGGGTGGGAACGTCCCTGGACCGCTACCCCTTGAAAACCGAGGCGGAACGGGACGCGATCGCCCCGCGTCCCGTTCCTGAATTGCGATCGATCAGGACGGCATGTCGCGCGAAAGCGCCTCGGGCGAACCCATGCGGCCGTCGGGCAGCTTCATCGTCGTGCAGGTGCCGCCGTCGACGAATTTCCAGGCATTGCCCTGATAGTCGACGGTGGATGTTGCCTGGCACGTCGTGCCCGGGCCGGCGGCGCAATCGTTCTGGCCCTTGAGCGCGACGCCGAAGCATTTCTCCTTGCCGGCATCCATGGCGGACTTGACCTGCGCTTCAGTCAGTGGGCTCGCAACCGCGAGCGACGACAGGGCGGCGGCGACCGCGCTTGCCAGCATTGCGCTGCTGATCGTGGACTTCATGGACATCATATTATCTCCGTGTTGAACTGTTCCCGTGCGTCCTGTCTGAGGCGCACATCGGGTCTTTCGCCGCGGCGACACCGGGCGTTACATAACGTTGGCAACACGCTTTCGTGATGGGCTCGCGAGGTCGGTCTGAGCAGACAGCGGCCGCGAATTTGAGATAGCCGTGTAACAAACGCCGGGAATCGGCGAATGGGAAGGAAAGGCGCGGGTGAGCGGCGCGGACGACGAACATCTCGCAAGACTTCTCCGCGCGGCCGTGGCCGGCGACGAAAAAGCCTATGCCGACTTCCTGCGGGACGCAGCGCAGGCGATCCGTGGTTGGGCCCGACGTTGGACCATCGGCGGAGGCGTCGATGCTGAGGACGTCGTGCAGGAGGCGCTGCTGGCAGTGCACGTCAAGCGCCACACCTGGCGGGAGGATGCGCCGGTCATACCGTGGCTGCATGCCATTGCCAGGCACAAATACGTCGATGCCGTGCGTCGTCAGGCTCGCCGCCCGACGGTCGGCATTGAGGGGCTTGAAGACACGCTGGCAAGCGTCGAGACGGAAAAGGCCAGGGATTGGGAAATCGGCCGGGCGCTGGAAGGGCTGGCACCTGGGCAGCGCTCAGTGGTCAACGCGATTTCGATCGAGGGTTTCACGGTGGCTGAGACGGCGCAGAAACTGGACATGAATGAAACGGCGGTTCGGGTGGCGCTTCACCGAGGCCTTGCTGCAATCGCCCGCCGATTTGGACGAAACTGACCATGGACACGAACGACCTCATCAAGGCTCTCGCAGCGGACAATCGGCGACCCGGCCTGCCGATGAACACCGTATGGTCCGGCGTCGCCATCGGCGCACTCGTCCTTGCCGGTGTCGTGTTCTCGATCCTGCTCGGGCCGCGGCCGGATATCGCCGCTGCCGCCGAGACGGTGCGGTTCCTGTTCAAATTCGTGGTGACTATCGCGCTCGCCACGGCCGCTTTTGCGGCCATGCGCGTTGCCGCATGGCCCGACGCGGATCCGCGCAAGCTGGTGCCCTACCTTGCCGTCGCGCCGGCGCTCGTTGTCGGCGGTGTGTTGCTCGAGCTTCTTGCAGTGCCATCCGGTAGCTGGGTGACGAAACTCGTTGGAACCAACTATTTGGTCTGCATGACCTTCATTCCGCTGATCGGCCTTGCGCCCTTGGCGCTGTTCCTTCTCGCACTGCGCCATGGCGCCCCGTCGCGTCCCGGGCTTGCAGGCGCCCTGGCAGGGCTCGCGGCCGGCGGCATCGCCGCGACCTTCTACGCGGCCCACTGCCCGGACGATTCACCGCTTTTCGTCGCGACCTGGTACACGATCGCGGTCCTCATGCTGACGGTGCTTGGGGCGTTGGGCGGCCGTTGGGCGCTTCGCTGGTAGGGCCGGCCATATGAGCCTTCGCCGGCGTTCAAAACAAAAAAGGCCGGCAATGCCGACCTTTTCCCGCTCGCTGCGTCACACTGCCAGTACATCCGTGGTCAGCGTTTGCGCGCGAACTACGCCCGGAGCCTTCGGTTGATCATGTCCGTCAGGCTCCACGGGCAATTTCTTGATGCCTATGTGTGGTGCCGCACCAAAGGTTTCAAGCCCCTGGCAAGAGATCGCCGCGGGCTTCCATCGCTTCGGCCCTTACACTAGCAATGAATGCTGACGCCGTGTTCGCGCAGTAGCGAGACGAGACGCTCCTCCGGCAATTCATTGGTTACCAGCGCATCGATATCGGCAAGCGAAGCCAGGCGCACCAGCGCACGCCGGCCAAACTTGCTGCTGTCGACGGCGAGGATCACCCGCTCGGCCTGGCGCATTGCGGCCGAGACGGCGGCGACTTCGGCATGGTCGTCGTCGCCGATATCGCCGTCCTGATCGATGCCGCTGACCGAGATGATGGCGACGTCGAATTTGAACTTGCGGATATAGTCGGCGGTCTCCTCGCGAAACACGCCGGCATCCACTTGCCGCACGAAGCCGCCGGGCACCGCGACGGCAAAGCTGCTGCTTTCGCTGAGCGTGGTTGCGACGCGCAGACTGTAGGTGACGACACGAAGATCGCGGCGCTTGAGCAGGCCGCGCGCCACCGCTTCGCAGGTCGTGCCGGTGTCGAGGAAGACGGCAGCGCCGTCGGCAACAAGCTCGGCGGTCAGTTGCCCGATGCGTTCCTTCACCTCCGCGTTGTCGATGCGCCGTTGGCGGTAGATGTTGGGATCAACCGGGGTCGCAATGGTCGCGCCGCCGTGCAGGCGCCGCACCTTGCCCTCCTGTTCGAGCGCCATGATATCGCGCCGTGCCGTCTGGGTGGTGACGCCGAACAGGCCGGTGATCTCCTCGATCGAGATATAGTGGTTCTTCTCGAGGTGGCTGAGAAGCTGCGCCTGCCGGCGCGTCTTCTTGTCCCCATCCGCAATATCCCGATCGTCCATCACCCTCATCCTGATTGCCCCTCAGCACGCTTTGCTACCATAGGGCCGACGCCGATCTCCAAGGAAATCAGCGCAGCACCTATGGGCCGCGCGAAATTTTATGGCGCCCCATGAAATGTTGTAAAACTGACATTTGACTCGCTTAATGTCCGCAATCGTACATTTCAGTGAACTCTTCCGCTCATCAACATCATCGCCATGAAGGTATTGTGACGGAGCGTGTTCGCATCGCGACATTGGAGCAAGATATGAGACAACGTGGACACCACCTCCGCGGGGTGCGGGCTTTTGCGCGCCTCACGCAACCGTTGCGCCTGGCGACGGCGATCCTTCTGTGCGGAACGAGCCTGACGCTCTCGGCGGCGGAGGCGCGCGCCGCCGACGACAGCATGAAGATCCTGACGCTCAACACCTGGCTGGACCGCTTCAAGGCCAACCCGAGCGTGATGTCGGACTTCTTCATAAAGGGAAACTACGACGTCCTGACCTTCCAGGAGTTTCGCGCCAACAGCACCTACGCCCGTGACATCCCGGGCATCCTGAAGAATGCGGGCCTTGGCACCTACGCGACGCGTCAGGACAGCGATACCGGCGTGTTCTCGCGTCTCCCCGGCACCTTCGGCGCCAGCACGCTCGGCGACATCGTGACCTACACGGTGGTCGACCCTACCGTCAGCAAGCCGCAGGTGGTCGTCGGCACCACGCACCTCAACTATTACGACCCGCCGACGACCCGCATCAACGAAGCCAAGGGCATCAATCAATGGGCCAAGTCCGAGACGCGGCCCATCATCCTCACCGGCGACTTCAACGCCGGCGACGTCTCCGAGCGCGGCCTGCATTCTGTCAGCCAGCAGGAATTGCTGCTGAAAACCTACGTCAAGAACCCGACCAACAGCTTCTACATGAGCCTGCTGCGCGACTATGCAAAAGACCAGCAGAAGCTGGACGCCTATATCGCCGAGTGGAAGGGCAAGGGTGCTTCGGCGATCAACGCCTCGACGGTTCCCTCTGGCCTCTTTGCCGACGAGATGTATCCGGTTGCCGGCAACCTGCCGCAGACGATGAACATCCTGAAGAAGCAGTTCCAGATCTTGCAGCTTCCAAACGAGCGCGAGCAGTTCTCGCCGCATGGCTTGAACGACGGCAGTGTCACCTGGCCGTCGCACGGCGAAGACGCCACCAACACCTGGGCAAGCTGGCACCGGGTCAAGATCGATCACTTCCTGGCGTCGCGTCCCTTCGGCAAGTGGTGGACGCTCGCCGACGATCCGAAGGATCCCTATTCGGGCGTCATCACCGACGTCAGCTACGTGACCAATCCGAATGGATCGAAGACGCCGCTTTCGGACCACGAGCCGGTTGCGCACACAGTGCGCTGGGTCGGTCCGGTGCTGCAGAACTACACGGATCCGGCGACAGCGACGCCCAGGACCCGGATCGTCTGGGGCGATGAAGCATCGACCTTCGCCGAGAAGGGCAAGGTCTTCAACCTTAGCCGCAACAACATGCGCAACGACGTCTATCTCGGCCAGATCGCCGACGAGAACGGCCTGCCAATTCTGGCCGGTCTGACCGACCAGGAGAAGAAGACGCTGCTTGATTGCAAGAGCAGCGATCCGCGCTTCCAGCAGGCGATCCGCGACTATTGCATCGACGATCATTCGTTCATCGGCGAAACGCTGGTGACCGACGGAGGTACCGTTGTGGTCGAAGAGGACGCTGCGCTTGGCAGCGCTGCGGCCAAGCTGAGGCTCGATGGCGGGGCCCTCAGGATCGCCGGTCGCGACATGCATCAGATCAACCGCGATATCGTTCTCGAAGGCGTCGGTGGCGCGCTCGATGTGGCGGACGCCGCCAACGTGGTTGCCGTCAACAAGTCGATCAGCGGCAGCGGCGGTCTCACCAAGCTCGGCGCCGGCGCGCTCGTGCTTAACGGCCAGAACACCTATACCGGCGCGACCGTGGTCAAGTCCGGCTTGCTTTCGGTGCAAGGGTCGATCGCCTCGTCATCGGGCCTGACCATCGAAAAGGACGGCACCATCGGCGGCATCGGGACGTTCGGCAGCATCATGATTGCCGACGGCGGCGTGATTGCCCCCGGTAATTCGATCGGCACGCTCAACGTTGCCGGCGATATCAATTTTGCAGCGGGCTCGACCTATGAGGTCGAGGCCAACGACAAGGGCGAGAGCGACAAGATCGTCGCGTCAGGCAAGGCGACGCTCAACGGCGGCTCTGTCCTGGCGCTCGCAGCCAATGGCAGCTATGCGCCGCAGACCAACTACACGATCCTGACGGCGGCCGGCGGCGTGACCGGTACCTTTGCCGACGTCGCATCGAGCCTCGTCTTCCTCGATCCGACGCTCGGCTACGACGCCAACAACGTGACGCTGACACTCAGCCGCAACGACATCCGCTTCGCGGATGTCACGGAAACCGCCAACCAGCGGGCAACGGCGATCGCCGCAGAAAGCCTCGGCTTCTCCAATGCAGCCTATTCGGCGCTCACCAACCTCGACCGCGCGCAGGCGCGTTTTGCCTTCGACCAGCTCTCGGGTGAAATCCATGCCTCGACCAAGGGTATGCTGCTGCAGGACGGCCTGCTCCTGAACGCTGCAGCCACCAACCGCATCCGCGCGGCTTTCGGCGATGACAGCACCAAGGCGACGCCAGTGCTTGCCTATGGCGAAGGCGGCATCGAAAGCGTTGCTGCCGATACGGACCGCTTCGCCTTCTGGAGCCAGGCCTTCGGCACCTGGGGCGATACGGATGGCAACGGCAATGCGGCGGGCTTCCAGCGTAACGTCGGCGGCTTTCTCATGGGCGCCGATGGCCTCGTCGGCGACAACTGGCGCGCCGGTCTCTTCGGCGGCTACAGCCGCTCGTCCTTCGATGTGGTCGACCGTCGTTCCTCCGGGGACAGCGACAACTACCACATCGGTGCCTATGCCGGGACCGGGCTTGGCGCGCTGTCGCTGACAGCGGGTGCGACCTATAGCTGGCATCGCATCGAAACGACGCGCAGCGTGTCCTTCGGCGGTTTCGACGACAGCCTGTCGGCGGCCTATGACGCCCGCACCGCCCAGATCTTCGGCGAGGCGAGCTATGCCGCGAGTGCCGGTCGCTTCGATTTCGAAGGCTTCGCCAATCTCGCCTATCTCAACGTCGACACGGACGGTTTCCGTGAAAAGGGCGGGGCAGCGGCGCTCTCCGGTCGCTCGAACAACAACGACACGACCTTCACGACGATTGGCGTGCGCACCTCGACCGACGTTTCTTTCGGCGAAACGGCGGCGGTTCTGAGCGGCACCGTCGGCTGGCGCCATGCCTTCGGCGATGTCGTGCCGACCTCCACGCTTGCCTTTGCCGGCGGCCAGGGCTTTACCGTCGGCGGTGCGCCGATTGCCCGGGATGCGGCACTCGTCGAAGCGGGCATCGACTTCAAGATCGCTCCGGCCGCGACCTTCGGCGTCAACTACACCGGCCAGATCGCCTCAGGCGTTTCCGACCACGGCGTCAACGCCAAGCTGAAGGTGAGTTTCTGAGGCGGCAACACATCGCTCTGAACATCGAACGCCGCGCATGGTTTCCATGCGCGGCGTTTCTTTGGGTTGGTTGCGGCGGCCTTGTCGATCAGATCCAGACGGTCCTCCCTGCGCCATCGCAGCCAAGGGCGCGCAGGATGTTGAGGGGCACGTCGAGCATGGTCTCGCGACCCGCGGTCAGAAGGAACGAGGCGGTCTGCGGCTCGCGATAGGCAAGAATCTCGTCGCGCGAGGCGGCGGTGTAGATGCCGCGCAGGGCCCTGAGGCAACCGCTATGGGTGACGACGACATGGCGGCGGCCGCGGTCGAGCGTGTCGAGCCAGGCCTGAAGGCGCGCTGAAAGCGCCGTCCGGCTTTCGCCGCCCGGCATCGAATAGTCGAACGGGTCGGCGCTGTGCGCATCGTACTGATCGGCAAGATCGCGCTCGATCTCGTCATGGGCCAGCCCTTCCCAGGCGCCATAGGAGCGTTCGGCAAGGGCAGCCGCCTCGGCAAAACGATCGAAGGGGATCGACCAGGTGTCGGCGAGGATCGATGCGGTCTGGCGGGCGCGGCCGAGCGGGCTCACCCAGAAGGTCAGGTTCTTTTCTTCCTCGGCGATCCGTTCGGCAAGGCGCAGGCCGACGGCGAGTGCCTGGCGCACGCCATTGGCGGTCAGCGGCGTGTCCTTGCGGCCCTGCAGGCGGCCGGCGACGTTCCATTGGGTTTCGCCGTGGCGGATGAGGATGAGGCTTGGAAGATCTCTTTTCATGCGGAACTCGGGTGTCAGCGATCTGGCGCTGCTTGAAATGGGGAAGCTGGCGCCCGCCGGCGAGACCGGCGGACGCGCGTCGTATGCTCTAGTGGGCGAGCCATTGCGCCGACGACGGCTTGAGGCCGAGCGTCGTCGTCGCGCCGGGTTCGAGAAGCGCGTCGCCGGAATGGAACGGCGCGTCGATCAGCACCGTCGCCGCCCCAATCCTGACACCATAGCGCACGGTCGCGCCCAGGAATTCGCGATGCGCGATGATGCCCTCGAGCGCGACGGCGCCGGGCTCGAGGCTGCCGATCGTCGCATATTGCGGCCGGAAGACGAGCTTGGCGCCTTCGGGGACCTCGGTCCCCGAAGGGATCGGGATGGAGCCGCCGCCCACGACCTCGAAGCTTCTGGCAGCGCCGCTGCCGGCCACCTTGCCGTCGAGGATGTTGGCCGTGCCGAGGAAGTTGGCGACGAAGAGGTTGGCCGGCTTCTCATAGAGCCCCATCGGCGTTCCCACCTGCTGGATGCTGCCCTCGTTGAAGACGGCGATCCGGTCGCAGACGGTGTTGGCCTCTTCCTGGTCGTGGGTGACGAAGATCGTCGTCAGCTGCAGCCGCTGCTGCAACTCGCGCAGTTCGCGCCTGACTTCGACACGCATCTTGGCGTCGAGGTTGGACAGCGGCTCGTCGAGCAACAGCACCTTCGGTTCGATCGCGATGGTGCGGGCGAGCGCCACGCGCTGCTGCTGGCCGCCGGAAAGTTGCGACGGGCGGCGATCAGCGAGGTGCTTGAGGCCGACGAGGTCCAGCGCCGCCTTGACCCGACGGTCGACCTCGGCGCGTGGCAGGCGCCGTTCTTCAAGGCCGAAGGCGACATTGGCGGCGACCGTCATGTGCGGCCAGAGCGCGTAGGACTGGAAGACCATGCCGATGTCGCGCTTCCATGCGGGCATGTCGAGCACGTCCTGTCCGCCGATCACGACCTTGCCCTGACGGGCGTTGTTGAAGCCGGCGATCAACCGCAAAAGCGTGGTCTTGCCGCAGCCGGACGGGCCGAGAAAGGCGAAGAATTCCCCCGGCTGTATTTCGAGATTGATGTTCTTCAGGACGTGCAGCGCGCCGTAGTAGAGATTGACGTCGCTGATGCTGATCGCCTTGGCGGGGCCGGCGGCGAGTGCGGCGCTGTTGATATTCGCTGTCATTGTTTCCTCCCGAATTATTTTGCCGTCCCGAGCGCCTTCTGGCGGCGCTCGATGACGTAGTGGGACAGGAGCGTGCAGAGCGCGACCATGATCACGGCGATGACGCCGAGGGCCGCACCCGGACCGCGACCGGCCGGCGATTGCATGAAGACGTAGAGCCCGTAGGCGATCGGCGCGTCCGAGTTGCTCTGGATCAGCATCAGCGTTGCCGAGAGCTCGACGGCGGCCGTCGAGAAGCTGGTGACGAAGCCGGCAAGCAGGCCGCCGGTCATCAGCGGCAAGACGATGCGGCGGATGGTCCGCTGCTTGGTGGCGCCGAGGTTTTCAGCCGCTTCTTCGAGCGATTCCGACACCTGTTGCAGGGCGGCGTAGCAGGCCCTCAGCGCATAAGGCAGGCGGCGGATGGCAAGCGCCAAAACCACCATGACCCAGAGCGTTGCAAGCGGTGTACCGTCGGGCAGCGTGATGCCGTAGAAGGTCCGGAGATAGCCGATGCCGAGCACGACGCCGGGGATGGCGAGCGCTGCGGTGGCCGCCCAATCGAGCCAGCGGCGGCCGACGACCTTGGTGCGCAGCACCAGATATGCGATGGCGCCGCCGATGACGACGTCGATCAGGCCCGCAAGGCTGGCGTAGATCAGCGTGTTCTTGATGTAGAGCGAACTCTCGCCGAAAACCCGGCCGTAGTGCGCGACGGTATAGGCGTCCGGCAGCGGGCTGAACGACCAGACGGTTGCGAAAGACAGCAGCAGCAGGCCGATGTGTGGCGAGAGCACCAGGAGAAGGATCAGAGCGACGACGCCATAGGCGATGACGCTTTCGCCGCGGCTGAGCTTGCGCCTGGAAAGGCCGCCGCCGCCTCGCTGCACGGTCGAATAGTCCTTGCCGCGCATGGCGACCGCCGAAAGCCACATGGCGAAGATCGAGACCGCGATGAGGATGACCGAGATGACGTAGCCCATCGGGTCGGTGAGGCCGACGGAGGTGACGCGGAGATAGGCCTGCGGCGCCAGCATGTCCTTGACGTTGAGGAGCAGCGGTGTCGCCAGATCGTCGAAGACCTTGACGAAGACGAGCGACGCGCCGGCGAGATAGCCGGGCATGGCAAGCGGAAAGACGATGCGGCGGAAGAGGCGAAAGCCGGAGGAGCCGAGGTTCTGGGCAGCTTCCTCCATCGACCGGTCGATATTGCGCAGGCTGGTCGACAGGTTGATCAGGATGAAGGGGAAATAGTGCAGCGACTGCACGAAGATAACGCCGTTCAGCCCCTCCATGAAGGGGATGCGGATGCCGAACCAGTCGTTCAAGAGCAGGTTCACCGTGCCGTTGCGGCCGAAGAGAAGCTGCATCGCCACCGCGCCGACGAAGGGCGGCATGATCAGGGGCACGAAGCCGAGCGTCTGGATGATGAGCGAGCCGCGGAAGTCGAAGCGGGTCGTGAGCACCGCGAGCGGCAGCGCAATGGCGCTCGCCCAGACGACCGACATGCCGGACACATAGACCGAATTGAAGAAGGACCGGCGGAAGAGGTCGGTGTTGAAGAAGTCGATGAAGTTGACGATGGTCAGCGCACCGGTGCCCTTCTCGGTGAAGGCGGTGTAGATGACCGTGCCGGCGGGGATGACCAGGAAAATCGCCAGGAACAGGGCGATCACCGAGACCGCCAGGATCTGGCCTGGTTTGGCCACGGCGGGCCTGATGGGAACGGAAGCGACGAGCGCCATGGGGCAGACTCCGGAATGAGTTCGGCCAACCTGGCGCGCGCAAGGCGCGCCAGGGTCGGCGAAGCTATGATGTTTTGGGAGCATGACCGCCCGCCAGTTGGGCAGGCGGTCGCTGTCGCGCGTTAGTCGACGAGGTTCAGTGCTTCTTCAGCCTTGGCCTTGGCGGCGGCATATTTCTCCGTCGCGAACGCGGCCCACTTCTGCTCCAGTTCCGCCTGGCGTGCGGTCTTCTCTTCGCCGCCGGTAAAGGCGTCGCGCGTTTCTTTGCTGGCTGCCTCCTCCGCCGTGATCGGCATGGCGGCAGCCAGGGCCTTGGCTTCGTCAAGAAGCGCGCGGGCCGCCGGCTGTTCGTTGGCAGCGAGCGCCTTTTCGGCCGCATGGATCGCCTGGGTGGCGCCCTTCAGGTTTTCGAGCTGGAAGGAGATGAGCTGGTCGAACAGCGTGTCGACGACATCCGTGCGCTTCTTCGAGACGTCGCTGTCAAAGGTGATCATCGACTGGAAGCGCGGATCCTTGAAGGGGTTCGGGAAGCCTTCGGGCGCCTTGGCGTAGAGCGCCGGGTTGATCGGCAGGCGACGGATCGCCGGCTCGAGCAGAACTTCCTGGCCCTTCTCCGACAGGATGTAGTTGACGAAGGCTTCAGCGCCCGCTTGGTTCGGCGCATTGGCGACGATGCCGATATTGGCCGGCACGACCGTCGTGACCGACGGATAGGCGAAGCTCACCGGGAAGCCGCTCGCCTGGGCCGAGAAGGCGAAGAAGTCGATGACGATGCCGATGCCGGTCTGGCCGGAGTTGACGGCGTCCGGAACGCCGAAGGAGCGCTCGGTTACCTGCTGCAGGTTGCCGCCGATGCCCTTGAGCGTGCCCCAGCCCTTGTCCCAGCCTTCGCCCTGCAGGATCGTCTCGATCGTCAGGTGCGTGGTGCCGGAGCGCGACGGGGCGGCGATGGCGACGTGGTCAAAGTATTCCGGCTTGGCGAGGTCGCCCCATTCGGCGGGCTTCGGCAGGTTGTTGGCTTCCAGGTAGCGGTCGTTCGACATGATGCCGTAGCCCGACGCGGCAAAGCCGAAATAGAAGCCGTCCGGATCGTTGACCGGATAGGAGCCGACCTTTTCGGGCAGGCCCGTCACCGACGGGGTGAACTTGGCCAGCAGCTCCTTGCTCTTCAGGCTGTCAAAGGCGTCAGGCGCCGACGCCCAGAACAGGTCGACCTGGTTGTTGACCTTGGTCTCGTCGATGTATTTCACGCCCGAGCTGGTGCTCTTGTTCTGGACGTCAAGGGTAAAGCCGGGATTGGCGGCTTCGAAGCCCGCCTTGAACGGATCGGTCACGTCCTTGGAGAACGAAGTGACGATCGTCACCTTGCCGCCGTCCTGGGCGTGGGCCGTCACGGTAAAGGCAGCCGACATCAGCATCGCTGCTGCGATGGTTTTCAACATAGGTATCTCCTCCCAATAGACCGCCAGTGCTTGGCGGCTGTCCTATTGAGAGCAAGGCCCGTGCCAGATCGAAAAACCCGGCAAAACCAGCCAGTTTCACGTCGGGATGGGTAAGAAAGGTAACATCGGGGCGGGCGAGGCGGGGTCAAAAGGGTAACATTACCCCTCGTCGCCATCGGCCCGGGCGTCGATGTCGAACTTGCGCATCTTCAGATAGAGCGTCTTGCGGGAAATGCCGAGCGCATCGGCGGTCGCACCCACGCGGCCCTCATGTCTGGCGAGACTGTTGATGATGATGGTCCGCTCCAGCCGGTCCATCTGCGCTTCCAGCGTCTCGCCGCCTGCGGTCGTGGCTTCGCTGTCCGGGCGCTCTTCGAGCCCGAGCACGAAGCGTTCCGCGACATTGCGCAGTTCACGCACGTTGCCGGGCCAGGGCCGGGCGTTGAGATCGGCCAGCAGATCGACGCCGACCGGCGGCGCAGTGCGCCCCTGGCGCTTTGCGGCAAGGCTGAGGAAGTGCTGGAACAGGAGGCCGACATCGCCCTTGCGGCGCGCGAGCGGCGGCAGTTCGACCCGGGCGATGTCGAGGCGGTAGGCGAGGTCTTCGCGGAATTCTCCCCGCCGCGCGGCATCGTGCAGGTCGGCTTTCGTTGCCGCCACCACACAGATGTTAACTGGCAGTTCGACGTTCGATCCGAGCCGTTCGATGACGCGCTCCTGCAGGACGCGTAGCAGCCGCACCTGGGCTGCGATCGGCATGGACTCGATCTCGTCGAGAAACAGCGTGCCGCCATCGGCATATTCGATCTTGCCGATGCGCTTTTCGCGCGCGCCGGTAAAGGCGCCGGCCTCATGGCCGAAAAGCTCGGATTCGAGCATGGTCTCGGGGATGGCGCCGCAGTTGACGGCGACGAAACGGCCCTTGCGGCCGCTGAAATCGTGCAGCGCCCTTGCCGTCACTTCCTTGCCGGTGCCGGTATCGCCGATGATCAGCACGTCGGCGGAGGCGGCAGCAATGCGCTGCAGCTTTTCGCGCAGCGCCACCATCGGTGCCGAATGGCCGATCAGCCGCGTCTCCCAGCCGTCCTTGTCGACGGAGAGGCGCAGCCGCCGATTTTCCAGCAGCAGGCGACGGTGATCGCGGGCCCGGCGCACGGTTTCGATCAGGTGCACCGGATCGGCTGGCTTCTCCAGGAAATCCCAGGCGCCTTCGCGCATCGCACGCAGCGCCATCGGGATATCGCCATGTCCGGACATCAGCACGATCGGGATATCGGGATCGACCTTGCGCACGGCGGCGACCAGGTCGAAGCCGTCATGATCGGGCATGCGCACATCCGAGACGATGACGGTGTCGCTGTCGGCGCGAAGGCCGGCGAGCGCCGCGACGACGGAACCGTGCGGGGAGACTGTGAAGTCCTCCAGTTCCAACACCTGGCAGCAGGCCTCAAGCACGCTGGCGTCGTCGTCTATCAGGATGATGTCCGCTTCCGGTCTCATTCCGGGCCTTTCAGGGATACGAGGAATCGTGTGCCGGCCGGGCCGGTGTCGAGGATCGTGATGTCGCCGCCAAAATCCTTGACGATGTTGTAGGATATCGACAGGCCGAGACCGAGCCCCGAGCCTACCGGCTTGGTGGTGAAGAAGGGATCGAACACGGCTGGCAGGTTTTCCGCGGCGATGCCGTGCCCGGTATCGCCGACGATCAGCCGGGCGACGCCGCCGGTGACTTCAACGCTGACGCTCACGCGCCGAAGTGGCTGGCCAGCGACGGCGTCGAGCGCGTTGCCGACGAGATTGACGGCGACTTGCTCGAGCCGGACCGGTTCGGCCATGACCATTGCCGAACTGTCCTGCGGCAACGAAAGATCGAGGGCGACGTTCTCCTCCTCGAAACGGTGTTCGAGCAGGCTGAGGGCGTCCCGCACCGCCGCGGTGAGATCGACCGGCCGCAGCTGCGCGTCCGGCCGCCGGGCAAAGCGGCGGATATGGCTGATCTGGTCTGCCATGCGTCCCGTCAGCCCTTTCATCTTGTCGAGGTTGTTGACGGCCTGCTCGCCCTTGCCGCGGCCGATTAGAGTGGCGGCGCTGTGAATATGGGCGCGAAGGGCGGCTAGAGGCTGATTGAGTTCGTGGCCGATGCCGGCCGCCATCTGGCCGAGGGCCGCAAGCTTTGCCGACTGGATCAGCTCGTCGCGGGTCTGGCGAAAGAGGGTGAGCGCACGCGAGAGGTCGCCGAGTTCGTCGGCCTCGGGCGGCGGGATCGCCGTGGAGTGCCGGCCCCCGCTGATCGCGCCGGCGGCCGTCGCCAGCAGGCGGATACGGGCAATGAGGTTGCGGTGGACGTAGAAATAGCCGATCGCGCTTGCGACGAGCACCGAGAGAATGGCGATCGCGACCAGCAGGCTTCGCCCGGTCTCGATTGCCGCAGCCGCGCGCCGGGCGGCGTCCCCGGCGCTTGCCTCGATCGCGATCACTTCCGTTTCGATCTTGCGGCCAAGCTCCTCGACGAGCCGGCCGTTTTCGCCGGCAAGTTCGGCAAGTGTCCTGGCCTGCAGCATTTCCGAGCGCTTGCGATTGGGTATGCCCGTCGAGGCGTTGGACTGGTCGAGAATGCGCCCGGCAAGCTGCCGAACGGTGATGCTGTCGGGCCAGCTGTCGAGCGAGCGGATGCGGCTTGCCAGTTCGTCGGCGCTGTCGCCGAGAAAGGCGTTGGTCTCCTGCATTTCCTCTTCGGTCGTGGCGTTGACCAGCCGACCGATCAGGCCTGTCGCAAGGTTCGCCTGGGAGACGACGGTCAGCAGCGCTTCGCTCTTGTGCTGTTCGGCGAGTGCGGCCGCACCCTGACCCTTGCGGGTCTCCGCTTCGATGTTGAAGCGGATGTCGTCGACCAACGGATCGGCTTCTTCCAGAAGATCGGCCTGGACCCAGCGCAACTCGTCGATGTCCGACCGCATCGCCTCGCGCAGCGTGAAGCGCTTGCCCGCGGCAAGGTCGATCTTTTTCAGATTGGTGCCGATGGCCTCGGCGAGCGGCAGCAGCGCCGCCGTGCTCGACTGCGCCGTGTTTTCTTCGAGCAGGGCGCGAAGGGTCTGGAGGCGCGTCGCGTAGACGGCGCGGATCTCGTTGTACTCGGCGCGGCTTTCGGCGCCGGCAAGTACCGACGTCACGGAGCCGATGTCGGCCCCGGCCTTGGAGAGTCGCGACGCGAAGGCGAGCTGCGGCATCTGCTCATCCGCCATGCGCGACAGTTCGCCCGACAGCCGCTCGTAGGAAAGCCAACCGACCAGGCAGGCGCCGACAGCGAGCCCGACGATCGCGACAAAGGCCAGCACGAGGCGGGCGCCGATGCCGAAGCGCCAGCGCGGCTGCTGTGCGGTCGTTTCGAGAACCGCCATCGTCACTGCCGCCACGGATGGAGATTGACGGGACCGCCAGATCGCGCCGCCGAGGAGAGCAGCTGCTCCGCCTCGTTGAGGTTCTGTTCGATCAGTGCGCGCAGGCGGCTCGCGAGTTCTGCGTGGGCAGGGGAGCGGGCGACGCCGCGGGGCCATTCGCCTTGCAGGGCCTCAGCAACATTGGCGACTTCGCTTGCCGAAAGCGGAGGCTGACCCAACAGCCGCCGCGCCCGAGCCAGCATGCTCAGCCGTTGCGCGTCTTCGATGTTCATCGCCTCCAGATCCGCAGCCCTCTTCCACAGGCGGGCAAGGGTTGCCCGGCGGCGCACGATATAGTCGTCGAAAATCAGATTGACGAGGCCATATCTGCGCGCCGACAGGGCGGCGTCGAAGCCGCCGGATTTCAGCAGGCGCTCGCCGTCTTCCTGCGGCAGCAGGCCGCTGTTGAGCGCTGGATTGACGGGAATACGGGCGATTGCCGGCGACAGCAGGAGTTTCTGGCCAGCCTCCGAAAGCACGAAATCGACGAAGCGTTCGGCTCCCGGCACGTTGCGCGCCCGGGACAGAATGCCGATGCTTGCCGGCACGAACACGGTGTCGGGGGGCAGGACGAAGACATTGCCGGCGCCGGCGAAATCCGGCGAGGTGGCGAGGAAATCGATGGTGATGCCGATGCTGAAGCGCCGCTGCGCCACGCCCGAAGCAACCCCGAAGCTGCGGGCGGTAACCGTTGAGAGATTGCCGCCGAGCTGCGACAGCATCGCCCAGCCTTTCTCCCAGCCGTAGGTTTGCAGCAAGGCTTCGACGATCAGGTGCGTCGTGCCCGAGCGGGAAGGCGTGGTGATGCCGATCTGGCCGGAATAGACGGGGTTCAGCAGATCCTGCCAGTCCTCCGGCACGGGCAGTTTGCTCCGGGCGAGATGGGCGGGATTGTAGACGAAGCCGTAGCCCGACAGCGCGAAGCCCAGATAGTAGCCCCGTGGGTCGTTTACGGGATAACCGAAGACATGATCCGGTGCGCCGGTGTTGCGTGGCGCGATCGGGCGCAGGCTTCCGTTGCGTTTCAAGAGCTCGAAGGCATCGGCCGCCGAGGCCCAGAAGATGTCGGCCGGCACGTCCGCCTTCTCAATGACGAAGCGGCTGGCGCTCGCCGTGTTGCGCTGCACGATCGTCACCCGCATGTCGGCATTGGCGCGTTCGAAAGCGGCGCGAAAGGGCTCGAAGAAGGAGGGCGGGTAGGAGGTGACCACCACGAGTTCCTGCTTCTCGACAGCACGCGCGGGCCCTGCAAACGCCATGAAGCCAAGTGTGATCAGCGGCAGCAGTGCCGCGACGATATCGAACCGGAACCTTGTCAATTCACTCCCACCGCGCATCGCCGTCCGGTCATTGCCGGTGCCGGTTGTCGCGGACCCTCCCCAAGATGCCGCCGTTTCGTGCATGCACGGTCGGCGATCGCGGCGTACTCTGCTACGAAGAGCCCACCGCCGTAAACCCCGGGAGGCATGTCGGAGACTGTTGCAAACAGGTCGCAGCCGCGACGATTGGCGCCATGGCAAGATTTCTGCACTTGGCGGTTGCGCGCGATTCGCCTATAGGTCGTCTTCCGGCAACCAATCAGGGAGGTTTCAAAAGATGCCAGCTTTTTCTTTCTCCCTACGGGGCGGCGTGCAGTCTTGAACTGGGCCGGGAAGGGCATTTTCGCCTTTTCGTCTTTTCCAGGTCGGATTTCGTTTCGCTGACCTTGGCCCTTCCTCTCCGGAGGATTTGGTCACTCCAATGATGCCGCATCGGAAGCTGGGTTCCTTTTAACGGCATATTCCATTCTGATCTTGTTTGAGGCCGATGCGTCGCGCATCGGGCGATTGTTATGGCTTTTACTCGTATTGACCTGCGCGGCGGTGCGTTCCGCAGCGTTCTTGGATTCACCTGGTCTCACTGGAAAGCGCAGCCGCTGCGCATCAGCGTCATTCTCGGCATGGTTCTCTTGTCGACCCTCGCTGACGTCCTGACGCCGCTCTATTCGGGCCGGCTCGTCGATGCCGTCGTTTCCGGTGTGGCGACCGATCAGCTTGCCTGGGATGCGGCGCTTGCCGCCTTCTGGATGCTGATGGCGCTGTCGCTCGGCGCGATCATTCTCAGGCACCTCACCTTCCTGGGGGTCACCGATCTGACCCTCAAGATGATGACCGACATCGCGTCGGCTGCCTTCTACCGCATCCAGCGCTTCTCGACCGACTGGCATGCCAACAGCTTTGCCGGATCGACGGTTCGCAAGGTGACGCGCGGCATGTGGGCGCTCGATCTCTTGAACGACACCTTGCTCGTCGCCCTGTTTCCGTCCGTCGTGATGCTGGTCGGATCGACAATCCTGATGTCGTTCTACTGGCCGATGATGGGCGTCATCATCGGTATCGGGTCGATCGTCTTCATTCTGATGACGATCGTGCTGTCGCTCGGTTACGTCGCGCCGATGGCAAGCCTTGCCAACCGGTGGGACACCAAGCTCGGCGGGGCGCTCGCCGACGCCGTGAGCTGCAACATCGTCGTCAAGGGTTTTGGCGGCGAAAGCCGCGAGGACGCACGCCTTGCCAAGGTGCTCGCCAAATGGCGTGACCGCACGCGCCGCACCTGGATCCGCGGCACGACCAACGGCACGTCGCAGGGCGCCATGCTGCTCATCCTGCGCGCGGCGGTGATCGGCTTTGCGCTGTTCCTCTGGTCGAATGGCCAGGCGACGGCCGGCGACATCACCTTCGTGCTTACCTCGTTCTTCATCCTGCAGGGTTACCTGCGTGAAGTCGGGCAGCACATCCGCAACCTGCAGCGCTCGATCAACGACATGGAAGAGCTTGTCGACATCCATGGCCAGTCGCTCGGCATCGACGACAAGGCGGATGCCAAGCCGATCCGCATCACCGACGGCCGCATCGAGTTCAAGGATGTGACATTCCACTACGGTGCGCACCGCAAGCCGCTCTACGACCGCTTCTCGGTGACGATCCGGGAGGGCGAACGCGTCGGTCTTGTCGGGCACTCAGGTTCGGGCAAGACGACCTTCGTCAAGCTGATCCAGCGTCTGCATGACCTGAAGGCCGGCGAGATCCGGATCGATGGTCAGGACATCGCATCGGTGACGCAGACGTCGCTGCGCCAGCAGATCGCGATCGTCCAGCAGGAGCCGATCCTGTTCCATCGCTCTCTGTCGGAGAACATCGCCTATGCGCGGCCGGACGCCACGCAGAGCGAGATCGAGAAGGCGGCAAGGCTTGCGAGCGCCCACGACTTCATCACGGCTCTGCCGAAAGGTTACGGCACGCTGGTGGGCGAACGCGGGGTCAAGCTCTCGGGCGGCGAGCGCCAGCGCATCGCAATTGCCCGCGCGTTCCTCGCGGACGCACCGATCCTGATCCTCGACGAGGCGACATCGAGCCTCGATTCGGAATCGGAAGTGCTGATCCAGCAGGCGATGGAGCGGCTGATGCTGGGGCGCACGACGCTCGTCATCGCGCACCGGCTCTCGACGGTGCGGGCGCTCGACCGGCTGCTGGTCTTCGACCACGGCCGGATTGCCGAGGAGGGCACGCACGACGCGCTGATCCGCCTCGACGGTGGCATCTACCGCGGTCTCTTCGAGCGCCAGGCGCTGGAGCTGACCAAGGGGTTGGTGCTGAACGACCAGTAAGGCTTTGACGCCACCTGAAACCATCGCCGCGCCTGCCAAAGGCGCGGCGATCTTTTATGCTGGCCGGTTAAGCCAACGATCGAGGCCGCGAGCCGCCGCACGCCCTGTGGCAAAGCAGGCGGTCAGCAGATAGCCCCCGGTCGGCGCTTCCCAATCGATCATTTCGCCGGCGACGAAGGTGCCGGGCAGCGCTCTTAACATGTATTCGTCATCGATCGCGGACCAGGCGATGCCGCCGGCGGAGGAGATGGCCTCGGCGATCGGGCGTGGGCGGATGAGCGGGATTGGCAACGCCTTGATCAAGGCCGCAAGTTCTGGAGGCGGCAAGCGCGCGGCATCAGGCGAAACCTCACGCAGCAGCGCCGCTTTCACTCCTTCGAGCCCGGCCCCCTTGCGCAGGCGGTTGGAAAAGCTGGTCTTGGTGTCGAGGCGGCCAAGGTCTTTTGCCAATTTCCCGACGGCACGTCCCGGGGTGAGGTCGACCACCAGGTCGGCCAGTTCGCCGCGCGACAGCCGGTCCCTGAGCGCGCTCGTGTGCGCATAGACGAGACTGCCTTCGATGCCGGTCCTGCTGATGACGAATTCGCCCGGGACGGTGCCGGCTTCCGACGTTGCGGTGACGCCCTTCAGCGCGGCGCCAGCAAAGCGATCGCGGAAGGTCTCGCTCCAGTCGACGTCGAAGCCGCAATTGGCGGGCTGGAATTTGGCGACAGACACGTCCCTCTGTTCCAGCCAGGAAACCCAGGCGGCATCCGACCCGAGACGCGGATAGCTGGCGCCGCCGAGGGCGAGCAGAGTCGCATCTGCGCTGACAAGCGTCTTGCCGTCCGGGGTATCGAACGCGGGTGCTTTGCCTTCAAAGCCAGTCCAGTGGTGCCGCGTCAGGATACGAACGCCTCGGCTTTCCAGCGACTTGAGCCAGGCGCGCAGGAGCGGCGACGCCTTCATCACCTCCGGGAAGACACGGCCCGAGGAGCCGACGAAGGTCCTGGTTCCGAGGTCTGCCGCCCATTGCCTGATGTCATCGGGCGTGAAGGCGTCCAGCGCCGCACGCAATCGCGGCGAGGCATTGCCGAAGCGCTCCGCAAAGGCCGTATAGGGCTCCGAATGGGTGATGTTCAGGCCCGACTTGCCGGCCAGCAGAAATTTGCGCGCGACCGTCGGCATGCTGTCATAGACGGTGACCGCGTGGCCGCGCTCGGACAGCACCTCGGCGGCCATCAAGCCGCTCGGTCCGCCGCCAATGACGGCGATGTTCTTTTGTCCCATGCGCTTTGCCCGGTCACAGATTTCGCTTCGGCGCACTCTTGGCCCGGCGGCGCGTGGCACGCAACCCCCGTCAGATGCCGCTATCGGCGATGGGCGCCGTTGAGCTTCTTCTCCAGCCACAGGCTGTAACGCGAACCGGAAAAGCAGATGGCGAAATAGACCAATGCCGCGAAGATATAGGCCTCGCTGTAAAAGCCGAGCCAGGCGGGATCGGTGGCCGAGGTCTTGGCGGCATTGAGCAGATCGTAGATGCCGATGACCGCAAGCAGCGAGGTGTTGAGCACGATGCCGATCGACAGGTTGACGATGGCCGGGATGACAGCTCGCAGCGCCTGCGGCAGCACCACCAGCCGGAGCATCTGGATCCGGCTGAGGCCAAGCGACAGCGCCGCCTCCTTCTGACCCGCCGGGATCACCTGCAATCCGGCGCGGATGATCTCGGCGAGGTAGGCCGAGAAGAACAGGGTGACGCCGATCTGCGCCCGAAGCAGCTTGTCGATGGCCGCGCCGCTCGGTAGCGCCATCGGCACGATCAGCATGGCGACATAGAGCACGGCGATCATCGGCACACCGCGCAGCACTTCGATGAAGGCAATGGCCAGGGAGCGCACGAGCCCCATGTCCGACTGGCGGGCAAGCGCCAGCAGCAGCGCGATCGGAAAGGCGAAGGCAAGGCCAGCGATCGAGACTGTGAGCGTGATCGGCAGCCCGCCCCAATGATTGGTCGAGACCGGTTCCAAGCCCGACGTCCCCGCCATCAGCAGCCAGATGCCGACGAGCGCCAGCAACCAGACCGGCACCAGGCGGAAGCTCCAGAAACGGGGAATGGCGGAGACGGTCAGGAGCGCAGCAATGAGGGCGATCACCAGCGCCGGGCGCCATTGCAGCGGCGGCGGGAAAAAGGCGAAGAGCATGAAACGAAACTTGGCGCCGACAAACGCCCAGCAGGCGCCCGCCGTTTCCGTGGCGCAATCGGCCGCGGTGCCGGTCCAGACGGCATCGATGACGGCCCAGCGGACAAAGGGAAGTGCAATCCAGAGGATTGCGGCGAGCGTCGCCAGCGTGACGAGGCCATTGGCCCAACCGTTGAAGAGGCCTTCACGCCAGCGGTGCCAGTCGGGCGCGACCGGCGGCGCAAGTTCGATCTGGCTCATCGTTTTCCTTCTCCGCGCAGAACGACGCGCCGGTTGTAGAGGTTCATGAGGGCCGAAACCGCAAGACTGATCGTCAGGTAGACGACGCCGATGATGATGATCGCTTCTAGAGCCTGACCGGTGGTGTTGGCCGTCGTGTTGGCGACGCTGACGAGATCGGGGTAACCAATTGCGACCGCGAGGCTCGAATTCTTGGTCAGATCGAGAAAGCTCGAAATCATCAGCGGCGTGATCACCCGAAGCGCCTGCGGCAGTACGACGAGGCGCATGATCTGCGCGGGCTTCAGCCCGAGTGCGCGAGCGGCTTCCCATTGACCCGATGCCACCGACTGGATGCCGCTGCGCACGATCTCGGAAATCGAAGCGGAGGCATTGACGACGAGGCCGATCAGCAGCGCGGCGAATTCCGGGGTCAGCGATAGGCCGCCGCGAATGTTGAAGCCGCCCTTGGCAGGCACTTCGACCGATGCGCTGAAGCCGAGGGATACGAGAGCGAAATAGAAGATTGCCAACGCGCCGAGTACGGTGCCGGCGGTTTTCGGCAGATAGAACGTCGCGCCCGCCAGCAGGCGCCTGGAAATGACGAGTGCCGCGAAGACGGTCAGGAGCACCGCGGGCAGCCATACGGAGGCCGGCAGACCGTCGACCGAAAGCGAGGGCAGAAAGACGCCGCGATTGCTGAGGTAGACGCTGCCCAGAAACGTATAGGCGCCGCGCGGCGGCGGAAGCGCGCGGATGATCGCACTCCACAGGAACAGTTGCAGCAACAAAGGCGTGTTGCGCAGAAGCTCGACATAGCCATGGGCGAAGGTCGCTAGCAGCAGATTGCCGGACAGCCTGAAGATGCCGAGTGCGACACCGAGCACGGTTGCAAGCAGACATCCGACGAGCGCGACCTTGACGGTATTGGCGATGCCGGCGGCAAGCGCCCGGGCGTAGCTGTCGCCGGCCGCGTAAGGAAGAACGCTTTCGCCGATCTCGAAATTGGCCTGATGGGAGAGGAAGGCAAAGCCCGGCGTCAGTCCCATGCGGTGCATGCTCTCGGCGGTGTTCTGGCCGAGAAAGGCAAAGAGCAGCAGCACGCCGACAAAGAGCAGGCCTTGCTGCAAAGACAGCGGTCCGATCCAGGACAGGAGGCGCGAGACGGGTCCGGGCCCCGAAGGGCCCGGTTGGAGTTGGCGTGTCATGGGAAGGACCATGAAACGGCTCAACGGAACGGCGGCGAATAGAGCAGGCCGCCGGCCGTCCAGGGCTGGTTGTAGCCGCGCTCGAAGTTGAGCGGCGTGCCCTTGCCGACGTTGCGCTCGAAGATCTCGCCGTAGTTGCCGACGGTCTTGACGATGTTGTAGGCGAATTTCGGATCAAGGCCGATCGCTTCGCCGAGCGAAGGATCGACGCCGAGGAAGCGCTTGATCGCCGGATCCTCGCTCGCAAGGAACGTGTCGACGTTCTCCTTGGTGATGCCGAACTCTTCGGCCTGGATCGTCGCGTAGACCGTCCAGTTGACGATTTCGAGCCACTGGTCGTCACCGGCGCGGATCGCCGGCGCCAAGGGCTCCTTCGACAGGCGCTCGGGCAGAAGCACGTAATCGTCGGGCTTGGAAAGCTGGGTGCGCTTGGCCGCAAGGTCGGTCGCGTCCTGGGTCAGGGCGTCGACGCGGCCCGAGTCGAGCGCCTTCAGGAACTCGCCGGTTTCCTCGATCGTGACCGGCGTGAAGGCCTTGCCGGTCTTGCGGAAGAAGTCGGCGATGTTGAGTTCGCCGGTCGTGCCGCTCTGGACACCGATCGTCGCGCCGTCGAGTTCCTCGCCCTTGGCTACGCCAAGGTCCTTGCGCACCAGCAGTCCCTGGCCGTCGTAGAAGACGACGGGGCCGAAGTGGAAGCCAAGCTTGAAGGCGCGGCTCACCGTCTGGGTCACGCCGGACAGCAGGATGTCGAACTCGCCGGACTGCAGCGCCGGCAAGCGCTGCTGCGGCGACGAGTTGGTGAACTCGACCTTTTCGGCATCGTTGAAGACGGTGATGGCGATGGCGCGGCCGAAATCGACGAAGAAGCCCTGCCAGCGGCCGTTGCTGTCGGGTGAGAAGAAGCCCGGCGTGGTGCCGACGCCGACCTTGATGACGCCGCGCGCCTTGATCTTGTCAAGCGTTTCGCCGGCAAGCGCCGAGGTGGCGATGAGGCCCGCCGCCAGCGCTGCCGTCGCGGCAAAGGCTTTTGTGAAAAGTTTTCGGTGAGTGGAAGTTCGCTGCATGAGGGTCCCCAAAGCCAAAAGAATGTCATTGCGCCACCGGGCGAAGCCGTTCGCGCGTGAGTAAAAATTAAATCTATAGAAATTATATAATAGGTATTTTTGTGCGAAATTGGCGCGTGGCCCGAAACAGATTTCGCCGCCTCGTTTTTGCCGGGAACGTTTTTGACAAGAAGCCAGCGATTGATGGCGGCGACCCCCGAAGGCGTCAATTTCATTCGCCCACGATCGATGGCCCGCAAGCTGCAGCGCGAACCTCCGGCTGCATATGCAGGCCTATGCCTCTTGTTGAGATCGGCGGAAGCTCCTAGGTTCCGCCCGTCGATTGGTTTATCTCCTTGGCGATGCAGCTTTTTGCGGGAAATTGGCGGGAACGGATGGGATGGGGCGCGCCGGTGTCGGTCGCCCTGCACCTCGTCGTAGCCCTTTTTCTTTTGTACGATCTGCCCTTCGAGCTGCCGACGCCGCCGAAGGAGCAGACCGTCAACGTCGAGCTCGTTCCGCCGCCAGCAGAGGCGAAGGAGCCGAAGAAGGCCGAGCAGAAACAGGCAGAGCAGAAGAAGGCGGGGCCGAAAAAGGGCGAAGAGAAGAAGGCTGAACAGCCAAAGCCGCAGCCCAAACCCAAGCCCCAGCCGAAGGCAGACCCGAAGCCGCAACCCAAGCCGGCGCAGCAACTGCCGCAATCCTTCGCCTCGGCCATGGCCAAGACCAAGCAGGACAACAAGGAGGCAGAGCTTCCGCCGGCTGCGCGCGAGACGGAGAAAAAGACGGAGGCGTCCGAGCCGGCAAAGGCGGTGGATGACAAGGCAAAGCCGGCGGATAAGCCGGCAACCGTGTCCTCGACCGAGAAAAAAGAACCGGTCAAGGAACCGAAACCCCCGTCAACGCTTGCCGTGCCTGCGAGATCCACTGACAGCGCCACACAGAAGGCGGATGAAAAGGCAGCGGCGACGGTAGCCGAAGCCAAGCCTGAAGCAAAAGAAACGCCTGACGCCAAGCCGCAGACGGTCAAATCGGAAGACGGGACGGCAAAGGCAAAGCCGGCCGATGCTGCGGCAAAGGTCGAACTCAAGCCCGTTCCAAGCAAATTGACGAAAGCAAAAGAACTTTATTCTGCAAAATCGATTGCCGATCCGCGGGTGAAACAGGCCCTGATCAACCTGCCGGTCAAGAGGCGGATCCTGCAACTGTGCAATCTCGAGGCGCTGGAACAGATCCGCAGCCAGCGGCCGGATACCCCGCCCGAAGGACTGGTGCCCTTCGGGCCGAGGGGTGGCTTCATCGCCAAAAACCGTATGGACGCCAGCGGTGGGGCCTACCAGAACAAATCGAACTGGTACGACGTCGACTTCAATTGCGTCGTCAATGAAGATGCGACCGAAGTGACCTCCTTCAGCATTGCCATCGGTGGCGAAGTGCCGAAAGCTGCCTGGAAGGAGCGGCGGCTTCCGGGGAATTGATCCTTCCGACACGGATGGGGGCATGTCGTTGTCCTGACCAAACCCCCTTCCGCAACAGCGCCCCACTGCGTGCAGCGCCTGTTGCCAGACGTCACGGATCGCCGCGCTGCACCTAGAACATTCTTGCCTGCCGGACTCTTCCGAGCCCGGCAGGCGCGAGTGCGAGTTGCCACTCTCGCACCAAGCTGGCGCGGATGTTGTTACTCCGCCGGTTGAAGAGCCCGCTCGCGATAGACCGAAACCAGTGAGGTGCCGAGCATCGCGGCAACCGCCGCAAAGAGGAAGACGCCGGCCGGGCCCTGCAGTTCGACAAGGAGGCCGCCGAGGATCGCCCCGGTGGAAATGGCGATCTGGAAGGTGGTGAGCGTCGCCGCTCCAGCACCTTCGGCCTCATCACCGGCCGCACGGCTCAGGAACGACTGGACGCTGACCGGCAGGGCGCCGAAGGCGAAGCCCCAGGCCGCCGTGGCGACGATGGCGACGGCCGGCAGCGCGCCCGCCAGGGCCAGGACCAGCGTGGTGGCAGCGACGCCGGCGGCCGCCGACATCATCGAGAGCCGCGTGCTGCGCTCGGCGAGGAAGCCGCCGGCAATGTTGCCGAAGAAGCCGCCGATGCCGAAGGCGAGCAGGATCGCGGTTATCGCCTCGACGCCGAACTGCGGCACCTGTTCAAGGAACGGGCGGACATAGGTGAAGCCGGCAAAGTGGCCGGTGACGACCAAGAGGATGGTCGCAAGGCCGAGCCGGATCGCCGGGCGCTTCAGGACGTTGAGGATCGTGTCGAGGCCGGTTGTGCCGATGGGAGGCAGGCGCGGAACCGTTAGCGCCTGGACGATGAAGGTGACGATCCCGACGGCGGCGGCAAGCAGGAAGGCGTAGCGCCAGCCGAGCGTCGCGCCGATCCAGGCGCCGACCGGGGCCGCGCAGACGGTTGCGATTGAAACGCCGGACATCACGATCGCCATCGCCCGCGGCATCAGCCGGCCGGGAACGAGCCGCATGGCGAGCGCCAAAGACAGCGCCCAGAAACCGCCAAGGCCGATGCCGAGGAGGAAACGGGCGACGAGCAGCATCGAAAGGCTGGACGCGAAACCGGCGATCAGGCTGGAAACGATGAGCAGCGCGGTTAGGGACAAGAGCACGTTGCGGCGGTCGAAACGTCCGGTATAGACGACGATCGCTGGGCCGGCGATGGCCGCGACCACGGCCGTCGTGGTGACCGACTGGCCGGCGGCGCCGACGGTGACGCCGAGATCGGCGGACATCGGCGTCAGCAGGCTTGCCGGCAGAAACTCTGCCGTGACCAGGCCGAAGACCCCGAGCGACAGGGAAACGACCGCCGCCCAAAGCGGCTTGTCCCGTTCATCCGCCTGTCCCGTGGGCTTGGCGACAATACCATCCATAATTTTCATCTCCATTGCATGTGGTGATGAAAATATGCATGGCCAATTGGAGTTTCTATGCTAGAAAATCCAAAACACTGTGCCGTTTGTCCAAAGGTGAGATGTAAGATGAGCGATGCGCTGACCGAGATCCTGCGCGGCCTCAGGCTCGACGGTGTCGAATATGGGCGCTGCCAGCCCTGTGCGCCATGGGCGACCGCCTATCCCGAGCAGGAACCGGCACGATTTCATTTTCTCGCCTCCGGTTCCGCCCATCTGCAATCGCCTGACGGGTCGTGGATGGAGTTGACGCCTGGAGATGCCGTGCTGTTGCCGCGGGGCGACGCACATGTGCTTGCGAGCAAGCCCGGCCTGCCGACGATCTCGATCCGCGACCTGCCGAAACGGCAGCTTTGCGACGGGATCGTCGACGTGCAATGCCCAAACTCGGACAGCCAGAACCTTCTGTTTTTCGCGGTGATGCAATTCAACGTCGACCGCCTGCATCCGCTCTTGCAGCTGATGCCGTCGGTCATGCGTACCAGCGACCTTGCCAAGAGCGAGCCGTCGATCCCGTCGCTTCTCGATACCATGACGCGGGAGGCTGCGATGCAGCGCGTCGGTGCGGGTGGCATCCTGGCACGGCTTGCCGACGTGTTGACGGCCACGATCATCCGCGCCTGGGTGGAGCATGGCTGCGGCACGTCGACCGGCTGGCTGGCGGCCGTACGTCACCCGGAGGTCGGCCGCGTGCTTGCCGCCATTCACCTCGATCCGACCAAGGACTGGACCGTACCGGAACTGGCCAAGCTCATGGGTGCGTCGCGCTCCGGTTTCGCCCAGCGGTTCGCCGATACGGTCGGCGAGACGCCGGCCCGTTACGTGGCGCGCATGCGTATGCACCAGGCGCATCAGTGGCTGCGCGAGGGCAAACGCGTCGCCCATGTCGCAAACCGCCTCGGCTACGATTCGGAAGCGTCGTTCAGCCGCGCCTTCCGCAAGATCATGGGCGCGCCGCCAAGCCATTCGCGCAGCCTGACGATGTCAGCGGATCAGCTGGCATCGTGATCCGCTTTCGGTCGCGAACCCTCAGAACTTGACGTTGAGATCGGCCCGGACCCCGTGTTCCCGCGCCGTCGAGGCGATCTGCCCCTGGTAGGAAACGCCGAGCGTCGATGCCGGTGTCAGCGCGAAATCGATACCGGCCTCGAGAATGACGCTATCCCGCGCGATCGGTGCGCCGGCGACGGAAAAGGCGTCGCTGCCGGAAAACGCCTGAACGACGGCTGGTGTAACGTCGCCATAGGCGTGTCGCCAACCAATGAGGCCGCGGGCCGTCGCTTTTGCTGTTCCAAGTTCGAAATCGGTGGCGAGCCGCAGGCCGAGCGTGGTGAAGGTCATGTCGTCGGAGCCGCCGCGCACAGACAGGGCCGCTGCGCCCCCCTTCTCCGTGAAGCCGTCCGTATGCACGCTGACATAGGCGAGATTGGCAAAGGGCTCGAAGGAAAGACTGCCCGCCTGCAGGCCATAGCCGACTTCGCCGAACACTTGGGTGGTGCCAGCGCGGTAATCGGCGGTCAGGCTGTCGACGAGCGCCGGCGACAACACATTGCGGCTACTGTCGATTTCGCTCCACGTATAGGCAAGGCCGGAGCGGAACGACAGGGCGCCCCACTGCGTGCCGCCATAGACGCCGAGGTGATAGTTGTCGCTTGAGGCCGACGAACGGCGGTCGTCGACCTTGAAGCTCGACGAACTGTAGCCGGCGAGGAAACCGAGCCTCCAGTCATCGTAAACGAGGCCGTCCAGACCGGCGACGAGGCCGCCGGTGGAACGCGATAACTCGGCGGCGTTGCCGTCGCTATCCGTATGGCCCCAGGCGCCGAAGGCCGAGCCCCAGGCCCCCGACTGCCCCGTGGCCGCGATCGACCCGGTCGTGAGGTCATCGGTGGCCACGATCGGCCGCGCCTTCGCGCCGACCGTTTCGAAGGTTGAGCGTAGCCGGTCGTTCATCTGGTTGCCGATCACCTGGCTGTTCTCGATCAGGCCGGTCACGGTCGAGCCGGAGACTTCGCCGGGCAGCTGACCAAAAAGATCGGCGGCGGTGCCGGCATCAAGGGTCACCGCGAGATCATGCAGCGATCGGCCAAGGCCGAGGCGCTCGATCGCTCGAGCAGCGGCTGCCCCGTTGGGGGTTGCCGTAATATCCGCGAAGGCGACGCCGTTGCGGGCGACATCGAGATAGACGGTGGTCGGGTCGTAGGCGAGCGCGAGATCGAGGAACGCGTAACAGCCGCAATCGTCCTCGAAGCGGCCCGTCACGCCACCGGCTGCGGAGAGGATGGTGTGGCGGCCATCACCCTTGTAGTTTTCCGGGGGCACCTTGACGTCGACCACCCCGGCGACTGCCGCGGTACCGGTGACGTCCAGTCGGCTTGTGCCGTCAGGCGCATCGAGATGGACGAGCAAGCCCGCTCCCGCTCTCTGGCGATAGTCACCTTCGACGGTGAGAGTCCCACCGTCCCGACCCCAGCCTGCTATCACGGCACCCGCATTGTCTAAGTTGCCGTGGATCACGCCATTGCCGGAGAGGGTGCCTTTTTCGCCGACGAAGCTGTCTGAGGCGACGCTACCGCTGATCGCCAGCACACCACCGTCTACGCGCGTGTCGCCTTGATATGTATTGTACCCGTGCAGCATTAGCACGCCATCGCCTGATTTGATCAGGCCACCTTGGCCCGTGATGTCGTTCGACCAGCTGCTCTGGCCGTCAGGGACGCCCGCGTGAAAATCGCCCCAGTCGAACTTGCCCGGGCCACGCACCGCCCTGCCGGCGCTGACGAGGCCATAGCCGAAGATTGCGTCAACGCCCGGATCACCGGAATCGGTCGCCGTCCCCAGCAAGACCTGCCGCACCTGGTGCATCGTCATGTAAGGAAAAGCCTGTGCAACCAAGGCTGCCGTGCCCGCAACGAAAGGGGCCGCAAGCGACGTGCCGGTTTTCCTGGAGTAGCCGCCGCCGGGCGTTGCGACCATGATGTTGCCCTCCGGGTTGGCCCATACCCATTCGCCTTTCTCTTCGTCCCATCGCTCGACATCGTCGCCCCCAGGTGCTGCGAGGCACCAATTCATGCTGAGACCGCATCGGTTTGACCAATTGGCTATGCGCGAGGGGCCGGTCGCAACGACGGCCAGAAAGCCTGGCTCCAGTTCCGGAAACAGGTATGGCGCGCCTGCCAACAACGAGGACTCTGTTCCGCCCGCATTACCGCTTGCGAAGATCAGGAGCGCCCCCTGGGATGCCGCATAGCGATAGGCGGAGAGATTGCCCGGCATTTCTGCTTCAAACTGTTCGGCAGACAATTCGCCTGCGAACCCACCGCCGTAGCTGTTGTTGATGATCCGCACGCCCTGATCTACCAGCGCCCGAATGCCATAATTGGTCGCATCGAAATCGACATAGCCCGGCTTGTCCGACGCCCCCACGGCGACGATCGTTGCGCCGGGGGCGATACCATGCATGCCGACCCCGTCGCGATTGGCGGCAATGACAGAGGAAACCATGGTGCCGTGGCCCTCGGCGACCGAATTCCACGGCTTGTCCGGGTTGAAGGTAATGCCTTCCGCATAGCGCCCGGCAAATTCCGGATGCGTGATGTCGAGGCCGCTGTCGACCACGCCGACCTTGATGCCGCTGCCGTCGTAACCCAGCATGTAGGCATACTCTGCATGGATCGCCGCCAGTCCCCATTGTGTATTGAATTCCGGCGTGCGCCAGGTCACCGGATCGCCGGGGTCGCCACCTTCTGCGGCAGGTGCGGCAGATGACAAGGCGGTCGATAGCATCAGCGTGGTAAGGTGGATGGCGGTGCGGAAATTCTTGTTCAAGGCAGTCCCCAATGGCCGGCGACGTGGCGCGGGGCGCGCAAGACGTTGAAAGGACATGGAGTTCACGACGCGGGCCGCGCGAAACTATCCTTGGCAACCGTCCGACGAAATACGGCAGTTGCCGTATTTCGTCGGACTGCTGGTCGCATGGCGGGAGGTGTGGTTCGTCGCACTTGCTGATCGTGACTGCATGCCGTGTCTGCGATCGAACGGCGTTCTGACGCGCGGCCCGTTGGCACATAAAGGCTATTTGCGTCACCGCGCTCAGTGATCCCACGAGATTGGTGGATAGTCAGAAAGGGCGGTGAATCCATCCACCGCCCCTCCTCATTGTTTCACTGTGCCGGCTGGCTCTCAGCCGGCAGCACGGCCGCAGGCGAACCGGGCGCGGGCTGCACGGTGCTTTCCACCGGTGGCACCGGTGAGCGCGTGCGCAGCGTCTCGGCGCGATGGCGGCCGACCGAAACCCAGAACAGCGCGACGAGGGCGACAATCGTCACGGTCACGGTGACATAGCGGATCCAGGTCGGGGCGTGGCCGCCGGGGTCGATGTGCTTCTCGTCGATCTCGCGCTTGCGGGTGATCGCAGCCGAATAGAAGACGATCGTCGAGATCACGAAGATCAGCGACCAGCGCGTCTGCTCGCCATCGGAACCGATCAGCGCAACGAGGCTATAGATCGCGGCCGCGAGGCCGATGATGACGTACCAGTTGTAGGTGCTTGCCGGCATCTTCTTATAGCCGAGCACCTTGATGGAGATCGCCGAGTAGATATAGGGCAGCAGCGTCATGATCACTGCGATCGAGGCGATCTTGCCGAACTGCTCGCTGGCGGTCGGCGACATCGTGGCGAAGACCTGCACAGTCATGATCACGGCAACGATCGCAAGGCCGGCCGAAGGCACGCCCTTGGAATTGACCTTGGCGAAGATCGAGCCGAAGAGGCCGTCATCGGCGGCGGCCTTTGCCGTCTGACCGACGAGCAGCGTCCAGCCTGCAAGCGAGCCCAGGCAGCCGAGTGCGGCGCAGATCGCAACGACGGCACCTGCTGTATCGCCGAGCGCCAACCGCGCGGCGTCTGCGAAAGGTGCCGAAGACGCGATCAGCTCCTTGTTCGGGATCATGCCCATGATCACCGTCGACGACAGGATATAGGCAACGGCCGCGAGAATGACGCCGCCGACGGTTGCGATCGGCACGTTGCGCTGCGGGTCGCGCACGACGCCCGCCGAGACCGACGCGCTTTCGACACCGATGAAGGCCCAGAGCGTGAAGTTGAGCGTCGCCATGATCGCCGCCCAGCTGTCCTTGCCCGATACGTTCCAGCCCTCGGAGAAGGTCGCCGGCGAGAACCAGAACCAGCCGAAGATCGCCATGCCGAGGATCGGCACCAGCGCGAAGGAGGTGGTGAAGGATTGCAGCCGTCCGACAACGTTCGGGCCGAGGATGTTGGCGTAGGTGAAGAACCAGATCAGCGCCACCTGCGCCAGCGCCGAGACCAGCGGGTCGCGCAACATCGGGAAGAAGGCCGTGAGGTAGCCGAGACCGGCGACCGCAAGGCCGACGTTACCAACCACATTGGCGAGCCAGTAGATCAGGTTGGTCTGGTAACCCATGTAGTCGCCGAAGGCCTTGCGCGTGTAGGCGTAAGGCCCGCCGGCGGCGGGATCGATCGCCGCGAGCTTGGCGAAGGTCAAAGCCAGCGCGATCGCGCCGGCGATCGTGATCAGCCATCCGAAGACGGCGATGGAGCCGACTGCGGCAAGGTTTGCCGGCAGCATGAAGACGCCGGAGCCCATCATGTTGCCCGCGACCATCAGGGTCGCGGGCACGAGGCCGATCTTGGCGGATTCCGCGACGCCCGCGGATGTGGTTTTGGAAGCCGTATCGACAGCAGCCATTGTTCTCGCTCCTGAAGCCGGGTCAGCGGGTCAACACATAGACGCGGTAGAGGCCGTCCTCGACCTCCACCCCGTGCGTGTCATGGGTGAAGCCCGGGAACCGGAGATCATAGGCCTCGAGCGCCTTGAGGTAGCCGAGGACCGGACCATCGGCAGGCCCGGCGTTTTCGCCCGGCATGAGAAGCGGGATGCCGGGCGGATAGGGCACGACGCCCGTTGCGACCGTGCGGCCGGCCAGATGGTCGAGCGTCACCTGTTCCACCTCGCCGCGCACCAGCCGCTCATAGGCGCGCACCGGGCTCAGGTCCGGATGTGGCAGGACAGAGAAGCCGGCGGCCATGGAGGCGGTGGTCTTCAGTTGGTCCATCGCCTGGAACATTGTGTCGGCGAGATCCTTGAGACCCATGCCGGCGTAACGTTCCGGGTGGTCCTCGATCAGCGACGGGATGGCCACTTCGAGCGTGAGGTTGGCGTCGTAGTCGCGCTTGAAGTCGCAAAGCGCGCTGACAAGCGAGCCCCATTTGCCCTTGGTGATGCCGAGCGAGAAGAGGAAGAGGATGGTGAAGTCGGTCGTCTTCTCGACAACGATGCCGCGGGCATCGAGATAGGCGGTGACGAGGCTTGCGGGGATGCCCACCGGCATCAGCCCGCCGCCGGGCGCAACACCCGGTGTGACGATCGAGACCTTGATCGGATCGAGCATGCAATAGCCGTCCTCGATCTCGCCGAAGCCGTGCCACGCTGCCCCGGGCTTCAGCACCCAGCAGGACGGATCGGTCGCGAGGGATTCCGGCGAGGCTTCATGGAAGGGGCTTGTGCGGCCGGTTTTCGGGTCGCGCACCGTATCCGGCTGCCAGCAATCGAAGAACCAGTCGCCGCGCTCTGCCGCGTCGTTGGCCAGCCGCGACATCATCAGGCGGAACGCCACGGCTTCCTCGATCGACTCGTTGGTGAGCGCCGCGCCGCCGGGCCCGTCCATCATCGCCGCCGAGACGTCGTTCGAGGCAATGATCGCGTAGTTCGGCGAGGTCGAGGCGTGCATCATGAACGTCTCGTTGAAAATGCCATGCGGGATCGGCTTGCGGCCGTCGCGTACGTGAATGAAGGACGCCTGAGAAAGGGCCGCCAGCAGCTTGTGCGTCGACTGGGTGGCAAAGACCGTCGGCTTGTCGGCCGTATGCGCCTTCGGATCACCGTGCATTGCGTGGCGGTCGCGATAGATCGGGTTGAAGCGGGCGTAGCCGTACCAGGCCTCGTCGAAATGCAGGCGGTCGACGCTGGCGCCGAGCAGTTCCTCGACGCGGGTTACGTTGTAGCAAAGACCGTCATAGGTCGAGTTGGTGATGATGGCGTGCTTTGGCTCCTTGTCCGAAAGGTCCGCGGCAAGCGGGTTCTGGTCGATCGCCTTGCGGATCGCGACCGCGGTCAGCCGTTCCGGCGGGATCGGCCCGATGATGCCGTAGTGGTTCCGGGTCGGCACCAGATAGGTCGGCACGGCGCCCGACATGGTCATCGCGTGTTCGGCCGACTTGTGGCAATTGCGGTCGCACAGCGCGATCTGGTCGCGGCTGACGCTCGCCATCAGGATGACGCGGTTGGAGGTCGAGGAGCCGTTGGTGACGTGATAGCTGCGGTGCGAGCCGAAGACGCGGGCAGCGTATTTTTCACTGGCGCCGATCGGGCCGGAATGGTCGAGCAGAGATCCGAGTTCACCGACCGAGATCGAGAGATCCGAGCGCAGCAGCGGTTCGCCGAAGAACTCGAAGAAGGCGCGGCCGGGCGGCGACTTCATGAAACCCGTGCCGCCGGTGTGTCCGGGCGTGTGCCAGGAATATTCGTGCACTTGGGAGAACTGGGCGAGCGCCTTGAACATCGGCGGCAGCACGGTCGAACGATAGCGCTCGATTGCCGCCTGGATACGGCCGCCGACGAAGTCCATCGTGTCTTCGAGCATCCAGACGAAATCGTCGACCTTCGCCATGATATCGGCCGGAACCGACGAGGCGACGCTGCGGTCGGCGAGCAGCAGCAGCGGAACGGTGCCGTTGCGCTTGCGCAGCGCCTCGACGACGCCGATCGATTGTTCGTGGCCGTCCGACCCGAGATCCCAGTCGACCAATACGCATTGGAGAGCGGGGTCCGACCGGATCACCGCGATGCCGTCATCGGCGCTTTCTGCGGTCACCACCTCGATCTGGCGGCGCTCCAGTTCCGCGATCAGCGACCGGACGGCGCGGCCGGCCGCACTTTCCTCGCTGATTTCGTCATCCAGGACGAGTGCTTTCATGCCGAGACGGCGGTGACCCCTGTTTAACATGCTCATATCCAATCCTCTCTCTAGTTCGGTGCTAGGTGCAGGTGGGGGTATTCTTTTTGACGTCAGCCAGTGGACGGCTCCTTCCTTTCGACTGACAGGTAGACGGGCAGTGCCACGAGCAGCAGCAGGAGGCACCAGAGGCCCGCCTGAGGTCCGCTGCCGTAGACCGTCCAAAGCGAAAAGATGAAGGCGACCAGGGCATAAGGCTTGTAGGGGCCAAGGCGGAAGCCGCCCCATTCCCCGTCGCGCGGACGTGTGAGTGCCAGGAACAGCGCGCCCTCGACGAGGCTGCAGAAGACGTAAGGCACCATGGCTGCGGTGGTCGAAAGGTCGACGGCGAACCTATAGACGACCATCAGTCCCGACACGCCCGAGGTCTGCAGAACGAGAAGGGCCGAAGCAAGTAGCATCGACAGGACGATATCCCACTGCGGCACGCCACGGCTGGAAAGGCGCCCGAAAACTGGAGGGAACAGCCCATCGCGGGCCGCTGCCATCGGCACCTGAGCCATCAGCAGCGTCCAGCCGTTGAGCGCGCCGATCGACGAAAGAACGACGGCGGCCGCAACCAGCGTGCTCCCCCACCAGCCCCACATCATGAAGGCCGCATCGGAGAAGGGAGCGGCGGAACGCGCAAGCGTTTCGCGCGGGACCGTGCCCATGACCACGAGCGTGCCTAGGATGAAGATGAGGCCGCAGCAGAGCGTGCCGAGCACGGTCGCCCGCGGGATCGTGCGTTTCGGATCGTCGACATCGCCGGCCGGAACGGTGGCAGACTCGATGCCGAGAAAGGCGAACATCGTCAACGGTGCGGTCGCGGAGATCAGACCGAGCATGGACAGCCCGCTCGGGTTGATGGGTGTCAGGTTCTGCGGCTCGATCCAGAAGAGGCCGAGAAGCGCAATCGCGATGAAGGGAAGGAGTTTCAATCCGACGGTCACGATCTGGAAACGCCCGGCGCTCCTGACGCCGAACATGTTGATGGCGGCAACCAGCCACATGGCGGCGAGCGAAACCGCCGTGAAGCCGCCCGGCATATGCTGAAGGTTCGGGAAGAACACGCCGAGATAACCGGTGAAGGCCATGGCGATCGCCGGCAGCGACGCCCAGATCGAGATCCAGTAGGCCCAGGCGACCAGAAAGCCGGCAAACGGACCGAAAGCCATGCGACTGTAGGCGTAGGGGCCGCCGGTCGCGGGCCTGACGCCTGCGAGCCGCGCAAACACAAGGCCGAGGCACATGGCGGCAACCGCCATGCAGACCCAGCCGACGAGGGCTGCGGCGCCGTAGGGCGCGAGTGCGGCGGGAGAGAGATAGAAGCCGGAGCCGATGATGTTGCCGACGACGAGCGCGGAGCAAGCCCAGATGCCGAGGCTCGGCCGTGTCGCCATTTCGGGCGTCGTCTGCTGAGACCTGCCTGAGGTTGCATCAAGCGGCTTCGTCATGGATGGGAGGCTCCCTTGCCAAAGACGAGGCGAACTTATGAACTGTTTCTTATGGTTGCAACTGCTTTATTTTACTCGACTATCAGTCGCCGCGCTGACCCATGGGTCCATGCGGAAAAGTCTCATTCGGCTCATAGCTCCACGACCGACCGCGAAGGGCGGCGTTGCAGGCTTCTCATGAAACTATTCCATTTTTGCGATGCCGTTTTGCCGCCGATACAGGTAGGGTCGCCTGCGACGAAATGACTGCTTCGCGACCGCGGTGATGGGTGAGGAAAACGGCGAAAAATGACAAATATCAAGCGTTTACGGCTTCGCGACATCGGTTTCCACCCGGGTGCTTACGAACCCGGACCGCTCAATGCGATCACTGATGTGATGGGTGTCGCGGTCGGCCATGCCACCGTTGTCGAGGCCGACTGCATCCGCACCGGCGCCACCGCCATCCTGCCTCATGACGGCAACCTGTTTCAGGACAAGGTGCCGGCCGGCTTCGCCGTGCTCAACGGCTTCGGCAAGTTTGCGGGCTCCACCCAGGTAGAGGAGCTCGGCGAGCTGGAAACGCCCGTCGTTCTCACCAACACGCTGGCGACGGGACGCGCCATCGAGGCCGTCAATCGCTGGACGCTGGCGCAGCCGGGCAACGAGAAGGTCGTGTCGCTGAACGCGGTCGTCGGCGAGACCAACGACTCCCGCCTCAACGACATCCGCGCCGGTCGCCCGACGATCGACGAGATCGGCGCTGCCCTTGCCGCCGCGAAGACCGGTGCCGTCGAGGAGGGGGCTGTCGGTGCCGGAACCGGCACGGTGGCCTTCGGGCTGAAGGGCGGCATCGGTACGAGCTCGCGACTTGTGAAGGCGGCAGGCGAGGTCTTTACGCTCGGCGTGCTCGTCCAATCCAATTATGGCGGCCGGCTCACCGTCTGCGGTCGTGCCTACGAGGCGCCGGCGGCACACGACCGCGACGGTTCGATCGTCATCGTGATCGCGACCGATGCGCCGCTCTCTTCCCGCAACCTCAAGCGTCTGGCCGAACGCGCCTTCGGCGGCCTGGCCCGCACCGGCGCCGCGCTCAGCAATGGTTCCGGCGATTATGCGCTCGCCTTCTCGACGGCTGCCGCCGTTCGTCGCACCAAGGCGCGCCGGGCCGCGATTGCCGACTATCCCGATCTTCCAAACGACCTAATATCGCCGCTCTTCGAAGCGGCCATCGAGGCGACGGAGGAGGCCATCCTCAATTCGCTGACCATGGCCCGCACGACGCATGGTTTCAATGCCGCGAACGGCAAGCCGAGCACGGTCGAGGCGATCTCGCTCGAACGGCTTCGCGCGCTCAGCGAACACTGATTTGTGCCCCTGGATCGCGTTCGGTGTTGCGGTCCATGCGCTTCTGCCAAACCAATTTTTACGGAGCCTACATGTCCCAGCCGTCCATCCGCACCGTCTATCTCAACGGCGAGTTTTTGCCCGAGAACGAGGCGCGCCTCTCGATCTTCGATCGCGGCTTCCTCTTCGGTGATGGCATCTACGAGGTCACCGCCGTGCTTGAGGGCAGGCTGATCGACAGCGCATCGCATATGGCGCGCCTGGAGCGCTGCGCGCGTGAAATCGATGTGCCTCTGCCGGTATCGACCGACGAGATCGTCGCGATCGAAAAGCGGCTGATCGAAGAGAACGGCCTTGTCGAAGGCATGGTCTATCTGCAGCTCACCCGAGGCGCCGAGGACCGGAACTTTCTGTTCTCCGAGGATATCAAGCCGACGCTGGTGCTCTTCACCCAGGCAAAGACGCTGGTGACTGCCCCCATCAAGGGGCTGTCGGTCAAGACCGTGCCCGACCAGCGCTGGGCGCGCCGCGACATCAAGAGTGTGTGCCTGCTGCCGCAGGTGATCGCCAAGCGCATCGCCAAGGCTGAAGGCTGCGATGAGGCGTGGATGATCGAGGACGGGTTCGTGACGGAAGGTGCTTCCTCCACCGCCTACATCGTCACCGCGGACAACCGCATCGTCACGCGCGGCAACAGCCACAAGACGCTGCCCGGCTGCACCCGGCTCGCCGCTCTCGCGCTCGCCGCCGAACAGGGAATGACGCTGGAAGAACGCCCCTTCACGCTCGAAGAGGCGCTCAACGCCCGCGAAGCGTGCCTCACCAGCGCTTCGAACTTCGTTGCGCCGATCACCCGCATCGACGGCAATGCCGTCGGTAGCGGTGAGCCTGGCCCGGTGGTCAAGCGCCTGCGCGAGCTCTATCTGGAGCGCGCACGACAGACGGCGATCTAGCTCGCCCGTGTGGGTCAGGGCTGTCGCTTAGGCGACAGCTTCCAGGCTCTGCCAGACGCGGCCGACGATCGGGCGGCGGTTTTCCTTGGCGCGATAGAGCCGGATCTCGACACTGACGTCCCAGCGCGGGTCGGCGGCCCTGACCAGCGAGCCGTTCGCCAGCTCATCCGTCATCAGGCTTTCGGGCACCCAGGCGATGCCCCATCCGGATTCGGCCATGGCTTTCAGCCCCACCGACATGCTGCCTTCGTGCACCCTTTGCGCCGGCGGTAGCTCGCGCCCGATCAGATCATCCAGAAGCTGGCCGAAGAACGACGATTTTTCGTAGCTCAGATGCGGGAACGGTTTCGTGCCGCCTTCCAGCCGGTGCAGGGGCTCCCCCGCTTCATTCGCCGCCGAAACGGGGATGATGCGTTCGTGGCCGAGCACGCGATGTTCGAAGGCCTGCGGGTCGAGCAGGTGCGGGACCTGGGTATGGGCGTAGGTCAGCAGGAAGTCGCATTCGCCGTCGACAAGCGAATTGAGGTTTTCCTCCATGCTGCCGGAATCGGGGCGAAGTCGGGAGAAGAGCGGCCCGCTCCGGGCGTTGACCCGTGTCATCCATGCGGGAAAGAAGGTGAAGGAGAGCGTGTGCAGCGCTGTCAGCTTGATGGTGCGGGCGTCGGAGCCTTCCTCCTGCTGCAGATTGCGCCTTGCCTGGTAGAGCTGTTTCAGAGTCTCCTGCGCCACCGGCACGAATTTCGACCCCGCCTCCGTCAGGCGCGAAGGATAGGTCGCGCGGTCGACGAGCGTGGCGCCGAGCCAGGCCTCCAACTGCCGGATGCGGCGGCTGAACGCGGACTGGGTGACATGGCGCTCGTCCGCCGCCTTTGAGAAGTTCAGCGTGCTGGCGAGCGCCAGAAAGTCCTCAAGCCATTTGATTTCCACGGGCATGCACTCCTGAAGTCCGGTCCGTCATTCGCCGGCGACCGGACTTCTTTTGTGGCAGCGCCCGCGCGTCATCAAGAAAAATCAGGCGCGGCGGCGATATTCGATCATCCGGGCTCGGCTTGTCACCAGTTCGAGGTGATCTGGCCCGAGGAGATGCAGGCAGATGCGCTTGACCCAGGGCCCATCGCTCAGCGTGAACAGGAAGCGACCATTGCCAAGGGGAGTGAGCTTCATGGTCTGACGCACGGGGCCGACGCCCATCAGGACCGCGCCGTTCTCGACCGTGAATTCCGCCCCTTCGTCGGAGCGCCAGACCCCGGAGAGCGACGCCGGCAGCGGCTCATGCGTCGCCGCTGGAAGGAAGCGTCGCGCGGCATGGCCGACCTCGCCGACAAGGGCGGAGCCGTCGCGGCGCAGCCGGAGAGGGGATGAGGCCGAGCGCGACGAGGCCCAGCCGTCGCCGTCCTCATAGAGCGTCTCATCCGCATCGAGATAGGTGCAGGTGCTGCCCTTGACCTCGACCCACCACGGACCGGCCTCCGTCACGTAGAGACCGTCGCCGAGATCGGCTGCCGGGGTCGGCAGAGGAATGCCGGTGAGCGCTGCCATGCTTTCGAGCGCGATCTTGTAACCGTTGGTGTCCTCGCGGTTGGAGACCACGACGAAGCCGGCGCGCGTTTCGGGATCGAGGAGGAAATAGGTCTTGTAGCCGGGATGTGAACCGCCATGGCCAACGAATTCGCGGCCGCCGAGCGACGAGTTGCGCAGGCCGAGCCCGTATCCTGTTGGTCGCCCGTCGGCGAGATATCGGGGCGCCTGCAACTTCTGCAGAAGACCGGCGAAGCGGCCTTCGCCACCGAGCAGCGCCTGCAGCCAGGTGGCAAGCGCCCCGGCGCTGCCGGTGAGGCTGCCCGATGCGGAAATGTGCAGGCCAGCGGCAGAAAGCTGCCAGGTTTCGCCCGAGTGCCAGTAGCCGGGAACGAGGTCGCTCACCGGATCGTTCCAGACATCCGGCGCCTTCAGCGCGATGCCAAGCGGGGCCGCGATTTCCCGTTGGACGAAATCGTCGAAGCGGAAGCCCTTGCGCTCCAAAGCCGCTTCGATGAGGCGATAGCCGGTGTTGGAGTATGAGACCTCGGTGCCGGCGTCAAAGTTCAGCCGCTCCAGGCGCGAGAGGTACTCCAGCAGCGGTCCGGCCGTGGTCTCCGTGTAGACGGAAAGGCCGAGCAACGACAGGCATTCGCGGGTATCCGGCAGGCCGCCACTCATGTCGAGCGCCTGCCCGACCGTCACGTCCGCAAGTGGCGACCGCAGTTCCGGAAGATGCTGGCCGAGCGGATCGTCGAGACCGATAAGGTCGGCATGGGCGAGCACCATCGCTGAGAAGACGTGCTTGGTGAGGGACGCATAGCGCACGACGCTGTCGAGCGTGAACGGCGCGGATGTCGCGAGGCTCTCGACGCCGGCCGCATGCGAGAAGCGCGGTCCGGATGCATCGAAGCCGATGACCGCGCCGCCCGGTTCGTCTGCCACCCATTGTGCGGTCAGGCGTCTCGCAGCCGCTTCGGCGGCTTGCCAATCCAGCGATGTCGGCTTCGTCATGTCCATTCTCCAATTCTGGTCGCAGTGGTTTCCCACGCGTATCTCCGACTAAGCACGACAGAACCTCGTGCCGCCAATTCCGATTCCGGCAGGGCCTATGCACGGTTTGCATTTGCCCGGCCCGCCTGCATTGCGTTAGGCCGGCGGGGAAAAAGGGTGCGGTTCCCGCACCCAATGTCTATGGTCCGTCGGCGACTATCCATGAGTCGCACTTGAGGACAACAGGTTGAGAAGGCGATCCAGAATTGGCGACGCAAGCGAAAATCCCGGTCTTTGACGGACATAACGACGTGCTGTCGCGGCTCTGGCGTTCGCCGGGCGGCGCTGCCGAGCGCCGCTTCCTCGATGGCGTCGATACCGGGCATATCGATCTCGACAAGGCCGCGGCGGGTGGCCTTGCCGGCGGCCTCTGCGCCGTCTACGTCGCCTCGCCGGGCCTTGCCAAGGATGGCAGCGGCGAGTTTGCAACGCCCGATCAACAAAGCGCACTCGAAGCCACGCTCGGCATGACGAGCCTGCTGATGCGGATCGAACGCCAGTCGGAGGGCCGGCTGAAGATTTGCCGCAGTGCTGCCGATATCCGCGCCGCCATGGACAAGGGTGCCTTTGCCTCGGTGCTGCACATCGAGGGTATCGAGGCGGTCGGCGCCGATCTCGACGTGCTCTATGTGCTTCACGCCGCGGGTCTGCGCACGCTCGGCCCCGTCTGGAGCCGGCCGAACCTCTTTGCCTATGGCGTTCCCTTCCGCTTTCCCTCTTCACCCGATATCGGTCCAGGCCTCAGCGAGGCCGGCAAGGATCTCGTGCGCGCCTGCAACGAGCTGAAGATCATGCTTGATCTCTCGCACATGAACGAGCAGGGCTTCTGGGACATCGCCGCGCTGTCGCAGGCGCCGCTCGTCGCCTCCCATTCCAACGTGCACGCGCTCTGCCCGCATAGCCGCAACCTGACGGACCGTCAGCTCGACGCGATCAGGGACACCGGCGGTTTGGCCGGCATCAACTTCGGCGTCCTTTTCCTGCGCGCGGACGGGACCAGGAACACGGATACGCCGCTCTCGCTCCTTGTCGACCACATCGACTATATCGTCGAGCGTATCGGTATCGATCATGTGGCGCTCGGCTCTGACTTCGACGGTACGGCCATCCCTGCTGCGATGCGCAGCGCGGCCGATCTGCCGCTGCTCGTCGACCTGCTGCGCACCCGCGGCTATGACGATGCGGCCCTCGCAAAGATCTGCCACGGCAACTGGATCCGCGTGCTGGAGACAACCTGGGGCGGGTGAGCGCCGCGCTCAGCCGCGAAGGACGTTAGGTCCTTGAAGCGATCGGCAAGCCTTCGAGCAGCACGCTGATCGCGCAATCGACGACGGCCGATCGCCGATCCCGGGCAAAAAGCCCATACTGGACGGCAAACGGCTTCGGTACGGCTGGCGAGGCGGGCAGTGCCCGCATCGTGCCCGCGCGTATCGCTTCCGGCGGAAGCAAACCAATGCCGAGCCCGTTCTCGATCGCGGCCTGCAGCGCCGTGATGCTCTGGCTGGTAAAAGTGATCCGGTGTTCCCGGCCCTGGTCGGCCAAGGTCTCGATCATGCGGCGGCGCCAGAGGCAGGGTGCGGCGAAGGCAACAAGGTCGATCGGTCGGGTCTCGTCGAAGGCGTAGTCCGTCGCGCAGACCCATTGCAGCTCCACATTCCAGGTGGTGAGGGCGTCGGCGGCGACCACGGAGGTCGGCACGACCATGATATCGAGGTCGCCTTCGGGCCAGGTCTTTCCAAGCGCCACGCATTGCTCGACCACCACGTCGAGCCGGATCTCCTGGTAGCCGCGCCGCAGTCGACCGAGCGCTTCGGGCAGCGCCGTCGTTGCCACTTCCTCGGCCAGGCCGACCCGCACGCCACCGCTCAGGTCGGCCTGCCGCAGCCGCGCCGCCGCTTCGTCGCCGAGCGCCAGCATGCGCGTGGCGTATCCGAGGAACAATTCGCCTTCGGGTGTCGGCACGACGCCGCGACCGGTGCGGGTGAAGAGCTGTCGGCCGAGCAGATCTTCGAGCCGGCGCATCTGCATGCTCAGCGCCGATTGCGTGCGGCCGGTCTGGGTGGCGACGCGGTTCAGGCTACCCTGTCGGCAGACCGCGACGAAGCTGCGAAGGAGGTCGATGCCAATCTGGTCAGATATCATGAAGTTTGAACTCTGTTGTCATTGATATCAGTCTACACGGGTAACTCACGCATGGCTATCTGTCAGATGTGATCAGCGACGAAGGCGAGGCAGCATCAGGCAGATCGGCATCGGCCGCCGCCTGGAGGCTGCCAGGACCAGCCAACTCAACCAGAGGACCAGATCCATGAAAGCTATCCGCGTGCATCAGCACGGCGGGCCCGATGTGCTCGCCTACGAAAATTTCGAACTCGGCGAACCCGGCCCGGGGGAAGTGCGCGTGCGCAACCGGGCGATCGGCGTCAACTTCGTCGACATCTATTTGCGCAGCGGCGCCTACCCGCCGCCGCAGCTTCCATTCATCCCAGGTAAGGAGGGAGCCGGAGAGGTGGTCTCTGTCGGGCCCGATGTCGAGGGCTTCAAGCCGGGTGACCGCGTTGCCTATGCCGAGGCGCTCGGAGCCTATGCCGAGGAACACAATGTGCCGGCCCGTGTCCTCGTGCATCTGCCTGAGGATATCGACTTCGAGACGGGTGCGGCGATGATGCTGAAAGGGCTGACGGCGCAATATCTGTTGCGTCGCACCTTCCGGGTCGAGGCCGGCCACACCCTCCTCGTTCATGCGGCCGCGGGCGGTGTCGGCCTGATCCTGACGCAATGGGCGAAACATCTTGGGGCAAAGGTCATTGGCACCGTCGGTTCGCCGGAGAAGGCCGAACTGGCGCGGGCCAATGGTGCGGACTACGTGATCGACTACGGCAAGGAGAACTTTGCAACGCGCGTGCTCGAAATCACCGAAGGCGAGGGGGTCGACGTCGTCTACGACAGCATCGGCAAGGCGACGTTCGAAGGTTCGCTCGACAGCCTGCGCCCCTTCGGTCATTTCGTCAGTTTCGGCGCCGCTTCCGGCTCGATCCCTCCCTTCGACATCACGACGCTGGCGCAGAAGGGATCGCTTTATGCCACCTGGCCGCTGTTACCTGCGCATCTATCGCGACGCGAGGACGTGCTGGCGATGAGCAAGGATCTCTTCGACGTTGTCGCGCGCGGCGCGGTCAATATCCGCGTGCACGCGCGTCTGCCATTGGCCGAGGCAGCCGAGGCGCATCGCCGGCTCGAAGGACGCCAGACGACAGGCGCCTTGGTGCTCCTGCCGTAAGGCCAGCGATGGGGCGATATGTTCTAAGAACTCGTGACGGCGCTGGCTGTGGCGCCCGTCACTTGCCTTCGGCGATCCCCTCGAGCCGGTTCTCGGCCCGGGTCACGGCGAGGCTGTCGGTGGGGCTTCCTGAGGGCGCTCCGTCGCCGAAGACGTCCATGGTGCAGGTGTGCAGGATCGTGGTCGGCTCACTGGTGTGGTTCCACATCGTATGGGTGCGCAGCGACGGGAAATGAGCGGAATCGCCCGCTTCGAGAACCATCGCTTCGCCGTCCACCTCCAGCGTCAACGCTCCCTTCAGGATGAAGAAGATTTCCTCTCCCTCATGCGACATTGGCTCGCTGCGATGGCCGGGCGGCTCGTGGATAATAGTGCTTCTGAGCACGTTGCCGGGAAAGGAGGCGGAGAGCCGCTCATAGGAGACGGCCTTGCCGCTTTCTCCGCCGAGCCCATAGACCGGACGGTGTTCGCGCCGGGTAAATGGCGTCGCCACCTTCGGCGGATTGAGGAAGCTGCCGGCCTCGACTTTCAAGGTCCGGCAGACGGCGATCAGCGAGGTCAGCGACGGGACGGTGATGCCGCGCTCGATCTGCGAGATGAAGCCGACGGAAAAACCGGCCTCGTCGGCGACCTCTTGAAGCGTCATCTTCAGGGCCTTTCGCCGTTGGCGCAGGCGATCGCCGAGCGGCGGCGTTTCTGCCTCGCCGGTCGAAGCGCCGCTGGCATGGTCCGTCGTCACTGTCTGTCCCCTTCTCGTCTCTCCTCAAGCTAGGGCGCGGCCCGATTTCCTGTCAATCGTTTTTAGATATCCTAAAAATATCGGTTGCGACCGAAAGGTCGGCTCGGGGTGAATAGCGCGAGATCGGTCAGTTGCTGCGCGGCTGTTCGACGGTCGCCGCCACGATGCGGCGCACGAGCGGAAGAACCACGAGCAGGCTCGGAAAGGCGACCAGCCAGGAGAAAGCCCAGGCCTTGATCCATAGTGCGAGAATATCGGGATGGATGCCGTTGCCGATGGCCGTCGAGACGAAGGAGACGATGCCCGACATCAGGACGGAAAGAACAAGCGGCATGACGATGGCCTGGTATCGATGCGGAAGCTTTTTTGACATGAGGTGAACTCCGGGGGTAAGGGAATAGGTGTGGCCGCCGACCGTTAGGCCTGCGCCAGCTCGCGAATGAAACTCTCGAGATTGCGCGGTTCGCGCTGAAGAGCGGCGCGCAGCGTCAGGCTGTTTCCGCCAAGTCCGACTTCGGCATAGTGGGCGTGAACCTTGGACAGCAGCTCCAGCTGGTGGTCGGTGTATTTCGCGGCGATCGGTTTTGCCCATTCGTGAAAGCCGATGGTTGCCGCAACGATCGGCCGACCGAGCGCGGCGCTCATCATTCGGGCGATTTCCTCGCGGTTGTGCCGGCCCTCGGCGCTAAGTTCCAGCGTCGCATAGGCGAGCCGGTCCTCCGTGAGGGCAATGGCCGCGACTTCAGCGACATCACGGTAGTCGACACGGGCGATGCGCGTTGCTGTCGGAAACGGCTCGGCGAAGCTGCCGGTGGCAAGCACGCTCGCCCAGGCCGACCGCAGGTTCTGCATGAAGTTTGCCGGATGCAAAATGGTGTATTCGAGCGGCGAGGAATAGAGCGCGTCCTCCACCGGGATCTTGGCTGCATGGTTCTTCAGCCGCACATGGGTTGGCTGGATGACCGAGGAGAAAACGAACTTCCGGACGCTGGCGCGAACGGCGGCTTCGACCATCGATACGCCCATCGCCGCCTCGTCCGGCGCAAAGGCCGGGCCGATGTGGAAGACGCCGTCAGCGCCCTCAAGTGCCCGGTCAAGGCTGGTGCGCTCGCGCAGATCGCCGATCGCGATCTCCGATGCACCGAGCGATTTCGCAATCGTGCCCTGCGCTTCGTCGCGGATGAGGGCACGGACCCTGGCGCCGCGCCGCGCCAGTTCGGGAAGGACAAGGCCGGCGAAGCGGCCGGTGGCACCGACGACAAGGATCGTGTTGGAGCGCTGGTTCATGGGGTCTGCCTTTCGAGCCGTCGTGATGTGACGATCTCAAGCTAGTGCTGCACAACAATGCGGACAATCGACGCAAAATGTGATTTATTCTCCAGCAAAACGGGATTATCGAATGAGCCGCATCGAAGATCTGGAGGCCTTTCTGGCCATCGTCGAGCAGGGGAGCCTGACGGCCGCGGCGAAACGCCTGGGCAGACCGCTCCAGACCATCAGCCGGTCGCTCGCCATGCTCGAAGCCGATGTCGGTGTCGAGCTGGTGCATCGCACGACCCGCCGCTCAATGCCGAGCGAGGCGGGCGAGAGCTTTTATCTGCGCATCAAGCCTGCGGTGGAGGAGATACACGACGCGCGCGAGGAGGCCGCACAGCGGCGCTCCGAGCCGTCAGGCGTGCTGCGCCTTGGGGCGCCCAATCTGTTTGCGCCGCGGTTCCTGATACCTGTGATCGCCGAGTACATGGCGAAATATCCGGAAGTCGAGGTCGATCTCGACCTCTCCGATGCCTTCGTCGATCTGGCAGCGAGCGGACTCGATCTGGTCTTGCGGATCGGCGATCTGCAGGATTCTGGCCTGACCGGCAAGCGCCTGGGCGCGCTTCGCCGCGTCGTCTTCGGCTCGCCCGCCTATTTTGCGAGCTTCGGCCGGCCGTCTCATCCGCAGGAACTCGCTGCGCATCGTTGCGTCACGCGCACGGGCGACGAGCGACCCGGCGTCTGGATGTTCAGCATCGACGGGCGGGCTCGCGCCGTCAAGGTGAGCGGCGGGTTTCGCACCAACTCGATGAATGCGATCTATGCGGCGGTGGAGCAGGGCCTCGGCCTTGGCTTTTCGCCGCTCTGGCAGATCAAACATCTGATCGATGCCGACAAGGTCGAAACCGTGCTTGAAGACTTCGAGCCGGCCCCGGTGCCGATCCATGCGCTGTGGTTGGAAGGGCGGACCCCATCTGCAAAGATCCGCCGCTTTCTCGATCTGCTCGGCGCGCGGTTGAAGCTCGACCGCCTCTGAAGGGCTTGGGCTGCGCCGCCCCGTGAAAAGCCGCCTATTTCGCGAATTTCTTGGCGCCGGCAACGCAGAGCACGATCGCGCCGGTCGCGGCCAGCATGCTCCAGCTGACCGGCTCGCCGAGAAGTGTTGCAGCGAGTGCCAGGCCGAAGAAGGGCTGCAGCAACTGCAACTGTCCGACGCCGGCGACGCCGCCGAGCGCAAGGCCGCGATACCAGAAGACAAAGCCGACGAGCATGCTGAAAAGCGAGACATAGGCAAGGCCCGCCCAGGCGCCGTTGGTGACGGCTGCGAAGGAGGCCGGCAACGTGAAGAGCGTCAGCGCCAGCATGATCGGCAAGGACAGGACCAGCGCCCAGCAGATCACCTGCCAGCCGCCAAGCTTGCGCGAAAGGCTGGCGCCTTCGGCATAGCCGAGGCCGCAGACAATGATGGCGCCGAGCATCAGGAGGTCGCCGACGGGCGATGCGGCAAAGCCCTGCACCAGCGCGAAACCGACGACCGCGGCGCTGCCGAGCGAGGAAAAGAGCCAAAAGGCTGGGCGCGGCCGCTCGCCGGCACGAAGCACGCCGAAGATCGCGGTTGCCAATGGCAGAAGTCCGACGAAAACGATCAGATGCGCCGAGGTGACGTGCTGCAAGGCCAGCGCGGTTAGCAGCGGAAAGCCAAGCACGACGCCGAAGGCGACGATTGCCAGCGAAACGAGATCGGCCTTCGCCGGTCGCGGCTGGCGGAAGATGAGAAGCAGCAAGAGGCCGAGCAGGCCGGCGATCGCCGCGCGCGCGACCGTCAGAAACACCGGATCAAAGTCCATCACTGCGACGCGGGTCGCTGGCAATGATCCGCTGAAGATCAGCACCCCGAGAAAACCGCTCATCCAACCGTCTGCCGTCTTGTCCATAGCATTCTCCTTTTTCGTCTGTATCCGTCGAACGGACTGGCTCTGCCAGAGACAATGCGGTACAATTTTGCAAAACTGTATTGGATGTATGAGCAGTACGGATGACGGTTCAGGAGTTGGAGCTCGGCAGCGAAACGCTGCTCGAAGGCGTGATGGCGACGATCCGGCAGCGGATCGCCGGGCGTGTCCTAACGCCGGGGGCGAAGCTTCCGTCGATCCGCGCCTTCGCCAACACCATGCGCGTTTCGAAATCCACCGTCGTCGAAGCCTATGAACGGCTGGTGGCCGAAGGTGTCATTCGCTCGAAGCCCGGCGCCGGCTTCTTCGTGGCGGCGCCGCTGGCGCCTCTGTCTTTGGCCGAGATCGGTCCGCGGCTCGACCGGGCCGTCGATCCGCTGTGGGTGTCGCGCCAGGCGCTGGAAACGGGCGATAGCGTGCTGAAGCCCGGCTGCGGCTGGCTGCCGCCGAGCTGGATGCCGGAAACTGCAATCCGCCGTGCTCTTAAATCGGCATCCAAGCTGGAGGCGAGCGGGCTGACGGACTACGGAACGCCGCTTGGCCATCGGCCCTTACGCCAGCTTCTGGCGCGGCGTCTCGGCGAGCACGGCGTCGAGGCATCGCCCGACCAGATCATCCTGACGGAATCCGGGACGCAGGCGATCGATCTGCTCTGCCGCTTCCTGATTGAGCCAGGCGATACGGTCGTGGTCGACGACCCCTGCTATTTCAATTTCCATGCTCTGCTGCGCGCCCATCGGGCAGAGGTCGTAAGCGTGCCCTATACGCCTTCGGGGCCCGATCTCGAGAAATTCGCTGAGGTTCTCGCAACCCACCGGCCGCGGCTCTACATCACGAATTCCGGGCTTCACAATCCGACAAGCGCCACGCTCTCGCCGGTCGTCGCCCATCGTCTGCTGAAGCTTGCCGAACAGGCCGGGCTGACGATCGTCGAGGACGATATCTTCGCCGATTTCGAGCATACGCCGGCGCCGCGGCCTGCCGCCTTCGACGGGCTCGAGCGTGTCGTGCAGATCGGCAGCTTCTCCAAGACTCTCTCGGCCTCCATCCGCTGCGGCTTCATCGCCGCGCCGCGGGGGTGGATCGAGGGGCTGGTCGACCTGAAGATCGCCACCACGTTCGGTGGGCCGAGCCTTGCGGCGGAGCTGGTTTTTGCGATGCTCAAGGACGGCAGCTACCGCAAGCACATGGAGGCACTGCGCGAGCGCCTGGCACGGTCGATGAACGAGACGGCGGCGCGGCTCGGCGAGATCGGTATCACGCCATGGATCGAGCCGCAGGCCGGCATGTTTCTCTGGTGCCGTTTGCCCGATGGCATCGACGCGGCCGAGGTGGCGCAGAAATCACTGCAGCAGGAAATCGTGCTGGCGCCCGGCAACGTCTTTTCTCACGCCGGAACCGCCAACGGCTTCATGCGCTTCAATGTTTCCCAGTGCGAGGACGCGCGGCTGTTCAAGGTCCTGCCCGCGATCATGCGCCAATGCGTCGTCGGGCGCTGAAGTTGACCTGTCCGGTTCATTGCGCCACTGCACGTTTTGCAGGCAATCGCCGGCATCTACTGACGCTGGATCTTTGATCGCAGACTTGCCGCCCTGCTTTGCCGCGGAGACGGGCAGGTTTTGCCTATTTTTTGTGCGAATCGCTGCTTCCTTGCGCTGTGCCATCAATTCGGCAGCGCTCGCACCTGCCTCTAGTGACCTTTTTTCTGGATTCTCGACGCTCAATCCGAGTTGGCACGATTAATGCTTCTTAACGCTCATCGGTCGTCGGGCAGCCAGTCTGGATTGCCCAACCGCTTCGGAACCAAGCCATTCCTGGCGTCATGTGAGAGAACGAAATGACAAAGTTTAAGCTCGAATACATCTGGCTCGACGGTTACAAGCCCACCCCGAACCTGCGCGGCAAGACCCTGATCAAGGAATTCGATGCTTTCCCGACGCTGGAACAGCTGCCCTTCTGGGGCTTCGACGGTTCGTCGACGATGCAGGCCGAAGGCAGCAGCTCGGACTGCGTGCTGAAGCCGGTCGCCGTCTATCCGGATCCGGAGCGCAAGAACGGCGTTCTCGTCCTTTGCGAAGTCATGATGCCGGATGCCAAGACGCCGCATCCGTCCAACACCCGCGCTACGGTTCTGGATGACGACGGCGCCTGGTTCGGTTTCGAGCAGGAATACTTCTTCTATCAGAACGGCCGCCCGCTCGGCTTCCCGGATGCCGGTTACCCCGCGCCGCAAGGCCCCTACTACTGCGGCGTCGGCTTCAGCAACGTTGGCGACGTGGCCCGCAAGATCGTCGAAGAGCATCTCGACATCTGCCTGGCTGCCGGTATCAACCATGAAGGCATCAATGCGGAAGTCGCCAAGGGCCAGTGGGAATTCCAGGTGTTCGGCAAGGGCTCGCGCAAGGCTGCCGACGAAATCTGGCTTGCCCGCTACCTGCTGCAGCGCCTGACCGAAAAGTACGGCATCGACGTCGAATACCACTGCAAGCCGCTCGGCGACACCGACTGGAACGGCTCGGGCATGCATGCCAACTTCTCGACCGCCTACATGCGCGAAGTCGGTGGCAAGGAATACTTCGAAGAGCTGATGGCTGCTTTCGCCGAAGCTCGTGCCGATCACATCGCCGTCTACGGCCCAGACAATCACATGCGCCTGACCGGCAAGCACGAAACCGCTTCGATCCACCAGTTCAGCTACGGTGTTGCTGACCGTGGTGCGTCGATCCGCGTTCCGCACAGCTTCGTCAACAACGACTACAAGGGCTATCTCGAAGATCGCCGCCCGAACTCCAAGGGCGACCCCTACCAGATCGCTTCGCAGATCCTGAAGACGATCTCCACCGTTCCGACCGACGTCGAAAAGCGCGAAGCCGCCTGATTTTATGGCCCGGCGCACGAGGGCGCCGGGCCAAAAATCGACGGGGTTGCGCTTTTCGCGACCAAACAAAAACGCCCCGCGGTAAGCGGGGCGTTTTTGCTTTAGCCAGTCGGTGGGCGGCTCAGGCCGCGCGCACGAAATGATCGGGCTCGACTTCGCGGATTGTCTCTTGGGTCGCCGCCGAACGCCGGCGCGTTTCATCGGCTTCAGCGGAACTGACCTGCGCGTTCGGATCGTCGAAGCGGATGTCCGGATCCGGCACCGCCGAGAGCAGCAGCTTGGTATAGGGATGGGCCGGGTTGTCGATGACCTTGCCGGTGTTGCCCCATTCGACGATCTGGCCTGCATACATCACCGCGATATCCTCGGCGACGTAGCGGGCCGTCGCGATGTCGTGGGTGATGTAGAGCAGGCCGAGATTCATCTCGCGCTTCATTTCGCTCAAGAGATTGAGCACGCCGAGCCGCACGGAAACGTCGAGCATCGAGGTCGGCTCATCGGCGACGATGACTTCGGGCTTGGCCGCGAGCGCCCGCGCGATGTTGACGCGCTGGCGCTGGCCACCGGAAAGTTCGTGAGGGTATTTCGGCGCGACGATCTCAGGATCGAGCTTCACCTGCCGAAGCAGGGCCTTGATCTCTTCGTCGACCGCCGCACCCCTGATGTCAGCACGGTGCAGCATCAGCGGCCGCTTCAGGTGGTAGGCGATGGTGTGGGCCGGATTGAGCGAAGCGAAGGGATCCTGGAAGATCATCTGCACCGAGCGGCGATAGTCGGCGATTTCCTTGGATCCGGCCGCGTCGACGGGCTTGCCCTTATAGAGCAGCCGTCCTTCGCTCGGCTCGTATTCGCGCATGGCGATGCGGGCGCAGGTGGTCTTGCCGCTGCCGGATTCGCCAACGACGGCAAGCGCCCGGCCCGCATGCAATGAGAACGAGATAGCCCTCGCCGCGCGCACGGCGGCGGGGCCATTGCCGAAGGTCTTGCTGACCTTGTCCAGGGTAAGAATGGGTGCGGACATGCCGGTCATCGAAGAACGCCTCCGTGCAGCGAGGGGAAGGAGGCCCAGAGCTTCTTGGTATAGTCGTGCTCCGGTGTCCGGTAGATGGCGTCGGCGGTGCCCTGTTCGACCAGCTTGCCGCCGAGCATGATGCCGATGCGGTCGCAGAACTGCACCATCAGCCCGAGGTCGTGGGTAATGAAGAGCACGGCAAAACCGAGCTTGCGCCGGAGTTCGTTGATCCGCTGCAGGATTTCGCGCTGCACCACCACGTCGAGCGCCGTCGTCGGCTCGTCCATGACGATCAGCCGCGGATCGAGCGCAAGGCAGATGGCGATGACGATGCGCTGGCGCATGCCGCCGGAAAACTGGTGCGGATAATCGCGCATCCGGTCCGGCGAGATATCGACGAGCTTGAGCATCTCGGCGGTGCGATCACGCGCCTGTGCGCGGGTGATGCGCTTGTGCGTCTTCAAGACGTCGTAGAACTGCTGTTCGATGCGCAACACCGGGTTCAGTGAGTTCATTGCGCTCTGGAACACCATCGCCACTTCGCGCCAGCGGAAGTCGGCGAGATCCTTCTGGTCGAGGTCGAGCACGTCGCGGCCGTCGAGCAGGATGGCGCTTTCCTTGCGGATCAGCGCCGGCGGCTTGTGCAGCCGGCTGATGGCAAAGGCGATCGTGCTCTTGCCGCAGCCGGATTCGCCGGCAAGGCCGAAGACCTCACCGGGGGCAACGTCGAAGCTGACATTGTCGACGGCGCGGAAATCGTTGGTCTCGCCAATGTAATCGATGGTCAGGTTCTTGACCGAAAGCAAAGGTGCGGTCACAGGCGGCCCTCCCCGGAGCGGATGAGCGCGGACCAGCGGCCGAGCCGGTTGCCGGTGCGAAGCCGCGGATTGGCGATTTCGTCGACGGCGAAGTTGAGCAGCGACAGGCCGATGCCGAGGAAGGCGAGCGCGAAGCAGGGCGTCAGGATGTCCCACCAGGCGCCGACCGAAAGGGCGGAGGCCTTCTGCGCCGCATAGAGCATCGTGCCCCAGGAAACGACTTTGGGATCGCCGAGGCCCAGGAACTCGAGCGTCGCCTGGGTGATGATCGCGAAGATCACACTGCCGATGAAGTTGATGCCGACGATCGAGATGAGGTTGGGGAAGATTTCGAAGGTCATGATGCGCCAGCGTGGCTCGCCCATCATCTCGGCGGACTTCACATAGTCCTTCTGTTTGACCGACAGCGTCTCTGCGCGGGTGACGCGGGCACCCCAGGCCCAGGACGTGCAGCCGAGAATGAGCGCGATGACCCACGGGCTTGCCTGGCCGATGAAGGCGGCAAGCACGAGCAGCAGCGGCAGGTTCGGCACGACCAGCACCATGTTGGTGAAGAAGCTGATGACCTCGTCGATCTTGCCGCCGCGATAGCCGGCGATGATGCCGAGTGCTGTGCCAACAATGGTGATCAGAAGCCCGGCGCCGAAGCCGACGGCGAGCGACGTGCGTGCGCCGTAGATGAGGCGGGCGAAGACGTCCTGGCCGATACGGGTGGTACCGAGCCAGTGCTCGAGCGACGGTGACTGATGCGGCCGTCCGACGCGCGCGCCCGGGTCATAGGAGGTCAGCAAGGGGGCTGCGATCGCGACAGCCAGGATGAAGGCGACGATCAGCGCGCCGACCATGGCCTTGCGGTTGTGGATGAGCGGAAAGGAGGAGGTTTTCATCTCACGCCCTCTTCAGTCGCGGGTCGAGCAGCACGTAGCTGACGTCGACGATGAAATTGGCAATGAGCATGGTGGCGGTCATGATCAAGAGCTGTCCCTGGATGACGGGGTAATCGCGGGCGAGGATCGCTTGGTAGAGAATGTTGCCGAGGCCCGGATAGTTGAACACCACCTCGGTCACCAGCGAGCCGCCGAGCACAGTGCCGATGGCGATGGCAAGGCTCGAGACGGTCGGCAGCAGGGCGTTGCGCGCCGCATACCAGATCATCACGCGGGTGTCGGAAAGCCCCTTGGCGCGGGCCATGACGATGTAGTCTTCGCCGAGCAGGTTGATCATGTTGTTGCGCATGGTCACGGCGAAGCCGCCGGTCAGAACGGCGCAGAGCGTCAGCATCGGCAGGATGCCGTGGTAGAGGATGCTGCCGATATATTCGAACGTGAAGGCGGGATCGAGCGCCGGATCGGCAGCATAGCCGGTCGGGAACCAGCCAAGCGTGAAGCCGAAGGTGAAGACGACGATCAGCGAGGTGACGACGGCGGGAACCGAGGTCGCGAAGATCGCGCCGACGGAAACGATGACGTCAAACAGGCTGCCACGGCGCCAAGCCGCGAGAATGCCGAGGAAGGTGCCGAGCGCGAAACTGACGATGGTGGCGGTTCCCATCAGACCGACGGTCCAGACGAGTGCGTTGCCGAGCACGGTGGTCACCGGCAGCGGGAAATACTTGATGGAACGGCCGAGGTCGCCGCTGAAGATGCTGCCGAGATAGGTGAGGTACTGCTGCCAAAGCGGGCCATCGACGAAGCCGAAGGTGAGTTTCAGGGCCTGCAGGCTTTCGGGCGGCAGTTCAGCGCCGGCGCTCGAAAACATGATCTGCACCGGATCACCGGGCATCAGCCGCGGCAGGAAAAAGTTGATCGTCGCCGCTGCGACGAAGGCCGCCAGATAGAAGCAGAGGCGGCGAAGCAAAAAGGCCATCGGGAACTCCATCGACTGCGGCTGCCGCAAGAGCGCGTCAGGCGGCAGGGCTGTCTTCTTGTCGAACCGCCCGTGGAGACTGACCCCAAGGACGATTGCGTGGCGGACGAAAAGCGCCCGCCACCGTTGCCGATCGAGATGCGGCGCCCTCCCGGATCGTCGTCCGAAAGGGCGCCGCGCCTTCGATCAGGGATCACTTCACCGGTTCAAGCGCCAGCAGGTGCAGAAGACGCGCCGGGTTGTTGCGGGTGATCGACGGGTTGACGAAGGGGTTTTCCGCCGTCGCCCAGCCCTTGAAGCGCTTGGTGTTGTACTGGTACCAGTTCGGGTTGTTGAACACCGGGATCATCGGCATGTTTTCGGCGACGATGCGCTGTGCCTTGTTCATCGCTTCCTTCTGCTTGGCCGGGTCGGCGGTCTGGGTGAACTCGGTCAGAAGCGCTTCGACATCCGGATTGAACCAGCGTTGCGAGGTAAAGCGGGTCTTGCCCTTGTCCGACGCGCTGAAGGCGCGCTTGTAGGGGTAGTAGGGCGAGGCCGATGCCGGCAGGCTGTTGATCGCCGCATCGAAGGTGCCGTTGATGAGGTTGCCGGTCCAGACCGCTTCCTCGGGCGTCTCGATCTTGGCGTCGAGGCCGACGGCCTGCAGGCCCTCGACGGCGATCGTCACCGTGTCGATCCAGTCGGTCCAGGAGCTCGGAACGATGATCGAGAACGAGATCTTGCTGCCATCCGGGTTGTCGCGGAAGCCGTCGCCGTCCTTGTCGGCGTAGCCGGCCTCGTCGAGCAGCGCCTTGGCGGCATCCGCATCGTACTTGCCGTACTTGCCGAAATCGGCCGCGACCGACGGATCGGCCCAGCTCTTGTAGAGCTCGCCCATTCCTGCCGGGTCTTCGTTGAGCGTCGGGTAGCCGTAGCCGGCGACGTCGACCATGGTGCCGCGGTCGAGCGCCATCGAGGCGGCACGGCGGAACTTCACGTCGTTGAAGGCCTTGCGGTTGTTCTCGTTCGCCGTTTCCTGGTTGAACAGGAAGGCGACCATGCTGCTTGGCGAATACCAGAAGTGGAAGTGTTCCGGATCCTTGGCGACATAGACGTTCTCGATATCCGGGATGAAGGAGACGCCCCAGTCGAGCGTGCCCGACGCGGTCGCCGTCAGGATCTGGTTATTGTCGGCAAGCTGCGGGAAGCGCACGCAGTCGACCTTGAGCGTTGCTGCGTCCCAGTAGTGCGGGTTGCGGCACTGGTCGTAGGTCTGGCCGGTGAAGCGCGGGATTTCGGTCAGCGGACCGCTGCCGACGGGCGCCTCGTTGGCGAAGGTGACCGGCTCGGCAATGTCCTTCCAGACGTGCTCGGGCACGATCGGCAGCTGCGCCAGCTGTTCGGCTGCAAGCGAGCTCGGATTGGCGAGCGTGAAGCGCACGGTCTCAGCGTCCACGGCCTCGACACCGGTGATGAAGGTCCAGATGCTGACGAAGTCGAGCGCCGGGAACTTCTTCAGGTAGTCGTAGGTGAACTTGACGTCGGTCGCCGTCAGCGGCTTGCCGTCGGACCACTTGAGGTTCGGACGAAGCTTGAACTCGATCGACTTCAGGTCGTCCGAGAGCTTGAAGCTTTCGGCCAGCCGGAAGACCGGCTTGTTGCCGTCGAAGCGGTTGAAGACGACCAGCGGCTCGTAGATGAAGTCGAGCGTGCTCTGGCGCGCCGAGGTCTGGTTGAACGGGTTGAAGTTGCGAACCCAGGTGGTCGCCGGCTCGATATTGGCCGTCAGCACGGTCTGTGCCGCCGCCGGGCCGGCGATGAGGGCGAGCGCGGTGGCTGCGCCGAGAAGCGATTTTTTCACGGTAGTTCCCCTTTTAGATCGCTAGGATTTCTTGTTTCGGTCAGGCAACGAGGGCGCTGTTGAACATGTCCTCGACTTCCGCATGCACGGCGCGCACGTCGACCTTGAGCGTGCCGAGCCGGGCGTTGGCGGCGTCGATGCGTTTCTGCGCGGCGGCGGTCAGCGGGCTTGCAGCCTTGGCTGCCGCTTCGCTTTCGGCGAGATCACCATGGCTGTGGAGCGCGATGTCGAAGCCGGCATCGAGCACCTGGCGAACACGCTCCGGCAGGGTGCCGCGCAGCGATTCCATGAAGATGCAGTCGGAGATGAGGACGCCGTCATAGCCCATGTTGTTGCGGATGACGTCGTGCATGATCGGCGAGATGGACGCCGGCAGTTCCTTGTCGAAGGCCGAGTAAACGACGTGGGCGACCATGGCCCAGGGCGTGTCACGCAGGGCGACGAAGGGCTTGAAATCGGTGGACGTCAGCAATTCACGCGAGGCGTCGACGACCGGGCGCTCCTTGTGCGAATCGAGCGTCGCGCGGCCATGGCCGGGAATGTGCTTCATGATCGGCATGTTGCCGGTCTCGAGCAGGCCGTCGACCACGTCGCGGCCGAGTGCGGCGATGAAGTCCGGGTCGGCGCCGAAGGCGCGGGCGCCAATGACGGAGCTCGTCGTCGAGAAGACGAGGTCGAGCACCGGCGAGCAGCCGCTCGTCAGGCCAAGATCGGTCATCATCGTGCCCATGGCCTGGCTTGACAGGCGCAGGGCCTTCTTGCCGAGGGCAAAGTCACGGCGGGCGAGTTCGGCGAATTCGCCGAAGGAGCGGAACAGCGGCCAGGGGCCGGCGTCGAGATGCTGAACGCGTCCGCCTTCCTGGTCGGTGAAGACGGGAGCGTCTTCGCGGCCGACGGCTTCGCGGAAGCGTTCGATCAGAGCCTTTGCCTGCTGCGGATCACGCAGGTTACGGCGGCCAACGAAGAGACCGAGCGGGTTGGTTTCGCGAAACAGGGCGAACTCGTCGTCCGAAAGCGTAGGGTTCGGAAGACCGACAAAAAGGGCGAGGGGTGTCGAGGACATTCAGAGGCTCCGAGATTGGAATTATTTGGAGGGGCGGCGCAGCATGCCCTGGTAGATCCCCTTGTCGGGGGCGGGGATCGGCACGGCGCCCACGGTCTTTGCGTAGAAATCGACCGGGCCGGCGTCGCCGATGAAGGCATAGGCGTGGCCAAGCGTCTTCATGGTGTCGAGGCAGTCGGAAAGCAGGGCGACGCCGATGCCCTTGCCGCGGGCGACGGGATCGACGCCAGTCGGGCCGAAGAAGCCGGGAGCGGTCGTGTCGTAGCAGGCGAAGCCGACGAGCTTGCCGTCGTCAACCGCGATAAGACAGGCGACGGGCCTGCGCGTGAAGGCGACAGTCACCTCGCTCGCCCAGTTCTCGCTGAAATTCTCCCGAACCCAGCCGACGACCAGGCCCATTTCCGGCGGCAATGCGGGACGGATCGTCACCTTGTCAGTTTTTGTTCTGCGCTTGAGTTCACCGAGGATCGGCGAATACAAGCTCACCAGCATGTCAGGCATATGCTCCTCCACATATTCCTTTATTAAGGAATTGCTGCCTTTGTAATGCAATAGATGGAGCCAACCGGACCGGCTTGTCAATCGCCAATCGTCAGTTTTGGGGGTCTATCTGCGTTCAGCAGGTGCCTATGTGAGCCGATGAAACGTTTCCACGGCCGTTCGCGATGCATAAATTCACGCGATCGTGCATTGCCTGGATGCGGAACAACGGTCGAGCAAGAGAGCGAGCCGCTGCGCGGCCGCGGAAATTGCACATTTGTACAACTTTGTTCTTGAGTTGTTCGAAGTATATTTTGATTTACAAAAACACTAAGTATGGATGTATACGCTTATAGCGTGTGCCCCCGGAGAATATTTCGACCTTTCGCGCGCAATCAAGTATTTCTTGAGAGGAAAAGTATCGTTTCCCGTTTGCACCGGCCTGGTTCGTTGGCCGTGCCGACCGGCTACTCCGCTGGACGCGTCAGGATGAAAAGCGCGGGAAGCGCCATTGCGGCTGCGACGATAGCGGCGAGCGAGAGGCTCGGATTGCCGAAGAAAAGGAAGAGGCCGAAGCTGGCGGCCATCAGGCTGACCGCACCGGTCTTGGCCCGCCGGGATATCGCCCCCTTTTCGCGCCACAGCCGAAGCGAGGTCCCGAAGACCCGGTGGTTGAGCAGCCATTGCTCCAGCCGGGGCGAGGCCCGGGCAAAGAGCCCGGCTGCCAGCAACAGGAACGGCGTCGTCGGCAGGATCGGAAGAAAGGCGCCGATGACGCCGAGACCGACCATCAGCCATGCGAGGCAAAGATAGAGAAGGCGAAGCGCGGGGTTCACCGGCGGGCTCCAGGCTGTGTCATGCTTCGGATGCCTCGATCACGACCGTTGCGGTCTCGAGCGGAGGCCAGCGGCGAAGTGCTTCGGCGCCCTGTTCCGACAGCGCGTAGATGCCGCGGTCGACCCGCTCGAACCAGCCATAGACGTTGCTGAGCAGGATTTTGGCGGCATCGGGTGCTACCGGGCGCAGATCGCGCGGGCGCTGCTGGCCGACTTGCAGGGCGGCAGCGCAGGCGAGCGCCTGCTGCCGATACGCGGTCATGATCGGTGTGCGCGTGGCGCCACCCGCGGTCGGATCGCCCTTGCGGCGGCGATGCTCGCTGATCAGGCGCGCTCTTTTCCTGCTGTTCTTGCGCGGCATCACCGCGGAAGCCGCGAGAATAACATCGACCATGCCATTGTCGGCGACCGCCAGCATCCCGAAGCCGAGCCGGCGGCAGAGATCGCGGAAACGCCGGTCACTCTCCCGCCCCTTGCCCTTGGCCGAAACACGGGCGGCGACCCACACCTCGTCGCCGGCGGTGGCGCGATCGACCGCCTGCAGGATCAGTTCGAGGTTGAAGCTCAGCTTCAGTTCGCACACGACCACCAGCGGCGGTTCGTCGTCGCTGAGCGCGACGATATCGCAGCCGCCGATCTCGCCCTTGACGCTGTAGCCGCGGGTTTCGAGGAAGCTCTTGATCGGTTGGTAGAGGGTCGTCTCCAAACCCAAAAATCCTGTTCTGCTGAAACCGGAAGGCGCCACGAAGGCAGCCTCGAATTGGCGGCGAAGCGTTGCCGCTCAAATGAACATCTAGCAGATACCGCCGATCGCCGCCGTTGTCATCCCGTCGCAGCCGAGAGGCCGCCGGCGTCCCGTGCTCTGACGTGCGGACCCGCGGGCGCAGTAGAGGCCTTCGCTTCGTGCTAACCTTGTGTTGTGCTATCATGCGGCGAGTGGCCCTCTTCGCAGGTGTCGAGCATGCGAGGTTCTGACGACGGATGTTGCGAACCCTCACGCTGTTGTTTTTGTTGATCTTGTCCTTCGCGTTTCCAGCTTCGTCGCGGGCCGAAAACGATCGGGTCGCCTTGGTGCTGCATGTCAACGGCGCCATCGGTCCGGCGACCGCCGAATATGTCAGGCGTGGCCTGACGAAGGCGGAAGAGCGCCGCCTGCCGCTGGTGGTCCTGCAGGTGGATACGCCCGGCGGCCTCGACACCTCGATGCGCGAGATTATCCGCGCGATCCTTGGCTCGCCCATACCCGTCGCAACCTACGTTGCGCCGAGCGGCGCGCGGGCGGCGAGCGCCGGCACTTACATCCTTTATGCCAGCCACATTGCGGCGATGGCGCCGGGAACGAACCTCGGCGCCGCGACGCCGATTGCGATCGGTGGCGACATGTTCGGTGAGGGTAAGGACGGCGACAAACAGCCGGCGGCGCAGAGCCCGGGCGAGGCAAAAATGGTCAACGATGCCGTGGCCTATATCCGCGGGCTGGCGGAGTTGCGCGGGCGCAATGCCGACTGGGGCGAAAAGGCGGTGCGCGAGGCTGCAAGCCTCTCGGCCGAGGCCGCCGTCCGGGAAAAGGCCGTCGATTTCACCGCGACCGACGTTACCGATCTCCTGAAGCAGGCGAACGGGCGGACGGTGCGCGTGGGGCAGCGAGAGATCGTGCTCGATACCGCAGGTCTTACGACCGAGGACTTCGTGCCCGACTGGCGCACCCGGCTGCTTTCAGTGGTCACTGATCCCAATATCGCGGTCATCCTGATGATGATCGGCATCTACGGCTTGATCTTCGAGTTCCTGTCGCCGGGGTCGGTGGCGCCGGGAACGATCGGCGGCATCTGCCTGTTGCTCGGGCTCTATGCGCTTTCGGTGCTGCCCGTCAGTTATGCCGGCATAGGGCTGATCATGCTCGGGATCGGATTGATGGTCGCCGAGGCGCATTCGCCATCCTTCGGCGTGCTCGGCGCCGGCGGCAGTTTTGCACTGGTTCTGGGCGCGGCCATTCTCTTCGATACGGATACGCCGGGTTTTGGGGTTTCCTGGTCCGTGCTGGCGGCGCTTGCGGTTGCAAGCCTCGGTTTTAGCCTTCTGGTCGCTCGGCTCGCCTTCAGTTCGAGCCGCCACGCGGTGGTGACCGGCAGCGAACAGATGATCGGCCTTGCCGGCACGGTCGAAAATTGGACCGGCGCGGCCGGTTACGTCATCGCCCATGGCGAGCGCTGGCAGGCCGTCAGCACGGAGACGCTGTCGAGGGGCGAGAACGTGAAGGTCATCGGGCGGAACGGACTGACGCTCGAAGTGATCCGCGACGGACCAAAGACATAGCGCCCGCGGATCTGGTGAGGGCGCGGTGAAGGCGCCCGGAATGGAGGAATGGTCATGGACATGTTCGGGAGCCTTGCTCCTTTTGCTGCGTTGCTGGTGCTCGTCATTCTCGTCATCGCCTATTCGATCCGGATCCTGCGTGAATATGAACGGGGCGTGATCTTCACCCTCGGCCGGTTCACCGGCGTCAAGGGGCCGGGGCTGATCCTGCTTGTGCCCTATGTGCAGCAGATGGTGCGGGTCGATCTCAGAACCCGGGTGCTGGACGTGCCGAGCCAGGACGTCATCTCTCATGACAACGTTTCCGTTCGGGTCAGCGCCGTGATCTATTTCCGGGTGATCGACGCCGAGAAATCGACGATCCAGGTCGAGGACTTCATGATGGCGACGAGCCAGCTGGCGCAGACGACCCTGCGGTCCGTGCTTGGCAAACATGATCTCGACGAGATGCTGGCCGAGCGTGATCGGCTGAACGACGATATCCAGAAGATCCTCGACAGCCAGACGGATGCCTGGGGCATCAAGGTGGCGACCGTCGAGATCAAGCATGTCGACATCAACGAGAGCATGGTTCGGGCGATTGCCCGTCAGGCGGAGGCCGAACGCGAGCGGCGCGCCAAGGTGATCAATGCCGAGGGTGAGCAGCAGGCCGCGGCCAAGCTGCTCGAGGCCGCCGAGATCCTCGCCCGGCAGCCTCAGGCCATGCAGTTGCGCTATCTGAGCACCTTGAACGTCATTGCCGGCGAGAAGAACTCGACCGTGATCTTCCCATTCCCGATGGAACTCGGTGGTCTGCTGGGGTTCAAGCCCGACAAACCCACCGGCTCGACGCAAGAGTGATCAAGCTGCTGCCCGGTCAAGCTGGGCGACCTTCAGCAGGTCATCGACGGCGCTCGGGGCTGCGGCCAACACCGGCGCCCAATGCGTCAGCGCCTCGCCCCGCGCGGGGAAAGGCAGCGTCCAGCCGCCGGCTTCGGTCACCAGGCAATAGCCGCCAAGGCAGTCCCAGGCATGCATGTAGGGTTCGTAATAACCGACGAGGCGACCTGCCGCCACATAGGCGATCATCAGTGCGCCGGAACCGTTGCGCATGAAGTTGCCGCCATTCGAGAGCAGGCGCTCGACGATGGCACCCATCTCGCCAGGTTTCACCTGATCGTTGGCGCCAAGCCCGGTGACGGCGTTGCGGATTGTGCGCGTGCCGTCGAGACGAAGCGGCTTGCCGTTCAGCGTCGCGCCCCGGCCGGTTGCAGCGGCATAGATTTCCTGGTGGCAGGGCGAGTGGATCACGCCGATAACGGGTTTCTCCGCATAGACCACCGCAATCGAGACGCACCAGTTTGGCATGCCGTTGACGAAGGGCGTGGTGCCGTCGATCGGATCGAGCACCCAGGTGAAGCCGGATGTGCCGTCGAGAAGTCCATGCTCCTCTCCGAGCACGCCATCGTCCGGAAACGCGGCGGCGATCTTGTCGCGGATCAACGTCTCGACGTTGCGGTCGGCGATCGACACGACGTCGTGGGCGTCACGCTTGGTTTCGATGACGAGTGTTTCCCGCTTCAGGAAGTAATCGTAGGCGAGCTGGCCGGCCTCCTCGGCCATGGATTTGGCAAGCGCGAACCGGGCATCGAGGCCGGCAATTTCAGCAGTCATGCAAGTGTCCTTCTCGTATCCAGTTGTGAAAAGTCATGCGTCAATCAAAGCGAGGCCGCGGCTGCGGAAACCGATCGCGACCTCCGTTGCCGGAGATAGCATTTCCTCCACCGCCTGATCGACAACAAAGAGGAGACCCGCCGGCGTTTCGACCTCGTATTCGACGTGGCCGCCGAGATAGGCGGCGCTGCTGATCGTGCCTGAAAGGGCCGCACCCTTGGCTGGCGTCAGCGTTACCGCGTTGGGCCGTACGGCGAGTTTCGACGGACCCGTCCGGGTGCCCTTGGAGGGCAGGCGGTGCTCAAATCCGCCGATGCGGATCGTCGCCAGGCCGGCGTCGGTCGCGGTCACCTCGCAGGGCAGCACATTGGCCTCGCCCATGAAGTCGGCGATGAAGGTGGAGGCCGGCGCTTCATAGAGGTCGCGCGGCGCACCTTGCTGCGCGATCGCGCCATCTTTCATGACGATGATGCGGTCGGAAACGGCAAGCGCCTCGTCCTGGTCGTGGGTGACGTAGACGGCGGTGAACCCGAGGCGCTGCTGCAACTCGCGGATTTCTGTGCGCACCTTGCGGCGCAGTCGCGCGTCGAGGTTGGACAGCGGTTCGTCGAGCAGCAACACCTGCGGTTCGAGCACGAGCGCGCGGGCAACGGCGACGCGTTGCTGCTGGCCGCCCGAAAGTTCGGCCGGAAGCCGCTGGCCGAGGCCGCCGAGGCCGACGAGCTGCAGGCCTTCTTCGGCGCGCTCACGCGCTTCCTTCTTCTTGATTCCCGAGGATTCGAGGCCGTAGGCGACATTGTCGAGCGCCGACATGTGCGGGAAGAGCGCATAGGACTGGAAGACCATCGACACGTCGCGCTCGTTGGCCGGCAGCATGGTCACGTCCTTGCCGCCGATCAGGATCCGGCCGGCGGAAGGGTGTTCGAGGCCGGCCAGCATACGCAGCGTCGTCGTCTTGCCGCAGCCGGAGGGGCCAAGCAGGGTCACCAGCGTGCCCGGCTCGATGGTGAGCGACAGGTCGTGGATGGCGGTGAAGCTGCCGAACTGCTTGCGCACGTTCTGGAAGACGACCGAGCCGGTGCGCGGGGTGCTCATGGAGGTGCTCATGCGGTTTTCTCCTGGGAGATGGTGTTGGACGAACGGACCGGAGCGGCGCCGAGGACGCGGTTCTCGCGCCTCAGCTTGCGTTCGCCGACGAGGAGTTGCAGGCCGGTGATGACGGTGATCATCACCAGGATGAGGGCCGAGGAGTAGGCGATCGCCACGCCGAACTCGCCGTTTTCGACAAGGCCGACGATGTAGGCGGTGGCCATGTTGTACTCGGCGCTGACGAGGAAGACGACGGCGCTGATCGAGGTGATCGCCCGGACGAAGGAATAGACGAGTGCCGCGACGATCGCCGGACGCAGCAAGGGCAGGATGACCTTGCGCAACGTGCGGAAGCTCGTTGCCCGAAGCGTCAGCGACGCCTCGTCGAGGCTCTTGTCGAGCTGGCTCATCGCCGCAATGCCGCCGCGCACGCCGACCGGCATGTTGCGGAAGACGAAGCAGGCGACGAGGATCAGCGCCGTGCCGGTCATTTCGAGCGGCGGCAGGTTGAAGGCGATGATGTAGCTGATGCCGATGACGGTGCCGGGGATAGCAAAGCTCAGCATCAGCGCGAACTCGAAGACATCACGGCCGGCGAAACGCTGGCGCACGATCAGATAGGCCGTCAGCAACCCGACCATAGCCGTCAGTGGTGCTGCGATCAGCGAGATCTCCATGGTCGTCCAGAAGGAGTTCCAGGCAACACCCGTCCAGGCGATTGCGCCGTCGGCAAACGAGATCGAGAAGGCCTTGGCGTAGTGGTCGAGCGTCAGCGAGTTGTCGAGACCCCAGGTCTTCACGAAGCCGCCGAAGAGGATCATGCTGTAAACGACGACGGTGAAGATCATCCAGGGAATGACGATGGCGTGAACGCCGATCGAGATCGAGCGTGGCAATGCACTGTGGGCACCGGAATCGCCCTTGCCGGTCACGGTCGAATAGTTCTTGCCGGCGAGCCAGTAGCGTTGCGCCACGAAGGCCGTGAGCGTGAAGCAGAGAAGGATGATGGCGAGTACGGCCGCACGGGACGGATCGTTCTGCGCGCCGACGACGGCGAAGAAGATTTCGGTCGAGAGCACGCCATGGCTGCCGCCGAGCACCAGCGGATTGCCGAAGTCGGCCATGCTTTCGATGAAGCCGATGAGGAAGGCGTTCGCCAGGCCCGGCTTCATCAGCGGCAGAGAGACGGTCCAGAAGGTGCGCCAGCGATCGGCGCGCAACGTCTGCGACGCCTCTTCCATCGAAGGGCTGACCCCTTCGACGACGCCGATCAGCACGAGGAACGAAATCGGGGTGAAGGAGAGGACCTGCGCGATCCAGATGCCGGTAAGGCCATAGAGCCAGCGCCCCGGTTCGACGCCGAAGGCATCCGAGAGAAATTCGGTAACGACCCCGGCGCGGCCGAAGAGCAGCGTCAACGCCAGGCCGATGACGAAGGGCGGCGTGATGATCGGCAACACCGTCAAGAGCCGCATGCCCTTCTTGAAGGGGAAGCGGGTGCGGGTGGCGACAAGCGCGAAGGCAAGGCCAAGCAGCGTCGAGCCGGACGCCGTCATCAGCGCCAGCCATAGGGTGCGCCAGGCGACGCCGCAGCGGCCTTCGCCGACGACACAGCTCAGGCTCCAGATCGAGGCGTCCTGGATATTGCGGATGAAACCATCCGGTTTGAACGAGCCGTCGAAATCCTGAACCGACGCCGCGAACATGCTGCCGACCGGATAGAAGACGAAGACGATGACGAGGGTCACGAGCAGGGAAATCGCCGCGACGATGAAGGCGTCGCCCTTGAGCACGCCGCGCTCGGCCAGCCCGAAGGCGAACAGAAGAACGAAGGTGAGTGCCATAAGCACGGCGCCGGCGCCCATTGACGGCTGACCGTCGGAAAGCGTGCCGAACAGGGTCTCGCTGATCGTCCAGGTCCAGCCGGAAAAGCCGATCGCCAGCCCCTGGAGAGCGAGATACAGAACCCCCGCTGCGCCGGCGACGGCAAGCAGAAGCCCTCGACGCGCGGGATCGCGGACGAAACGCGCTGCGACGCAGATGCCGAGCAGCGCCAGCGCCACGATCAGCCACGGCTTATCATGGGCGAAAATCTGCATCAGGCCGGGGGCAACGGCTAAATCCCCGGGGAAATCGGCAAGCCAGCCGAGCCCGAAGAAGCCGCCTTCGATGCGATACCAGGGGACAGCCAAGAAGGCGGCCAGTCCGAGCCCGAGCGTGAGGTCGAGCCTGCGGTTGCGATGTTCCATGACGGTCCTTGCGCAATTTGGAATGAAAGATGATGTGACATTGCATCGCCGCGGCGCCTGCCGGAAGCGATGAACGACGGTTGGGACCGTTGGGCGGTGCCGGCCGGATCAATCACCCGGCCGAACCGTTCAGGCCGCGATCAGTTGGCGCTCGCGCCGACCTCGCGGTCCCAGCGCTCGAGCAGGGCTTTGCGTTTCTCGGCATCGCCGAAGGTGGCGAAATCGTAGTCGATCAGCTTGATGTCCTCGAACTTCGGTGCTTCCTTCGGCACTTCGGCCGATTTGTTGGACGGCAGCTGGAAGGACTTGGCGTCTTTCATGCGCGACTGGACCTCGGGCTTCAACGCCCAGTCGTACCAGGCCTTGGCATTGTCCAGGTTCTTGGCGCCGCGGATGATCGACATCGAGCCGATCTCGTAGCCGGTGCCCTCGCAAGGCGCGATCGACTTGATCGGGAAGCCTTCGGCAGTCTGTGCCACCGCATCGTGCATGAAAACGATGCCGAGGCCGGCTTCGCCCCGTGCGGCTGCCTTCACCGGTGCCGAGCCGGACTTGGTGTACTGCGCGATGTTGCCGTTGAGCTTCTTCAAATAGTCGAATGCCTGGTCCTCGCCCATGATCTGCACCAGTGAGGCAAGCGCGGTATAGGCCGTACCGGAAGAGTTCGGGTTGGCCATCTGGATCTCGCCCTTCAGCGAGGCGTCGAGCAGGTCGGCCCAGCACTTCGGCTCCTTCAGGCCCTTCTTCTGGAAGATCTCGGTGTTGTAGCCCCAGCCGAGCGCGCCGGCATAAACGCCGACGGTGCGATAGCCGGAGCCTTCAGCCTGCTTCTTCGCCCAGTCCTGGAGCTGGTCCAGCATCGGTGACTTGTATTCAAGTGTCAGGCCGTCCGATGCCGCCTGCAGGTGCGGGTCGCCGGTGCCTGCCCACCAGATGTCGGTCTTCGGGTTGCGCGCCTCGGCGCGGATCTTGGCGTAGGTTTCGCCCGAAGACAGGCGAACCATGTTGACCTTGATGCCGGTTTCCTTCTGGAAATCGCCGGTCATCTGTTCGCAGATGACCACGTCTGCGGAGCAGATGAGGTTGAGGCTGCCGGCAGCCTGGGCGGGCAGGGCGGCAAGCGCCGTGCCTGCAAAGAGCATGAGGGAAAGCGTCGTTGTTTTCATTGGGGCATCCTCCTGTTGCCTGTTTGAAACTTGGGCGCGAACGGGCATGGCGCGGCCATCGGCCTGCCCGCCGGGCGGCACGTTCACGATTTCGGTGCTGTGGATTTTGCTACGCTTCTGCGAAGCGCTCAGTTCGTCGCGGCGATCTCCGCGTCGAACCGTTTGAGCAATCGACTTCGTTCCTCCGGCGAGCCGAAGGTGGCGAAGTCGAAATCGACCATCTTGATCAGCGATATGTCCGGTGCGCCAGGCGGCAACTCCGCGCGGGCGTTGGATGGGACCTGGTTCTGGCCGGCAGCTGCACCGGTACCCTGGCCTTCCGGGGTGAGCGCGAAATCGACGAAGCTTTTCGCGTTTTCGAGATGGCGCGCGCCCTTGACGATGCTGACGGCGCCGATTTCGTAGCCGGTCCCTTCGCACGGCGCGACGATGACGAGTGGGAAGCCCGCCTGCTTCTGCGTGACCGCGTCATGCATGAAGGAGATGCCGATCAGGGTCTCCCCGCGTGCTGCCGCCTTGACCGGTGCCGAGCCGGCCGTGGTGTACTGGTCTATGTTGCGGTTGAGTGCGCCCATGAACCGGAAGGCCTCATCCTCGCCGAAGAGCTGCACCAGCGTTGCAAGCGTGGTGAAGGCGGTGCCCGACGAGTTCGGATTGCCGCTGCGGATACGGCCGCGATAGGCGTTGTCGGCGAGATCCTTCCAGCAGGTCGGGGCCGGCAATTTCAGCGTATGCAGCAGGTCGGCATTGTAGGCAAAGCCAAGCGCTCCGGCATAAATGCCCGCCGAACGTCCGCCGGAGATGGCGAAGAAATTCTGCGCCCAGGGCAGCATGTCGCGCTCATGCGCCGGCCGATAGGGTTCGAGCAAGTTCTCCGATCCCGCCTGCAGATGGGTGTCGCCTGTCCCGCCCCACCACACATCGACGGTAGGGGTGTCCTTTTCGGCCCGGATCTGGGTGAGGATGTCGCCGTTGCTCTTTCGGGTCATAGCGACCTCGATGCCCGACTTCGCCTCGAAAGAGGCCTTCATCGTCGCGCACCACGCTTCGTCGACACCGCAAAGCACGGTGAGCGCCGGTGCCGTCATGCCTGACGTGGCGGCGCACAGCCATAGAGCCACGCCCGCGCCGATAGCGGTAATGCCTTTCACGATGTCCTCCCATTTGGAGCGTTGCCGCCCCAATCTCCGCAATCAGGATGTCGGTATTCCCTGCGGGTCGCAACCCGCAGAATGGTTACCGTTCTTACAACACGGATGCGGCTTTGCCGTTTCAAGATTACAAAGATTACAAATGTGACAATGCGGATAACGCGAGCCGCTTTGATCATTGGGGCAGCCCCGCCTATGATGGCGGCGGGAGGACGTGCATGCTGAGTGAGAGAATACGGATTCTGATCGTCGAAGACGATCCGGACATGGCGGAGCTTGTTTCCGATCTGGTGGAGGCCGAAGGCTGGATGCCGCTGACGGCGCCATCGGCGGAGGCCGCCGCTGTCGTCCTCGAGCGGGAAACGGTGCACCTGGTGCTCGTCGACCACAACCTGCCTGGAGCCTCGGGCCGGACCTTTGCCCAGCGGCTGCGGGCGCGCACCAATATCGGCATCGTCATGGTAACGGCGGCAGGCAGCGCCGCGGATCGGGTGCTGGGACTGGAGACGGCCGCCGACGATTATGTCGTCAAGCCGTTCGAGCCGATCGAACTGACGGCCCGGATCAAGGCCGTGCTTCGACGGACTTACCCTTCGCTGAAGCCGGAGCGGGAGACCGAGCGCGAGCACGAGCCCGCGGCGCTGAAACTCGGCGATTGGTCGATCGACCTCAAGAGCCGGCGCGCGGTCTGCCTTTCCGATGCGACCCGCTCGCTCACCAGCGCCGAGTTCGCTCTGCTGGAAATTCTCGCGGAAACGCCGAACACGCCAGTCACCCGCGCCCATATCCTCGATCGGCTGGGCGCCGAAAGCGATCGCTACATCGACCGCAACGTCGATGTGCTCGTGCTTCGGCTCCGGCGCAAGATCGAGCGCAATCCGGACCTTCCGCGCCACATCAAGACGCGGCGCGGCAAGGGTTATGTGCTGGATACCGACGACGACGACGAGGCCCGGCCGTGATCAGCCGCCCGTTCCTTTCGTCGATCGCCTTCCGCCTGCCGTTTGCGATCGTCTTCATCTGCGTGCTCGTTTTCAGCCTGGCAACGGTCGCCGTGTTCGGCCTGCAACGGGCGCGTGACGAGATGGCGGCCTACGGGCTGCAGGCCTTTTCGAGCCTTGCCAAGGCCTCGCTGGTTTCGCGCCAGGTTTCCGATCTCGTGTCCAGCGCGCCGTTCCTGATGAACGCAACCTCGCCCTATCGGGTGTCGAGCGAAAGCCGCTCGGTCGTCGCGCAGGTCGACGTCCTGCTTCAGACCATGGCGCCGGAGACCGGCAAGACAGCGGTCGAAGGCTTTGCCAGCGCCCACATCGTCGAGTTGCTGGATGCGATCCGCACACAAACGGTGACACTCGCCGCCGACGCGGATTCGGCCCAGCAGTACAAGGCCGATGCGGCAGCAGCGCTCGGAGAGATCGCCACCGGCAACGGCATAGCCGACGCAGAGGTTCGCCAGAGCCTCAACGCGATCGTGCAATCGGCATCCAATTCCGACAGCCTGTTCCAGCTTGGCGAACTGCGCCGCCGCTACGTTGCCGTAACGACGCCCCGGCTGGCGCCCGCTGGGCCGGATAGCCGGATTTCGGCAGCCGAGCTGACGCCCTATGAACGGGTGTTCGAGGCGCAGACCCACTATCTTCTGGAAATGTTCGCCATCCGCGCCGCGGTGGCGCGGCTGCACACGGTCTCGCGCGATCTTTCGCACGCCACGGAAACACAAAGCGAGGCCGTTGCCCGGGGGCTCAACGAGGATCTCGCCTCGACCTCTGATGCGCTGAGCCGACTGCTCGTCATCGTCGCGGTCTCCGCCCTGCTGGTGCTCGTCATGGCGATCTTCTCGATCCGCTCCGTCATGCGGGTGTCGCGCGGGATCGTGTCGCTCTCCAAGGGCATGAACGCGCTTGCCCAGGGGCGCCGTGACGTCGACACGCCGAGCTACAAGGGGACTGAGACCGAGTTCCTGCGGCTGCTTGAAGCCTTCAGCGCCTTCCGCGAAAGCGTCGAGCGCGTGTCGCGGCTTCGTCGGACGGCCGAGGCGGCGGCGCGCACCATTCGCTCGACCTTCCGCAACATGAACGAAGGGATCGCGCTTTTCGATCCCAGCGGCAAACCGATCACGATGAATCGTCGCGTCATGGAGCTCGTCGGCTGGCCGGGCTCGGCGCGGAAGCTGCCGCTGCGCCGGTTCGTGAGCCCAATGCCGGAGATCGATCCAACCCTCTTGCCCGCCGATCGCGACGCGGGATCGCTCGACGACCGGTTGGTGCTGCGCCATCGCTCCGACATGGGCCGGGTGACCGAAGTCTCCCTGTCGCGGCAGCCGGACCGGGGCATCGTGCTGCTGGCGCGGGACGTGACGGAGATCGACCGGCAGGAGGCCGAGGCGGCGAAGGCGCAGCGGCTGGACGGGATCATGAGGATGACCCACCAGGTGAGCCATGAGGTCGGCAACATGATCGGTATCATCACCGGCAGCCTGGGGCTGCTGGAGCGCGAGACAGGCTTCAGCGATCGGCAGAAACGCCATATCGCCCGCATTCGCAAGGCGGCCGACCGGGGGCGTTCGCTGGCCTCGAGCATGCTGTCTGTCGGCAGCCAGCATCCGCTCCAGCCGGGGGCGCTCGAAATCGGCGCGGTGCTGCGCGGCATGGCCGACGTGCTGGAGATCGCCGTCGGCGAAAAATGCCAGTTGGCCTTCGAGATCGCCGACGACCTGCCCAACGTGAACCTCGATGCAGCGCTCTTCGAGCAGGCGATCCTCAACCTTTGCCTCAATGCTGCCGCGGCGATGCCGCTCGGCGGCACGATCCTCGTCCGCGCGGGCGGCGTCGAGAGCGATGTCGTCGTCTCGGTGACCGATGCGGGGATCGGCATGTCGCCGGAGGCGGTGGACAAGGCGTTCGAGCCCTACTTCACCACCCGTGACCAGGAGGGCGGTGCCGGCCTTGGCCTCGCCGTTGTCTACGGCTTCGTTCGGCAAAGCGGCGGCGATGCCCGCATTCTCTCGCAGCCTGGGCGCGGGACGACGGTGGAACTCGTCTTTCCGCGCTGAAGCGATACCGGTTTCTCGGGCGCTCTATGGCGCGCTTCGGCGCGAAAGGCGCATCACGGCGGCATCGATCCGTTCGCCGTTGTCGGCAAATACGGCCCACAGCCACGCCATCAGCCACAGCATCAGGCACCACGCCAGAACGACATCGGACAGATAATGCGCGCCGAACACGATCCGGTTCAGCGAGAAGGCGAGGACAAGGGGGACGAGGGCGATGATTGTCGCCCGTCGCCATTGAACCGGTAACAGCAGTGCGAGCGCCACGAGCGCGATCGCGGTGGCGGATTCGCCCGACGCAAAGGAGCAACTGCGGGTGCAGGCGCCGGACACTTGCCAGGCCGGCGTAAACGGCAGGCTGCCGCCGAAATCGGTGATCTCATGGGGGCGCGCCCGTCCGATCAGCCGCTTCAGCGCCTGAATAAGGAGCCCCGGCCCGAGCGCAAAGAAGGTCAGGAAGAACAGTGCCTTGTGCGGGCGGGGCAGCCATGGGCGGGGTGCGATGGCCTGCGCAACCAGAAGCGCCAGAACGCAAGGCAGAATGAAAACCGGCAAGATACGGTTGAAGTCGCGAAGGGCCCGCAGCTCCGGCTCCCGCGAGAGCGGAAAGTCGCCGGTGGCGAAGGCGGCCCAGCGCGAGACGGCAAGATCGATGCCGGGAAAGGCCATGAAGACGAAGGCCGCGCAAATGGTCAGTGCGCCGGCGGCCGCGATTGGGCGCGCGCGCGCCTGCCCCGGCCAGAGACGAGGATTGGCGCGCGGCCATCGGCCGCTGTCTGAAGAGGTCGCCGTGGATGAATAAAGGCTGGGCATGCGGTCGCTCGCAAGTTGTCTGTGTGTGGGGGCCGGACACTTGCGCCGCTCTGTCAAGGCTGCGTCGAGGAACTGGGAGCGCTTGATGCGCTAGACCGAACGGTTGGCCGATACAGCTTCTGGTCGAGCGCGACCGACATGCGGGAAGGAGGTCTCCGGCACTCCGACCCCGCATTTCGGCCGCGGGGAGAGGCCCGGTTTGTCGGTTGTGCGGCGCGTCCGTCGCCAATTGTCAAGAAACGGCGAAGATTTGTACGGAGCTCTATCCGGAGGGCCGATCAAGCGACCATTGGGCCGCGCGGACGAATTGCAACGCGGGCTTATTCGTCACATAAGCTGCTGATCACAACATCAGACCCAGGGAGTTAGTTCATGGTCGATAAGGGTCTCATCCTTCTGGCGGAGGACGAGCCGGAGATTGCGCAGATCCTAGATGCCTATCTCGTGCGCGACGGTTTCCGGACGGTGCGTGCCGCCGACGGCGAGACGGCGCTGACCCACCATGCGGTGCTGTCGCCGGACCTGGTGCTGCTGGACGTTCGCATGCCGAAGCTCGATGGGTTCGAGGTTCTCGCCCGCCTTCGCCGCGAGGGGAATACGCCGGTTATCATGGTCACGGCACTGGCAGAAGATCTCGACCGGCTGACCGGGCTGAGGCTCGGCGCCGATGACTACGTGATCAAGCCGTTCAACCCGCAGGAGGTGGTGGCGCGCGTCAACGCGGTGCTGCGCCGTACCCGCAACGGCGCCGGCGCCACAGTGCTTCGCTTCGAGAGTGTCGAGGTCGATCTCGATGCCCATGTCGCCTTCGTCGAAAGGGCCGGCAATCGCCAGTCGGTGCCGCTGACGCTCAGCGAATTCCGCATCCTTGCCCACATGATCCGCCGACCGACGCATGCCTTCGATCGCGCCGATATCCTCGACGCCTGCCTGCCGGACAGCGATGCGCTCGCCCGCACGGTCGATACCCATATCGCCAATCTCAGGCGCAAGCTGGAAGATCTCGGTGCCTGCGGCTTCTTCAGTGCCGTGCGCGGCGTCGGCTACCGTTTCGTGGAGCCCAGATGAAGATCGGTCTCTCGCGCCTGCCGCTCGGCATTCTCACCGCGCTCGTGACGATCGCGCTGCTCATCATCAGCGTGTTCATCATCTATGCCGGCGTCGAATTTATGGAGCCGCGGCTGGAGGCGAGACTGCTGGAGCGGATGCCTGCGGAGGCGGCCCAGGCTTACAAGGACATCAATGCCGGCAAGTTGCCGCGCCAGGAGTCGCTGCAAAAGCTACTTTCGACGATGCCGGAACTCGAAGACTGGGCGAACTGGGAGGTGGACAAGATCATCCTCGGTTTCGGAGCGACGGCAGTCACTTTCTGCGGGCTCGTGGGCTACTGGCTGGCGCGCAAGATCAGCCGGCCACTGGAAGTGCTGGCGCAGGCGACGCAGGACCTCAGGACGGGTGACTTCGCGGTGCGCGTCGGATCGTTTCGCAAGGGTGCCAAGGAGGTGGCGACGCTCGTGAAGACCTTCGATGAGTTGGCAGCCGAACTGGAAAACATGGAGAACCGGCTGCGCTTCAATACGATGGCGGTGGCGCACGAACTGCGTACGCCGCTGACGATCCTGCAGGGCAACCTTCAGGGAATGGCCGACGGTGTTTTTCCTCTCGAGCCGGAAAGGGTGCGGCAGTTGCTGCTGCAGGTGGAGGGGCTTTCCGCCCTGGTTGAAGATCTGCGTACGCTTTCGCTCGCCGCCGGCCAGAAGCTGGTCACCCAGCGTCAGACGGTGGACCTCGCCGTGGAGGCGACCCAGGTGCTTGGTGCGTCAAACACCCTGCTTGGCTCTGTTGGCATGTCGGTGGAGGTCGCGCTTGAGCCGGTGCGGGTCTCCGGCGATTCGCAGCGTCTGCGCCAGGCGCTGCTGGCGCTGATCGAAAACGCTACACGCTACGCCGCAGACGGCCGTGTCCTGCGCTGCGAGACCGGGCGGCGGGGTGCCGACGAGGCTTTTATCCGGATGCTGGACCGTGGTCCCGGTCTTCCGGACGACGTTTCGATCCATTCGATCGACCTGTTCTGGCGCGGCGACGCCTCGCGGTCGCGCGCGACGGGCGGCACGGGCCTTGGGCTTTCCGTCGTCCAGGCGATCGCCAAGGCGCATGGCGGACGGCTGGAATTTTCCGCGCGTGCCGGCGGCGGCGCCGTGATCACGCTCGTCCTGCCGCGGGAAATCGCCCTGTGAGCGATTGGCGCAACAGCCGTTGCGCCAAGCAATTTTCCGCTTTTCCCGATCGGAACATCGGCGGCTTCGCCGCCCTCGCGCCCGCTTAGAATCGGCGTGCAATTGCCCACCGGTTCTCCGCAAATCCTTGACAGTGCCCGGGCAAACCTGAGCTCGGCCGAGTCCTTCGGCCAACAGCGTTTGCTCTCAAGGATAGCACCATGTCCCTGGAATTCAGTCAGGAATACAGCGCGGATCTGCGGTTGCCGGTCGATGGCAAGGCATTCGTCGGCGAACAGCTGACGCCTTCGGGCCGGCCGGTTTCTGCGCCCGTCGTCGGTGAAGGCTCGGGAGAGACGTCGATCACCAGCCATGTGCTCAAACTCGGCCTGAGGGTGAGCTTGAAGCGCGCCGTCGTATTTTCCATGCGGTTTGCGCGCCATCCGTTCCTGACATCGCGCTGGATCGGCTTTCTAGGCGAATTCGCCGAACGCTACCGGCTGGGTCTGCCGCACGATGATCTCGTGCGCAAGTCGATCCCGACATTCTTCCTGCACGGCGCGTCGTCGACAGCAAGGCTCGACCTGCTGCTCAATCACTTCGATGTCGCAAGCGAGGTCCTGTCGCGCCGTTCACTGATGGCCCTTTGGCGCGGCAGCACGCTGGAAATGGGCACGGTTTCCGGCCGCAGCGAGAACTATCGCATCCAGCTGCAACTGGCCGACCATGGCGGGGCCCGCCATGAGGGGGCATTCGCGATCCGGCTGCGCCGGCAGAGCGATGGCTATGCGCTCTGCACTGTCGGCTTCATCTTCGTGCGTTGCGCAGGCGACACCTATAGTCTCGCCATCGGCGGGATGCAGGGGCCGAAGGGCGAAGAGGCCAAGCGATCCCTGATCACGGCAACTCGCGATCTCGGCGGGCTCCGGCCGAAGGATGCGGCGCTGCTCGTCCTCAATGGCCTGGTGACGGAAGGCCACGCGGGCCACGTCTTTGCGGTCTCGAACGACAAGCACGTCATCAACCGCCGCCGCTTGAAGCGGCGCCGCATGATGAGGGCCGACCTCGATGCCTATTGGTGCGATCGCGGCGGCGTGCCGGCCGAGCCTTTCGGCTTCAGTCTGCCGATCGGCGACGACCCGGCGGCGCGGGACGGCAACAGGCGCGATCAGAGCAAACGCGCGTTTCGCGACATCGGCGCGTGGTTCTACTGAGCCGGTACCGGCATGTAAGCTGCCGCGATTACGGGATCTTCGTGAAGTCCATCTCGAAGGCGCCGGAGACGATCCGGCCCTTCGGCGTTGGCCCGGCTGCAGACGGGCGCACACCATCCTCAGCCATCGCCTCGCCTGCGATGCCGTCGACAACCACAAGGGCAGATATCACCCGAATTGCACGCATGGATGCCTCCAATTTTGTCGCGGTTCTTTATACTGGCGCCGATTCGAAACCACAACTGGAGGCAAGTATGACGCGGGCCGTTGCCAAGAGGCTTAAGCCGCACACGGGCGGATGCCTCTGCGGAGCAATCCGGTTTGAGGCGCAGGGGACGGCCGGAAAGCCGCATACGTGTTCGTGCAAGATGTGCCAGCGCCATTCGGGCGCCTTGACCCTGGCGTGGGTCGAATTCCCGAGCGAAGCCGTAACCTGGACCGGACCGGGCGGCGCGCCATCGGTCTATCGCTCCTCGGACTATTCCAGCCGCGCCTTCTGCCCGGCCTGCGGCAGCAGTCTCGGTGCGATCGACGATGCGCCGGTGGTTGCCCTTCTGCTCGGCGTCTTCGACAAGACGAGTGCCATCGATCTGATCCCGAAGAGCCACAGCTATCGCACTGCCCGACCCAAGTGGTGGCACGTGGAGGCGGTGAAGCCCACGACCTGACGAGCAGGGGTCGAAAGTGATTGACGCAGCCGGTAGAGGCTGCGTCGACAGGGGCTAGAGCAGCCCCTTCACGGCGGCTCCGATGGCAATGATGCCGAAAGCGATCAGAACCAGCCCCGAAATGCGCGATACCCAGACGACGAAGCTGTCGGGCAGTCGCGTCCGGGCGATCGCAACACCGCCGCTTAGGAAAAACCACCAGCCGAGCGATCCCAGGAAGACGCCCATGACCACGACGGCAGCGCTGAGCGCGTCGCCCGCTTCGGCAAGGCCGAGGCCGGCGAAGATCGCGGCAAAGGAGAGGATCGTCGCCGGGCTCGTCATCGTCAGGAAAAAGGTGGCGATGGTTGTGCGAATGAGATCGCGTCCGCCGACATCGGCGGCTGCCGTCACCGCCCTTGGCCGTAATCCGCTCCAGCCGAGCCAGATCATGAACAGTCCGCCGGCCAAGCTAAGCGGCGTGGCGATGATGGCAAGGACTGCTGCGAAGGCCGCGAAGCCGATCGCAGCCAGTGCCGCATAGGTGGCATCGGCGGCGGCTGTTCCGAGGCCGCCGGCCACGCCCGCCCAGAAGCCGCGCTCCAGCGTGCGGTTGATGCAGAGCGCCCCGATCGGGCCTAGAGGGGCTGCGACCGCGAGGCCGACGAGGAGGCTTTTTCCAAACAACAATGTGGACATGGCATAGGGCTCCGGCCGGGGCATGGTTGCGCCGTTCGCTTCGAGGACGGTGCATGCCCGGCAAACAAAAAATGTTGCAGCAGTTTGCGCGTCCGGTCAGGCGCGCAGCACGGTCGTTACCAGGCTTTCCCGCACGGTCGACAGCGCGATCACCGTTTCGCTTCGCGCCAGGAACCGCCGTTGCTTCATTTCGGCAAGGAACGGCTCGAGGTCGCCGAGCGATGGCATCCGGACCTTGACGCAATAGGACCAGGCGCCGGTGACATGGTGGCATTCCGCTACGGCAGGGTGACCGGCCATGAAGCTGCGGAACGCTTCCTCGTCCGCGTCCGGCGCAAGGCCGACCCAGACGAAGGCGAGTACGTCGAGGCCGAGCGCGCGATGATCGACCTCGACGGTGAAATTTCGGATCACGCCATTGGCGACGAGCCGGCGAATGCGTTCGTTGACGGCCGACGGCGACAACTCCACCGCAGCACCGATATCGGTCAGCGATCGCCTCGCATCGTCAGCGAGAATTTCGACGATTTTTCTGTCAACGTCATCCATTTCCAATGAATACGCTGCTTCTAATAGAATGTACAGATGATTTTTCTGTATGAAGCTGCAGTTTCCGCGGAAACGTTGGTCGCCGGGGCTATTCGATGTCTTTCAAGGCGTCGAGCGGGCCGGTCAGTGCCGTGCGCGGCTGCACCAGTTCGGGCTGGATCAGGTGAATGCGCGGCTGCGGCCGGGCTTCCTCGATGACGTCGAAGGCCTTGGTGATCATGCCCTCGACGTCCTGGCGGATCATGATGACGGGGAAGGGCAGGAAGGACGCGAAGGGATCGTAATCGTAGCAGCCGACCACGAGGTCGGCGAAGTTTTCGTGCGGATGCCCTGCCATGAAACGCAGCAGCCCCTCGAAGTTGATCGACGAGTTGACGAAGAGACCGCGCGGCAGCTTGCCGTGCTTTTCGTAGAAGGCCTCGAAGGCGAGGCGGGCATTGTTCGGCGCATAGCCCGTCGGCTGGATGCATTCGTCCGGATCGGCGCCGAGCAGTTCGCTTTTGACGGCACGGAAGCCGCGGATGCGCTCGCGGCTGGCATGGTCGTTGCGGCCGCCGAAAAGGTAGAGATCGTGCGGCGCAAGCGGACCTGATGCCTGGAAGTGGCGGATGATCGCCTCGGTCAGCATTCGCCCGCCCTCGTAATTGTCGCTGATGACGGAGGGCACCTTGGTGCCGGGCAGGTCGATGTTGATGTGTTTGAGGCCGGCCGCCTCGCAGACCTCGTGCACGCCGTCGGGGTCGGTCGCGCCGCAGATGAACAGCTCGTCGATCGAATAGGAGATCAGCGTTTCGGCGGTCTTGCGCTCTTCCTCCGGATCGCGGCTGGCACTGACGACGATCGGGCATTGCCCCTTGCTTCGGACATGCGCCTCGAAGGTCTGCGCCATCGACGAGAAGTAGCGGTTGTCATGGATCGGCAGGAGCAGCCCGATCAGGCCGGAGCGCGAACTGCGCAGTCCGCGCGCCTGGCGGTTGGCCGTGTATTGGTGCGTCTCGGCGAGGTTGCGGATCAGTTCCGCCGTGCTCTCCTTGATCCGGCGCTTCTGCCAGGTGCCGTTCAGGACCGCACTTACGGTTGAAGGCGAGCTTCCTGACAACACCGACAGGTCGTAGATCGTCGCTTTCTTCTTGCTGCTGCTGGCCATCGGTTTCTCCCCCTGGTGGTTTTAGTGCCGATTTCCCCTTGACGAAAGATTAAGTCTGCACAATAGTTCTTGCACCATCGATTGTGCAAACAAGAAATATCGATTGTGCACATTTGATGGTGTCGTCTGAGGAGGCGGCGTTTCAGGGAGGCGAGGAACACTTCGCCAGTGATGATTTGAAACTGGAGGCCGGCGCTGAGGCGACCGGGCGCGTTCCCCCTATGGGAACGAGTGGAGGAGAGAACATGATCAGGAAAATTCTCGTCGCCGCCCTGGCGACATCGCTGGCGCTTGCGAGTTCGGCGGCCGCCTTTGCGCAGGATGCCGGTAAGGTCGGCGTCGTCGTCAAGATCGGCGGCATTCCGTGGTTCAACGCCATGGAAGCCGGCATCAAGGAACGCGGCCAGAAGCTCGGTATCGACGCCTTCATGGTCGGCCCGACCAGCGCCGACCCGGCGCTGCAGGTGCGCGCCATCGAGGATCTCATCGCCCAAGGCGTGAAGGTCATCGGCGTGGTGCCGAACGACGCCAAGGTGCTTGAGCCGGTGCTGACCAAGGCCAAGGAAAAGGGCATCATCGTCATCACCCACGAATCCCCGGGCCAGAAGGGTGCCGACTGGGACTTCGAGCTCGCATCCTCGACCGGTTTCGGTGAGGCGCATGGCAAGCTGCTGGCCGAGAAGATGGGCGGCAAGGGCGAATATGCCGTCTTCGTCGGCTCGCTGACCGTGCCGCTGCACAATGCCTGGGCCGATGCGGCAATCGCCTACATCAAGAAGAACCATCCGGACATGACGCTGGTCGGCGATCGCTACGGTGTTGCCGAAGACGTCGACAAGAGCCGGTCGACTGCACTCGACCTGATCTCTGCCCATCCGAACCTGAAAGGCTTCCTTGCCTTCGGCAGCCAGGGCCCGATCGGCGCCGGCCGCGCCGTCGAAGAGCGCCGCAAGGTCGGCGAGATCTTCGTGCTCGGTCCCTTCTCTCCCGGCCAAGGCCAGAAGCTGGTGAAGTCCGACGCGATCTCCGGCGGCTTCATGTGGAATCCGAAGCAGGCCGGCGAAGTCTTCGTCACACTCGCCGACAAGCTGATGAAGGGCGAGGAGGTCAAGGACGGTGACGAGATCGAAGGTCTCGGCAAGGTCAAGCCGGACTTCGAAAACCGCAACATCATCGTCGATCAGCTCGTGCCGATCAACAAGGACACGGTCGCGGATCTCGCGGCCATGGGTCTCTGATCCTCAAGGGTTCTCCCGGCTGCTGGGCCGGCTTCGGCCGGCCTGGCAAGTCCCTCAACCGTACCGGAGCCGGATGAGGAAAGGTGTTTGCGGTTTCTGCCCGCATCTTGCTCGGACCTAACGTGATTTAGGGGCAGTCCATGCACCAGCTTGCGACCGCGGGAGGAGGCGAGAAGCCGCTTCTGGCCCTGCGCGATATCAACATGACGTTTGGTGGGGTTCGTGCGCTCAAGAATGTGAGCTTCGACGTCCGACCGGGCGAGGTTCATTGCCTTGCCGGCGAAAACGGTTGCGGCAAGAGCACGCTGATCAAGATCATCACCGGCGTTTACCGCCCCGCCGATGGCGCCTCGATCGAGTTCGATGGCGAAACCTATTCCCACATGTCACCGGTGACCGCGCAGGATCGCGGCATCCAGGTGATCTGGCAGGACCTGGCGCTGTTTCCCGAAATGAGCGTCGCCGAAAACATCGCCTTCCAGACGGTGCTCGGCCGCTGGCCGAAACTGGTCGATTATGGCCGAATGCGCCAGATCGCGACCGATGCGCTCGCCCGTCTTGGCGTGACGCTCGACGTCGACCTGCCGCTCAAGGAATATGCGATTGCCCAGCGCCAGATCGTGGCGATCGCCCGGGCGCTTGTGGGTGAAGCGAGGCTCGTCTTCATGGACGAGCCGACCGCGTCGCTGACGCAATCGGAAACCGACCATCTGCTCGATATCGTTCGCGGGCTCTCCGCCTCCGGCGTCGCCGTCGTTTTCGTCAGCCATCGGCTTGCCGAGGTGTTGGAGATTTCGAGCCGCATCACGGTCTTGCGCGATGGTGCGCTGGTGGGCGTCTACCCCGCCGCCGGCATGACCCAGTCGCGCATCACCGAACTGATGACCGGCAAGACCTTCGACCAGCAGGTGCGCGCGAAATTCCGCGACGGTCAGCCCGTCGTGCTCGATGTGAAGGGCCTGTCCCGCCCCGGGCAATTCGAGGATATCTCGCTCTCGGTCAGGCGCGGCGAAACACTTGGGATTACCGGCCTGCTCGGCGCCGGGCGCACCGAACTGGCGCTGACGCTTTTCGGCATGCTGAAGCCGGCATCCGGTACCATTGCGCTTGAAGGCAAGCCGGTCCGCTTTTCGTCCAACCGCGATGCGATTGCGGCGGGCGTCGCCTATCTCTCCGAGGACCGGCTGTCGCTTGGCCTCATCCAACCGCAGTCGATCGCCGACAATCTCGTGATTAGTTCGCTCGACAAGATCCTTTCAGGCGGACTGCTCTCCGAGGATCGCAAGCGCAGTCTTGTCGCGCGCTGGATCGCCGATCTCGGCGTCAAGATCGGGCTGCAGCAGGATGCGATCTCGACGCTTTCCGGCGGCAACCAGCAGCGTGTGGCGATCGCCAAGTGGCTGGCGACCGATCCGAAGCTCCTGATCCTCGACGCCCCGACTGTCGGCGTCGACGTTGGTGCGCGTGCTGGCATCTTCGACATCGTCGCGCGGCTTGCCGAGACCGGCCTTGCGATCATTCTGATCTCCGATGAGGTGCCGGAGGTCTATTTCAACGCCGACCGTGTGCTGCACATGGCACAAGGCCGCATCGTCGGCAGCTATGATCCGCGCAGCGCTTCGCTCGCCGAGATCGAAGGAGCGGTCTATGCGTAGCTTCGTCCGCACCCACGCGACGGAAGTGTCGCTGCTTGCCGTCATCATCGCGATCAGCGCCGTGCTGTCGGTCTCGACCGCCAACTTCTTCTCGCTCGGCAACGCCTTTGACCTGCTGAACATCAGCTCGGTCAACATCATCTTCGCCGTCGGGCTGCTCGTCGTGCTGATCGCCGGTGGCATCGATATCTCCTTCGCTGTTGCCGCCTCTGTCGTGCAATACGGTACGGCCATTGCTCTTGGTTGGATTGGCGGGGGAGGTTGGATCTCAGGCCTTTTGATTGCCGGCTCGCTCGGCATCCTGCTCGGCGCCATCAACGCCTTCCTGATCCACCGTTTCCGCGTCATCTCGATCGTCGCGACGATCTCGACCTTCAACATCTACTTCGGCCTCCTGATGTTTTTCACCAAGGGCGTGTCGATCTACGACCTGCCGGATTGGCTGACGGACCGCCTCATCCTGTTCGAACACGAGATGCCGGACGGAACCTGGATCGAGATCACGCTTCCCGTGCTGGTGATGGTGCTCTGCGTCATCGCCACCTGGGTGCTGATCACCCGCACCACGACCGGCCGCCAGCTCTATGCGTTCGGCGACAATCCGGAAGGCGCGCGCCGCTTCGGCATCAACATCGGCGCCATGCAGTTCATCGCCTTCGGCTGGCTCGGTCTGATGGCCGGCATCGGTGGGCTCATCCAGGCGCACTATGCGCAGGAGGTGGTGCCGAACGCGCTCTATGGTCGCGAACTCGACGTGCTTGCGGCGGTCGTCCTTGGCGGCGCGCGGCTTGGCGGCGGCAAGGGCTCGGTGCTCGGCTGCGTGCTCGGCGTGCTCCTGATCTCGATCACCCAGAACGGCCTCAACCTGATGGGCGTCTCGCCCTTCGCTTTCAAGATGATCATCGGCGCCATCATCCTCGGGGCGATCACGCTCTCCAACACCCGCATCGAAAGACTTCTGCCCTTCGTCAGCCAGAAAGGAGCCGGACGATGAGTGCGATCGTCGAACGCGTGAAGACCCTCATCGGTCCGGAAATGGCCGGGCCGGGGCTGGCGTTTCTCGCCGTGGTGTTGGTGTTCGGCATCGCCTCGCCGCAGTTCCTCAGCGCGGCCACCTTCGGTTCGGTCGCCTTCCAGCTGCCGGAGCTCGGCCTTCTGACGCTCGCGATGTTGCTGCCGATCCTGACGGGCGGGCTCAATCTCGCGATCACCTTCACGGCCAACATCGCCGGGCTGACGCTCGCCTGGGTGTTGCAGGCCAATGGCGGGGTGGAGGCCGGCCCCGGCGCTTTCCTGCTCGGTTCGGTGCTCGCCATTCTCGTTGGGGCGGCGAGCGGCGTGATCATGGGACTGGTGATTGCCTTTACCCGCGCGCATCCGATCCTCGTGTCGTTGTCGATGATGATCTTCCTGCGCGGCCTCGGCGAGTTCCTGACGCGCGGCGGCGACGTATCCGGCTTTCCGGCCTTCCTCGGTCCGCTCGGTCACGGCTCGTTTCTCGGCGTGCCGATCCCGCTGATCGTCTTCATCGTCTGCGTGCTCGCCTGGAACGTGCTGCTGACCCGCACGAAGCTCGGCTTCAACACGTACATGATCGGCTCCAACCTCGAGGCGACCCGCTATTCCGGCATCAACACCCGCAAGGTGATCGTGCTCGTCTATGCGCTCTCCGGCGCCATGTGCGCGATTGCCGGCATCATCATGCTGGCGCGCTTCAATTCCGTGCGCATCGGCCACGGTGAAAGCTACCTGCTGATCACGGTGCTCGCCTGCTTCTTGGGTGGCGTCAATCCGTTCGGCGGCTTCGGTCGGGTCATCCCTGTCTTTGTCGCGCTGGTGGTGCTGCAGCTTCTCTCTTCGGGTCTCAACCTCGTCGGCGCCAACCAGCATCTGGCGACCGCCGTCTGGGGTTTGCTGCTCGCCGGCGTCATGGTGCTGCGCTTCGTCGCGACGAAATTCAAGATTTCATTTGTCAGAAAGGAAACATGACCATGCAGGGTTTTGGCGTCCATACAAGCATGTGGACCATGAATTGGGATCGCCCCGGTGCGGAGCGCGCCGTTGCGGCGGCGGTGAAATACGCCGTCGACTTCATCGAGATCCCGATGCTCAATCCGCCGGCGGTTGATACTGCCCATACCAAGGCGCTGCTGGAGAAAAACAAGCTGCGCGCGGTCTGCTCGCTCGGCCTGCCGGAGCGCGCCTGGGCATCCGTCCGACCCGATGCCGCGATCGAGCATCTGAAGGTGGCGATCGACAAGACGGCCGATCTCGGCGGCGAGGCGCTCTCCGGCGTCATCTACGGCGGCATCGGCGAGCGCACCGGCGTGCCGCCGACTGAAGCCGAGTACGACAACATCGCCCGTGTGCTGCAGGCCGCCGCCAAGCACGCCAAAACCCGCGGCATCGAACTGGGTGTCGAGGCGGTCAACCGCTACGAGAACCACCTGATCAACACCGGTTGGCAAGCGGTCGACATGATCAAGCGGGTGGGCGCCGACAATGTCTTCGTGCATCTCGATACCTACCACATGAACATCGAGGAAAAGGGCATCGGCACCGGCATCCTCGATGCACGCGACTTCATCAAATACATCCACCTGTCCGAAAGCGACCGCGGCACGCCCGGCTATGGCAACTGCGCCTGGGACGAGATCTTCGCGACGCTGGCCGCGATCGGTTTCAAGGGTGGACTGGCGATGGAAAGCTTCATCAACATGCCGCCGGAAGTGGCCTATGGCCTTGCGGTCTGGCGGCCGGTCGCCAGGGACGAAGAGGAAGTGATGGGCAACGGCCTGCCGTTCCTTAGGAACAAGGCCCTGCAATACGGATTGATCTAGGTGCGCGCGCTTTAAGCGCCGCCTCTATCAGGACGGAGGGTCTCGGGATGGCAGTTTCAGCGGATGCGGACACGGGGACGGTCGCCGTCCTTGACGTCGGCAAGACCAATGTGAAGCTGAACGCGGTCACATCAGACGGTTTCGTCCTGGAAACGCTGAGCGTTGCCAACCCAGTGCTGCCGGGCCCGCCCTGGCGGCATCACGACCTCGAAAGCCTTGGCGAATGGATCTTCGCCAGTCTCGCAGATCTTGGTCGCCGCCATCCGCTGCAAACCTTCGTCGCCGCCGGTCACGGGTCCGGCGGCGTACTCGTCGGCGATGACCCGGATATGGCCGCTGGCGCGGCTCTACCGATGATCGATTACGAGCAGCCGGTGCCGGAGAAAATCCAGTTCGGCTACGCGCCGCTCTCCGGTTCGTTTTTCGACCGCGGCAGCGCGACGATGCACAGCGCCACCCATCAGGCGCGCCAGCTCTACTGGATGCAGGAGCATGCGCCCGATGCCGTCGCCGCCGCGTGCTGGTATCTCGGTCTGCCGCAATATTGGGCGTGGCGGCTGTCGGGCGTTGCTGCATCCGAGGCGAGCCTGCTCGGCGCGCAATCGCATCTCTGGAATGTCGCCGAACGCCGCTTCGCGCCCATTGTCGGGACACGCGGCTGGCGGAGCCTGATGCCGGATTTTGCCGATGCCTGGCAGGTCCTCGGCTCCGCTCGTCCCGAGCTTGTCCGGCGCCACGGGTTGCCGGAAGGCTTGCGCGTGCTTACGGGCGGCCACGACAGCAGCCTCAACCACTATCGTTATCACGCCGGCGGGCTCAACGATTTCATCGTCGTTTCGACCGGAACGTGGATCGTCGGCTTTTCCGGCCGCACGGCGCTCGACCGGCTCGACGAACGCCGCGGCATGACGCTGAACAGCGACGTCTTCGGGCGCCCGCTCGGCGGCGTGCTCACGATGGGTGGCCGCGAGTTCTCCCATGTGGCGGGTCGCGAACCGCCGAACGCCGCGGTGCCTGACGACGTCGTTCTCGGCTTGATCGCCAGACGCAGCATGGCGCTGCCGTCGTTCGGCGACGATGACGGCCTCTTTCCGGGAAGTGCCGGTCGCGGTCGCATCAGCGGGCCACCGCCGGAAACGCCGATCGAACGCAAGGCGCTGGCGTTGCTCTATTGCGCGCTTCTAACGGCGGAGTGCGTGGAGGCGCTGGGGCCGGGGCCGCTGGTCGTACTCGACGGAAGCTTCCTGCGCGACCCGCTCTATGCCCGCCTCGTCGCCGCACTGATGCCGAACCGGCGTGTGCGCTTCAATCTCGATGCCTATGGCGTGGCCTCCGGCGCCGCACTGCTTGCAAGCGAGGGCCGGCGCCGGCGCCCGGCGCCGCTTTCGCTCGCCGATCCCGGCGACGTGTCTTACCTCTCGCCTGCTGTCGCCGTCTATGCGTCGCAATGGCGAGCCCGCGCCCGGGCTGGGCACAACAATGGTTTCAGTCGCGACTTCGAAAGGACATATCGATGACCAAGGCCGACATTCTGTCGCTCCGCCGCGAGATGGTGGACATCTGCCGCCGCATGAATTCGAACGGTATCAACCAGGGGACTGCGGGCAACATTTCTGTTCGTACCGAGACCGGTTTCCTGATCACGCCGTCGTCGCTGCCCTATGAGACGATGCAGCCTGAGGATCTGGTCGAGATGGATTTCGACGGTACCTATGTCGGTCTTCGTCCGTCGTCGGAATGGCGTTTCCACCGCGATATCCTGAGGGAACGCACGGATATCAACGTCGTACTGCACTGCCATTCGGTCTATGCGACCACGCTTGCCTGCCACCACAAGACCATCCCGAGTTTTCACTACATGACCGGCATTGCCGGCGGCACGACGATCCGCTGTGCAGAATATGCGACCTTCGGCACGCAGGCATTGTCCGACAATGCGCTTGTGGCGCTCAAGGACCGCACGGCCTGCCTGCTTGGCCAGCACGGCCAGATCTCGCTCGGCAAGACGCTCGAGGCCGCCCTGTGGCTGGCGATCGAGATCGAGACCCTGTCGCGCATGTATGTCCAGGCGCTGACGCTTGGCGAGCCGCCGGTTCTGCCCGACGACGAGATGGAGCGCGTCATCGCGCAGATGCGCCGCATGAGCTACGGGCAGGCCCCGGATGACGAGGGTGTCAACGATCTTGCCCGTCCCAGAGAAGCGGTTTGAGGCGACTGGTCGCAGCGCCGCGGAAGCGCGCCGGCCCGCCCTGAAACAATCGATTTTGAGGGGACAAAGCCGTGCGTCGTCGCCCGGTCGCATCTCTGCCCCCATTCTTCGCGGGTTTGCGAAATGGGGTGAATCAACTAATGCTCAGCCATGATGCAACGATATCTGAGTCGGAGATTCGGCACGTCGGAGAGACGGCTGCGCCCTGCGGACGGCTGGCGCGTGGCTGCGGTGTCGCTGGTGGCCGCGACCGTGCTGTCGGGCTGCAACACGCGCCAGGACGTCGGCACGCCGACCGGCAGCATCATGGTTCCCTCGGAAAACGCGTTGATCCTGCCGCCGCCCGGCGGGCCTGCGGTTCTGAACGTCGTCGAACGGCGCAGCACCAACGCGATCGAGCAGGATATCTATCTTTACACCTCGGCGGCGACCCCAGGTCAGAACCTGCTGCGGGCCAAGTTCTTCGGCCCGATGAACGCCAAGTTCGACCAACAGTCCCGCTCGAACTATGCCGCTGTGCGCGACAACAAGATGATGGCTGAGGCGCGCCGGGCGCTGCCCGGCGTTTCGCTGTCGCTCAACCCTTACTTCCTGCAGAACAATTACGGCCCGTTCGGCTATGCCTTCGGTCAGGGCCGGGCGAACGACGCCTGCATCTTTGCCTGGCAGCAGATCCGCCAGACGGAGAACCATCGCTCGCCGCTCAAGGGCTACGGCACGATCCAGGTGCGGCTGCGCTATTGCGCGGCAGGCGCCAGCGAGACCGAGCTTTTGGCCCCGGTCTACGGCTACACGATCACCGGCACCTTCGGCGATCCCGCCTGGAACCCCTATGGCGCGCCGCCGCCGCTGGAGGCGGGTCTCGGCCGAACCGGCAGCCCGATCTACCGCAAGGAAGAGGCGGTGACCACGAGCGCTCCGGTGGTGGTTCCGCGGCGCCAGGTGCAGCCCGTGGCACGGCGTGAAGTCAGCAGCGTTCCGGCACGCGTCGAACAGCAGGTCGTTGCGCCCACCGCGGTGACGTCGATCCCGGTTCCGCAGCCGGACGGAACCGTCTCAATGCCGCAGGCGCAGGCGGAAACCACGGCGAAAACCTTGCCGAACGTGATCGTGCCGGCTCCTGCGTGCGCAGGGCAGCAGACCGGAGGAGCCTGCCCTTAATCGACCGCTAACCATCCTTTGTTATGGGCTGGTGTCGGTAGGGGAGACTCGGTCGAATATGGGTCGGGCAATACCAGTGGCATGATGCCGAACGCTGGAAGGCAAATGTATGAGCAGGATCGGATCGGTTGCCGCTTGGGCGTTTTTCTCGCTTTGTGTGATGGCGGTCATCACGCTGCCGGTGAACCTCCAGACGCAGCTCATCGTCAGCGTTCTCATCGTAACCTTCATGGCCGTGCTCAAGCTTGCCAATGCCGGCGGCCGCTGGCGGCTGATCGCGCTCGCCTTCGGTACGGCGATCGTGCTGCGTTATGTCTATTGGCGCACTACAAGCACGCTGCCGCCGCTCAACCAGCTTGAAAACTTCATCCCGGGCTTCCTGCTCTACCTCGCTGAAATGTATAGCGTGATGATGTTGTCGCTCAGCCTGTTCGTAGTGGCGATGCCGTTGCCGCCGCGAAAGGCGAGTTCGATCTCTCCCGGCAAGTTTCCGAAGGTCGATGTCTTCGTGCCGTCCTACAACGAGGACGCAGGCCTGCTCGCCAATACGCTTGCCGCCGCCAAGGCGATGGATTATCCGGCCGACAAGCTGACGGTGTGGCTGCTCGACGACGGCGGCACCCTGCAGAAGCGCAACTCGGCAAACCTTGTCGAAGCGCAGCGCGCATCCGCCCGCAATGCCGAACTGCAGGCGCTTTGCGACGATCTCGGCGTGCGCTACCTCACGCGCGAGCGCAACGAGCACGCCAAAGCCGGCAACCTCAACAACGGCATGCTGCACTCCGACGGCGAATTGATTGCGGTCTTCGATGCCGACCACGCGCCGGCGCGCGACTTCCTTTTGGAGACCGTCGGCTATTTCGAGCAGGACCCGAAGCTGTTCCTGGTGCAGACGCCGCACTTCTTCCTCAACCCGGATCCGCTTGAGCGCAACCTGCGCACTTTCGAGAAAATGCCGAGCGAGAACGAGATGTTCTACGGCATCATCCAGCGCGGTCTCGACAAGTGGAATGCCGCCTTCTTCTGCGGCTCGGCCGCCGTTCTTCGCCGCAAGGCGCTGGAGGATACCGAGGGCTTCAGCGGCATGAGCATCACCGAGGATTGCGAAACGGCATTGGCGCTGCACGGACGCGGCTGGAACAGCATCTATGTCGACCGCCCGCTGATCGCCGGCCTGCAACCGGCGACCTTCGCCAGCTTCATCGGCCAGCGCAGCCGCTGGGCGCAAGGGATGATGCAGATCCTCATATTCCGCTTTCCGCTGTTCAAGGGCGGACTGTCGATCCCGCAACGGCTTTGCTACATGTCGTCGACGCTGTTCTGGCTGTTTCCGATCCCGCGGACGATTTTCCTTTTTGCGCCGCTCTTCTATCTGTTCTTCGACCTTGAGATCTTCACGGCGTCTGGCGGCGAGTTCCTCGCCTATACGCTGGCCTACATGGTCGTGAACCTGATGATGCAGAACTATCTCTACGGCTCGTTCCGCTGGCCCTGGATCTCTGAACTCTACGAGTTCGCCCAGACGGTGCATCTGCTGCCGGCGGTCATCTCTGTGCTGCTGCGGCCGAGCCGGCCGACCTTCAAGGTGACGGCAAAGGATGAATCGATCCTGGAAAGCCGGCTCTCCGAGATCGCCCGGCCGTTCTTCGTCATCTTCGCGGTGCTTTTCGTCGCCCTGCTCATGACGGTCTACCGGGTCTACACCGAGCCGTACAAGGCAGACGTGACGCTCGTCGTCGGCGGCTGGAACCTCTTGAACCTGATCATGGCCGGCTGCGTGCTCGGCGTCGTGTCGGAGCGCGGCGAGCGGGCAGCCTCCCGGCGCGTCAAGGTCAGCCGCCGCTGCGAGTTCGGGGTCGCCGACAAATGGTATCCGGCAACGATCGAGGATGTCTCGGCGCACGGCGCGCGCGTCCAGGTCTACGGCATCGACGCATCGACGCTGCCGACCGACACCGAGGGCGGGATCCGCTTCGAGCCCTATAGCGGCAGCGGCGTGGCCGAGACGCTGCCTGTCGCGATCCGCAACAAGGAGGTTGCCGGCGATATCACCATCATGGGCTGCCGCTACCTGCCGCAGGTCGCCCGCCATCACAGCCTGGTCGCCGACCTGATCTTTGCCAATTCGCGGCAATGGAGCGAGTTTCAAAGCGCCCGGCGCGGTAATCCGGGACTGGTGCGCGGAACGTTCTGGTTCCTCTGGCTGGCGCTCTATCAGACGAGCCGCGGCATGATCTACTTCCTTCGCAGCCTGCGTGGCTCCGAGGCGCAGAAGGAGGGCGCTTGATGCTCAGGCGCCTCGTTCTCCCAGCCCTCTTGCTTGCGAGCCTTGCAACCGGCGTGTCGGCGCAGCCGTCGCCTTTCGACATGTCCGGCGAGCGCCCGGCGGATGCTCCGATCCTGCAGCCGCCGGCAGACACCGGAAGCAACGCCGGGCCGGCAGAGCCCATCGTCACGCTCAAGCCGCCGGACGACTTCAAGCGCTTCATCATCCCGTTCAGCGCACTGTCGCTGACCGGAGAGGTCGATGAACGCACCTGGTCCGTCTATCTGACGCCGGCGCAGGCGCAATCTGCCGCCTCGCTTAATTTCGCCTATCAGAACGCGATCGTCGTTGCGCCGGAAGCGTCGACGCTTTCGATCTTCGTCAATGGCGAACTGGCCGGCGAGAAGCCGATCGGCTCGGCGGAGGCCGCCACGCCGCTGAGCTACGACCTGAAGCCCGGGTTGCTGCGCGCCGGATCCAACGATATTCGCGTCAAGGTTCGCCAACGCCACCGCACGGACTGCACGGTCGAATCGACCTATGAACTGTGGACTGAGATCGCACCGGAATCGGCCTTCATCCGGTTTTCCTCCGGCGACAGCGCGACGCTTTCCAGTCTCGACGACGTACGCGCAGTCGGGCTCGATGCGCGCGGCCGGACGCAGTTCAACCTGGTCGTACCCGGCCTCCAGCAGCCGAGCCGAACGGCAGCTCTGATGCGGCTTGCGCAAGGCATGGCGTTGCGCGGCCAGATGCCCGCCCAGGAATTCGCCCTCAGCGAGACCATGCCTGAACTCGCGAAACCCGGGCAGATGACTGCGCTCGTCGGCACCGCGGAGGAAGTGGCGCCGTTCCTCGAGCGACTGCCGGAAGGTGCGTCGAGCGGCCCTGTCGCCATGTTCGTGCGCGACGGCAAGACGAAGTCGTCGGTGCTGGTGATCAGCGGTCCAGACTGGTCCGCCGTTCAGGAGGCGATCGAGGGGATCACGCAGCCGATGGACCGCCCGAGCAACGTGCCGCGCGACGTCATCGCCACCGGGCGTTGGCAGTTGCCGGAGACGCCGCTGGTCGTGACGAATGCGCGCCTGCGCTTCTCCGAACTCGGGGTGGAGACCAGCGAATTTACCGGCCGGCGCTTTCGCACGCGTTTCTCCGTAGCCGTGCCGTCGGATTTCTATGCCGACGCCTATGGCGACGCGACGCTTCTGCTCGACGCTGCCTATACGGATGCCGTGCTTCCAGGCAGCCACATCGACATCTATATCAACGGCAACATCGCATCGACGATCCCTTTGAACTCGGCCACAGGCGACATCCTGCGCCACCTGCCGATCAAAGTAACGATGCGCCATTTCAAGCCCGGTCCGAACCTGATCGAGATCGAGGCGGTGCTCTCCGCCGAGCCGGACAAGGCCTGCGCGCCGGGAACGCCGGCCTCCAACGATCCGCGCTTCGCGCTCTTCGATACGTCCGAACTGCGAATGCCGGACTTCGCGCGCATCGGTCGCCGGCCGAATATCGCTGCGATTTCCGGTGCTGCCGCCCCCTATCGCAGTGATAGCGCCGCCGTTCCCCTTTTCCTCGACCGTGCCGACGAGGACACGCTGTCGGCGGCCGCGACCTTCCTTGCCCGCCTGGCTGTTGCCGGCGGCAGGCCGATGCTGGTGGAGGTGATCACATCGCCGCTTGCAGCCGGCAGCCGCAACGCGATCTTCATCGGCGCCATGCCGCAGTTGCCGAAGACGGTGCTGACACAGGTCGGTATCGACCCCGCCAGGCAGATGTCCTGGGGCAATGCGGAGGACACCGGCCGTCCTGACGACACCCAGAAAGCCATCGACGAATGGCGCACGCGCCTGAGCGGCGGCGCCTGGCGCAACCAGGTCACGGGGTTTCAGACCTGGGTGAAGCAGGAGTTCGACATTTCGCTGAGCTCGCTGCGTATCCTGCCCGAAGCGCAAGCCGCCTATATTCCGCCGGAAAGTGCCGGGCTTGTGATTGCGCAAGGCGCCAATCCGAGCGACGACGCGACCTGGACGCTGCTGACGGCGCCAACCGGAAAGCGTCTGCGTGAGGGCACGGCGGCGATCGCCGACGTCACGCGCTGGCAACAGCTTGCCGGGCGGGTCTCGGCCTATGAGCCGGCGACGGACAAGATCGAGGTGACGCCGGTCGCCGGATTCGATTTCGTCCAGACGCAGCCGCCGTCGCTCACCAACTATCGCCTGATCTTTGCCAACTGGCTGTCCAGCAACATCATGGTCTATGCCCTGCTGCTGATCGTGCTGTCGGTGCTTCTGGGGCTGGCAACATCCTCGATGCTGACCCGCCTGGGGCGGCGCCAATGAAGTGGCGGACCGCGCTTCTCGCCGGATTGCTTGCGCTCCTTTTGCCGATGGCGGCCGGAGCCGACGAACAGGCGGGCTCGGTGAAGGCTGGGGAATGGGACCAGTACAAGGCGCGGTTCCTCGATTCCGGTGGCCGGATCATCGACGACGCCAATGGCAATGTCAGCCATAGCGAGGGACAGGGTTATGGCCTGCTTCTCGCCGTGCTGGCCGACAACCCGGCCGACTTCGCGCTGATCTGGTCGTTCACGCGCCGTGAGCTGCTGCTGCGCGACGATGGGCTGGCGGCGTGGAAGTGGAGTGCCACCGAAACGCCGCACATTATCGACATCAACAATGCCACCGACGGCGACATCCTGATCGCCTATGCGCTGGTGCTCGCCGGTGAACGCTGGAAGCGGCAGGATTACCTGCAGGCCGCATCGAGGATCGCCAAGGCCATCCTCGACAACACCCTGCTCGATCATGGCGGGCGAACGCTGCTGTTGCCCGGCGTTACGGGCTTCGGCACGACCGATCGCCCGGATGGCCCGGTGGTCAATCCGTCCTACTGGATCTTCGAGGCTTTTCCCGCACTTGATCGGGTAGCGCCGTCGCCGCGCTGGAAGGCGCTCTCGGATGACGGCCTGGCCTTTATCAATGCCCTGCAATCAGGCCCGAGAAAACTGCCGGCCGACTGGGTCAGCCTGCGTGCGATGCCGAAGCCAGCCCAGGGCTTTCCCGCCGAGTTCGGCTATAACGCTTTGCGGATCCCGCTCTACCTCGCCCGGGCGGACATGGGTGGCCGCGATCTGATGGCGCGGCTGCGGGCGGGAATGGCCGGCGACAACGACGCATTGGTCCTCAGCGACGCCTCTACGGGGGCCGTTCAAACCAGCCTCACGGACCCCGGTTATCGATTTGTTAACCATATTCTGGCCTGTGTCTTGGACAGGGTTCCGATACCCGACAGCGTCAAGGTGTTCAGCCCGACGCAATATTACCCTTCCACGCTGCACCTGTTAGGGCTGTCTTACGTGAGGGAGAAGCGTCCGGAGTGTCTATGAAGTCCTCAATCGTTGCCATTGCCGCTGTGATGACTACGGCGATCGGGGTTGCCGGACTGACCGATGGCGGCTTCTTGCGCCAGGACAACAAGAAACTCGGCAGCTTGACTGGTGAGAGCCAGGAGGCGCCCGCCGTCGGCGGCAGCGCCGGCCAGGGCGCGCGCGGCGCGCCGCCGCAATTCACCGAGGTGGCCCAGGCCGACAGGCCGTCGGAGGAAGCACAAAGCACAAGCAAGCCGCAGTCGGTCGTCGACGAATCGGCGCTTCGCTACTTTGCCGCCAAGGGCGATACCGCACGGCTGCAGGCGGAAATCTCGCGCCTGCGCTCGCTTTATCCCGACTGGGTCCCGCCCGCCGATCCGCTGGCTGTGCCGCGCAACAACGACGTCGCGCTCGAAACCATGTGGCGGCTCTACTCTGAAGGCCGCTACGCCGAAGTGCGCAAGGCGATCGCCGAGCGTCAGGCGAAGGAAGCCGCCTGGCAGCCGCCATCGGACCTGCTCGAGCGCCTCAACGTCGCCGAGGCTCGCGCCCGGCTGGTGAACGCCTCCGAGCTCAAGCAGTATGAAACCGTGATTTCGATTGCTGCGAGCACGCCGAGCCTTCTGACCTGCTCGGAAGTGGATGTGCTCTGGCATGTGGCGCAGGCCTTTGCCGAGACCAAGCGGCCGGACCGGGCCCGCGATGCCTATCTCTATGTGCTGAAGAGCTGCGACAATGCGCCGGAACGGCTCGCCACCGTGCAGAAGGCTGCCGCTGTGCTGTCCTACGCGACCCTGCAGGATCTGCTCGCGCTCGAGCGCACCACGCCGGAGGGCGTGCCGGAGTTCGAAAGCATCCGTGACGATCTCGCCCGGCGCTTCGTTGCCGAAGGTGACGGAGACAAAGCGCTTGCGGTTGATCCCAAGTACGTCCAGCGCGTCGAAAAACTGGCCGAGACCGGTGGCACGGCAAGCGACGCTCTGCTGCTGGGCTGGTATCAGCTGCGCCGCGACAACATGAGCGCCGCCGAGCAATGGTTCCGCCGTGCCCATGACAAGGAAGACAGCGCCTCCGCCGCGCAGGGGCTGGCGCTGACGCTGATCGCGCGCAAGGCACCGCTCGAGGCCGAGGCCGTACTCTACCCGTGGCGCGATAGCTCGCCCGATGCCCTTGCGACCTATTTCGCGGCGACTGCCAATCTGCTGGCAATCGATCCGCCGGTCGCCCTCGATGCCGCCGTGCTGGCGCGGATCGCTCAGGAAACGACCAAGGCCCGCGAACCGGCCACGGCCCAGCAGTTCGGCTGGTATGCGCGCGCCCTCAACCAGCCGGCAACCGCCGCACAATGGTTTGCAACGGCGCTGCGCTGGAAGCCGGACGACGAGCCGTCGGCCTATGGCCTTGCGCTCAGCCGTGACCAGCTGAACGACAAGGATGGCGTCGTCGAAGTCCAGCGTTTGTGGTCGGGCCGTTCCGAACGCATCGCCCGGCTTGGCGAAGTCAAGGAGAAGCTCGACGAAGTCAGCCGCGCGCCGCTTCCGACGGCCGAGGTGCAACGGACGCAACCGCAGCCGACGGCCCGTACCACCGTCGTCACAGAGGTGGTCGCGCAACCTGCCGCTCAGAGGCCGCGCACGGGCGGCGTCGTGCAGAAATCGGTGCGCAGCGGGGCCGGCTGCCGAACCACCATCAATCCCGCCGGCATGGCGCCGCAGGCGGCGCTCGCGCGCGGCTGGTGCCTGATGGACCTCAACCGGCCGCTGGAGGCCGCCGAAGCATTCGAGGTGGCCTTGCAGGCGCCTGCGTCGCAGATGCGCGAAGACGCTGCCTATGGCCAGAGCCTGGCCTACCTGCGCGCTGGTCTCACCAACAAGGCCGCGGTGTCGGCGACCAAGTCGACGCAGAGCCGGGGGCGGGTCGACGAGCTGCAGACGGCGATCCTCGCCGACCGTGCCATTGCCGCCTTCAATGCCAATCGCTACCGCGAGGCCATCCTTTTTCTCGATCAGCTCGGGCAGATCTCGACCCGCCGCCAGGACCTGATGGTGCTGCGCGGCTACGCCTACATGAACCTCAAGTACCACGCGGAAGCGCGACGCATCTTCGAGGCGCTTGCCGCCACCGGCAATAGAGACGCGATGCAGGGCCTTGCGGCCGTCGAGGCCAGCCAGGAAATCTGGCCGAACAAGAACTGATCGTCGATCCCGCGATGTCACGGCGACACCTGCTGCCGTACCAGGAGTGGAACGCCTGCCGCCGGACTCGGCGCGAGGGCCCGCCAACTCGTTCGCGCACAGGATGCAATCGGCAGGCGGTTGCGGATTTGCATATCGTGCTTGGCTTTGCCCCTCTTTGGAAGGAAATTAGCGAAACGCGGTGCTATCGTCCGGCCATGTCGCGGCGTTGATCTCATTGCATTCGCTGCGATCCGCGTAGAGGATGGAGCGTTATCGTCCGGCCGCTGTGGGAGGAGACCGCACTGGCCGGCACGATGGGAGGATAGACATGTTTCAGGGCGGATTGAGCTTCGCGCTTGGCGAGGACATCGACGCGTTGCGCGAGAGTGTGCGGCGCTTCGCAACGGACCGTATCGCGCCTTTGGCAGACGAGACCGATCGCAGCAACGCATTTCCGATGCCGCTCTGGCGCGAGATGGGCGAGCTTGGTTTGCTCGGGATTACCGCCGGCGAGGAGCATGGCGGGGCCGCTATGGGCTATCTCGCCCATTGCGTGGCGATGGAGGAGATCAGCCGCGCATCGGCCTCGATCGGCCTTAGCTACGGCGCCCATTCCAATCTCTGCGTCAACCAGATCAACCGCAACGGCAACCACCACCAGAAGGCGCGTTACCTGCCGAAGCTGATTTCCGGCGAGAATGTCGGTGCGCTGGCGATGTCGGAGCCCGGCGCCGGTTCCGACGTCGTTTCGATGACGCTCAGAGCCGACAAGCGCGGCGACCGTTATGTGCTCAACGGTAACAAGATGTGGATCACCAACGGTCCGGACGCCGACGTGCTCGTCGTCTATGCCAAGACCGATCCGACCGCCGGCCCGCGCGGCATCACCGCCTTCCTCGTCGAGAAGGGCTATGCCGGCTTTTCGACCGGCCAGAAGCTCGACAAGCTCGGCATGCGCGGCTCCAATACCTGCGAGCTGATTTTCAAGGACTGCGAAGTGCCGGAAGAAAACGTGCTCGGCACCATCGGCGGTGGCGTGCGCGTGCTGATGTCGGGGCTCGACTATGAGCGTGTCGTGCTTTCGGCCGGGCCGCTCGGCATCATGGCCGCCTGCCTCGATGTGGTCGTCCCCTATCTGCATGAGCGCAAGCAGTTCGGCCAGGCGATCGGCGAGTTCCAGCTGATGCAGGGCAAGCTCGCCGACATGTATGTAACGGCGAATGCGGCGCGCGCCTATGTCTATGCCGTGGCGGCGGCCTGCGATCGCGGCGAGACCACGCGCAAGGATGCGGCCGGTTGCATCCTCTATGCGGCGGAGAAGGCGACGGCGCTGGCGCTCGAAGCGATCCAGGCGCTCGGAGGTAACGGCTACACCAACGACTACCCGGCGGGTCGCCTGCTGCGCGACGCCAAGCTCTACGAGATCGGCGCCGGCACCAGCGAGATCCGCCGCATGCTGATCGGGCGGGAGCTGTTCACCGAGACGCGGTAGCCGCCGCCAACTGAAACGGCCGAACTCGATCGAAAGAGGACTTGATGACCCTTCTGAAATCTCACATTTCTCCGTCCTCCGATACGTTCAAGGCAAACCAGGCGGCCATGGCGGAGGCGATCGCGACTGTCGAAGACGCGGTGAAGGTGGCGGCCGCCGGCGGCGGTGATACCGCGCGCGAACGCCATGTCAGCCGCGGCAAACTCTTGCCGCGCGACCGGGTGGCCAGCCTCATCGATCCGGCAACACCCTTCCTCGAAGTCGGCATGACGGCGGCGCACGGCATGTACAACGGCGATGCGCCGGCGGCCGGGCTGATCACCGGCATCGGCCGGGTGTCTGGCCGTGAGTGCATGATCGTTTGCAACGACCCGACGGTCAAAGGCGGCACCTACTATCCGCTGACGGTCAAGAAGCACCTGCGCGCGCAGGAGATCGCCGCGGAAAACAATCTGCCCTGCATCTATCTGGTCGATTCCGGCGGCGCCAACCTGCCGAACCAGGACGAGGTTTTTCCGGACCGCGATCACTTCGGTCGGATCTTCTATAACCAGGCCAATATGTCGGCCGCCGGCATCCCGCAGATCGCCGTGGTGATGGGTTCCTGCACCGCGGGTGGCGCCTATGTGCCGGCCATGTCCGACGAGACGATCATCGTCGAAGGCCAGGGCACGATCTTTCTCGCCGGCCCCCCGCTCGTGCGCGCCGCGACCGGCGAGGTCGTCTCGGCGGAGGATCTCGGCGGCGCCGATGTGCACACGCGGCTCTCCGGCGTGGCCGACCATCTGGCGCGCGATGACGCTCATGCACTGGCGCTCGCCCGCCGGGCCGTTTCGGCACTCAATCGGCTGAAGCCGTTGACGGTCGAGCTGGTGACGCCTGAGCCGCCGCTCTACGACCCGCACGAGATCGCCGGCATCGTGCCCTCGGATCTGCGCACGCCCTACGACATCCGCGAGGTCATCGCCCGCACCGTGGACGGTTCCCGTTTCGACGAATTCAAGGCGCGCTACGGCACCACGCTCGTCTGCGGCTTTGCCCATGTGCACGGCATCCCGGTCGGCATCATCGCCAACAACGGCGTGCTGTTTTCGGAATCCGCCCTGAAGGGCGCGCATTTCGTCGAGCTCTGCGCCCAGCGCAAGATCCCGCTCGTCTTCCTGCAGAACATCACCGGCTTCATGGTCGGGCGGAAATATGAGACGGAAGGCATCGCCAAGCACGGCGCCAAACTGGTGACGGCGGTGGCGACGGCACGTGTGCCGAAGGTGACGATGCTGGTCGGCGGTTCCTTCGGCGCTGGCAACTACGGCATGTGCGGTCGGGCGTTTTCGCCGCGGTTCCTGTGGACCTGGCCGAACAGCCGCATCTCCGTCATGGGTGGTGAGCAGGCGGCCGGCGTCCTGACGACCGTGCGCAGCGAGGCCCTGAAGCGGGCGGGAACGCCCTGGAGCGAGGAGGAGGAGGCGCGTTTCCGCCAGCCCATCCTTGATCTCTTCGAACGCCAGAGCCATCCGCTCTATGCCTCGGCCAGACTTTGGGACGACGGCGTCGTCGATCCGCGCAAGACGCGCGACGTGCTCGGCCTGTCGCTGTCGGCGGCGCTCAATGCGCCGATCGAAGACACGCGCTTCGGCCTCTTCAGGATGTAGGGACACCGCCATGAAACGCGAAAACATCAATGCCCCGAACGCACCGCAGCCGCGTGGAGGCTACTCGCAGGCCGTTCGCCTGGAGAACTTCGAGCGTCTGCTCTTCGTCAGCGGGCAGGTGCCGCTGACGCCTGAAGACGCGCTGCCGGAGGGTTTCGAGGCGCAGGCGCGCCAGGTCTGGGCCAACATCGACGCGCAATTGACCGCGGCGGGCATGACCAAGGCCGATATCGTCAAGGTGACGGTGCTGCTTGCCGATCGGCAACACGCCATGGCCAACCGCGCGGCCCGCGCCGAATATCTCGGTGCGCTAGCACCCGCCATGACGGTCGCGATCGCCGGCATCTTCGATGCCGGATGGTTGCTCGAAATCGATGTGATCGCAGCGCAATAGGGCCAGGAGATGCCGATGTTTTCCAAACTCCTGATTGCCAATCGCGGTGAGATCGCCTGCCGGGTGATCCGCACAGCCAAGCGCCTCGGCATCCGCACGGTCGCCGTCTATTCCGATGCCGATGTCGGCGCGCTGCATGTGGCGCTGGCCGACGAGGCGATCCGCATCGGCCCGGCGCCGGCGCTCGACAGCTACCTTGTGGCCGAACGCATCATCGCGGCGGCGCACTCCGTCGGCGCAGACGCCATTCATCCCGGCTACGGCTTCCTGTCGGAGAATGCCGACTTTGCCGAAGCCGTCGAGGCGGCCGGCATCACCTTCGTCGGACCGTCGGCGTCGGCCATTCGCGCCATGGGGCTGAAGGATGCCGCCAAGGCGCTGATGGAGCAATCCGGCGTGCCGGTGGTTCCGGGCTATCACGGCGAGACACAGGAGCCGGACTTCCTTGCCGGGGAAGCGGTGAACATCGGCTATCCCGTGCTGATCAAGGCGCGCGCCGGCGGCGGCGGCAAGGGCATGCGGCGGGTCGACAGCGCCGCCGACTTTCCGGCTGCGCTGGAGGCGGCGCGCCGCGAGGCGGAAGCGGCCTTCGGCGACGGCGCGGTCCTGATCGAGAAATATCTGACGAAGCCGCGGCATATCGAGGTGCAGGTCTTCGGTGACCGGCACGGCAACATCCTGCATCTTTACGAGCGCGACTGCTCGCTGCAACGACGCCACCAGAAGGTGATCGAGGAAGCGCCGGCGCCGGGCATGACCGCGGAAGTGCGGCGCGCCATGGGCGAAGCCGCCGTTCGCGCGGCGCAGGCGATCGGCTATGTCGGCGCGGGCACTGTCGAGTTCATCGCCGACGTGACCGACGGGCTCTGGCCGGATCAGTTCTATTTCATGGAAATGAACACCCGGCTGCAGGTCGAGCATCCGGTCACCGAGGCGATCACCGGCATCGATCTCGTCGAGTGGCAGCTGCGGGCTGCAGCCGGTGAAGCGCTGCCGAAACGCCAGAGCGAGATCGCCATCGACGGCTGGGCCTTCGAGGCCCGCATCTACGCGGAAGACCCGTCGCGCGGCTTCCTGCCGGCGACCGGGCAACTCACGACCTTGAGCTTTCCGGAGGAGGGCGTCCGTGTCGATGCCGGTGTCCGGCAGGGAGACAGGATCACGCCGTTCTATGACCCGCTGATTGCAAAGCTGATCGTGCACGGGTCCAACCGGTCGACGGCGCTGGCCAGGCTTGAGATTGCGCTCAGGGCCTGCCGCATCGGCGGCACGGTTACCAATCTCGATTTTCTGGCCCGCCTTGCGGCCGAACCGGATTTTCGCGCCGGGCACCCCGATACCGGCCTGATCGATCGTTCGATCGATCGGCTATCGGCGTCGCCGGTGCCGAACGATGCGGCCCTCGCGCTTGCGGCCATCATTTCGACCGGAGCCTTGCAGCCGGACGGATCGGCCGATCCCTGGTCTTCGCTCGGCCATTGGCAGATTTGGGGTGACGCAAACCGCAACATCGCGATCGAACACCTGGGCGGACGGACGACCGTGGCGCTGGCGGCTCGTGGCCGGGATCAGTTTGCGGTCCACACCGGGACGGCGGCGCTGCCGGTCGTTATCCTCAATCGCTCTGCCGATGGCGCCCGGGCGGAAATCGCCGGCGCGCAGCAGGAGTTCCGTTTCCTGCGCGAAGGCGAGCAGATCACGCTGTTCCTGAATGGTGAGACCTACGGACTTCGCTTGCCGGACGCGCTTGGTGCCGGTCACTCAAGCGAGGTCGCCGACGACGCGGTCTCGGCGCCGATGCCCGGCATCGTCAAGCTCATCCGGGTCCGCCCCGGTGATGCCGTCGAGAAGGGCCAGGCGCTTGCCGTCATGGAAGCGATGAAGATGGAACTCACCTTGTCGGCCTCGCGCGCCGGCGTGGTCGAGAGCGTGCAGGTCAGCGAAGGCGAGCAGGTGACAGCCGGCGCCGTGCTGGTGATGCTCCAGCCGGAGAGCGCGGAATGAGCGGAGCGGCGCCTGGGCATGTGACGATCGTCGAGATGGCGCCGCGCGACGGGCTGCAGAATGAAAGCGCGCTCGTCCCAACGACTGAGAAGATACGTCTCGTCGATATGCTCTCGGATTGCGGCTACGAGCGGATCGAGGTGACGAGCTTCGTCAGCCCGAAATGGGTGCCGCAGATGGCCGACGCCGCCGAAGTGATGGCCGGCATCCGGAGGCGGCCCGGGACGCGCTACGCGGTGCTGACGCCCAACATGCGCGGTCTTGAAGCCGCGCTCGAAGCCGGCGCCGACGAGGTGGCGATCTTCGCCTCGGCTTCCGAAACCTTCTCGCAAAAGAACATCAATTGTTCGATCGCCGAAAGCATCGAGCGGTTCCTACCGGTTGCCGAACTGTGCCGGGAAAAAGGAATTCTGCTGCGCGGCTATGTGAGTTGCGTTGTCGAATGCCCTTATGAGGGTGCGATCGCCGCAGCGAGCCCTGCCCGCGTCGCCGGCCTGCTCGATGATCTCGGCTGCTACGAGATCAGTCTCGGCGACACGATCGGCCGCGGCACGCCAGAGGCGGTGGACGCGATGCTGGCCGCGGTGCTGGAGCGCATTCCGGCCAACAGGCTCGCCGGGCATTTCCACGACACCTCCGGCCGCGCGCTCGACAACATTGCCGCTTCGCTCGACCGCGGCATCAGGGTCTTCGACGCTTCGGCCGGCGGTCTCGGTGGCTGCCCCTATGCGCCGGGTGCTGCCGGCAATGTCGACACGCTCGCCGTCAACGCCTTCGTAATGGCCAAGGGTTTTTCGACGGGGCTCGACCTAGCGAAGCTCGAACAGGCCGCCGCTTTCGCGCGGACCTTAAGGACGGGATCATGACCTTCGAAACGATCCGGATCGAAACCGATGCACGCGGTGTCGCGCGGCTGACCTTGGCACTGCCGCAGAAGCACAACGCGCTTTCGGCGCGGATGATCGGCGAACTGACCGAGGCGGCAGAGCAGCTTTCGGCCGACCGTTCTGTCCGCGTCGTTATCCTTGAGGGCGAGGGCCGCAGCTTCTGCGCCGGCGGCGACCTCGGCTGGATGCGCGAGCAGTTCGATGCAGACAGGGCGACTCGCATTGCTGAGGCGACGCGATTGGCGATGATGTTCAAGGGGCTGAACGAGATCTCGAAGCCCATGATCGGCCGCCTGCATGGCAATGCCTTTGGCGGCGGCGTTGGCCTCATGAGCATCTGTGACGCGGCGGTTGCCTCGACCGACGCCAAGTTCGGCCTGACCGAAACACGTCTCGGCCTGATCCCGGCGACCATCAGCCCCTATGTCGTCGCCCGCATCGGCGAGGGTAAGGCGCGGCCGCTGTTCATGTCCGCCCGTCTGTTTGGTGCGGAGGAGGCGCGCGCCTTGGGGCTCGCCACCACCGTTGTCGCCGCCGACGCGCTGGATGCGGCGATCGAAACGGAGATCGAGCCCTATCTGGCGGTCGCGCCGGAGGCCACCGGCCGGGCCAAGCGACTGGCTCGCTCGCTTGGGGCTCCAATCACCGAAGAGACCATTGCCGCGACCATCGAACAGCTTGCCGATTGCTGGGAATCCGATGAGGCGCGTGAGGGTGTCGGCGCGTTCTTCGACAAGCGCGAGCCCGCCTGGCGGCGATAGGCGTCCTTGATTTGGGCATGTTTTGATCTTACTTTGATAACACGATGATCAAAACAAGTGCGGATCCTGTCATGGCTGCTGTCGGTCTCAACATCTCCACCGCCCACTACGGCGAGAGCCATTCGTCTTTCCTGTCCGCTCGGCTGGTTGCCGATCGCCTTGGCGTGACGCTTGCCGAACTCGCGAAGCTGATCGGTGTCGCGCGCAACACGCTGACGGCGAAGTCCAGTGCCCGAAAGGTCGATGCGGCGTTGAGCAGCGTCGTCCGTATCCTTGCCATGGCCGGCGAAATGGCGGGCGACGACAGCCGCGCCGTCATCTGGTTCAAGCACCAGCCGATCCCCGGCTGGGCCGGCAAGACCGCCTATGATCTCGTCGGCGAGGGCAAGGCCGACAAGGTGCTCGCCTATCTCGAAGCCGTGCGTTCCGGTGTCTACGCCTGATGGCGGTTGGTGCGCCGGTGCGCCTCTGGCGCGCCTATGTGCCGCGCTGGGCGCATGCGCCGCTCTCGGGCGAAGGGGCAGGGCGGTACGGTGGGAGGTGGAATCCCGTGGGAACGCCGACGATCTATGCCGCCCGCGAGCTCTCGACCGCCTGGGCCGAATACAATCAGGGTTTCGTCCAACACCCGGCGCTGATCGCCCAGCTTGAACTCCGCTTTGCCCGTCTTGCCGATCTGACGGCGCCGGAGATCCTTTCCGACCTTGGTCTCACCGAAGAAATCCACCGATGCGAATGGCGCGATGCGCTCGATCGTGGTCTGGTGCCGGAGACGCACCGCCTGCAACTGGCGTTGAGCGACCGAGGCTTCGATGGCCTGATCTATCCGTCCTTCATGTCGCCCGGCGGCACCTGCGTCGCGCTGTGGCACTGGAACGCGGGCGAGGGTTGCGAACTGAAGGTTATCGATCCCGAAGGGCGCCTGCCGAAAACGCCGGCGTCCTGGCTCTGAATTTGAGCCGTTTGCGTGGCGATGAGGCTGCCTCAGATCACCTTGCCCGGATTGAGGATGCCGTTCGGGTCGAGCGCCCGTTTGATCCGGTGCATGAGTTCGAGTTCGGCCGGGCTGCGCGAATGGTCGAGGAAATCCCGCTTCAGCGTGCCGATGCCATGTTCGGCCGAGATCGAGCCTTTGTAGCGCCGCACGATTTCGTAGACGATGCCGTCGACGATATGCGGCGTGTCCGCGTCGCTGTCAGGCTCCGAAAAGGCGATATGCAGGTTGCTGTCGGCGACGTGGCCGAAGAAGGAGACATGGGCGGCCGGGAACCGTTGAAATAGAGCCGCTCCACATTCCGTGGCGAAGCGGCCGATATCGCCGATCGGCAGGCTGACGTCGAGGTTGACGAGCGCCGGCAGCTGGCTGTCCATCGCGTGGCCTTCGCGCACGCTCCAGAACGAACGGCTTTCTTTCTCCGACTGGGCGATCAGCGCATCGGCAATGATCCCATCTTCAAGCGCCTCACCGAGAAAGGCCTCGAAGCCGTCACGCTCGCTGGCATCACCGAGCAGATCCTGCTCGACGATCACCGCGAAGGGCGGGATTTCATCAAAGAACTTCAGCTTCTCCGCCTCGGCGTTGAAGCGGAAGTAGTTTTCCCACATCGCCTCGAAGGCCGAGAGGCCGGGCAGGCGGCGTTGGCAGCGCGTGAGGAAGGCGACCACATCGTCGTAGCTTTCGAGAGCGCAGAGCGCCGTCAGCCGGCCGGCGGGCAAGGGCCGCAGGCGCAGGACCGCGCGGGTGATCACGCCGAGCGTTCCTTCGGAGCCGATGAAGAATTGCCGGAGGTCGTAGCCGGTGTTGTTCTTGATCATCTTGTTGAGCGACGAGATGATCGTGCCGTCGGCGAGCACCGCTTCGAGACCGAGCACGTTGTCGCGCGTCACGCCGTAGCGAAGCACCCGGATGCCGCCGGCATTGGTGGCGAGGTTGCCGCCGATCTGGCAGGAACCGCGGGCGCCGAGATCGATTGGCAGCAGGAAACCGGCGTCTTCGGCGGCGCGTTGCGCCACTTCGAGCGGCGTTCCGGCCCGCACGGTCATGGTGCCTGCCTGTGGGTCGATTTCTTCGATGCCGGTGTAACGCTCGAGCGAGATCACCACCGCGTCGTTGCCGGCATTGGCGCCGCCGGCAAGTCCGGTGAGGCCGCCCTGGACGACGACCGTTTGGCCGTTCTCGTTGCAGAGCCGGAGGGCCGTGGCGATCTCGCCACTGCTTGTCGGGCGGATCACGGCTCTGGGCAGCTCCCGGCCGGTCAGGCTGGCGTCGCTCCGGTGGCGTTCGCCGATTTGCGTGCCGGTGAGCACGATGTCGCCGAGGGCTTGTTTCAGGTCGTCGACGATCGTCATGCGCTTCTCCCGGTTCCGCAGCCATTGTCGGCAGCGGGCGTCCCTGCTTAGCGCATCGCGAAGCAAACGGATATCCGCACGGCGACTCTCAGCCCGTCGTTGCCGGCACGATTGCACACGGCACGACGAGACAGGTGAAACTGCGCTACCGAGCGCGCCCGATCAACTGCCGGTGCGCGCCAGCTCGAAGGGCTCGGCCGTTTCCACTTCGGCCGGCGGCTCCAGCGTTGCGGCCGCATTCGTCTGCTCCTCCCTGAAGATCTTCCACTTTGTCGGTCGGAAGGCGATGCGGCTGTGGTCGCCGGCAGCGGCGCGTTCGGGCGAGAGTTCGATCTCGACATGCGGATGGTTGCGGCCAAGGTCAAGTTCGAGATGGCGGGTGCCGGCGACGCGGCGGCTGGCGGCAACGAGGCCGGCAAGGCAACCGCCGCAGCCGTCGATCAGCTCGATGTCATGCGGACGGAAGTGCAGTTTCGCCGGGCCGTCGGGCTCGGACGGGGCGCGCAGCCCGATCGGCCGATCCTCGAACCAGATCTCGCCGTTCTGCAGCGTAACATTGAGGCAGTTCGACTGGCCGATGAAGCCGT
>NZ_JACVAO010000015.1:0-165160 GCF_014851885.1 Ensifer sp. ENS02 | reverse complement strand
TCGAACACAATCGCAAATACCAGCTGGAGATGGGCGGCAAGAACCCGTTCGTCGTGCTTGACGACGCCGATCTTGCGGTCGCGGTCGAGGCGGCGGTCAACTCCGCCTTCTTCTCGACCGGCCAGCGTTGCACCGCATCTTCGCGCCTCATCGTCACCGAGGGCATTCATGATCGGTTCGTGGCGGCCATGGGCGAACGGATGAAGGGGCTTGTGATCGACGACGCCTTGAAGGCCGGCACCCAGATCGGCCCAGTGGTCGATGAGAGCCAGCTCAACCAGGACACCGACTATATCGCCATCGGCCGCCAGGAAGGCGCCAAGCTTGCCTTCGGCGGCGAGCTTCTGAAGCGCGACACGCCCGGCTTCTACCTGCAGCCGGCGCTGTTTACCGAAGCGACGAACGCCATGCGCATCAGCCGGGAAGAGATCTTCGGGCCGGTCGCGTCCGTCATCCGCGTCAAGGACTACGATGAGGCGCTCACGGTCGCCAACGACACGCCCTTCGGTCTGTCCTCGGGCATTGCCACCACCAGCCTCAAGCACGCGACCCATTTCAAGCGCAATGCCGAAGCCGGCATGGTGATGGTCAACCTGCCGACGGCGGGCGTCGATTTCCACGTGCCCTTCGGCGGGCGCAAGGGCTCGTCCCATGGCTCGCGCGAGCAGGGGCGCTACGCCGCCGAGTTCTACACCACCGTCAAGACGGCCTACACGCTCGCCTGAAGCACGCCGTCATCGGGCCCGCGTGAACGGTGCGGGCCGCATAAGGAAGGAAGAGATGAAGAAGAAAGCTGAATGGCCGCGCAAGCTGCGTTCGCAGGATTGGTTCGGCGGTACCGGCAAGAATGCCATCATGCACCGCTCCTGGATGAAGAACCAGGGCCTGCCCGCCGACACCTTCGATGGCCGGCCGATCATCGGCATCTGTAACACCTGGTCGGAGCTGACGCCGTGCAACGCGCATCTGCGTGATCTCGCAGAGCGGGTGAAGCGCGGCGTCTACGAGGCCGGTGGCTTCCCGGTCGAATTCCCGGTGTTTTCCGTTGGCGAAAGCACGCTGCGGCCCACGGCGATGATGTTCCGCAATCTTGCGGCCATGGACGTCGAAGAGGCGATCCGCGGCAATCCGGTCGATGGCGTCGTGCTGCTCGGCGGTTGCGACAAGACCACGCCGAGCCTGCTGATGGGGGCTGCCAGCGTCGACATCCCTGTCATCCTCGTTTCTGGCGGCCCGATGCTGAACGGCAAGTGGCGCGGCAAGGATGTCGGCTCGGGCACGGCGATTTGGCAGTTTTCGGAAATGGTGAAGTCCGGCGAGATGTCGCTCGCCGAATTCATGGATGCGGAGCAGGGCATGGCCCGCTCGGCCGGCAGCTGCATGACCATGGGCACGGCCTCGACCATGGCCTCGATGGCCGAAGCGCTCGGCATGACCCTGCCCGGCAATGCGGCGATCCCTGCCGTCGATGCCCGCCGCCGGGTGATCTCCCAGCTCTCCGGCCGCCGCATCGTCGACATGGTCAAGGAGGATCTGAAGCCTTCGGATATCCTGACGAAGCAGGCCTTCGAGAACGCCATTCGCGTCAACGGCGCTGTCGGTGGCTCGACCAACGCCGTGCTGCACCTCTTGGCGCTTGCCGGCCGTGTCGGTGTCGACCTCAGTCTCGACGATTGGGATCGCCTCGGCCGCGACGTGCCGACGATCGTCAACCTGCAGCCGTCGGGCAAGTACCTGATGGAGGAGTTCTATTATGCCGGCGGCCTGCCGGTCGTGATCAAGGCCGTGGGCGAAATGGGCCTCCTTCACAAGGATGCTGTGACCGTCACCGGTGACACGATCTGGAACGACGTCAAGGATGTCGTCAACTACAATGACGACGTCATCGTGCCGCGCGACAAAGCGCTGACCAAGTCCGGCGGCATCGCGGTGCTGCGCGGCAATCTTGCGCCCAAGGGCTGCGTGCTGAAGCCGTCCGCCGCATCGCCGCACCTGATGCAGCACAAGGGCCGGGCGGTCGTGTTCGAGAGCATCGAGGACTACCACGCTCGCATCAATCGCGATGATCTCGACATCGACGAGACCTGCGTGATGGTACTGAAATATTGCGGCCCGAAGGGTTACCCGGGCATGGCCGAGGTCGGCAACATGGGCCTGCCCCCGAAGGTGCTGAAAAAGGGCATTACCGACATGATCCGCATCTCCGATGCGCGCATGTCCGGCACGGCCTACGGTACGGTCATCCTGCACACGGCGCCGGAAGCGGCCGATGGCGGCCCGCTGGCACTGGTTCAAAACGGCGACATGATCGCCGTCGACGTGCCGGCCCGCACCATCCATCTCGATGTCTCCGACGAAGAACTGGCCCGTCGTCGCGCTGCCTGGGCGTCGCCGGTGATGCCGCTCAAGGGTGGTTATGCCGGCCTCTACGTCAAGAGCGTTATGCAGGCCGACACGGGCGCGGATCTCGACTTCCTCGTCGGTCCGCGCGGCGCGGAAATTCCGATGAACCGCGACAGCCACTGACGCTGTCGGCGCGAGAGCGGACAGTTCGCTCTTGTCTTTGGCGCTCAACACAGCTTGCGTCATAACAGACGCGCAAAGGCCGCCGTCGCACCGTAATTGCGGTGCGACGGTCCCAGGTGCCAGCGTCGAGGAGGCCGCTGCGAGCTGAGCAGGCTTGGCGCACCCGCAAGCATCGTCGCGGGACGGGACCTGTAACTTTTATGCTCGCACTGACCCGCGACCGTCTTCATCGCTGCAATCAGCCCTAGTCGGCGGGCCTGTTCATCTTCCCTTACCTTTGGGTAACCACTGACCGCGCGGTGCGTATTGGCCTCGCAGCGTCGACGTCATAGTTTTCTCCCGCGACGTTGCGTGCCTGCAGGTGGGCGGCCGCGGCAGTGCTCCATTGATCGGAGACGATCGAAGGATAAATGCAACAGCCGAACAGCCGTCAGCTATCTTGCGGCGAGAAGGAGCATGCGCCTCGGCTTGGCCGTCGGAGCGTGTCGGAACCTATGATCTAAGGGAGTGAAGAAGCGTGCCGTTAACAGATCTTATCGATTCGTATTGCGCTGCCTGGTCGTCGGAGGACGCCGAGCAGAGGCGGGCGTTGCTGGTGCCGATCTGGGCCGATGGCGCAACGTACACGGACCCGACGGTTCATGCCGCCGGTGCAGAAGAACTGCTCGCGCACATTGCAGGTATTCAGGCTGGGCACCCGGGCGCGCGTATTACTCGGACAAGCGACGTGGATGTTCATCATGGGATCGCACGCTTCGCCTGGCGATTTGTGATGCCCGACGGATCATCTTTCCCCGAGGGTCTGGACATCGCATTCCTCGATCCCAACGCGACGCGCATTACGCGCATCATCGGTTTTTTCGGGCCATTGGCCAGCCTTCCAGCGTCATCAGACGTCCTTTGATCGGCTAAGAGCCTCAGAGCGATCACCGCACCACTTTCGGTGCGGCGATCCTGTTTGGGTGCCAAGGCCATCGTTTCGAAAAGACACGCCTTCGGCCGCATCTTTGCCCTGTGTTATCCACACCGGGCAAAACCCTCGCTTTTCGGCTGATCCGCTGCAACCGGCAGCAACCCTGCGACGTATCCCCATTGTCGGGGCCATTCCGACCCTGACCTTGTTAGGAGGACGATCATGCGGAGGAATGTACTTGCGTTGTCGCTCGGTCTTCTTGCGACGGTGGCGCTGTCCCAGCCGGCATTTTCACAGAGTGCGAACGGTCTTGGCGTCGGCGTGTCCGTCGGTGGCCCGAGCGGGCTGAACGCCAATGTCGGACTTGGTGGCTCGAACGGCCTTAAGGCCGATGTCGACGCATCGCTCGGTGGCGCAAACGGCGTCAATGCCAACGCAAACGCCTCGATCGGCGGTGCGCAAGGCGTCAACGCCGATGTGCAGGCGAGCGCCGGCGGCGCCAATGGCATCAACGCGGATGCCGATGTCGGCCTTGGCGGCGGAAAAGGGCTCAACACTTCGGTCAATGCCACGGTCGGTGGACGGAATGGCCTGACTGCTGGTCTCAAGGCCAATGCAGGCGGCGGCAACGGCGTCGGGCTTGGGCTCGGCGTGGGAATTGGAACGGGATCCGGCGGCGGGAGCTCCGGGGGTGGCGGCAGCGTTGGCGGTGGAACCGGAGGCGGTTCGGGAGGCTCGGTTTCACCAGGCGCTTCGATGGCCGCGTTCAATGCACTGCCCGCCGGCGAGCGGGTCAAGCTGATCAAACGCTGTCGCGATGTCGTTGGCGGCGGTTATGACAGCGGGCTGGTTTCGCTCTGCCGCATCCTGCAGGCGAGCGCCTCGCGGTAGTTGCAACACCCTGCAGCTTCGGCGGGGCGTCGCCGCCGCCCCGTCTCCGACCTACTGACTCTGATTTTGGCTCTGGCCCCGGGCCTGGCTTTGATTCTGGCTTTGGCTTTGCTGCTGCTGTTCGACCGTGACCGACACCTTCAGCGTCTCCTTCGCCTCGCCGTGGATCAGCCCGGAGATGGGGGCGGCGTCGCGGTAGCAGAGGCCGGAGGCGATGCGGACATAGCGATCATCTGGGCAGATCTTGTTGGCTGCATCGAAGCCGACCCAGCCGAGCCCGTTGAGGTGCACCTCGGCCCAGGCGTGGCTGGCCGTCTGTTCGGGGTGTCCCTCCATCATCAGGTAGCCCGAGATGTAGCGCGCCGGTAGATCGAGCGAGCGCGCCGCTGCGATCAGGATATGGGCATGGTCCTGGCAGACGCCCTGGCCGCTTTCCAGCGCATCCTCGGCCGTCGTTTCCGCATGAGTCTCGCCGGGTTTGTACGTCACCGCCTCGTGGATCGTCTCCATCAGCGCATGCATGCGGGCGAGGGCGGTGTCACCTTCGGCGGATTTTGCGAGCTCGCGGATGAGCTTTCCGGCCTTGGTAAGCGGTGTTTCGCGTGCAAAGAGCCACAGCGGCACATAGGACTGGTGCGGGCCGAAGACGCCGGCGCGGTCCTCCGTGTGGACCTCGCCGGAGGCCGTGATATGGATCGTTTCGCGGTCGCCGTCGATGCTGACGAGGTGAACACGGTTGCCGAAGTGGTCGTCGTAGTTCACTTCGATCGCAGCGCCATCGACGAGGGTTTCCCAGCCGAGCACGGTCTGGCCCACCTGGGTGAGCGGCGTCAGCCGCAAGCGCTGCAGGGCATACTGCACGGGCTCGTCATAGTGATATTCGGTCGTGTGGCTGATCTTCAGGTGCATGCCATCCTCCGATCTAGAACGCTTCCGATCAAAACGGAGTTGTGAAAGCGCTCTATCTCCTTGTTTTTACGCAATTCCAAACGCGAAACGGCGTTACACTTTCGCTGAAACTGCTCTAGTAGAATCGGTAGCCGTCGGAGATTTCCTGTCCCAGACGGTTGTTGTGGCTGATGAATTCTTCGAGATACTCATGCAGCCCCTGATCCATGATGTCCTTGATCGACTGGCTGCGCAGCGACGCTAGCGTCCGGTCGGCCGTCTCGTGGGCGGCATGGCGTTCGCCATACTCCCGTTCGAGGTAGCCGAGGTTGCTGGCGATCTTCTCGTAGCAATACGCAAGCGAGCGCGGCATGCGGCCGTTGGAAATCAGGAAGTCGGCGATGTTGGCGGGGCGAAGTTCGGCGTCATAGACCCAGCCATAGGCGCGATGCGCCGAGACCGAGCGCAGAATCGATTCCCATTGCACATTGTCCATCGACGAGCCGACGGCTGCGACCGCCGGCAGAAGCACGTAGTACTTCACGTCAAGGATGCGGGCGGTGTTGTCGGCCCGTTCGATGAAGGTGCCGATGCGCGAGAAATTGAAGATCTCGTTTCGAAGCATGGTGCCGTGGAAGGCACCACGGATGAGGCCGGCGCGGCGCTTGATCATGTCGATGATCTCCGGCATGTCCGTCGGGCGCGCCTTCTTCGACAGCATTGCCCTCATCTCGAGATAGCACTCGTTGGTGGCTTCCCAGGTTTCGCGCGTCAGCGCCGTGCGCACCATGCGGGCATTGTGACGGCCCGCCTCGATGCAGGACATCACGCTTGAGGGATTGGCCCGGTCGCGCAGCAGGAAGTCGATCGCGTCGATGCTCGTCAGCGTCTCGTGCACCTCGTCATAAAGTTCGCGCACGCCCGCACTTTGCAGCACTCCGTCCCAGTCGCCCTCCGTTGCCTCGCTGCGGGTCAGCGCCATGCGCAGGCCGGCATCGATCAGCCGGGCGCTGTTTTCGGCGCGTTCGATATAGCGGAACATCCAGTAGAGGCCGTTTGCAGTTCTTCCCAGCATCTCTCAGTCCTCCAGCACCCAGGTGTCCTTGGTCCCGCCACCCTGGCTGGAATTCACGACGAGCGAACCGGCTTTCAGCGCCACGCGCGTCAGTCCGCCGGGGATGATCTGGACCTTGTCGGAGACGAGGACATAGGGGCGAAGGTCGACGTGCCGGGGCGCGATGCCCTTGTTGACGAGGATCGGCACGGTGGAAAGGGAAAGCGTCGGCTGGGCGATGTAATTGGTCGGGCGGGCTTTCAGCTTCTCGGCGAAGACGGCGCGTTCCTTCCTGGTCGCCGTCGGGCCTACCAGCATGCCGTAGCCGCCTGAGCCGTGGACCTCCTTGACCACCAGCTCTTCCAGATGCTCGAGCACGTATTTGAGGCTCTGCGGCTCGGAACAGCGCCAGGTCGGGACGTTTTCCAAGAGCGGCTTGCGGCCGGTATAGAACTCGACGATCTCGGGCATGTAGGAATAGATCGCCTTGTCGTCGGAAATTCCGGTGCCGGGCGCGTTGGCAATGGTGATGTTGCCGGCGCGGTAGACGTCCATGATGCCAGGAATGCCGAGGGCGGAATCCGGTCGGAAGGTGAGTGGGTCGAGGAAGTCGTCATCGACGCGGCGGTAGAGCACGTCGATCGCCTCGTAGCCGCGGGTGGTGCGCATCTTCACCTTGCCGTCGATCACCCGCAGGTCCGATCCTTCGACGAGCTCGACGCCCATCTGGTCGGCGAGGAACGCGTGCTCGTAGTAGGCCGAATTGTAGATGCCGGGCGTCAGCACCGCGACGCGCGGCTTGCCGCTGCAGCCGGGAGGTGCGAGCGAAGAAAGGCTCTGGCGCAGCAGGTAGGGGTAGTTCTCGACCGGGCGCACGCGGTTTTGATGGAAGAGTTCCGGGAACATCTGCATCATCGTTTCGCGGTTCTCCAGCATGTAGCTGACGCCGGATGGGGTACGCGCGTTATCTTCGAGAACGTAGAACTGGTCTTCGCCGGTTCTGACGATGTCGGTGCCGACGATATGGGTATAGACGCCGCCCGGCGGGCGGAAACCGATCATCTGCGGCAGGAAGGCTTCGTTCTTTTCGATCAGTTCGCGCGGGATGCGGCCGGCGCGGATGATTTCCTGCTTGTGGTAGATGTCGTCGAGAAAGGCGTTGAGCGCGATGACCCGCTGTTCGATGCCCTGGGCGAGCTTGCGCCATTCGCGGCCGGAGATGATGCGGGGGATGAGATCGAAGGGGATGAGCTTTTCGGAACTGTCTGCGTGTCCGTAGACCGCGAAGGTGATGCCGGTTTTCCGGAAGATGTTCTCGGCGTCCTTGGATTTCGCTATGAGCCGATTTCTGTCCTGGCTGGCATACCAATCATGATAGGTCGAATATGGCTGGCGCGGACTGCTGTCCGCATTCATCATTTCGTCAAATGCCAAAGGCGTGGTCCCCTTATTTTTGACCATTTGAGTACAAGGCTGGTTGCAATGCAAGAAGCGTGCTCAGTCGCCTGAAAAGAAAGTTGGCCACGCCAGAAGCGCCCGTTCGCGGGGAAATCTGCCCAACGACAGGGCAGCCGCATCCGGTCGCAGAAAGTGGTTGCGACCGGGTGGGCAAGAAATATGCACTTGCTCTAAATTTGGACGCGGGCGCCGAAGCTAGCCGAGACCCAGGCAGACGATCGCGAGGACCGCGAGGAGACAGAGCACCAGCAGCGACAATGTGGCGGCAGCACTTGCACGCGGCCCGCAATGGGCGAGCGCGCGGATGTCGACCTCAAGGCCGAGGGCGGCCATCGCGATGACCGTCAGCCAGGTGGAGACCGTCACGGCGTCGGTCGCGAGTGTGTCGGAGATTGCGCCGCTGTTGCGGGCGATCGCAACGGCGAGGAAACCCAGAATGAACCAGGGAACGAAATGGAGGATCGTGGCGAGGCGCGACTTCCGTTGTCTGGGCGCTTTGCATTCCGGCTCGGTATCGCGGCTGCCAATTAGCGAGAAGCAGAAGACGACGGGGCCGAGCATCAGCACGCGCACGAGCTTGACCAGCGTGCCCACCTGGACCGAGAGCGGGCTGAAGGGGCTGGCCGCGGCCAGGACCTGGGGTACGGCATAGACGGTCATGCCGGCAAAGACGCCGTAGCCCTGGGGCGTCATGCCGAGCCAACCGCCGACGAAGGGCAGCGACAGGACGACGGCGATGCCGAGGATGGCGGTAAAAGAAATTGCAGCTGCGACCTCCTCGCCGCGGGCACCGATGGCCGGTGCGACGGCGGCGATCGCCGAGTTGCCGCAGATGGCGTTGCCGCAGGCAATCAAGGTCGCCAGGCGTTTCGGCAGCCCGAGCATGCGCGCAATCAGGTAGCCGGTGGAAATCGACAGAAGAACCATGGCGACGATGGTGACGAGCAGGGTCGGCCCGCTCGCTGCGATCGCGTCGAAGCTCAGCATCGCGCCGATCAGCACGATCGCTGTCTCCAGCAGGACTTTCGCCGAGAAGTGGATGCCGGAGAGGAAGCGGGGGCCGGGTGTCCAGAGGCTGCGGACGATAGCGCCGAGAAGGATCGCGAGAACGAGCGCTTCCAGCCAGGCGCGGCCGGTCCAGCGCCGCTCGATCCATTCCAGACCGATGGCCGCAAGTGCGACGAGACAGCAGAGAAAAAGGCCCGGAAGAATGCACGTCAGGCGGGAGGCGACTGAGGAAAATTGGGAGCGAAATGGGGAATGCGATCTGGACATGGGCGCAACCTACGCTCATCCATGAATCAGTCTAACGGATTATTCTTGTCATTCTGATCGATTTTTGCGATTGATCTTCCATGACACTCGATCAGCTTAAAATCTTCGTCGCGGTCGCCGAGCGGCTGCACATGACCAAAGCCGCCGAGGCGATGAACGTCACGCAGTCGGCCGCAAGTGCGGCCATCGCGGCGCTCGAAACCCAGCACGACATCAGATTGTTCGATCGCGTCGGCCGCGGCCTGACGCTGACCGATGCCGGCAAGATCTTCCTGCCGGAGGCAAAGGCGGTGCTCGCCCGGGCGCTCGCCGCCACCGCCTGCCTGCGCGATCTCTCGGAGCTTCGCCGCGGCGAACTGTCGATCGCCGCCAGCCAGACGGTCGCGAGCTATTGGCTGCCGTCGCGCCTTGCCCGCTTCACCCACGACTATCCCCAGGTTGATGTGAAGCTCACCGTGCGCAACACGGCCGTCGTCGCCGAGGCGGTGGAAGAGGGCACGGCGCAGCTCGGCTTCGTCGAAGGGCGCGTGGATGGCGCCAAGCTCGACCATCGCCGCGTCGCCGTCGATCGCATCGCCGTCTATGCCGCGCCCTTGCACGCGTTCGTTGGGGCTGCCGTCAATCTGGCAATGCTGCTTTCTGCGCGCTGGGTGCTGCGCGAGGAAGGCTCCGGGACGCGGGCAATGTTCCTGCAATCGATGAATGATCATGGAGCAGACGTCGATCGGCTCAGGATCGAGCTTGAGCTGCCCTCGAACGAGGCGGTGCTGACGGCGGTCGAAAGCGGTCCTTTCGTCACGGCCGTTTCCCGGCTCGCAGCACAACCTTTCGTCGATAGCGGCCGGCTCGTGGAACTGCCGTTCGAACTGGCTGAGCGCAGCTTCGAGCTTTTGACCCACCGCGAGAGGCAGTTCAGCCACGCGGCGCGGGCCTTCGTGGAACTGCTTTGAGGCAAATTCCGTTTTGCTCCAGGGCTTGCCATGCGGGAGACCCCTGGCAATCGCTGCAGGATCTCTTTTTTAAGAGGCGACCATGGTGTTCGAAATTGTCGAGAGACCCGCACAGCGCATTTCCGGATCGTTCTGGGAGGGCACCTTCGGCGAGGCGGCCGATGGTGCCGTTCGCCGGCTGATCGCCGAAATGCAGGGGCATCACCAGCATCTTCATCCAGGCGATCATGCAGCCTTGGTCGGCATCTCCTGGAACGATCGCCCGGCTGGATTCCGCTATCTCGTCGGCTATGTTTCCGACAAGGCCGAGACGACCGTGCATCCAGGCTTTGTCGACCTGCCGGCCATGCGCTTCGTCACGGCCCTGCATCACCCTGACAGCGGCGACGTCTTTGCCCATTACCAGAGAATGTTCGACTGGATCGCGGCCGAAGGCCACGCGGTCGATACCGCCTTGCTGCACTATCGCGAGGAGTACGATCCCGGTTTCGTCTCGCTGTCGCTATCCTCGCTCAGGCTGATGGTTCCGATTGGCTGATGCTTCCCATCAGAAAAATTGCTTTGACGATCAATACCGGCGCGGATACTTGCATGAGTGCTTAAATCGGAGGGATTTGAGCGCGAAATCAGCGGCAGATCAAAGCGTTACAACGGCCCGACGCGCTTCAGCGAAGGCGGTTCATTGCTTCCACCTGCCGCCGTCATTCCGATAGGCTCACCATGCTCGCCCGTCTGGCTCCCGCCATCTTCGTTCTGCTCTGGTCAACCGGCTGGGTGGTGGCGAAATATGCTGCGGTCTACGCAGATCCGCTGACCTTTCTCGTGTTGCGCTACACGCTGGCGATCGCGCTCTTCATCCTGTTCTGCGTCGTCACCGGCGCACGATGGCCGAAGTCCTGGAAAATGGCCGGTCATGCGATCGTGTCCGGCATGTTCCTGCACGGGCTCTATCTCGGGTCGGTCTGGTGGGCGATCGGCGAGGGCGTGCCGGCCGGCATTTCCGGCATCATCGCCGGCCTGCAGCCGCTGATGACCGCGGTCGCCGCGGCCTTCGTCATCGACGAGAGGCTGAGCACGCAGCAGAAGCTCGGGCTGGTGCTCGGCTTCTTCGGCATTGCGCTTGCCGTCCTGCCGAAGGTGCTGGCGATCGACACGGGGGCGACGCCGATCCACTTTCTGCCTGTGATCATCAATGTGCTCGGCATGGGTGCCGTCACCTATGGCACGCTCTACCAGAAGCGCCATCTGCAGAGCGGTGACATCCGCACCATCGCAGCGCTGCAATATCTCGGCGCGCTGATCGTGACGATCCCGCTGGCGCTGATGCTCGAAGACCTGCACGTCACCTGGAACCTCCAGGTGGTTCTGGCACTTGCCTGGTCGGTTCTCGGGCTCTCGATGGGCGCGATCGCGCTGCTGCTTTATCTGATCCGTCGGGGGCAGGTGTCGCGCGCAGCGTCGCTGATCTATCTCGTGCCGCCGCTTGCCGCCGTGCAGGCGTGGCTCTTCTTCGGCGAAGCGCTGACGCTGCCGATGGTCATCGGCACCATCATTGCCGTTGCCGGCGTCTATCTCACCAACCGCAAGCAGGCGTGAAGCACGACGCGCGAAAGTGTGAAGTGGTTTGCAATAGCGACATGCGCATGGCTCAAAACTAAAACGGCGGGCCGAAGCGACCCGCCGTTCACATTTCAAAGTTCTACGCTGGCTTTTGCGCGCCCGGTTGACGCGCAGCGCCTCGGTCAGCCCTGGTGGCCGCGATTGCCGCCATTGCCCCGACGCTGGCCCTGGCCACCTTCGCGACGCTCGCCACCGCCACGGTTTTCGTTGCGGCCGCCATGGTTGCGGTCACGACGTTCGCCCTGCTTCTGGCCGGGACGTCCGTGGTGCTTCTTGCCTTCGTGGTTGCGGTTGCCTTCGCCACGGCCGTCGGTCTGCGGATGGCCGTGATCGCGGCGCTCCTGGCGCTGCGGGCGACGCTCGTCGCGCAATAGGTCGTCACCGGTGAAGCCGCTGGTCGCAGCAACCGGCTCGCCGGCCGGACGCTCACGGCGCGGCGGACGGCCGCCGTTCTGGTGGTGACCGCCGCCATTGCCCTTGCGGTGGCCGGCGCCGTTGTTGCCACGGCCGCCGCGGCCCTTGGCCGGACGCGCCTGGTCGGCGGGAGCCTCGCCGCTGGCAACGGCAATGTTGATGCCCATCAGCTTCTCGATGTCGCGCAGCAGGCGGATTTCGTCCGGCGCGCAGAAGGCGATGGCGATGCCGTCGCGGCCGGCGCGCGCGGTGCGGCCGATGCGGTGAACATAGGCATCCGGCACTTCCGGCAGGTCGTAGTTGTAGACGTGAGTAACGCCGGGGATGTCGATGCCGCGGGCGGCGACGTCGGTCGCGACCAGCACGCGGATCTCGCCGTCACGGAAGGCCTTGAGCGCGCGCTCGCGCTGGCCCTGGCTCTTGTTGCCGTGGATCGAGGCGGCCTTGAAGCCGACGTGGTCGAGATGCTTCATCAGCTTCTCGGCGCCATGCTTGGTGCGGCTGAAGATCAGCGACAGGCCGTCCGGGTTCTCTGTCAGCGTCTTCTTGAGGATGGTCGTCTTCAGGTCCTTGCCGGGAACGAAGTGAACATACTGTTCGACCTTGTCGGCAGCCTTGCCCGGAGGCGTGACTTCGACCTTGACCGGGTTGGTCAGGTACTCGCCAGCAAGCTCGGCGATCTGCTTCGGCATGGTGGCCGAGAAGAGCAGCGTCTGGCGGTTCTTCGGCACCAGCTTGGAGATCTTGCGCAGGTCGTGGATGAAGCCGAGGTCGAGCATCTGGTCGGCTTCGTCGAGAACCAGGTAGCGGCCCTGCGTCAGCGTCACGGCCTTGCGGGCAACGAGGTCGAGCAGGCGGCCGGGGGTTGCGACCAGGATGTCGACACCGCGGGCGAGCTGTTCGGTCTGCTTGTTGATCGAGACGCCGCCAACGACAACGCCGATCTTCAGCGGTGACTTCTTGACGAACAGCTTGAGGTTGGCGGCGATCTGGTTGACCAGTTCGCGGGTCGGCGCCAGAACCAGGGCGCGAATGTTGCGCGGATCGGGGCGCTTGCCTTCGGCAACGAGCTTCTCGATCATCGGCAGGCCGAAGGCGGCCGTCTTGCCGGTGCCGGTCTGGGCGAGACCGATGAGATCGTTGCCCTTCAGCACCAGCGGGATCGCCTGAGCCTGGATCGGGGTCGGCTTTTCGAAGCCGTTGGCAGTCAGGGTTTCCAGAATGTGCTCGGAGAGGCCGAGATCTTTAAAGGTGGACAAATGCATATACCTTTTGGGGGCGCCAAACGCATTCGCCGGAACCGCATTGTTGCTGTTCCGGTGTCGTTCGGCGTCAAGAACCCCGCGTGAATTGGGAACTTGTGGGTTGAATTAAGTCGTCAAGCGCCTGTGCTGTACCGCCTATCGCGGTGATATGTGCGCTATCCTTCTTCACGGCTTTCGATGTCTGCCGAGGGCGCGCTCACGCGGCGGCCGGAAGGTGACGCTGGGCACCATGTCGTTGGTTTGGACGAAAAAGTCAAGGTCCATCTTTTCGCAGGTGCGAAATGAGATCTACTCAAGCGCGAGATCGAAGCCCGCTTCTGCCGCTTCCTGGCCGTTGACGAGGATGACGATGCGATGCGCGCCCGGGTAATAGCGACGGGTCGTAATGGGCCGGATCGCATGGCGTTTCTCGATCTCGATCGAGCCGCCGGGGACAAGCGTCGCGGATGTCCACTTGAAGACTTTCGGCGAGGTCGCACCGTTTGCCTTGCGATGGTGCACAGCGTAGTCGATCATCACCTTCTGGCTCGTCTCGGCGTCATGGCTGACGGCGAGGCGCAGGCCGAGGCTTTCGCCAAGCACGATGTCCGAACGATCGAGCGAAAAGCGCGCATTGATGCCGGCCGGGGGAGCGAAACCGAAATTGCCGAGCGCGTCCGCGTGCCCCTGCTTCAGCAGCGTGCGCGAGGCGTGGCGCAGAAGCTGGCGGCGCTCCGGCGATGCGTCGCCGATCTGTTCGGCGACGAAAGCAGCCACCAGATCCGAATGGTCCTTGGCGATGTCGTTGAGGCTGTTGGCAACCGAGCGGCGCACATACTCCTCGGGGTCGTCGAGAAGCGCGGTCAGGATCGGCAGGATCGGCTGCGGATCGCGGATGAGCTGCAGCAGTCGCATCGCCCAGGGCAGGCGCGGGCGGGTGCCTTCGCTCGCCAGTCGCCGGACGTGATGGTTGGGATCCTTCGTCCAGTCCCGGATCGTCGCGAGGGCGCGCTCCTGGTCGCGATCGATGAAGACGCGGATGCCGAACTCGGCTGTGAAATGCGGCGTCAGCGCCCGCAGCAGCGACAGCGAAAGGTCGAAGTCGTCGAGGCCGCGCAAGGCGACGTACTGGCTGAAGGGCAGGAGCGACCAGCCGCTGATGCCGTCGGCGCCTTCGCGAGGAAGGCAGGCGTGGAGGTTGGCGGCCGCCTCCGGAAACGCCTTCGGCAGCGTCTCGACCAGCGCGTCGCGGATCTGCAGCGAGCGCTGCATCAGCTCCAGCGCCTCCAGCCCGTCACCCGCAAGCGCCACGAACCTCTTGCGGTCGAAACCGGCGGCGTTGCGTTCGAGCGCATCGGCGATGGCGATGACGACACCGGGGTGCAGCAGATTCTTCAGTGGTTCGGCCATCGCTCAGGCAGTCCTTTGCTCGTCCAATTCCGGGCCGGTCAGATCCTCTGGCCGCCGCTAAAATGCTGCACGAGCATTACCGCGCTGATCGTCGCTGCGTAAGGTGCGAACTCCGGATCGACCCGGACGCGCTCTCCGGCCGATTGCGCAGCCTCCAGTGTCTCCCATTCGACCAGGTCTGCGAACATGCCCGAGGTCTCGCAGGAATCGACCGCACGCCAGGAGACGAAGCCCGGATAGCGGGAAACGGCCTGCATCGCTCGCTGGCGCGTGGCTGTGGCCGCCGGCCTGTCGGTGACGATGCAGACGGCGAGTTCAAGGATGTGATCGCTGGTCATGATGAGGCTCCCTGTGAGTTGTCGCTTGATTTAACACAGGGCAACTGACAGCCTTATGGCCATTATCGACGGTGCCGTGCTTGTGGACACGCGAGGCGCGCGGTAGCCCTTTTGAACGAAGTCTTGCCGCGGGGAGGCCAGGCATGAGACCCGCCGACCGGCTGTTTCGCATCATCCAGCTCCTGCGCGCGAGCGGCCGGGTGATGACGGCGCGCGAGATCGCCGAGAAGATGGAGGTCGCCCAGCGCACCATCTATCGCGACATGGAGCACCTGATCGCCTCCGGCGCGCCGATCGACGGCGAACGCGGTGTCGGCTATCTCCTGCGCGGTGCGTTCGATGCGCCGCCGCTTGCCTTTACCTTCGAGCAGCTGGAAGCGCTCGCTTTCGGCGCCCGCGCCGTGCAGATGCTCGGCGACGGCAGGCTCGCCCAGGCGGCGCGCGAGGCGATGGAGAAGATCGCCCATGGTCTGCCGCCCGAACATCGGCAGCGGCTGACAGCCGCGCCCCTTCGCGCCTTCCGCTCTTCGCTCCAGCCGGAACCGCCGGCGCTGCTCGGCGAGATCCGCCTGGCGATCGCCGGTCGCCGCAAGCTTCGCCTGGCCTATGACAGCCTCAAGGACGAACATTCCGAGCGCACCATCTGGCCGCTCGGCCTCAGCGTCTTCGGCCACTTCTGGCTGCTGACGGGCTGGTGCGAACTGAGGTCGGATTTCCGCGATTTCCGGGTCGACAGGATCAGCACGCTTCATGTCCAGCGCGAGCGTTACGAGGTGACGCCGGAACGCAGTTTCGAAGCCTATATCGCGCGGATGTGAGCGGCGCATCCGGCCAAATAATCAGCATCATCGGCACCTTCCGATGGAACCGGATCGCCGCTCGCTCGTTTCCTTTACAGGGTCTTCATGACCCTTCGCGATCCACACCTTTCACTGGGAGACAATCGTGCAGAACCGGACTTGGATACTGGCCGCGGATGGCAACACCGCGCGCATCGTCAAGGGCGTGAACCTGTTGAAGGAAGAGCGCCAGCGGCCGGAGGAGGAGACCTTTCACACCGAACCGAAGCGCGTTCAGGATATCATGGCCGACAAGCCGGGCCGGTCGCATTCGTCCGTCGGACACGGACGCTCGGCCATGGAATACAAGAGCGATCCCGTTCGCGAGGAGCAGCAGCGCTTTGTTGCGGACGTGGCCGGAAGGCTGGAGAGCTACGCCGCCAACCATGCCTTCGACAGCCTGGTGATTTGCGCAGCACCCCGGACGCTTGGCGATCTCCGCAAGCAGCTTTCCGCCCATGTCCGCGAGCGGACAGTCGCCGAGATCGACCGCAACTGCGTGGCTGCAACCACCGAGCAACTGATCGCAACGGCACGGGCCGCGGTGTTCCCTTAAGGCTCGGCCGCAGCCGGACTTCGTAACGCTTTCCGGTTTACCCAAGGCGTCCCGTCAGAAGTCGGTGGGGACGCCGCCCTCGGCCTTGCGCTTGGCGACAAAGGCATCGAGTTCCTCCTCGATCGCCGGATCGAGGGGCGGGCGCTCGTATTCGTTCAGCTTCTGTTTGAAGATCCGGTTGGCGTGATCGTATGTCGTCGGCCGCCCGGCTTCGGTCCAGGTCTCGAAGTTGCGCCAGTCCGACAGGATCGGTGAATAGAAGGCGGTCTCGTAGCGCTGCAGCGTGTGCAGCGTGCCGAAGTAATGGCCGCCCGGGCCGACGTCGCGCACGGCGTCGAGGCCCAGCGCATCTTCGCTGACATCAAGCGGGGTCAGGTATTCCGCCACCATCTGCAACATGTCGACGTCGAGAATGAACTTCTCGAAGGAGGCCGTAAGCCCACCTTCGGTCCAGCCGGCGGCATGCATGACGAAATTGCCGCCCCCTTGCGTCAGCGCCCAGAGCGACATGGCGGATTCGTAGGCCGCTTGAGCGTCCAGCGTATTGGCGGCGTTGGTGTTCGAGGTGCGGTAGGGGATGTTGTAGCGGCGGGCGAGCTGGCCCCCGGCGACCACCGCCTTCATGTATTCCGGCGTGCCGAAGGCGGGCGCTCCGGTCTTCATGTCGACGTTGGAGGTGAAGCCGCCATACATCACAGGTGCGCCGCGCCTGACCATCTGGGTGAAGGCGATGCCGCAGAGCGCTTCGGCGTTCTGCTGGACGAGCGCACCGGCGATCGTCACCGGCGCCATGGCGCCGGCGAGCGTGAAGGGCGTGACGACCACCACCTGGTTGCGCGAGGACATCTCGATGATGCCCTGCAGCATCGGCCCGTCGAGCCGGAGCGGCGAGGAGGTGTTGATGATGGTGAAGAGCGACGGCTCGCGCTCCATCTGCTCCATCGTGATGCCACGGCCGATGCGGGCGATCTCGATGCCGTCGGTGTTGCGCTGCTTGCCCAGCGAATAGACGTGGAACACCTTGTCGGTGAGCTTCACCATGTCGGAGAGGCAATCGAGGTGGCGCACCGAGGCATGGATGTCGACCGGCTCGACCGGATAGCCGCCGGTCGTGTGGACGATGTCATAGGACTGCGCGAGCTTCACCAGCTTGCGGTAATCTTCCTGGTTGCCGGTGCGGCGGCCGCCGTCCCGGTCTGCGACGAACGGCGCGCTGGCGATCTGGGCGAAGACGAGATTGTTGCCGCCGATCGCGACATTGCGGGCCGGGTTGCGGGCGTGCATGGTGAAGGCCGGAGGAACAGAGGCGATCATGTCCATGATCAGGCCGCGGTCGAAGCGCACCCGGTCGGTGCCGGGCGTCAGGTCGGCGCCAGCCGCCTTCATCCGCTCGCGCGCCTCCGGCAGGATAACGTCCATGCCGATCTCTTCGAGGATCGTCAGCGATGCCTCATGCACCGATTCAAGTGCATCATCCGAAAGTACGGTGGATTTCGCCAGCGTATTGACAAGATTGAGATATTTCCCGCCGGGAGACTTGCGCACACGCTCGGCGCTGCGCCCGCCCGGGCGGCGTCGGCGCTCCAGCGGGGTCGAGGTTGCGTCGCCGGTTGCTGCATCGGGAAACTGATCGTCGTTCATGAAAGACCCACCGTGTTGCCGATGGGGAGTGTGTCGCAGATTCGAGGCGGCGATGGCCCGCCATTTGCGACAGTTCAGTTCTCTTGTGGAGTAAAACGCTTGCGCTGACGCATTTCTGCAGTCGGGTGGCGCAACCGTTCAAGACAGGCCGCAATCGCGACCAGCGCTAGGCTCGGTCGCCCCGCAGCATCTCGCGTTTGCCGGCAAAACCCTTGCGCTTCTCGACGGCAAAGCCTGCGGCCTGCAAATTGCGTCGGACGAAACCGGCGGCGGCATAGGTGGCGAAGCTGCCGCCGGGCGTGGTCTTTTCAAAGACCAGCCGCATCAGTTCCTCCGACCACATGTCGGGATTGCGCGACGGCGCGAAGCCGTCGAGATACCATGCTTCGAACGGGTCTTCCGCGCGGGCGACGCCGCCGAGTGCCGCGCCGCAGACGACCGTGAGGCTGACGCCGTCACCAAAGTCGATCTGGACATCACCATCAGGCTCGGCCGGCCAGCGCGAGGCCAGCGCCTGGCGCTCCGTGTCGATCTCCGGCCAATGGCTGAGGGCGCGCGAAATCTCTTCGGCCGCCATCGGAAAGCGCTCGAAGGACACGAACTGCAGCTGGTCGCCAGCGGCCGCGGTCATCTTCCACTGGCGCCACGTCTCGCAGAAATTGAGCCCGGTACCGAAGCCGAGTTCGCCGATGCGGAAGGTGCCCGCACCGACCCAACGATCGGGCAGGCCGTTGCCCGACAGGAAGACGTGGCCGCACTCCAGCCGCCCGTCGGTGCGGCAATAAAAGTGATCGCCAAACTCCCGGGAATAGGGCATATCGCCCTCGTGCCAATCAAGGTTCTGGTGCGCCGGGGGCTCGATCGGGTCTGCGGATCCTGTCATGGCCAAGGCGATAATCCGCCGGCCGGAGAAGGTCAATCGATGAGCGAGCTTTTGGTCGTCGGCTGCGGCATCATGGGGCTGTGGGCCGCCATTTGCGCCACGCGCAGGGGCATGACCGTGCGGGTCGTCGAGCAACAAGCGATCGGCGCAGGTGCCAGCGGTGGCCTTTTGGGCGCGCTCATGCCGCATATGCCGGATCGCTGGAACGATAAGAAGCAGTTCCAATTCGACGCGCTTGTGACGCTCGAGGAAGAGATCGCGGCGCTCGAGGCGGAGACAGGCCTTTCGACCGGCTATCGGCGGACGGGTCGTTTGATCCCGCTTGCCAAGCCTCACCTGCGCGATATCGCCCTCCGGCACGAGCAGGATGCACGGAGCCATTGGCGCGCGGCCGACAGGCAGTTCCACTGGCACGTAAAGGACGACGGGCCTGAGGGCTGGCCGGGTGCTGCCGCGGCGGCGCATGGCATGGTCTTCGACACGCTCGCCGCACGGGTTTCGCCGCGTCGCATGCTCGCTGCGCTCCGCACAGCGCTCCTGCAGGCACCGAACGCCTATTTAGACGAGGGCAGGGGCGTGCGCCGGATCGAGCCGGAACACGGCCGGGCCGAACTCGACGATGGCACCCGTATCGATTTCGAGCATTGCATCATCGCGGCCGGCGTCGGCAGTTTTCAACTGATCGACGACGTGTCGGTGCCGCTGGCGGAAACGAGCGGCACGGCTGTCAAGGGGCAGGCGGCACTGCTGCGGGCGGACATCGATCCGGCGCTTCCGGTGATCTTTGCCGACGGCGTCTACATTATTGCCCATGACGACGGCCATGTGGCGGTCGGCAGCACCAGCGAAAACAGTTTTGCCGATCCCCTGTCGACGGACGAGCAGCTGGATGAGCTGCTTCGGCGCGCCGTAGCGCTCGCGCCGCGCCTGGCGGGTGCCGAGGTGGTGGAGCGATGGGCAGGGTTGCGCCCGAAAGCGACGGGGCGCGAGCCGATGGCAGGCCGGCATCCGGACCATCCGAACGTCTCGGTCCTGACCGGCGGGTTCAAGGTGAGCTTCGGCATCGCCCACCGCCTGGCGCGTTTCGTCGTCGAAGAGATCGCCGGTTCTCCGGCGATCGATATTCCCGATTCTTTCTTCTGCCGGAATCACATAACCGCACTTCGCGAGAAACGTCTTTAGGGCCGGACATGCGAAGGGCCCCGCCCGCGGCGGGACCCGAAAGATCGAAAGTCAGGCATTACATCCAGTAGGGCGGCACGCCGTAGTAGTCGTAGACACGGCGTCCGTTTTCCGCGTTCCAGTCGTATTCTTCGGTGCCGTGATATTTCGGCGCGTTTTCGACCTGATCGCGAGTCACATCAGTGCGATAGCCGCCGAGCTTCTCGTCATAGGTCAGCTTTGCCCAAGGCAATGGATAGTGGTCTTCACCGAGGCCGAGAAAACCGCCGAAGCCGAGCACCGCATAGGCGACGCGCCCGCTGCGCTTCTCGATGATCACGCGCTCGATCGAGCCGATGTGTTTGTCGTCGGGGCCATAGACCCTCGTGCCTTCAACCTTGTCGCTTGCGATCAGGTCGTGGGTCTCCTTGATCCGGGCGTCCTGAAGGTTCGCATTGTGATAGGTCACGCTTCTTCTCCATCCTTGTTTTCCTACCTTTTAGGAACGGGCGATGGCCCGGATGGTTCCGAAAAACGAGGGGCGACGTTCGGACCGCTGCCGCGCTCATCCCCGGCCGACTTCGTCAATCTGTCACGCAAATCACCTAAGACGCGGCCATTGGACAAGTCGGGGTGAGGGCGGAAAACCGCAGCTATTGCTCATCCTGCGCTGACGGATACCCGGAGCCAGCCGATGCGCTATGCCATTTGTTTTACGCCGCCGATGGCCGACCCGCTTTCCGCGACCGCTGCAAGCTGGCTGGGGCGCAATGTCTATTCCGGGGAACCTGCCGAATTGCCGTCGGTCGCGGGCTTGAGCGCCGCGGATGTCGCCTATCACACGGCGGTTCCGCGACGCTTCGGCTTTCATGCGGTGATGATGTCGCCGTTCCGCCTGCATCCGGACATGACGGAACCGAAGCTTCTGAAGGCGCTGATGCATTTTGCCGGCGCCCAGACTCCGTTCGAAATCGATCGCCTGGAGGTCGCCCGCATCGGCCGGTGCTTCGGGCTGATGCCGCAGGTGCCGAGCACGGCCATGCATCTGCTTGCGGCCAACGTCGTCCAGGAGTTCGACGCCTTCCGCGCGCCGCTCAGCGAAGACGAGATCGAGCGCTCCGATCCGGATCGGCTGACCGCGCCACAGTTCTCCAACCTGCACCGTTGGGGCGATCCGCATGTGATGGACGAATACTGTTTCCACATGATGCTGACCGGTCCGCTTGCGCCAGACGCGATGCGGCGGGTCGAGGCGCCGCTTCGTGACCTGTTCGAGTCCTGCCTATCAAAACCGCTTTCGATCGGCAGCCTTGCGCTGTTTGTCGAGCAGGAGACGGGCGCACCCATGCGGGTGCATTCGCAGCACCCGCTCGGCAAGATCTCGACGAACACGCGCGCAGAGCGGGCGAAGCGGGCCGCCGCCGACCCGTCGCTGGCGCCGCAAGGCGCGGTCCGGCCGCTGCCGCTGATCGTCGCTGCGCTGATGGCGCAGCGCTAACCGGAAACGGACGCGGGCGAAGCTGCAAAGAGCAGCGCTTTCGGATAGGGCAGGCCGAGGTCCGGCATGTCCGCCGGCGCGAAGTAGCGCAGCGACTTCGTTTCGCCATCGGTGATCGGCTGCTGGGAACCGACGATCCGGCATCGATAGAGGGTAACCACATATTCGACGTGGTCGCCGTTCGGGTAGGTGTAGCGAAACGCTTCTCCGCCGAAGACGCCCAGTATCCGCTCGACCGAGACCGGATAGCCGGTTTCCTCCATAACCTCGCGGATGACCGCATCGACAGGCGTCTCGCCCGGCTCGATCGCGCCGGCCGGCAGGCTCCAGCCTTCGCCACTTGCTTTCTCCTGCAAGAGGACCCGGCCGTCGCAATCGACAATGACCGCCGCCACTGACGGGCAGAGAAGCAGGCCGGAACCGACTTTTTCGCGGAGCGCTTGAATGTAGGATTTTCGATGAGGGCCGTTGTCCTTGCCGATCCATTCAACGCTGTTTCGAAAAATCTCTCAACCTCGGGCTCAGCCGAATTTTTCTGGTAATTTCCGTCAGGGCCGTGGCGCTGCCGCTGCCCTGCCTCACGTCATTTCGGTATCGACAATCCGGTCGGCGGTGATACCGTTCCTAAAAATTCGAAGGGTGATTTGATGTCTGAGACTAAGTATCCGCGCGACCTCGTTGGCTACGGCCGCAATCCACCGAAGGCAAACTGGCCGGGCGATGCGCGCATCGCCGTGCAGTTCGTGCTGAACTACGAAGAGGGCGGCGAAAGCTGCATTCTCGATGGCGACCCAGCGTCCGAATGCCTGCTGTCGGAAATTGTCGGCGCGCAGCCCTGGGCTGGCCAGCGTAACCTCAACATGGAATCGATCTACGAATACGGTGCCCGTTCCGGCTTCTGGCGGCTGTGGCGCATGTTCACCAGCCGCAACGTCCCGCTGACCGTCTATGGCGTGACGCAGGCCATGGCGCGCAATCCGGAAGCGGTCGCTGCCATGAAGGAAGCCGGCTGGGAAATCGCCAGCCACGGTCTGCGCTGGCTGGAATACAAGGACGTGCCGGAAGAGGTCGAACGCGAGCATATCCGCGAGGTCGTCCGCCTGCACACGGAGCTCACCGGCGAGCGGCCGCTCGGCATCTACCAGGGCAAGCCTTCGGCCAATACGCTGAAGCTGGTGCTGGAGGAAGGCGGGTTCCTTTACTCCTGCGACAGCTACGCCGACGAACTGCCCTACTGGGTGCCGGGTCTTTCGGCCGACAAGCCGCACCTGATCATTCCCTATACGCTTGATGCCAACGACATGCGCTTTGCGACGCCGCAGGGCTTTAACAGCGGCGACCAGTTCTTCAGCTACCTCAAGGACACATTTGACGTGCTCTACGAGGAAGGTCGCCAGGGCGACGCCAAGATGATGAATATCGGCCTTCACTGCCGTCTCGTCGGCCGCCCGGGCCGCGCTGCTGCGCTCGCTCGCTTCATCGACTACGTCATGTCGCACGACAAGGTCTGGGTGCCGCGTCGCATTGACATCGCCAACCATTGGTACCAGCACCACAAGCCGGAAGGGGCGCTCTGATGACCGACCGTGATGCCTTCGTTGCCCGTTTCGGTGGCGTGTTCGAGCACTCGCCCTGGGTTGCCGAACGCGCCTACGACCGAGCCGCGGCGACCGGGCTGACGGCGGGCACGGTGCATTCGGCGCTCTGCCAGGCCTTTCGCACGGCGCTGCCGCGCGAGAAGATGCAGGTGCTGCGCGCGCACCCCGATCTTGCCGGCAAGCTGGCGATCGCCGGTAAGCTGACGGCGGACTCGACGGCGGAGCAGGCGTCTGCCGGCCTCGACCGGCTGACACCAGAGGAGCATGAGCGCTTCACCGCGCTCAACGACGCCTACACGAAAAAATTCGGCTTCCCCTTCATCATCGCGGTGAAGGGGCTGACCAAGGGGCAAATTCTTGCCTCCTTCCAAAGCCGCATTGACAATTCGCCCGAAGAGGAATTTGAAACCGCTTGCGCACAGGTCGAGAAAATCGCCCGCCTGCGCCTGCAGTCGATGATTCCTGGAGACGAAAATGCCTGACAAAACCGTTCGATGCCTGTCCCCGCTCATGAGGAGGGCCCTCGAACTGGATCGGACATCCGCAAGCGCAAAATCGTCCTGCGAGGTCTCCGCATAATGTCGCGCCTGCTCGAAATCGAACCGCTGACACGCGAGGCCTTCGCTCCCTTCGGCACCATCATCGAAGCCGATCCGGCAACGATGCGCCACATCAACGGCGGCAACACGGAACGTTTCCACGGTCTTGCGCGTGCCGATGTCGTCGGCGACGGCGCCAATGTCATCATCAACATCTTCCGCGGCCAGCCGCGGTCTTTCCCCTATTCGGTGACGATGATGGAGCGCCACCCGCTCGGCAGCCAGAGCTTTTCGCCGCTCGACGACCGCCCATGGCTCGTCGTGGTGGCGGACGACGAGGACGGGCGCCCGGGCACGCCGCGCGTTTTCCGGGCGAACGGCCGGCAGGGCGTCAACTACGGCCGCAATATCTGGCACCACCCGCTGATGTCCGTCGGCGCCGTCAGCGATTTCCTCATCGTCGACCGCGAAGGGCCGGGCAACAATCTCGAGGAGTTCTTCTATGACGAGCCCTTCGTCATCGAGAGCGCTATCTAGCAGGACGTGCGCGCGGCTTCTGACAGCATCCCGCGCCAATGTGTGAAAGAGAGAAGCCATGAGCAGCGCCGGCCGCCTGACCACCCATGTTCTCGATACCGCTCTCGGCAAACCGGTCGAGGGTCTGCGCATCGACCTCTACTGGCTGGAGGGGGAAGAGCGGCAGCTGATCCGCACCGTACATACCAACAGCGACGGCCGCGTCGACGGTCCGATGGTCGAAGGCATCGGCTTCATGGCCGGCAACTACGAGCTGGTGTTCCATGCCGGCGACTATCTGCGCCGGTCAGGCGTAACACTGCCGGAGCCGGCCTTCCTCGACCGCATCCCCTTGCGCTTCGGCATCGCCGATCCGGCGAGCCATTATCACGTGCCGCTGCTTCTCTCGCCCTACGGCTATTCGACCTACCGGGGTAGTTGAGGCTTAGGAGGCTTGCGCTCGCATCGCGTTTTGCCGGAAGGGTCACTCCAAGCTCCCTCATCCTCGCCCTTGTGGCGGGGATCCAGCGGCCCGACGTCCGTCGGGTCAAAAGACCTTTCAGCCCAAGGACTTGTGCTGGTCCCGCAGTTCCAACGGAACTGCTAGAGATTCCTGTGACAAGCACAGGAATGAGGGCGGGAGTGGCTGGTGCCGCGGCCTATTCCGCCAGAATGCTACGATCCACGTCGTTGATATCGCGCTTGCCGCAGAGGGCCATGGTGATGTCCATCTCCTTGCGGATGATTTCCAGCGTCTTGGTGACGCCCTCCTTGCCCATGGCGCCGAGGCCGTAGAGGAAGGGGCGGCCGATATAGGTGCCCTTGGCGCCCATGGCGACGGCCTTCAGCACGTCCTGGCCGGAGCGGATACCGCCATCGATATGCACCTCGATCTGGTGGCCGACCGCATCGACGATGCGCGGCAGCATGCTGATCGAGGAATGGGCGCCGTCGAGCTGGCGGCCGCCGTGGTTGGAGACGATGATCGCGTCGGCACCGGTCGCCGCTGCCATCTTGGCGTCCTCGGGGTCGAGAATGCCCTTGAGGATCAGCGGTCCGCCCCAGCGTTCCTTGATCCAGGCGACATCCTTCCACGAGAGCTGCGGGTCGAACTGTTCCGCCGTCCAGGCGCCGAGCGACGAGAGGTCGGTGACGCTTTTCGCGTGGCCGACGATGTTGCGGAAAGTGCGGCGCTTGGTGCCGAGCATCTTCATGCACCAGCCGGGGCGCGTCGCCATCTGCCAGAGGTGCTTCGGCGTCATCTTCGGCGGTGCCGAGAGGCCGTTGCGAAGATCCTTGTGACGCTGGCCGAGGATCTGCAGGTCGAGCGTCAGCACCAGCGCCGAGCACTTCGCCGCCTTGGCCCGGTCGATCAGGTTCAGCACGAATTCGCGTTCGCGCATGACGTAGAGCTGGAACCAGAAGGGTTTGGTGGTAACCGAGGCGACGTCCTCGATCGAGCAGATGCTCATCGTCGAGAGCGTGAAGGGCACGCCGAAGGCTTCCGCCGCCTGGGCTGCCAGCATCTCGCCGTCGGCGTGCTGCATGCCGGTGAGGCCGGTCGGGGCGAGTGCCACCGGCATCGACACCTTCTGGCCGATCATCGTCGTTTCCAGCGACCGGTCGGTCATATCCACCAGCACGCGCTGGCGCAGCTTCACCTTGGCGAAATCCTCCTCGTTGGCGCGATAGGTGCCTTCGGTCCAGGCGCCGCTGTCGGCGTAGTCGAAGAAGAGTTTCGGCACCCGGCGCTTGGCGAGCGCCTTGAGATCGCTGATTTCGAGGATTTGCGTCATGGATAAGGCCTTCGTCCAAGGGAGATTGAACGAGCCATTACCATGTTTGGCAGAGGCTTGTTAATAGCCAGAAAGCAGAGAGGTCAATTTTCTTGACCTCTCTGCTTTTGGTCGGTCATGCGGCGGCAAGCGCCGATTTTGCCGGCTTGCCGGCGACATAGGTTTCGACGATCGACCGGTCGTCGCCCATGGTCTGCAGCAGGAAGAGTTCGTCTGCCAGAGAGTTGACCACTTCGGCCCGAAGCGCCATCGCCGGCGTCGCGGCCATGTCGAGCACGATGAAATCGGCATCGGTGCCGGCTTCCAAGGTTCCGATCTTGTCGACCAGCGATAGCGCCTCGGCATTGCCGCGGGTCATCATGAAGAAGCTGTCGAACGGGTTCAGCCGCTCGCCCTGCAGCTGCAGGATCTTGTAGGCCTCGTCGAGCGTCTTCAGCATGGAATAGCTGGTACCGCCGCCGATGTCGGAGGCGACCGACGTGCGCACCGGCTTTTCGCGGCGGCTGAGCGCGCGCAGCGGGAAGAGGCCAGAACCGAGAAAGAGATTGGAGGTCGGGCAGAAAACGGCGACCGAGCCGGTCTCGCTCATCACATCCGCCTCGCGCTCAGACAGATGGATGCAGTGGCCGAACAGGCTCTTGGGTCCGAGCAGGCCGTAGCGGGCGTAGACGTCTGTGTAGTCCTTGGCTTCCGGATAGAGTTCGCAGGTAAAGGCGATCTCGTCGCGGTTTTCCGAAAGGTGCGTCTGGACGTGCAGGTCGGGGAATTCGTGCACCAGCGACTTCGCGACGTCCATCTGCTCCGGCGTAGAGGTGATGGCGAAGCGCGGGGTGATCGCCACATGATTGCGGCCCTTGCCGTGCCATTCGCGGATGACCGCGCGGGTTTCGTCGTAGCCCATCTGCGGCGTGTCGAGCAGGCCTTGCGGGGCGTTGCGGTCCATCATCACCTTGCCGGCGACCATGCGCATGTCACGGCGCAGCGCCTCGGCGAAGAAGGCATCGGCCGACGCCTTGTGAACCGAGCAATAGGCGGTTGCTGTTGTCGTGCCATAGCGCACCATCTCATCGAAGAAGCGCGTCGCGATGCGCTCCGCATGGGCGGTCTCGACGAAGCGGCACTCCTCGGGGAAGGTGTAGGTGTTCAGCCATTCAAGCAAGTTGGAGGCATAGGAGGCCATGACCTGCATCTGCGGGAAATGCAGATGCGTGTCGATGAAGCCGGGCACGATCAGGTGCGGGCGATGGTCCACTTCCGCGACGCCGTCAGGCGCGCTTGCCTTGACCGCAGCATAGGAGCCGCTCGCGGTGATCTGTCCACCCTCAATCAGAAGCGCACCGTCGCTCTCGTAGCTGTAGGCGGCGCTGTCGTCGATCGACGTTGGCGCGCGGTTGAAGCTCAGCAATCGGCCGCGGATGAGGGTGGTCGTCATTGTGTCTTGCCTTCCTCGACGGCGCTTTCGAACCAGGCTGTCAGAAGCTGGCGCTCGTCCGTCGTCATGTCTGTCACGTTGCCGGGCGGCATCGCATGGCTGCGCCCGGCCTGGATATAGATTTCGCGGGCATGGGCGGCAATCTCCGCGTCGCTTTCGAGCATCACGCCCTTCGGCGCCTGGGTGATACCCTCATAAACCGGTTCTGCCGCATGGCACATGGAACAGCGTGTCGAGACCGTGTCCTTGACTGCAGGGAAGTGGGCATTGGCGGCGAAGCGGCTGAAGGCGGGCGCAACCTCGGCCTTTTCGCCGCCGGTCAGCACCTTCGGCACGGTCGAAAGCCACATGATCAGGATGAAGAGGAGGGCGGTGACGAGCCAGGTCCAGGTCGGCCGGCCCTTGCGGGCGTGGGTGGTGTTGAACCAGTGGCGGATGGTGACGCCCATCAGGAAGACGAGTGCGGCGATGATCCAGTTGAACGCGGTGGCAAACGCAAGCGGATAGTGGTTCGACAGCATGAAGAAGATGACGGGCAGCGTCAGGTAGTTGTTGTGCAGCGAGCGCTGCTTGGCCTGCGCGCCGAGTTTCGGATCCGGCGTGCGGCCGGCGATCAGGTCGGCGACGACGATCTTCTGGTTGGGGATGATGATGAAGAAGACGTTGGCCGACATGATCGTCGCGGTGAAAGCGCCGAGATGCAGGAAGGCGGCGCGGCCGGTGAAGACCTGCGTATAGCCCCAGGCCATGACAACCAGCGCCACATAGAGCAGCGCCATCAGCCCCCAGGTGTTCCTGCCGATCGGCGACTTGCAGAGCAGATCGTAAAACAGCCAGCCGATGCCGAGCGAGGCGAGCGAAATCAGGATCGCCGTGGTCGCCGAGATGTCGAGCACGTGGCGGTCGATCAGGAACAGATCGGCGCCGCCATAGTAGACGACACAGAGCATGGCGAAGCCAGAAAGCCACGTCACGTAGGATTCCCATTTGAACCAGGTGAGATGCTCGGGCATCGAGGCCGGTGCGACCAGGTATTTCTGGATGTGATAGAAACCGCCGCCATGCACCTGCCATTCTTCGCCATAGGCGCCGACGGGCAGGTGATCGCGCTTCACGAGACCCAGGTCGAGCGCGATGAAATAGAAGGATGAGCCGATCCAGGCGATGGCGGTGATGACGTGCAACCAGCGCACGGCAAAGGCCAGCCATTCCCAGGCGATGGCGAACTCGTACATTCAGATCCCCTTTGTCTCCGTTGCCTCACTTTGCGCATAAACCGCGGAGGGGAAAAGGGGCTTGCGCGCTCCTCAAGCGCTATTTGCTTGCAGGAAGTTCGGCGCGCAAAGTTCGCCGAGGATCCAGTCGCGGAAAATCCTGATCTTGGGTGTGTTGCGGCGGGCGTGCGGATAGGCGAGCCAATAATCGCAGCCGTCGCTGCAGCGCAGCTCGAAGGGCTGGTAGAGCCGACCGAGCGCCACGTCGTCGGGGTAGAATTCCGGCGTCAGGATCGCCACGCCCTGGCCAGCGATGGCGGCGCGCGCCTCGAAGGACTGCGCACCGAGGCGGCTGTGCGGCCGTCCTTCGAGATCGGGATCCTTGACGCGGCGGCCTTGAACCACATCGGCCACCAGGGGTCACCGGGATCGATGATGCGTAGCTTCAGCAGGTCGCGCGGCTCGTGCACGCCGCCAATGGTCTCGGCAAGCGCCGGGCTCAGCATCGGGCTGAATTCCACCCGCATCAGCGGATGCGTGTCGAGGCCGGGCCAGACGCCGGCACCGGAGCGGATGGCAAGGTCGGCCGGCTCTCGGGTAAAATCGGTGAGCGAGTCGCTGGTCGTCAGCCGAACGGCGATGTTCGGATGGGCGAGCTGGAAGCTGCCGATGTTGCGGGCAAGCCATTGCGAGGCGAAGGTCGGCGTCGAGCTGATCAGGAGCGCGCTGTCGACATCGCCACGGGCATTCGAAACCACTTCCTGCAGCATCTCGAAGGCTTCGGTGACGCGCGGCGCCATGCGCTGGCCGACTTCCGTCAGCGAGATCTGGCGCGGGCGGCGCAGGAACAGCGGCTCGCCGACATTCTCCTCGATCAACTTGACCTGGTAGCTGACGGCCGTCTGGGTCATGCCCAACTCTTCACCGGCCTTGGTGAAGCTGCCGAGCCTTGCGACCGCCTCGAAGACCCGCAGCGCATTCAGCGGAAACTGCTTCGACATCTTCATGGATAAGTTCTCTTGATGCATCCAGACGGATGTTCGATTGGATTTCGATCCTCCTCCACGGCATCCTTCAAGTCAACTTCCCAAGACGAAACAGGTGCTGAAATGACTTGCGACACTTACGAACGTACTGAAAGAAAAGCATTTCTTTCATTCGAGCCGGTCGCCCGGCTCACAGCCGCCCTGTTCGGCGGCCTTGTTGCCCCCAAGCCGATGCTCGATGTCAACGCGCTCTCCGATCATATCAAGAGAGACATGGGTTTCATGGATGTCCATAGCCCACACCGCGACGACGAGGAGGCGATGGCCAACGCTCGCCGCCTGTTCAGCATCAATGAACTGCCGCGGATCTGAGGCAAATCGTGATGGCCGTCAGCGATTGCGCAGACGCTCGACGGCCATCAGCACACGCTCCGGTGTTGCCGGAGCATCGAGCCGCGGGCACTCGCGGTAGTCGGCGACACTCGCCACCGCCATCGACAGGGCTTCCAGAACCGAGATCGGCAGCATGAAGGGCGGCTCTCCCACCGCCTTGGAGCGGCCAATGGTCTTCTCGGCGTTGCTCGACCATTCGGCAAGCTTGACGTTGAAGATCTTCGGCCGGTCGGAGGCAAGCGGGATCTTGTAGGTGGAGGGGGCGTGCGTGCGAAGCCGTCCCTTGTCGTCCCACCAGAGCTCTTCCGTCGTCAGCCAGCCCATCCCTTGCACGAAGCCGCCCTCGATCTGACCGAGGTCGATCGCCGGATTGAGCGAACGGCCGACGTCGTGCAACACGTCGACCCGGTCGACCATGTATTCGCCGGTCAGCGTGTCGATCGAAACCTCCGAAACCGCAGCGCCATAGGCGAAGTAATAGAAGGGTGTGCCGCGGCCGCTGGCGCGATCCCAGTGGATCTTCGGCGTCTTGTAGTAGCCGGCGGCCGAAAGCTGGATACGGCCCATATAGGCCTGCTTGATGAATTCAGGGAAGGGGATCAGCTCCTCGCCGATCTTCACGTGGTTGGCGACGAAGCTGACATTCTCGGGCGTCGTCTGCCAGCGCTCGCAGGCGAAACCGACGAGACGGTCCTTGATCTGGCGCGCGGCGTCGAAGGCGGCCATGCCGTTCAAGTCAGAGCCCGAAGAGGCGGCGGTCGCCGACGTGTTCGGCACCTTGCCGGTCGTCGTCGCAGTGATGCGAACGCGGTCGAGGTCGACCTGGAAGCTGTCGGCGATCACCTGCGCGACCTTGATGTAGAGGCCTTGGCCCATCTCGGTGCCGCCGTGGTTGAGGTGGATCGAGCCGTCCTGGTAGATATGCACAAGCGCGCCCGCCTGGTTGAAGGCGGTCATGGTGAAGGAGATGCCGAACTTCACCGGCGTCAGCGCGATGCCCTTGCGGATGACGCGGCTTTCCCGATTGAACGCGAGGATCGCCTGACGGCGCGCCTGATAGTCGGCGCTTTCTTCCAGCTCCGCGACGATCTGCGCGATGATGTTGTCTTCGACCTGCTGATGGTAGGGCGTGACATCGCGGCCGGAGCCCTTGTCGCCATAGAAATTCAGCTTGCGGATTTCGAGCGGATCCTTGCCGAGCTGGTAGGCGATTTCCTCGATGATGCGCTCGCCGCCGACCATGCCTTGCGGGCCGCCGAAGCCACGATAAGCGGTGTTTGAGACGGTGTTGGTCTTCAGCGGCTGTGAGGTGAGCTTCACATGCGGATAGAAATAGGAGCTGTCCGCATGGAACAGCGCACGGTCTGTGACCGGGCCGGAGAGGTCCGAAGAGTAGCCGCAGCGCGCCGCGTAGTTGGCATGGACCGCGTGGATGCGGCCCTCGTCGTCGAAACCGACGTCGTAATCGACGAGGAAGTCGTGGCGCTTGCCGGTTGCCGTCATGTCCTCGTCGCGATCCGGGCGGAACTTGACGGCGCGATTGAGCTTCTTCGCCGCGACCGCGGCAAGGGCTGCGAACTGGTTTCCTTGCGTTTCCTTGCCGCCGAAGCCACCACCCATGCGGCGCACGTTCACGGTCACCGCATTCGAGGGCACGCCGAGCACGTGCGAGACCATGTGCTGGATCTCGCTCGGATGCTGGGTCGAGGACCAGACGGTGACCTCGTCGTCCTCGCCGGGAATGGCAAGGGCGATATGGCCTTCGAGGTAGAAATGCTCCTGTCCGCCGATGCGCATGCTGCCTTTGAGCCGCCGTGGCGCCTTTTCCAGCTCCGCCTCGGCATCGCCGCGCTGCAGCGTGAGCGGCTGGGTGACCAACTGCCCGCCATGGGCGACGGCATCGAGAATGTCGGTGAAATGCGGCAGGTCGCGATAGGTGATCTTGGCGAGCCTTGCCGCCCGACGGGCGATGTCACGCGTTTCTGCAATCACGGCGAAGGCCGGCTGGCCATGAAACTGCACGAGGCCATCGGCAAGCACCGGCTCGTCATGCAGGTGGCTCGGGCTGATGTCGTTGGAATGCGGCATGTCCTTGGCGGTCAGCACCAGCATGACACCGGGCACGGCGGCGACGGCCGAAAGGTCCATGGCGGTGATTTCCGCATGCGCCCGGTCGGTCATGCCAAGCGCGCCATGCAACGTGCCCGCGGGCTCCGGCATGTCGTCGATGTAGTCGGCGGTGCCGGAGACATGCTTGTGGGCGCTGTCGTGACGCTGGGAAACATGCATCTCGCCGCGGATCGTCTTGCGTTCCTCGAAGGTGGATTTGTCCATGATTATCGGCCTCCCGCAGCAAAGCGAACCAGTTGCGCCGGCTCGCCGCCGCTTTCCAGGAAGAAACGCATCAGAAGGTTCTTCGCCGCAAGCATGCGGTAGTCGCTCGTTGCCCGCCAGTCGGTGAGCGGCTGGTAGTCGGTCTCGAAGGCGGCTTGCGCGGCGCGGACCGTTTCCTCGGTCCATGGCTTGCCGATCAGCGCCGCCTCGACGTTGCTGGCGCGCTTGGGCGTGGCGGCCATGCCGCCGAAGGCGATGCGGGCGGAGCGGACGATGCCGCCATCCACCGATAGACGGAACGCGCCAAGCAGCGCGGAGATATCTTCGTCGCGGCGCTTGGAGATCTTGTAGGCGGCAAAGAGATCGCCCGCCGGCAGGCGCGGCACGAAGATGCTTTCGACGAATTCGCCGGGTTGGCGATCCTGCTTGCCATAAGCGATGAAGAAGGATTCGAGCGGCAACGTCCGCCGACCGGCGGTCGAGCGCAGGGTCACCGTCGCGCCAAGCACGATCAGGGGCGGCGGACTGTCGCCGATCGGTGAGCCGTTAGCGATATTGCCGCCGATCGTGCCCATGTTGCGCACCTGTTCGCCGCCGATGCGGTTGATCAGCGGACCGAGCCCGAGAAACGTCTTGGCGAGGGCGGCATAGGCCATGGTGTAGCTGACGCCGGCCCCGATAATGAGACCGTCCGCGGTTTCCTCGATCTGCTGCAATTCGGTGATTCCGTTGATGAAGATCACCGGGTTGATCGTCCGCATTTGCTTCGTCACCCAGAGGCCGACATCGGTGGAGCCGGCAACGACCGTCCCCCCGGGATGGTCGGCGAGCGCTTCCGCCAGGCCACTGCCGTCGGCCGGCACGATCAGACAATTTTCGCCCTGGCGGAGTGTGATCGTTTCCGTCGGTGCCAGCGCCTTCAGCCTGATGGTGATCGTTTCCCGCTCCCTGGTGATCGGATCGAAGATGTTGGAGGGGCGCGCCTCTGCCGCCGCTTCGGCCGCGCGCACGATCGTCTCATAACCGGTGCAGCGACAGAGATTGCCCTGCAGCGCCTTTTCGATATCGGCGCGGCTGGGGCTGTCGTTGCCAAGCCACAGGCCATAGAGCGACATGACGAAGCCGGGCGTGCAGAAGCCGCATTGCGAGCCGTGAAAATCGACCATCGCCTGCTGCACCGGATGCAGCGTGCCATCCTGACCGGCGAGATGCTCGACGGTGACGACATGGGTTGCCTGCAGCGAGCCGAGGAAACGGATGCAGGCGTTGACGCTTTCATAGACGAGCCGGTCGCTGACCAGCCGCCCGACCAGCACGGTGCAGGCGCCGCAGTCGCCCTCCGCACAACCTTCCTTGGTGCCGGTCAGCCGGCGTTCCAGCCGCAGATAGTCGAGCAGCGTCGTTGTCGGTGCGATGTCGGAAAGAGCGACCTCGCGGTCGTTGAGGATGAAGCTGATTGAACCGGTCGGTTGGGGCATGCCATTCATTCCCTGCTGCTGCATACGTCCTGAAATCACTTTGATCTTAGGTGGTTATGCAGAAAAGCAAAGGGCTGGGCGGACTTTTGCACGCCATGCGGGCAGCGCGGGGGCATCCGGTCCGCGCTGCCGACCACTTGACGGATGTCGGCCGTTACTGCGCCGTCCAACCGCCGTCCATCGACACATGGGTGCCGGTGATCTGTGCCGCGTCGTCGCCGGCGAGATAGACGGCGAGGGCTGCGACCTGTTCGACGGTGATGAACTTCTTCGTCGGCTGCCCCTTCAGCATCACGTCGTTGATCACCTGCTGCTCGGTGATGCCGCGGGTGCGGGCTTGATCGGGGATCTGCTTTTCGACGAGTGGCGTCAGCACGTAGCCCGGGCAGATCGAGTTCGCGGTGATTCCGCTTTCGGCCACTTCGAGCGCCACGGTCTTCGTCAGGCCGAGCACGCCGTGCTTCGCCGCCACATAGGCCGCCTTGAAGGGCGAGGCGACGAGGCCATGGGCCGAGGCGATGTTGACGATGCGGCCCCAGCCTTTCGCCTTCATGCCGGGAATAGCGGCGCGGATCGTGTGGAAGGACGAGGAGAGGTTGATCGCGATGATGCGGTCCCATTGCTCGATCGGGAAATCCTCGACCTTCTCGACATATTGGATACCGGCATTGTTGACGAGGATATCGACGCCGCCGAAGCGGGTCGTCGCCGTGGCGATCAGATCGGCGATCTCGGCTGGCTTCGTCATGTCGGCAGCATGATAGACGACCGTTCCTGTCGTCAGCGCGCTGACCTCGTCCGTCGCCTTCTTGATTTCGTCCGGGCTACCGAAGCCGTTCAGCACGATATTGGCGCCACCCTTGGCGAAGGCCTTGGCGATCGCAAGCCCGATGCCGCTCGTCGAACCGGTGATGACCGCTGTTTTCGTCATTGCTGCTCTCTCCCTTTGTGGCGCCGCGCACTGCTTTGTTGCGGCGCAACAGCGCCAGCCTACGCGGAAAACGCCGGCGCTGACAATTGTGTTTTTGGGTTGCGGGCCGCAGAGTTGAGGAGGGGAATGGCGAAGTCGACGGTTGCGTTTTGTTTTCGTTTGACATTCGTTTTGCCATCGTATTGAAGTTTTCGAAATGAGATCCCGCCTTCAAGGCCGGGTGAACAAACATGCGTGTGGCCGGGGAGGGGCATATGGGCGGATATATTCTCGCGATCGATCAGGGTACGACCTCGAGCCGGGCGATCATCTTCGACGGTCAGCAGCAGATCGCCGGGGCCAGCCACAAGGAATTCAAGCAGTATTTTCCGAAATCCGGGTGGGTCGAACACGATCCCGAGGAAATCTGGCAGACGGTGCTTTCGACGGTTGAGGACGCTATCGCCAAGGCCGGCATCAAGGCCGGCGACCTTTCGGCGATCGGCATCACCAACCAGCGCGAAACCGTCGTCGTCTGGGATCGCGAGACCGGCAATCCCATTCACAACGCGATTGTCTGGCAGGACCGTCGCACCGCCTCCTATTGTGATCGGCTGAAGAAGCAGGGGCTGGAAAAGACCTTCACCCGGAAGACGGGCCTGCTGCTCGATCCCTATTTCTCCGGCACCAAGCTCAACTGGCTGCTGACCAACATCGACAGGGCGCAGGCCCGCGCCGCCAAGGGCGAACTCTGCTTCGGCACCATCGATACCTTCCTCATCTGGCGGCTGACCGGCGGCAAATCCTTCGTGACCGACGCGACCAACGCCTCGCGCACGCTGCTCTATAACATCGCCGAAAATGCCTGGGACGACGAGCTTCTGAAGATCCTCAAGGTGCCGCGCGCCATGCTGCCCGAGGTCAAGGATTGCGCCGCCGATTTCGGCGTTACCGATACCGCACTTTTCGGCGCGGCGATCCCGATCCTCGGCGTTGCCGGCGACCAGCAGGCGGCGACCATCGGCCAGGCCTGCTTCAAGCCGGGCATGTTGAAATCCACCTATGGCACCGGCTGCTTCGCACTGCTCAACACCGGCAAGGACATGGTGCGTTCGAAGAACCGGTTGCTCACCACCATTGCCTACAAGCTTGATGGCGAAACCACCTATGCGCTCGAAGGCTCGATCTTCGTCGCGGGTGCTGCGGTGCAATGGCTGCGCGACGGGCTGAAGGTGATCAAGGCTGCGCCCGATACCGGGACGCTTGCCGCAAGCGCCGATCCGACGCAGGACGTCTATCTCGTGCCGGCCTTCACCGGGCTCGGCGCGCCGCATTGGGATCCGGACGCGCGCGGCGCGATCTTCGGCATGACCCGCAACACCGGTCCGGCGGAGTTTGCCCGCGCGGCACTCGAAGCCGTCTGTTACCAGACGCGCGACTTGCTTGAGGCGATGCACAAGGACTGGCGCAACAACGGCAAGGAGACAGTTCTGCGCGTCGACGGCGGCATGGTTGCCTCCGACTGGACGATGCAGCGGCTTTCCGACCTGCTCGACGCGCCGGTCGATCGGCCCGTCATCCTGGAAACGACCGCGCTCGGCGTCGCCTGGCTTGCCGGCAGCCGCGCCGGCGTCTGGCCGAAGCAGGAAGACTTTGCCAAGTCCTGGGCACGCGACCGCCGCTTCGAGCCCGCCATGGACGAAAAGACGCGTAAGGCCAAGTTCAAGGGTTGGCGCAACGCGGTCAAAAGGACGCTGAGCTAAGAGCCGGGCGAGCGGCGATTTTCGCCGCGCGTCCGTTTCTCCCGACCATACTCTGCCTTCCGGGCCGACGGGCGGTGCCGCAAACCGGGCCGCCGTCAGTCGATGACAGCGACCGCTTCCACCTCGAACAGCATGCCGTCGACCGCCAGCTTGGGCACGGGTACCAGTGTCTGCGCCGGCAGCGTCGCGCCGAACATTTCCTTGACGCTGCCGGTCAGGACCTCGAGCTTGGACATGTCGTGGTCGACCACGAAGATGGTGAGCTTGGCGACCTGGTCCGGCCTTGCGCCGAGCCCCTCGAGCGCTGCGCCCAGATTGGCATAAGCCTGCTTGACCTGAACCGCGAAGTCGGGAGACAGGCCGCCGGTGCTATCCTGGCCGCCCTGTCCTGAAATGTAGGCCACCCGTGCCCCGGCAGGCACGATCACCGCGGTGCTATAGCCATGCGGCGTCGGGTCGTAGAGGTTCTTGGGGTTGACGATCGTCAGCTTGGCCGCCTGCTCGCTCGCGGTCGCCGCCGTGGAAACGCCCGTGGTCATGATGATGAGTCCTCCGATCATGAGATGTCTGATTGTGCGTGACATGGTGTTCTCTCGTCTCCGAGGCCCGCGCGCGACGCCGCTTGCAGGCCTGCAGGTTTGACCTTTCGCCGTCGCTCTTGCTATTGACTCGTACGGCGTACGATTCATTTACATCGTACGCCGTACGAGTCAATCGTTCAGGATCGACATCCGGCGCGTTGTCGGCGTAAATCGACACTCCAATCAGCAAGGAAGACACATGGCGGCGAAAGGGAACGGCGGGCAGGGCAAACGCTCCCAGCGGGTAGAGCCGGCCGCCCAGGCCGGGAAGAAGCCGGGCGGCGAGCCGTCCCTGTCTCTGGAGCGCATCGTGGCGACCGCGGTCGAATTGCTGGACGCCGAGGGTATCGACGGCTTGAAGATGCGCCGTCTCGCCGACCGTCTCGGTGCGGGCGTCATGAGCCTCTATTGGCATGTCGCCAACAAGGAGGAGGTCTTCGACCTCGCGCTCGATGCGGTGTTTGCCTATCGCGCGCCCCCGCAAAGGATCGAGCCCGAGGACTGGCGCAGGGATGTGGTTCACAAGCTCGAAGACTGGCGCGCAATCATGCTGCGCCATCCCTGGTCGGCGTCGCTGCTGCCGCGACGGGCGCTCGGCGCGAATGTACTCGGCCGCCTGGAAACCATGAGCGAGGTGCTGTCGAGAGCCGGCGTTGTCGACGCGGATATGAATGTCGCGATCTGGTCGCTCTGGAACTATGTGCTCGGCGCCACCGTCACCCGGGCGAGCTTCGCGCTTTCGCACGCCGACCAGGCTGCCGGACAGAAGCGCCTCTCGGCGCTCAGCGAACGCTATCCGACGATCGAGCGCACGCGCCTGCTCCTGGACAGCGATTGGGATGGCACGTTCCGGAAGGGCCTCGATGTCCTGCTTGACGGTCTACCGAGAGGGTAAGGTCTCGTTCGTATGCATCCGGGAAACACAGCGTTTCCCGGATGCGCATTTGCTGCTCATGTGTGCGCCAACTATCTGTTGTGCATACAGAAAAAGGACAGACCTCATGGAACTCGGGCTTTACACATTTGCGGATGTCGATCCGAACGCGGATCACAAGGGCAGGGAGGGCCAGCGTCGCCTCAAGAACCTTCTCGAGGAAATCGAGCTTGCAGATCAGGTTGGCCTCGATGTTTTCGGGCTCGGCGAACACCATCGGCCTGACTACGCGGCCTCCGCGCCGGCGGTCATCCTCGCGGCCGCAGCGGCAAAAACGAAGAATATCCGGCTGACCAGTGCCGTCACGGTGTTGAGCTCGGACGATCCCGTACGCGTCTTCCAGCAATTCTCGACCCTTGATCTGATCTCGGGCGGCCGCGCCGAGATCATGGCCGGTCGCGGGTCGTTCATCGAATCCTTCCCGCTCTTCGGTCAGTCGCTCGATGACTACGACCAGCTCTTTGCCGAAAAGCTCGACCTCCTGATGGCGCTGCGCGAAAGCGAGAAGGTCTCGTGGGCCGGCGAGATGCGGTCGGCGATCCATGATCGCGGCGTCTATCCGCGGCCGCTGCAGGAGGTGCTGCCGCTCTGGATCGCCGTTGGCGGCACGCCGCAATCGGTAGCGCGCGCCGGCGCGCTCGGCCTGCCGGTGGCGCTTGCGATCATCGGCGGCGAGCCGCGCCGGTTTGCGCCGCTCTTCGACCTCTACCGCGAGGCCGCGCGCCGCGCCGGTCAGGACCCGGAAAAGCTGAAAACCAGCATCAACGTGCACGGCTTCATCGCCGATACGACCGATCTTGCCGCCGACCAGTTCTACGGGCCGCAGGCGGAAGTGATGAACCGCATCGGGCGCGAGCGCGGCTGGGGACCGACGAACCGGGCGCATTTCGACCAGGCGCGCAGCCCCTCCGGCAACCTCTTCCTCGGTGATCCGGAAACGGTGGCCGAGAAGATCGTCGAGAACTGGAAGCTGTTCCGTAACGATCGCTTCCTGCTGCAGATGGCGATCGGTCCGATGCCGCACGACCAGATCATGCGCGGCATCGAGCTCTACGGCACCAAGGTGGCGCCGCTGGTGCGCAAGGCCGTGGCGGAAGAAAAGGCAGCGGCACCCGCTATCGCCTGAGTGTCGAGGGTCGGGGGGCGGTCACCCCCGGCCGTTCCGCTGCGTGCTGGCATAACGCGTCATGACACGCTACATGTGAGCGCGAAAGCGAGATACGGATGACCCTCAACAACGAAGAAGACCTGCTGCGGCTGAAGGAAATCGGCCGCATCTGCGCCAATGCCCTGCAGACGATGGGCGAGGCGCTCGAGCCCGGCATTACCACTGCGGAACTCGATGCGATCGGCCGCAAGGTACTGGAAGAGGCCGGCGCACGCTCGGCGCCCGAACTCTGCTACCAGTTTCCTGGTGCCACATGCATCAGCGTCAACGAGGAAATCGCCCACGGCATTCCCGGCAACCGCGTGATCAAGGCCGGCGATCTCGTCAACATCGACGTCTCGGCCGAAAAGGACGGCATCTTTGCCGATACCGGCGCCTCGTTCCCGGTACCGCCGGTCACCGCCGCGATCGACCGGCTTTGCCGCGATGGCAAGCGGGCGATGTGGGTCGGCCTCAAGCAGGTGCGCCCCGACCAGCCGCTGGCTGCCATCGGCAATGCGATCGGCGACTTCGCGCGCAAGAACCGCTATTCGCTTGTCACCAATCTCGCCAGCCACGGCATCGGCCGCTCGCTGCACGAGGAGCCGACCGAGATCGCCACCTGGCCGGATCCGCGCGAACGTCGCCGGATGACCGACGGCATGGTCTTCACCGTCGAACCCTTCCTGTCGATGGGCGCCCAATGGGCCGAGGGCGGCAACGACGACTGGACGCTCTACAGCGACCCGCGCGCACCGACGGTGCAGTATGAGCACACAGTTGTCGTCACCCGCGGTGGGCCGCTGGTGGTGACACTACCGGGCTGACCCAGGGATACGGCGGCGGCCTGCAGCCTCCGTCGTCCTCCAGACGATTTTTTGCTCCATCGCCGCGGTGCATGATCTGCCGCCGTGATGTGGTGCACCTCACCTTTCCGGCGACTGGTCTAAGCCATTGAAATCGGCGATCGTTCGATTTCTTCAATAGATCCTTCAATTATTGTCGTTTGTCGTGCGTCGTGTTGCGGCGCAATAAAATGATATGACCACGCTCGACAAACCGCTGCAGACCAACATCTCCGCCACGGCAACCGCCGGCGCCATCGCCATGGCCGTCGCCATGGGCTTCGGACGCTTCTCCTATACGCCGATCCTGCCGGCGATGATGGTGGATCTCGGCCTGTCGCCGGGTGATGCCGGGCTCATCGCCTCGGCCAATTTCGTCGGCTATCTCGCTGGCGCCATTCTTGCCGCCTATGGCTGGGCCCATGGGCACGAGCGGCGGATCGGTCTGCTGTCCCTCGTCGCCACGACGGCTCTGCTGGCGGCCATGGGCCTCTCGTCCTCCGTCGTCGTGCTGGCGCTGATCCGTTTCCTCGCCGGCCTTGCCAGCGCCTTTGCGATGATCTTCATCTCCGGCATCGTGCTCGGCCATGGCGTGCTTGCGCGCTCGGAACACGTGCCGGCCGTTCACTTTGGCGGCGTCGGCCTCGGCATCGCGTTTTCATCGCTTTGCGTCTGGGCGAACCCGATCGCGGGTCACGCCGGCCTGACGACCTCCATGGGCGACTGGTTTACCGGCGCGCTGGTCGGATTGGTCGGGACGATCGTCGTTGCCGCATTTCTTCCCGGCGTTCCGTCGTCCGGTTCTGGTCCGGTGCGCGAAAGGCCGCTGCGCTGGACGCGGCCGCTGACCGTAGTGACGTTCACCTATGCGCTCTTCGGCTTCGGCTATGTGATCACCGCCACGTTCCTCGTCACCATGGCGCGCGATCCGAGCGGCGGCCACAGCATCGAATTTCTCGCCTGGCTGCTAACGGGGCTTGCCGCAGCGCTCTCCGTCTATCTCTGGCGCTTTGCCGTGCCGCGCTTCGGTCTTGCCGGTGTCTACGCGATCGGCCTTCTGGTCGAGGCGGTCGGGCTGGTGCTGACGGTCAGCCTGCCTTTGCCCTATGCGCCGCTTGCCGGCGGCCTGATGCTCGGCGCAACCTTCATGATGATCACTGCCTATGGCCTGCAGATCGGCCGGAAGCTGGCGCCCGAGAGCCCGCGCAAGGCGCTTGCGTTGATGACGGCTGCTTTCGGTATTGGGCAAATCGTCGGTCCGCTGGTCGCCGGCTGGCTTGCGGAGCGCACCGGCAGCTTCGCCGCACCAACCTTGATCGCGGCTGCCGTTCTTTTCCTGTGCGGTGGGGTCATCGTCGTCGAGCTGAAGCGGATTTCACAGGCATTGAGGGCCTGAGCAGCGGCGAAAAAAGACCCTCCGGCACCGGCGCGCGCCTGGATGAAATAACAGTAACGTTTACATTACCCGATTGTTGACGACGGCGCTTTGCCCTAGTTTCGGCGCTTCGGGAGGCGAGTTGTTCGTCTCCACCGAAACGAGAGTGCCGCACTTGTTCCTATCCTTCTTTCCGAAGCCGAAGCTCTTCTTCATTTCCTTTGTCGTCTGGTCGCTGGTTGCCATCGCCTTCTGGTATGGGGAAGGCGAGCAACTGGGCGCAGTCTTCGGCATGCCGCCTTTGCCGTCCGACGCGCCGCCGATCGTCGGCATTTCCGCCTTCTGGTCTCCGGCCTTCCTCTGGTTCTACATCTATTTCGCGCTGGTCACGGGGTTATTTGCGGCGTTCTGGTACGTCTACTCACCGCATCGCTGGCAGAATTGGTCGATCCTCGGATCCGCCCTCATTCTGTTCGTCACCTATTTTCAGGTGCAGGTCAGCGTCGCCATCAACAACTGGTATGGGCCGTTCTGGGACCTGATCCAGGCGGCGGTTTCCAAGTCAAAGGTCGTCACCGCGGAAGAGTTCTACGGCGAAATCGCCACCTTCCTCGCGATCGCGCTCGTCGCCGTGGCCGTGGCCGTCATGACGCGCTTCTTCGTTAGCCACTATATCTTCCGGTGGCGCACCGCGATGAACGAGTACTACATGGCCCATTGGGGCAAGCTGCGCCATATCGAAGGTGCCTCGCAGCGTGTGCAGGAAGACACGATGCGCTTTTCCACGACCGTGGAAGGTCTCGGCGTCAGCCTGATTGACAGCGTGATGACGCTGATCGCGTTTACGCCGGTGTTGATCCGGCTGTCCGCAAACGTCACCGAACTGCCGATCGTCGGCGCTATTCCCTATCCGCTGGTCACCGCCGCGGTGCTCTGGTCGCTGTTCGGCACCGTGTTCCTGGCTGTCGTCGGCATCAAATTGCCGGGGCTTGAGTTCCGCAACCAGCGCGTCGAGGCGGCCTACCGCAAGGAACTGGTCTATGGCGAAGATCACGCCGATCGCGCCCAGCCGCCGACCGTTGCCGACCTTTTCGAGAACGTGCGCCGCAACTATTTCCGGCTGTACTTCCACTATCTCTATTTCAACATCGCCCGCATCTTCTACCTGCAGATCAACAACATCTTTTCACTGCTGATCCTGGCGCCGTCGATTATCGCCGGTAAGATCACGCTTGGCGCGCTGAACCAAATCTCCGGCGCCTTCGGCCAGGTCACCTCGTCGTTCCAGTATCTGGTTTCTTCCTGGCCGACGATCGTCGAGCTTCTGTCGATCTACAAGCGCCTGCGCGCGTTCGAGGCGACGATCGACGAAGAGCCGCTGCCGCATATCGATCAGAAGTTCATCGAGGTCGGTGGTGAAGAGGAACTGGCCTGAGCTTGGCCGAACGCATAGCAATCAGAAGGCGGTTCGACCCGCCTTCTTTTTTGCCTGCTCGATCAGCGGCAGCGCCTGGGCGTAGCTGACGCAGGCGACGTCGGGCTTGCCGCAGACTTCGCCCAACAGCCGATCGAGCGCGCGCCAGTAGGCGCCGCCGTTCATTTCGACGAAATGGAAGCCGAGCTGCAGCGGGATGCGGTCGCCCGCATATTCCCGGTCGAAGGCTTTCCTGTAGGCCTCGTAGGTGCGCTCCTCGAAGCGGGCGCTGTCCTTCTTGTTCTCCACACCCATGGAGTGGCGGACGAAGAGATTGTAGTCCATGCCGATGACAGGGCGCTGCGACGGCCCTTCGGGGATCAGCGGCAGTCCGAAACGCGGCAGGCCATCCTTTGTCGTCGGCCAGCCCGGACCCTTGGTCACCAGGCTTGCGTCATAGGTGAAGTTGTCCGCCTTCAGCGCCGGCAGCAGGCCGTCGCTCAGCGACAGATAGGGGGCGCGGAATCCCTTGATCCCGGTTGCGGCGAATTCGGCCCAGCCGGCCGGCTCGGCCTCGGGCTTGTCCGCCTTCTTCCAGGCGTCCTTGAGCGCCGCGTTGAAGGTCGAAAACTCGCTTTGCCAGTCGGCTTTGCTCCAGCCCTTGCCGTCGAAGTGGCCGCAGGCGTGGCTGGCGATGTCGTGGCCGTCGAGATGGGCCTGCCAGATGTGGCCGACGCGGGCCGCGATCTCTTCACGGCTCTGCGCGAAGCCGACATTCGAGCGGCCTGCCTTCTGGCCCGGCGGCTTGTAGAGCGTCTTGCCGTCCGCCCGGGTCATCAGAAAGGTGCAGGAGAGGAAATAGGTGAAATGCGCACCGGTGCGCTTGGCCATCGCCAGGCTTTTTTCCCATAGCGCGTTGTCATGCGCGCCGTCGAACGAGACGATCACCAACTGCCTGTCACCGGCGGGCGCGGTGGCCGGCGACGCCGGCTCGGCCCTGGCAAGAGCGGGAAGAAGGGCGAGCGAGAGGGCAAGCGGAATACGGATCATGATCAACTGCACTGTTTTGGTTTTGTCGCAAATGGTTCGAAAATGCGGCAATCCTTTGATCGGTCTGGAAAAAACGCGCTATCAAGGCTACTCCATAGCAACCTGGGCGGAATCGGTCCGGGAACCGAATACACTGGAAATCAACACGCTTCAGCGGCCAGCTCCCGTCTTTTCCGACGCGCGGCGCTGAGTTTGCCCGATACTCGAACAAAGCGGTGGCCCCATGGCGATACTCGTTCTCGGCATCATTCTTTTTCTCGGCCTGCATCTCATCCGCGTCGTCGCGCCCGGTTTCCGCGCCGGCGTCATCGAGCGCCGCGGCAAGGGCACCTGGATGGGGATCTATGCAATCCTCAGCCTCATCGGCCTCTGTCTGATCATCTATGGCTTCGGCCAGGCCCGCAGCGAAACGGGCATGCTCTACGATCCGCCCGTATTCATGCGCCACATCGCACTGCTTCTGATGCTTTTTGCCTTCATCTTCCTTGCTGCCGGCTTCCTCCCGGCCGGGCGCATCGCGGTTGCGGTCAAGCATCCTCAGGTGCTTTCGATCAAGGTCTGGGCACTTGCGCATCTGCTCGCCAATGGTGAGACGTCCTCCGTCCTGCTGTTCGGCTCGTTTCTCGCCTGGGCGGTGATCCTGCGCATCTCGCTGAAACGCCGCGAGCGGGCAGGCGAACGCGTACTGCCGGTGTTCAAATCGGCCTCCAACGATGTGCTCGCCATCATCATCGGGCTTGTCGCCTACGTGCTCTTCATCTGGAAGCTGCACGAATGGTTGATCGGCGTTGCACCGGTCGTCATGGGCTGATGCAATTTCCAGCAAAAGTGCGCTGCGGTTTTGCGTCCGGAATTGCAGTAACAGAAAATTTAGAGCGACGGAGTCGGCCTCGTGTCGGCCATAGGCGCTCTAAATCGCGTCGGCCCCCTTACAAGCGCCGCAAAATCGGGTAGAAGGCGCAAAATCCATGAGAGTGCGGCGGGTGCGGCAAGGACCCCTCGTGCATGCTCGAACAGTTTGAGAGTGTCCGTTTCGCCGATCGTCATGTGACCGTTGGCGCGACGGGCCAGTGTGCAGGCAAGGCCGGGGCAATAGATGGCGAACCAAGACGACAGCTTTATCCGCGAGGTCAATGAGGAACTGCGTTCCGACCAGATGAAGAGCATCTGGGCCCGCTTCGGCGGCGTCATCGTGGCCATCGCCGTGCTTATCGTACTCGGCACCATCGGCAAGGTCGGCTTCGATTACTGGCAGGATGGCGCCTCCTCGAAGTCGGGCGATGCGTTCCTGCAGGCGTTGAACCTCGCCAAGGAAAACAAGACAGACGAGGCGCTCGCCGCCTTGAACACGCTGGAGAAGGACGGCTACGGCGCCTATCCGGTGCTGGCGCGTCTGCGCGCTGCCACGCTGCAGGCGCAGAAGGGCGAGACAGAGGCGGCTGCCAAGGCCTTCTCCGCCATCGGCAAGGACAGCAGCGTCCCGGCAGCTATCCAGGAGGCAGCGCGTCTGCGTGCAGCCTACCTGCTCGTCGATACCGGCGGTTACGACCAGGTTTCGGCCGAGGTCGAGCAGCTTGCTACGCCGCAGAACAACATGCGCCACTCGGCGCGTGAAGCCCTTGGTCTCGCTGCTTACAAGTCCGGCGACTACGCCAAGGCGAAGACCTGGTTCCAGCAGATCGTCGACGATGCGCAGAGCCCGCGCAACGTCACCGGTCGCGCCCAGATGCTGCTCGACGTGATCGCCGCGAGCGGCAAGGCATAAGACGACAGCCCATCCCACCGGAAGGGCACAGGGTGAAAGACCCTTTCGAATCAGCGCATGATGCCAATGTCGGTCTCGACCTTGGGATTGTGCGCTAAAGCGTTTAAAGCAGTTTCAGCAAAAGTGCTCAGCGGTTTTGCGTCCGGAACTGCGAGAGACAAGGCAAGCAGTTTCAGCAAAAGTGCTTGAGCGGTTTTGCGTTCGGGATTGCCGAGTACAATCGGAACAGTTCCTGCTGGAACTGTCGCTGCCCGATGCGGCAGAAAACGAATTTATGAGCGCAGCCGCCTTGTTGGCAGCAGCGCTCCAAGCGGAAACGGATAGATCCATGAGCTTCACCGTCGCCATCGTCGGGCGTCCCAATGTCGGCAAGTCCACCTTGTTCAACCGTTTGGTCGGCAAGAAGCTGGCGCTCGTCGACGATACGCCGGGTGTCACCCGCGACCGTCGCCCGGGGGACGCCAAGTTGATCGATCTGCGCTTCCGCATCATCGACACGGCCGGTCTCGAGCAATCGGGACCCGACACGCTGCAGGGGCGCATGTGGGCGCAGACCGAGGCCGCGATCGACGAAGCCGATCTTTCGCTGTTCCTGGTGGACGCCAAGGGCGGCCTGACGCCGGCCGACGAGACGCTTGCCGCAATGCTGCGCCGCCGCGGCAAGCCGGTGGTGCTGGTCGCCAACAAGTCGGAAGCACGCGGTTCCGACGGTGGCTTCTACGATGCCTTCACGCTCGGCCTTGGCGAGCCGTGCCCGATCTCGGCCGAACACGGCCAGGGCATGCTCGATCTGCGCGACGCGATCGTCGCTGCGATCGGCGAAGAACGGGCCTACCCGCCGGAAGACGACGTGGCCGAAACCGATATCGATCTGCGCCCCACGTTCAAGGACGACGGTGAAGACGAAGAGGTGGAGACCGCCTATGATGAGACCAAGCCGCTGCGGGTGGCGATCGTCGGCCGGCCGAACGCCGGCAAGTCGACCCTGATCAACCGCTTCCTCGGCGAAGATCGACTGTTGACCGGCCCGGAAGCCGGCATCACCCGCGATTCCATCTCGGTCGAATGGGACTGGCGCGGTCGCACCATCAAGATGTTCGACACTGCCGGCATGCGCCGCAAGGCCAAGGTTCAGGAGAAGCTCGAGAAGCTCTCGGTCGCAGACGCGCTGCGCGCCATCCGCTTTGCCGAAACGGTGGTCATCGTCTTTGATGCAACCATTCCCTTCGAGAAGCAGGATCTGCAGATCGTCGACCTCGTGCTGCGCGAAGGCCGGGCGGCCGTTCTCGCGTTCAACAAGTGGGACCTGGTCGAGGATTGGCAGGCGGTGCTTGCCGATCTTCGCGAAAAGACCGAGCGGCTGTTGCCGCAGGCCCGCGGCATCCGTGCCGTGCCGATTTCCGGTCACACCGGCTACGGCCTCGACCGGCTGATGCAGGCGATTATCGAGACCGACAAGACCTGGAACCGCCGCATCTCCACCGCGCGGCTCAACCGCTGGCTGGAATCGCAGACGGTTCAGCATCCGCCACCGGCCGTTTCCGGTCGCCGGCTCAAGCTCAAGTACATGACCCAGGTGAAGGCGCGCCCGCCGGGCTTCATGATCTCCTGCACGCGGCCGGACGCGCTGCCGGAATCCTATGTGCGCTACCTGATCAACGGTCTGCGCAACGATTTCGACCTGCCGGGCGTGCCGATCCGCATGCACTTCCGTTCGGGCGACAACCCGTACGAGTCCAAGGCGAAGAAGCGCCGCTAAAGAGGGAGCGGAAAACCAAACAGGCTTTCCGTCTGCATCCTTCCTAAAGTTCCTGAAAAGTGACCTCGCCGCTCACGCGGCAGGCAGCTTCTCCCGCGCCACGAGCGCGCCGTGATGGCCGATGACGCCGGCAGCGACGCTTGCCGCAAAGGCGGCGGCCTGGGCCGGCTTGTCGCCCGCCACCAGGCGGGAGACGAAGGCGCCGTTGAAGCTGTCGCCGGCACTGGTCGTATCGACGACGCGCTCGACCGGGGTCGCCGGCACATGCTCAACCGGGGCATCGCCGAAGGCGAGCGTCACACCCTTCTCGCCATCCTTGACGACAAGGTTGGTGGCGCCCAGGCTCTTGTAACGGGCAATCGTCGCGTCGATCGATGCATCGCCGAAATGGGTCATCTCGTCGTCGAAGCTCGGCATCACCAGGGTCGCGGCGCGGGCACCGCCGGTCAGCGTGCGGCGCATGCGCTCGGCATCGTCCCAGAGACGCGGGCGAATGTTCGGGTCGAAGACCACCGTCTTGCCGGCAGCCTTGGCGCGGCGCAGCTCCGACAGCAGCGTTTCTACGGCATCGGGCGCAAGGATCGCCAGCGTGATGCCGGAGAAGAGGATGAGGTCGGAGCTTTCGATCGCGCGTCTGAGGTGCTCGGCGTCGTCGGCAAGCAGCTTGGCAGCCGAGTGCGAGCGCCAGTAGGAGAAGCTGCGCTCGCCGTCCTTTAGATGGATCATATAGAGGCCTGCCGAGCGGTTCTCGATGCGGCGGACGGCCGAGGTGTCGATCGCTTTTTCCGCCATGAAGGCCAGCATCTCGTCGGAAACCGTGTCGGTGCCGACGGCGGAGCAATAGGCGACGGTCCAATCAGCAGGCATGAAGAGCTGCGCATAATAGGCGGCGTTGAACGTGTCGCCGGCATAGCCTTTGCGCAAGAGCCCGCCTTCCGCCTGCATGAGCTCGACCATGCACTCTCCGATCGCAAGCATCTTTCCGGCCAACGACTTTCCTCCTCACAAGATTTCGTCTGAGACGGGATAAGGGTCTCGATCGTTCTCGGCAAGAGATAGTTTCCGGCTGTTTGGTGGCGATCCGTGCGTGGCGGTGAATGGCGTTTACTCCGGCGCCGGGCAACGCTACACCTTTGCGCGACAGACCGTCTTCAGGGGGCTTACATGGCGTCTCGGCAGGTATCGGGTGACGATTGGTGGCGCGGTGCGGTGATCTATCAGGTCTATCCGCGCTCGTTCCAGGATACCGACGACGACGGCATCGGCGATCTCAAGGGTGTCACCCGCAGGCTGCCGCACATCGCCTCGCTCGGCGTCGATGCGATCTGGCTGTCGCCGTTCTTCACCTCGCCGCAGGCCGACATGGGCTACGACGTTTCGGATTACTGCGACGTCGATCCGATGTTCGGAACACTCGCCGATTTCGACGAGATGCTTGGTGAGGCCCATCGTCTTGGCCTGAAAGTGATCATCGACCAGGTGATCTCCCACACCGCCGATCGCCATCCCTGGTTTGTCGAAAGCCGCTCCAGCCGAACGAACGGGAAGGCGGACTGGTATGTCTGGGCCGATCCTAAGCCGGACGGCACGGCGCCCAACAACTGGCTGTCGATCTTCGGCGGACCGGCCTGGGAATGGGACGGGGTGCGCAAGCAATATTACATGCACAACTTCTTAGGCTCGCAGCCGGACCTCAACTTTCACAATCCCGAAGTTCAGGATGCGGTGCTCGATGCTGCCCGCTTCTGGCTGGAGCGGGGCGTCGACGGCTTCCGACTAGATACGGTCAACTTCTACTTCCACGACAAGCACTTGCGGGACAACCCGCCGCTCGTGCCGGATCCGGATGCCACCAGCAACGATGCGCCCGACGTGAACCCCTACGGCATGCAGGACCATCTCCACGACAAGAGCCAGCCGGAAAACATCGCCTTCCTCGCGCGGTTCCGGGCGTTGCTTGATCGCTACGAAGGCCGCATGACCGTCGGCGAGGTGGGCGACGGCGCCCGCTCGCTGAAGACCGTGGCCGCCTATACCAGCGGCGGCGACAAGCTCAACATGTGCTATACGTTTGACCTCCTGGGGCCGGACTTTACCGCGGCCCATATCCGCCGCTGTGTCGAGAATTTCCAGGAGGCGGTGACCGATGGCTGGGTCTGCTGGGCCTTTTCCAACCACGACGTGACGCGCCATGTCAGCCGCTTTGCCCGCAATGAAGCGGAGCGGGAGAGGGTGGCGCGGCTGGCGATCACACTGCTTTCCAGCCTGCGCGGCTCGATCTGCCTTTATCAGGGCGAGGAACTGGGGCTGCCGGAGGCGGAGCTTGCCTTCGAGGATCTGCGCGATCCATATGGCATCCGCTTCTGGCCCTCCTATAAGGGCCGCGACGGATGCCGCACACCGATGGTTTGGGAGCAGGCAGCGGCCAATGCCGGCTTTACCGCCGGCAAGCCGTGGCTGCCGGTGCCCGAGGACCATCGGCGGCTTTCGGTCGACGCCCAGCAAACCGGGGACACGGTGCTCGATCACTATCGCGCGACGCTCGCCTTCCGCCGATCGCAGCGGGCACTCAGCGATGGCACGATGCGGTTCCTCGACACGAACAGCGATCTCCTGGCCTTTGTTCGCGAGAAAGACGGCGAGCGGCTGCTCTTCGTCTTCAATCTCACCCGGGAACCGCTGGAGTTTCTGGCGCCGTCGGCGGTTGAGCCCCTGGAATTGCCCGGATATCCGGCACGGCTTGAAGCCGGTAGCATCAGGGTTGCCGGACTGTCGGCCTTCTCAGGGAAGTTCTGATGCGCGTATTGTTGATGGATGGCGAAACCATCGGCCGCTGGGTCGAGATGCGTCTGGCGCTCTGGCCGGATACACCGGCGGCGGATCATCGCGCCGAAGTCGAATCCAGTCTCGCGGAGCGCGACCGCTACGCTTCGTTCCTTTGCGAGGACGAAGCCGGCGTCGCTGCCGGTTTCGCTGAAGCGTCGATCCGCCACGATTACGTCAACGGCTGCGAGACCTCGCCCGTCGGCTTCCTCGAAGGCATTTACGTCTTGCCCGCCTACCGCCGTCGCGGCGTGGCGCGCGCCCTGATCACCGCGGTCGAACGCTGGGCGACAAGCCGGGGCTGCCAGGAACTCGCCTCCGACACGGCGACCGACAATCTGAGGAGCCAAAGCCTGCACATGGCGCTTGGCTTTGAGGAGACGGAGCGCGTCGTCTATTTCCGCAAGGAACTGGCGCCCGCCGTGGCCGACAACTGAGTGCCGCCGCCAATCACCCGATCAGCATGAACTTGTCGACATCGACCAGCCCGCGATCCGAGATCTTCAGATGCGGGATGACCGGCAGCGGCAGGAAGGCGAGCTGCAGGAACGGCTCCTCCAGCGTTGCGCCGAGCGCGAAGGCGGCGTGGCGCAGGTCGTGCAGCGTGTCACGGACGCTCTCATAGGGCTCGAGGCTCATCAGGCCTGCGACCGGAAGCGCGATCTCGCCGGTCACCTTGCCGTCCTCGACGACGACGAAACCGCCCTTGATCTCGCCGAGCCGGTTGGCGGCGATCGCCATGTCCTCGTCGTTGACGCCAACGACGCAGATGTTGTGGCTGTCATGGCCGACGGTCGAGGCGATCGCGCCTTTCTTCAGCCCGAACCCCTGCACGAAGCCATTAGCATGATTGCCGTTGACGCCGTGGCGTTCGATGACGGCGACCTTGATGATGTCGCGGCCGAGATCGACGCCGGTCTGGTTGCCGACCGCCGGCAGGCGGTAGCGGCGGTGCTCGGTGATGATCTTGCCGGGCAGAACGCCGATGACCGAGGTGTCGCCGTCTGCGACCGGAATGCCGAAGGCGCTGGCATGGACTTGGCCGGCCTTGACGCTGTCGAGCCCGACGGGGGCGACCGTCTTGCGGGTGGCAAAGAGCGCGTCGGTGACGCGGCGACCACCGGAGAACACCGTTTCGGCCTTGCAGTTTTCCAGGCTGTCGATGACCACGAGATCGGCGCGCCAGCCGGGCGCGACCAAGCCGCGGTCGCGCAGACCGAAGGCGCGGGCGGCCGAGATCGAGGCGGCGCGGTAGATCGCCAGCGGCTCGACGCCGGCGGATATCGCCGTGCGGATCATATGGTCGAGGTGACCCTGCTCGGCGATGTCGAGCGGGTTGCGGTCGTCGGTGCAGAGCGCCAGGTGCGGCGACAGCCGCTCGGTGATGATGGGCATCAGCGCATGCAGGTCCTTGGAGACCGAGCCCTCTCGCACGAGGATGTGCATGCCCTTGCGGATCTTCTCCATCGCCTCTTCAGCGCTGGTGCATTCATGGTCGGTGCGGATACCGGCTGCCAGATAGCCGTTCAGGTCCTTGCCCGAAAGCAGTGGAGCATGACCGTCGATATGGGCGCCCTGGAAGGCATCGAGCTTGGCGAGGCAGACCGGGTCCTTGTGCACAACACCCGGAAAGTTCATGAACTCGGCAAGGCCAATGACTTTCGGATGGTGGCGGAAGGGCAGGAGACGTTCGATCGGCAGGTCGGCGCCCGACGTTTCGAGATGCGTCGCCGGCACGCAGGAGGAGAGCTGGACGCGGATGTCCATGATCGTCTCGAGCGCCGAATCCAGGAAATACTCGATGCCCTCGGTGCCGAGCACGTTGGCGATCTCGTGCGGATCGCAGACGACGGTGGTGATGCCGAGCGGCAGGACGCAGCGGTCGAACTCGTGCGGCGTGACCAGCGAGGATTCGATGTGCAGATGGGTGTCGATGAAGCCGGGCACGACGATGCGGCCCGTGATGTCGATTTCCTCGCGCCCCTCGTAGCTGCCGAAGGTGCCGACGATGCGGTCGCCGGAGATCGCGATGTCGGAGGCGACCAGTTCGCCAGTGACGAGATCGAAGAACTGCCCGCCCTTCAAGACGATGTCAGCCGGCTCGCGTCCAACGCCCTGATCGATATAGCGTTCCAGCGCTTCGGACATGAGGCAACTCCATTTCTTATACGCGCCCCGGATGCTCTCTCGGCGGGACGACGCTTGGTTTCATTGTTGCGGATAAGAGTAACCCTTCCCCCGTTGCCGGGGAAAGGGTTCTGACGGTCTCGACGAGGCCTGCTTAGATATTGCTGTTGAGAACGGCGCGCAGCTTGCCGAACAGCTCGTCGATTTCTGCCTTGCTGATGATCAGCGGCGGTGACAGCGCAATGATGTCGCCGGTGGTGCGGATCAAGAGGCCGCTCTCATAGGCCTTGAGGAAGGCGGAGAAAGCGCGCTTCGTCGGCTCGCCGGCGATCGGCTGCAGCTCGATCGCGCCGATCAGGCCGAGATTGCGGATGTCGATGACATGCGGGCAGTCCTTCAGCGAGTGCAGGCCCTCTTCCCAATAGGGTGCCAACTCGGCGGCGCGGGTCAAGAGGCCCTCTTCCTTGTAGGTATCGAGCGTGCCGAGGGCGGCGGCCGAGGCGATCGGGTTGCCCGAATAGGTGTAGCCGTGGAAGAACTCTATCATGTGCTCCGGGCCATTCATGAAGGCATCATGGATCTCGGAGGTGACGAAGACCGCACCCATCGGGATGACGCCGTTGGTGAGCCCCTTTGCGGTCGTAATGATATCCGGCTTCACGTCGAAATACTGCGCGGCAAACGGCGTGCCGAGGCGGCCGAAACCGGTGATGACTTCATCGAAAATCAGCAGGATGCCGTGCTTGGTGCAGATCTCGCGCAGTTTCTGCAGGTAGCCCTTCGGCGGGATCAGCACGCCGGTGGAGCCGGCCACCGGTTCGACGATGACGGCTGCGATGGTGGAGGCGTCATGCAGCGTAACGATCCGCTCGAGTTCGGTCGCGATATCGCCGCCATGCTCCGGCTCGCCGCGGGTGAAGCCATTCTGGGCCGGCAAGTGGGTGTGCGGCATATGGTCGACGCCGGTCAGAAGCGTGCCGAACATCTTGCGGTTGGAGACGATGCCGCCGACCGAAATGCCGCCGAAGTTGACGCCGTGATAGCCGCGCTCGCGACCAATCAGGCGGAAGCGCGAGCCGTCGCCCTTGGCGCGGTGATAGGCGAGTGCCACCTTCAGCGCGGTTTCTACCGATTCCGAGCCAGAGTTGGTGTAGAGAACGTGGTTCATGCCCTCGGGCGCGATGTCGACCAGGCGGTTTGCCAGTTCGAAGGCCTTGGGGTGGCCGAGCTGGAAGGCCGGCGCATAGTCGAGCTCGCCCGCCTGCTCACGGATCGCCTCGGTGATCTTCGGGCGACAATGGCCGGCGTTGACGCACCACAGACCCGCCGTGCCGTCCAGTACCGTGCGGCCGTCATGGGTCGTGTAGTGCATGTCCTTGGCGCCGACGAAGAGGCGCGGTTCCTTCTTGAACTGCCGGTTCGCAGTGAACGGCATCCAGAAAGCACGCAGGTCGTTCGGCGTGTTAAGGCGGTTCGACATTCCAGTTCTCCTCGGTCTCTCTTGTCGTCCGGGCGGTGCTGCCGCCCAAATTTTTACCCTTTGGTCAAACTATCAGGGCGCCGAGGCGCGTCAAGCCTCGCACCGGTCCGCCAGACAGGTCGCGACGGGTCTTGGCGACAGCGAAATTTCGCCGCGCCGCCGGATCTTTTCTCAAGCTTAACTTGTTTGCGGCAACGCTCTGCTGCCATGGCTTGTCGGCTCCGTGGCGCCTTTTGAGTGGCCGGCGAGTTCGGAGTTGGAAACGTGTCGAGGTTCGGGATAGCACACGCGGCGATTGCCGCGCTCTTCCTGCCGGGCCTGTCAAGGGGCGCCGAACTGATTGCTGACGGCCACTTTGACAAAAGACAGGACACGTTCTGGGCGAGCGACGGGCTGGCGTTCGCGCGCGAGAACGGCCGGCTTTGCGTCGAGGCTGCGCGGGGCGGTGAAGCCTGGAGCCAACTCATCGGCACCAATGGCTTGAAGCTCGAGCCCGGTCGCATCTACCGTTTGTCGATGAGGGTGATCGCCGAGCCGGCGCGCAGCGTCCAGGCAAGGGTGCAGCGCGCCGCCGATCCCTGGACCATGGTGGACGAATTCACGATGGAAGGCACGCCGGAGGGCAGCCTTTTTTCGGCGGAGTTCGCGGGGCAGGAGCCGGACGAAGCGCAGCTCGTTTTTCCGCTTGGCGGCGGCGAGAGCGGCCGTGTCTGCCTCGACGACGTCTCGCTGGTGGCGACCGGGGCTTCCTCGCCGGCGGCGCGGCGGGCGGCCGAAGGGCCGGCCATTCGCGTCAACCAGCTCGGCTACCTGACGGATGGCCCGAAGCGGGCGACCTTCGTCGCCGATGCGAAACAACCCATCGATTTTCGACTGTTGGATTCTGCGGACAGGATCGTCGGCAAGGGCAAGACGCAGCCCCACGGTTTCGATCCGACGGCCGGGGTCGAGACGCAGGTTGCGGACTTCTCAGCGTTCAAGACGCCGGGCGACGGCTATCGACTGGTGTCCGGCGACTGGGCAAGCGACCGCTTTTCGATCGGCGAGGATCTCTACACGCGGTTGCGGGTCGATGCACTGTCCTGGTTCTACCCGCAAAGAAGCGGGATCGAGATCAGGGGGGCGATCGCCGGCAAGGCCTATGCCCGATCGGCCGGCCATGTCGGCGTCGCGCCGAACCAGGGCGACAAGGCGGTTCCGTGCCTTGGCGGCGCGCAGGCCGAGGCGGTCTATGGCGGTTGGTCCTGTTCCTACCAACTGGACGTGACCGGCGGCTGGTATGACGCGGGCGACCACGGCAAATATGCGGTGACCGGAGCGCTGGCTGCTGCGCAACTGCTCGCCGCCTACGAACGCGGCCTGACGTTTGCGCCCACATCGGCGGTGATGCGCGACGGGCTGTCGCGCATTCCGGAAAACGGCAATGGCCTTCCGGATATTCTCGACGAGGCGCGCTGGGAGCTGGAGTTCTTGCTGCGGATGATGGTCCCGGACGGCGAGCCGCTCGCCGGCATGGTGCACCACAAGATCCACGATACGGCCTGGACCGCCGCGCCTATGCTGCCGGGCGACGACCCGCAGCCGCGCGCGCTTTACCGCCCCTCGACCGCGGCGACGCTCGATGTTGCGGCGGTGGCTGCCCAGGGCGCGCGGCTCTTTGCCGAGCATAACCCGACATTTTCCGCGCGGCTGCTTTCGGCGGCGCGCAAGGCGTGGGTGGCGGCGAATGCCAATCCGGCGCTCCTTGCCCCCAAGTCCGATGGGTTCGGCGGCGGCGGCGACTACGACGACGACAGCATTTCCGACGAGCTTTTCTGGGCGGCGACCGAGCTTTATCTGACGACCGGCAACGGCGAATATCTCAAGACCCTGCGGGCCTCGCCGCTCTGGGAAGCGGATATGTTTTCGCCCGGCGGCGCTTTCAACTGGCGCGACGTTGCCGGCTTCGCGCGGCTGCAACTCGCCCTTTATGGCAGGGCGCTGCCGGCGGTCGATCAGGAAACGATCCGCAATTCGGTGCTCACGAGCGCGCAGCACCTGCTGTCGCTGCAACAGGCGGAGCCATTCGGTATCGTCTACCGGCCGAACGAGCGCCGCTACGACTGGGGATCGAACCAGTTGATGCTGCAGAACATCGTCGTGCTGTCGGCCGCCTACGATCTCTCCGGCGACAGGGTCTTTCTTGACGGCGCGCGCGAGGGCATGGACTACATCCTCGGGCGCAATGCGATGGGGCTTTCCTACATAACCGGCTATGGCAGCCGCTCGCCGCAGAACCAGCACAGCCGCTGGTATGCCCGTCAGCGCGATCCGCAGCTGCCAAATCCGCCCGTCGGTTCGCTTGCCGGCGGTCCGAACTCGACCTTTGTCGACGACATCGCCAGGGAGCGGCTGCGCGGGTGCGCGCCGCAAACCTGCTATGTCGACGATATCGAAGCCTATGGGTCCAACGAAATCGCCATCAACTGGAATGCGCCGCTCGTTTACGTCGCGTCGTTCCTGGCCGACGCGCGATAGGAGACTGAAAGCGTGACCGGGATTGCCTTTGTCGGAACCGGCTTCGTCGCCGACTATTACATGACGACGCTTGCCAACCATCCGGAGCTGCGGCTCACCGGCGTCTGGGACCGCGATGCCGAGCGCCTCGACGCGTTCGCACGCTACTGGAAGGTTTCGCCCTATGCCTCGCTCGACGCCGTGCTTGCCGATCCCGCGGTGTCGATCGTCGTCAATCTGACGACGCCGGAGAGCCACTATACCGTAAATTGCCGGGCGCTTTCGGCCGGAAAGCACGTCTATTGCGAAAAGCCCCTGGCGATGACGGTGGAGCAGGCGAGCGAACTCGTCGACCTGGCAAGGGCCAAGGGGCTTGTTCTGGCCGGTGCACCGGCCAATGGGCTCAGCGACGCGCAGGCGCTCTGCGCCCGTCTGCTTGCGGACGGTGCCATTGGCACGCCGCGGCTTGTCTACGCCGAGATGGAAGATGGCCCGGTGTTCAAGGCCAACTGGCGCGCCTGGCGCAGCCGCTCGGGCGCTCGCTGGCCGGGCGTGCATGAGTTCGAGGTCGGCTGCACGCTCGAACACGCGGGTTATGCAGCAAGCTGGCTTGTCTCCCTCTTCGGCCCGGTCGCCGAAGTCAGTGCCGTCTCGGCGCTGACCTTTCCGGACAAGGGGCCGGGAACCGAGACGCTGGCGCTCGGGCCCGATTTTTCCGTGGGTTGCCTGACGTTCCGCTCCGGCCTGACGGCGCGGGTCACCTGCGGCCTGGCGGCGCCGCGCGACCGCTCGCTGACGATCCTCGGCGAAAAGGGCATGATCGCCGTTCGCGATCTCTGGGACAATCGCTCGCCGATCCATCTGGAGATCTTCGGGGCGAAGCGGCCGCTCCTGCATCGCGGGCTCGACTGGCTGGAGTGGAAACTCGGCCGCAAGCTTCCGCTTCGGCTCTATCCCGGAACGAAGATGCGCTATCCGACGGCGCCATCGGCAAGTGCGCTTCCGGCCTTTCCGTCGCAGATCGATTTCGTGCGCGGCATTGCAGTGCAGGCGCAGGCGCTCAAAGGCGGCGAAACACCGTTTTTCTCCGGCGCGACGGCGCGACATCTGACGGAGGTGGTGTTGGCGCTCAACGGCGGCTGGCGGGACTACCGTCCGCTCGACCTCTAGGCGCAGCGTCGGCCACGTTTTGCGTCCCGTTTCGAGGTAGAACTAGCCTGCCTCAGGTGTCCTTGAGCGGACCGTCTCGATGATTTCCAGGGCCTTTATGCTGGCCGATAGCGGCATCGACGGATGTTCGCTGCGGCCCTCGAGAATCGCCGCGCTTGCTGCCTCGATCTCGAATTGCAGGCCGCTCCCCGGGAAGTGATGATCGTGGCGGGTAAGGCCGGGCAGCGGGATATGCCGGGCCAGCCGGTAGGCCGTTTTTCCGTTGAAAGCCAGTAGCTTGCGCGCCGCGCCGCCGGTGGAAACGAAGAGGCGGCTTGCCTTCAGAAACGGTGTGTCGATGACCAGCGTGCCGCGCTCGCCCTCAATAACGAAGCGATTGTGCCCGTTTCGATCGAAGCCGCAGCCCAGTTCAGCGTCAAAGCCGTCATAGGCCAGCTTGATCTTGGCTGAACTGTCGACGCCGGTCGGCGCGCGCTTCCATGTGCCATCGACGGACCCGGGGTGCCCGAACAGATTGAGGCAAAGGGCGATCGGATAAATGCCGAGGTCGAGCATCGACCCGCCGCCGAGCGCCGGATCGAAGAACCGGCTGCCGGCATCGAACGGTTTCTCATAGGCGAGGTCCGCCCGGACATGGCGGATCGCGCCGAGCGTTCCGGCCGTGAGCAGTTCGCGAACCCTGGAAATCGCCGGAAGGAAACAGGTCCACAACGCTTCCATGGCGAAGGTGCTGCCGGCGGCAGCGGCGTTTGCAAGCGTGCGCGCGTCGGCCGACGACGTCGTCAGCGGCTTTTCGACGAGCACGGCTTTGCCGGTGGCCAAGGCGAGGGTGGCCTGTTGAAGGTGCTCAGCATTGGGTGAGGCGACGTAGATCGCGTCGATATCGGGAGAGGCCGCCAGTGCCTCGATGCCCTGATAGCCGCGGATGCCGCCGAAACGCCCAGCGAAGCTCTCGGCCTTCTGCGCGCTGCGGGACGAGACGGCGACGAGGCTCGCATGGGTTGCGAAGCGGAAGTCCGAGGCAAGACTGTTTGCGATCGTGCCGGTTCCGGCGATGCCCCAGCGGACCTTGTCACGCATATCCCGATGTCCGCTTTCCGGCTGATTCTGTCGCGGCGCATCGTGCCCCGGAAGTCTCAAGGCTCGGTAAATGCCAGCAAGCGCCGGCACCTTTCGCGTGCAAACTGGGAAGACTATCCGCCAAAGAATAAGCCCCGCGCGATTTCTCGTGTGGGGCTGTTCGAACGGGTCCGCAGATGCGGACCGAATATCAGGCCGATTTACGGACCGGAGTCTTTTCTGCAGTGGCGCTCTGGTCGTCACCGTAGATTTGATTGAGCGTGCCTAGAATCCGCATGACCGCGTCGGATGAGCTCGAATAGTAAATCGTCTGCGCATCGCGACGGGTGCTGACGAGATTCTGAGCACGGAGCTTAGAAAGATGCTGGGAGAGAGCCGACTGGCTCAGCCCAACCTTGTTGGCCAATGCGCCGACTGCCATCTCTTCCTTCACGAGGGAATCGAGGATGAGGAGGCGCTTAGGATTTGCCATGGCCGAGAGGAAACCGGCTGCTACCTCGGCTTCATCGTGTTTTTCAGGCGAAAGTGGCTGCATTGCGTGCTCCATGCGAAAATTACATCACACGTAGTTATGGTTGACGAAGCAAGATAATTAGTCGTGATGCATAAAAGGGCAACCACCTACTGCAAGAAATGGGGGTAGCTCTCCAGCGATTAACCGTTAAGTTCACGCAAAATTGCCCGTAAATTGGAACTATCTTCGATAGGTGTCGGGAACTCAAGGCGTTTTAGCTGATCGCCATCTGCAAGATCGAGCCCCGCGGCGTCGATACCCACGACTTTCCAGTTGCCTTCCGGTGCCTTGCAGAGCTTCACCGCATAGCGCTGAACTGCGTCAGAATGATCCGTATTCATGTGATCGATCGCGTTCGCCTCCATCGCGGCGAGCGAGGCGATGGCAGGCGTGTCGATCAGAAGGTCTTCGGCGGTCAAAACATAGGCGCGGCCGAAGCCGCCGTTGAGACTGGCACGCAGCGGCGACAGCCGGAAGAAGCCGAAATCGGGAAAATCGACGTAGAGTTTCGACTTGGGGTGGCGGCGGACGAATCGCTCGCGGATGCGGATATGTGCTTCGCTGTCGCGCGCAACCTGTTCGGCGGTGCATTGCACGGTCAGGCGAGGATGGGCGAGGGGGTCGCCCTTGCCAGGCTCGCCGGTCAGGAGCGAGGCCCTGGCGTCGGCCAGCAGCGCCTGCGTGTGTGTCGACAGTTTCGAGATCAGGATGACAGGCACCCCGTCGACATCCATGCCGACGAGCACGCGGCTGACGAAGGGGAAGCCGCCGCTCTCCGGCTCGATCGCCGCAAGCGATGCGCTGCGCGCGCCCCGCAGAAGCGTGCGGGCCAGCGTGCGGGCTTCGTTATCGGTGTCGCGCAGAACGTTCGGCTTGTCGCTCATGGTCTTTCCCTTTTCCTGCCATGCGGTCGTTGCCGGGACGAAAAAAGCCCGGAACGACGCTCCGGGCTTTTATTGGCTTGTTGAGCGGCTTCGTCAACTTTTGTTGCGGTGGCGCGTCAGTCCCTGGACGATATCCTGGGCGTCGATCGTACCGACCACGGAACCGTTGTCGACGACCCCGATGCTGCCCGGCTGGCGGGACATGGCGTCGAGGATGTCGACGAGCGGTGTCGTGGGCTTGGCCGTCGCGGTCACGCCGGCAACAGTCACTCCGCGCTGGACGCCGGTCTGCATCACGTCTTTCGCCGTCAGCATGGTGATCGGGTTCATGTGCTGGACGAAATCGGCGACATACTGGTTGGCCGGGTTCTTGACGATATCTTGCGGCGTGCCGCACTGGATGATGCGCCCGCCCTCCATGATGGCGATGCGGTTGCCGATGCGGAAGGCCTCGTCGAGATCGTGGCTGACGAAGATGATGGTCTTCTTCAGCCGCCGCTGGAACTCCAGCAACTCGTCCTGCAGGCGGGTGCGGATCAAGGGGTCGAGGGCCGAGAACGGCTCGTCCATCAACAGGATCGGTGCACCGGTCGCAAAGGCGCGGGCAAGCCCGACGCGCTGCTGCATGCCGCCTGAAAGCTCGTTGACCTTGCGACCCGCCCATTTCGAGAGATTGACGAGTTCGAGCTGTTCGCCGACGCGCGCCTTGCGTTCGGCGTCCGGCATGCCGGCAAGCTCAAGCCCGAAGCCGACATTGTCGGCGACGGTGCGCCAGGGCAGAAGCGCGAACTGCTGAAACACCATCGAGACCGTGTGCATGCGGAAGTCGCGCAGCGACTTCGGATTGGTTCGATAGGGATTGAGCGCACCATTTGCGGTCTTCACCTCGACGTCGCCCCGCACGACCGGGGCAAGGCCGTTGACCGCGCGAAGCAGCGTCGACTTGCCGGAGCCCGAAAGCCCCATCAGCACGAGGATCTCGCCCTCGGTGATTTCGAGCGAGGCGCCGGCGACGCCGAGCACGAGGCCGGTTTCGGCGCCGATCTCGTCGCGGGTCTTGCCCTGGTCGACCATCTGCAGCGCGACTTGAGGGTTGTTGCCGAAGATGATGTCGACATTCTTGAAAACGACGGCGTTGGTCATGCGCCTTCTCCTTCGTCGGACGAGCGGAAAAGGCGGTCGAGAATGATCGCCAGGATGACGATGCAAAGGCCAGCTTCGAAGCCCTTGGCGATGTTGACCGTGTTCAAGGCTCTCACGACCGGAACGCCGAGGCCGCTGGCGCCGACGAGCGCGGCGATGACCACCATCGACAGCGACAGCATGATGGTCTGGGTGAGGCCAGCCATGATCTGCGGCATGGCAAAGGGTAGCTCCACCTTGCGCAATACCTGGCCGGGCGTCGCGCCGAAGGCCTGTGCGGCTTCCACCAGCGACGGCGGCGTCGAAATGATGCCGAGGCGCGTCAGCCGGATCGGTGCGGGAATGGCGAAGATCACGGTCGCGATCAGACCCGGAACCATGCCGAGGCCGAAGAGGATCAGCGCCGGGATCAGATAGACGAAGGTCGGGATCGTCTGCATGAGGTCAAGGATCGGCCGCATGACGGCGTAGACCCATGGGCGACGGGCGGCTGCGATGCCGAGCGGCACGCCGACGGCCATGCTCACGGCGGTGGCAGCGAGCACAAGCGCCAGGGTTTCCGTCGTTTCCTTCCAGTAGCCCTGGTTGATAATCAGGAGCAGGCCCAGGCCGGTGAACAGCGTTATGCCGATCGAACGGCGGAACCACCAGGCGAGCCCGGTGATGACGGCGACGACGATCAGCGGGTGCGGGGCATAAAGCACCCAGAGCAGCGAGTCGGCGACGGCCTGAAGGAAGCGGGCGAGCTGGTCGAAGAAGAAATCGAAATTCGTCGTCAGCCAGTCGACGAATGCCTTGGCCCAGCCGCCGATGGGGATGCGGTTATCGGTCAGATATTCCACGAAGGTAATCCGTCTCGTCAGGTCAAAAAGGAGCGCATGACGCGGTGAAAAAAGGCGGGGTCATTCCCCGCCTTGATGCCGATCAGAGGCCGAGCGCGGCCTTGACTGCGGCCAAGCCGTCGCCGCCATCCTTGGCGGTCACGCCGGCGAGCCACGGGTCGACGGCAGTCGGGTTGGCCTTCAGCCATTCCTCGGCCGCCTTGTCCGGCTCCTGGCCGTCGTTCAGGATCTTGCCCATGATCTCGTTTTCCATCTGGAGCGAGAACTTGAGGTTGGTCAAAAGCTTGCCGACGTTGGGGCACTCGGTGGTGTAGCCGGCACGCACATTGGTGAAGACTTCCGCGCCGCCGAAATTGGCGCCGAAGATGTCATCGCCACCCGAAAGGTAGGTCAGCTTGAAGTTGGCGTTCATCGGATGCGGTTCCCAGCCGAGGAAGACGACCGGCGCGCCGTCCTTTTCGGCACGGGCGACCTGCGCCAGCATGCCCTGCTCGGAGGATTCGACCACTTCGAAGCCCTTGAGGCCGAAGGTATCCTTGTCGACCATGTCGATGATCAGGCGGTTGCCGTCATTACCCGGCTCGATGCCGTAGATCTTGCCGTCGAGTTCGGTCTTCTTGGTGGCGATATCCTTGAAGTCCTTGATGCCGAGCTCGGCGCCCTTGGCGTTGGTCGCCAGCGTGTACTTGGCACCGACCAGGTTCGGCCCGAAGGATTCGACCGACTTGTCGTCGAGGAAGGGACGAACATCGTTTTCCTGGGTCGGCATCCAGTTGCCGAGGAAGACGTCGATGTCCTTGTTCTTGAGCGAGGTGTAGGTGACCGGAACCGAGAGAACCTTGATGTCGGTCTGGTAGCCGAGGCCCTTTAGAACGGTGGAAACGGTGGCAGTGGTCGCGGTGATATCCGTCCATCCGACGTCGGAGAAACGGACGGTGCCACAGCTTTCCGGCTCGGCAGCTGCAGCCTGCTGAGCGGTGATGGCGACGACCGAAACGGCGCCTGCCAGTATCAGTTTGAGAGAGAGTCGTTTTTTCATCGTTGTCGTTCCCCTGCCTCGATTATTGTTTTAGCCAAACACCATTGGATAGCGAATTCAAGCGCTTTGATGTCGGAGGAAGTGTATTGCGTCAATATGCTGGCGGGGTGCACGATGCGACGCTCGATGTCGCAATGTCCACGAAATAGTCTAGTCCGCCGAAAAACTGTGGGTGCTGCAAACGGGCTCTGGCCTTCCCGGCCAAGCCTCGTCATTACCCAAAAAACGGAAAAACCGGACGCGGTGACTATGGCCAAACTCTATTTCAGCTATGCGACGATGAATGCGGGCAAGAGCACGATGCTCCTGCAAGCCTCCTACAACTACCAGGAGCGCGGCATGCGCGTGGTGATGCTGATCGCCGCCCATGACGACCGGGGCGGCGTCGGCCGCATTTCCTCGCGCATTGGTCTTGGTGCGGACGCCATTCCCTTTCACGGCGACGACGATCTCTATGGGCTGATCGATCGGTTGCACTCGGATGGCGAAGGCGAGATCGCCTGCATCTTTGTCGACGAGGCGCAGTTCCTCAATGAGGGGCAGGTCTGGGAGCTCGCCCGCGTCGCCGACCGTATCGGCATTCCGGTCATGGCCTATGGTCTGCGTACGGATTTCCAGGGCAAGCTGTTCCCGGGCTCGATGGCGCTGCTGGCGATTGCCGACGAGCTGCGCGAGGTGCGCACCATCTGCCATTGCGGCCGCAAGGCGACGATGGTCGTGCGCCTGGACGGTGAGGGCAAGGTCTTGCGCGAGGGCGCCCAGGTCGAGGTTGGCGGCAACGAGAAATATGTCTCCTATTGCCGGCGCCATTGGGACGACCTGATGCGCTGCGAGTGAGTGCGGCGTCGTGGCGGCTTGAAACCGCCACGCGCGCGATGCCATTCTTCGCCTCTATCGCACGCCAGGGGTCTTCGATGTTGCGTCTCGTCACCAGCCTTTCCATCACGCTCTGTCTTGGCACGCTCTGTCTTGGCGCAACGGTCGCCCATGCCGGCGGCGACGCTACGGCTGGCGCTGCCGTCTTTCGCAAATGCGCGGCCTGTCACACGGCAAGCGAGCCGACAAACCGCGTCGGCCCAAGCCTCATGGGTGTCGTCGGACGTCCGGCCGCATCCGTCGCCGACTACAACTACTCCGATGCAATGAAGGCCTTTGGCGCTGAGGGTCGCGTCTGGGACGAGGCGACGTTGAGCGAATACCTGCTGAGCCCCAAGGCAATGGTCGGTGCCACCAAGATGGCTTTTGCCGGACTGAAGAAGCCGCAGGACATCGCCGACGTGATTGCCTATTTGAAGGCGCCGCCGGCTGCCAAATAGGGACGACGCAAACCCCGGACGGAAAACCGTTTCCCATCTTTCCTGGACCTGCGCGCGGCAATGCCGTCGATATCTCAAGCACTTCGCTGTGGTGGCTGATCAAAAAGCTGCCGGGAAAGGCTTGTTCTCTTTCGGTAAACACCCTTTATATAACTGCAATCGAAGGCTGAATAATTCAGCCGGGCTGGCGGATATCGCCGCGGTGGACCGAGGGGCAGGACATGGCGACTCTTCAGAATTTTGACGCGGAGATCGAAAAGACGAAGGGCGTGGTCGAGCAGATGCGCGGCAAGCTCGAACAATCAGGTGTCGTGCTCGAACAGTTCGCCAAGGCCGAAACCAAGCTCGGCGACGTCAATTTCGACATCGAGAATGCCCGCATCCAGGACGTGATCAACCAGCAAAAGGTGATGGAAGCCAACATCGCCGACCTGATCATCGGCCTCGAAGACGCGACCAATGTCTTCGGCTCCGAATTCGAGAGCATGAAGAACTATACGGGCTACGAGAAGTTCATCGGCATCTTCTCCAAGCAGAAGATGCAGCGCATGCGCACCGACCGCGTGCGCAACATGTCGCTTGCCGGCAACCTGCAGGAACTGCTTTCCAAGTCCGACATGATCGTCGGCATCCTCAAGGAACAGAAGTCGATCCTCGACCAGCGCTACAAGACTTCGGAGCAGAGCCTGATCCAGGTGATCGAGCGCCGCAAGGGCACGATGGCGAACCTCGAAGCGGTGCAGAAGCGCATCGAGGAACTGAACCCGCTGCTGCTCGACATCGAAAACCGCATCGCCGCCTCGACCGAGCAGAAGGTGCGCACCGAGCTCGAAGGCGAGCGCTCCGCGCTTGCGACCGAATATAACGAGAAGCAGGCCAAGGAGCAGGAACTGCTCGCCGAGAGCCAGACGCTCGAGCGCTATACCTCGATGTTCCAGACCTTCGTCGATTCGCTCAACAACCAGATCGCCGCGCAGAACACGCTGATCAACAAGCTGACGATCGATACCGAGCAGCGCATCGTGCTCTACAAGGCGCTGGAAGATTCGCTGAAGACCGCCGCCCAGCAGGACGTCGCGCACAAGATCAACACGCTCGGCAGCCAGGTCGACACGGCCGCCGAGGAGACCATGGCCGGCATCGGTGCCGCCGCGCAACGCCACATCGGCGATCTCCTGGAAATGCATGAAAAGAACATGCTTTCAACGCAGGATATCCAGCGCCGCAAGAAGCTGGCAGACGATGCCTTTGCCCGCCGCTTCCAGGCTGTCATGGACAAGCACAACACTGCCAATTACGTGAAGCAGTGAACGGGCGGCGCATGATCCGAACCGAGTTTGCCTTTCGGCACGCGCCACGGGGATTTGCATGAAGGTCGCGGCTTCATCCGCTGTCGCACAGTATTTCGCGTCGATCCACGCGGCACTCGCCGGGCTTGAGCTCTTTCTCGGCGACCGCAACTCGCCGCTCTATCGCAACACCGTCGTCGGCGAAGTGATCGTTCCCTATCTTGGCCGGCTGAAGGCCTCGATCGACTGCTGGGAGAACCGGATCGGCTTCGTCGACCAGTTCCGGATTTCGCGCGCCGAAAGCGGCTTTCCGGTCTTTCAGAACGTGCTGGAACTGGAGAACGATCGCCAGACGGCGACGAAGCGCCTGGCCGATATTCCATCGGCCGATGCGCTGCGCGACGAGATGGTCGACTTCATCCTGCGCCAGAAGGCGTTTCCGGAAGCGCTGCAGACGCGCATGGCCGAGCGGCTCTATCTGGAGCAGATCGGCAAGGGCGAGATCTTTTCGCCCTTCATCCTGCCGGAGACCATCCGTGTCGCCGTCAATTCCAAGACGATGCGGCCCTATTACATCGTGAGCTGGGGCGCCTTCGACGGGGCCAATACTCTGCCGATGGTCTACATGGCGACGATCGAGGATTCCTCGGAAAAGATCGTCGACATGCTGGTGACCGCTGATGGCAAGCTCAACCCGCAGGTGGAAATTCCTCTGCCGGTTGGCGGCCTGCTCAATCCGGAGCTTGCCAGCCGCTTTGACGATTTTGCGTCCAAGAACAGCAGCTATTCGCTGACACCGGTGACGATCGCCACCAATCTCGACAAGGATTTTGACGAGCTGCATCCGAAGCAGTTGCGCCGCATCGTGCTCGGGCCGTTCTACTCGTCCGGGATCACTGAGAATAATGCGCGCATCAACGACATCCTTTCGAAGGTGCGGAAAACCGAAAATGCCTGGCTCCTGACCTGGACGGTGCAGGAGGTCTTCTCGAAATCGGAGCGGCCGGCCAAGCGCGGCTTCTGGTCGTCGACCCCGGCGCAGGAAGAATTCCACATCGACACCGCAAATCTGGAAGCGACGCGCATGGGGGTTTCTTCCTACGAGAAGCACGCGCTGGTGCCGCACGACGCCTATCAGGCGCTCTATGCCGCCGGCGAGGCGGAACAGGTGTTCGGCGACTACAAGGTCCACGTCATTTCCGGCAACCAGGTCGTGAGCGAGGTTTGACGATGACACTCAATACGGGGCTGACGACGCTGCACGAGGACGACATCGCCAAGCACCAGGCGGTGGCGCAAGGGTTGGTGACGAAGCTCATTATCCTGGAGCGGGAAGATGCCGCCGCCGGAACGTCGCTTGCCGGCACCGGCCGGCGCTTCGTGTCGACAGTTTCGACTGGCGGCCAGCGGCGCACGCGCGAGGTGGAGCTGACGAAGACGATCCAGGCAGTGCGCCAGGGCGACCCGATGTTCTCTCCGGCCCAGCACGCCGTGCTCTACCGGACGCGCCGCGGCATCCAGGTGGCGCTGGCCGTTGCCGATGTCTTTGCCCGCCAGACGAGCCTCGAACAGCTGCAGGCGAAGAACGCCACCTCGCCGCTTGGCGGAGAGGAGGCGAACCAGTTCAAGGCGCTGCTGTCGGCTTCGGCTTACGTCGCGGCCTTCACACTCGCTGCCTATCTCGGCGCGACCCTGGCGGGCGAGGGCGAGCCGGTCGACGATGCTGTCGAGCCCGACTTCCTGTTCGACACGCCGCAGGACGCGCTGAAGAGCCTGATTTCGGCGCTCGATCGCGGTCTTGCCGGGGCCCCCGATGATCTGGCGCTGACCGCCCGGGCGCGGGCCTTCTCGCGGGTGGCGATCGAAGGGCTGATTGCCCGCAAGGCGCGCTTTACCGGGCTGCAGAGCTTCGAGACCGTGCATATCCGGCTCGACCAGGACGATTTTACGCTGAACGGTTTGGACGTCGCACCCGGCCAGAAGCGCAAGCCGCTGGTCATGACCTTCAAGAAGCCCGAGGAGATCATCGGCAACCACATCGCCAAGTATCAGGCGCTGAAGCTTGCCAAGATGCTGATGGCCTACGACTTCGACCGGCAGATGAACCCGTTCGTCGAGCTCGGCGGCTTCCTCTTCACCTTCATCGGCGACGGCATGCCGGGCACCGGCAAGACGATCCTGATCCAGATGCTGGCCGGCATGCTCAACGACTATTGCGAGATCGCCGGCTACGCCTTCCACTACGAGAACTTCGGCGTCGACCAGATCTCCTCCTATCAGGGCAAGTCCGGGCAGAACTGCAAGGACTTCGTCAACAACGTCATCAATCCGCGGGCGATCGGTTTCGGCACGATCGACGATGTCGACCAGGTGGCGGCGAAGCGCTCCGACGATCGAGCCTCTGCCGGCCAGCACGAGGTGACGGCGGTGTTGATGGAGAGCTTTGCCGGCGCCTCTACCGTGGTGCGCGGCAACTGCACCTTCGGCATGTTCTCCAACTACCCGGAGAATGTCGACGACGCGCTGCGCCAGCGCGCTGGCGCCCGCTGGCTGGTCGACGGGCCGCAGACCGAAGACGACTACATCGACATCTTCGCGCTGCTCGTCGGCAAGAACCACAAGATCCCGCTTGGCGAGCACCAGCTTTTCGAGGGGCAGGAGATCAAACGCGCGGTTGCTCAGTCCTATGCTGAGCACGCGCGGCCGAAGGAAGATGGCCTCGTCGCTGTCTGGGAGCGTTACGAGAAGGAGAAGGGCGCGATCGCCTCGCTTGCCGATGTCGGCGCCTATCTGCACATGATCAAGGAGGCCGAGCCGCGCTTTACCGGTCGGGCGATCAAGAACATCACCGACGCGATCAAGCTGAGAGCAATGGACGTGGAACTGCCGGATGACTGGTTCAAGGACGCCGGCTCCTTCATGCACAAGGGCTATGACGAGAAGAAAGCGATGATCGAGGCACTGCGGGGTCCGATCACCATCGACATGGTGCTGCAGGAGATCAACCGCTACGCCGACAGCGAATTCCGCTACACCGACAAGTCGGACGATGCCGCCGTCACCGACATCATCCGCCGCGAGCGCCAGCGCGAAAAGGCGATCCGCGAGATCGAGGCGATGAAACGCGACGGCCGGTGGCAGGGGTGATGCTAGGAATGACCGATGAAACGCCTGCTTGAAGCGGAACTCATCTATGGACGGCTGCTCGATATCTCCGAGCCGCATCTGATCGCGCGCTACAACAAGGCGCTCGAAGGGTTTGGCCTGCGACCGACGGCGCTGACCCAGTTCAGCATCGACATGACCGGCTTTTCGCCGGAGATCGCCGAGGAACTGGGGGATCGTGACTACCTCGATCCGAACCGGGTCAACCGCCGCTTCATCATCATGACGCCGGAGCAGGCGGAGCTGCCGGTCGTGCATACGAGCTTTTCCAACACGGCCGCGCTGATGCACGAGTTCTTCAACGCCAACAGCCGTGCGATCAACGCGATTACCATCAAGGATGCGCTCTATGGCGAGATCGAGGATTCGGTCTCGGTCGTAAACGACATCGACGATCTCTTGTCGATCAACGAGGTGCGGTTCCGGGTGCTTTCGGCCGAGGACATGCTCGGCAAGGCGGCCGAACTGCGTGGTCTCGTCGACCGCTTGAAGAAGGTGCCGACGGCCTGGGCCGACGACGAGATGCTGACGCGCATGGTCGAGCTTGCCAAGCAGACCGGCGATATCCGCCAGAACGCACTGGTGCCGGATCAGCTCGTCTTCCATCACGAAGCCTTCTGGGCCAATCATTTCGGCGGCGTCTATGTCTTTCTCGACGACAAGACGACGACAGTCATCTGCGACCCCTCGGTGCCAGGCTTCCGCCGCTCGCGGCCCTGGCAGGTGAGCTATATCGCCATAAACGATCACGCCCGGATCTACGATTTCCTCGCCTCGACCAAGCGGCTGCAACTGCCGCAGGCCTCCTGGGTCGAGGATTCCGGGCTCTATCAGCACCGCGCAGACATGGTGGTGCGCGGGCTGATCAACGAGAGCGACCCGACGGCCGATCTTGCCAATGCCGACCGGATCTGGCTGCAGACCTGGATGCACCGATATGCCGCCGCGGTCGCAAAAGACGGCGCCTATCCGTTCCTGCAGGAGATGATCCGCACGGTCGCTGCCACCGGCACGATCAGGATGCAGGACGTGGCGCCGGCAAATCGCTTCATGTTGGTGCGCGCAGCACCCACCCATCCGGACCAATGGCTGGTCAACCGGCTGATATCCCAGCTCGTGCCCCGCGATTTCGTCTCGCGCTTCGTCTTCGACAAGCAGGGTTTCTACGACGCCTACGAGCGTTATAGCGAAACCTTCAAGGAGTATGTTGTGGCGACGCTGACCGGCACATATCTGAAAGACAAGGCGGCCTTCCGCCACAAGCTCTATGGGCTCAGAGAGGAATAGGACATGTTCGATCCGATCGTTGCGTTTTTCCAGCGTGTCTTCACCGCGATCGGGCGCGGCATCGGGCTCGTCGTTGCCTGGCTGCTTTGGCCCTTCGTGGCGGCGGGCAACTGGTACCGGCAGCGCAGCTGGCTGCTCAAGGGGCCGATCGGCCTCATCCTCATCGGTCTGGTCCTGTTCTACGGCTACTTCATCTGGCAGACCCAGGCCTGGACGAACTTCAACGAAGACTACATCGACCAGTACAAGCTGGCAGAACGCAAGGTGCCCGCCGGCTCGCCGATGAGCGGCCCCGGTGCGACGTCGACGGGACAATCGACGACCGGCGGCACTGCCAACAACCTTGCGGGTGTCGCAACGCAGCCGATGGAATCGACGCCGGAGGCGCTCGCGGCCGTTCAACTGCCGGCCGGCACCGTGTGCCAGACGTCGGCGATCGTCGATGTCACCGCCGACCTCATCGATTTCAATGTCAACGAGAATGCCTGGATCTCGTCGATGCTGCTCTACAAGGTCGGCCTCTTCGGGCTCGACTGGGACGACACGCCCTGGCTCGACAACAAGGCGTCGTTCCAGCGCGGGGTCAACCAGGCGATCCGCCGTACCTCCGTGGAGCTCGTCGATTCGCTCGGTCGCATGCGCGGCACCTCGGGCATCAACAACGCCCTGCAGAGCGCGCGCGGCAACATGCAGTTCGATGAAGAGACCTGGTACTTCGGGATCAACCCGTTCGGTCCGAAAACTCCGACGCCGAGCTTCTATCGCGCGGCGATGAAGGATCTGAGGTCCTTCAACACCTCGCTCAGCAAGTGTGAGGCGATTTTCGACGGCCGCTCCGATAACCTCGTCGAGTTCCTCGACCGTGTCGCCAACGACCTCGGCAACACCTCGGCGATCCTGCGCGAGCGCTCGGAAAACCACAATGGCGGCTGGTTCGACACGCGTGCGGATGACCGCTTCTGGTTCGCCTATGGCCAGCTCTACGGCTACTACGGCATCCTTTCGGCTGCCGGTGCCGACTTCGACAACGTCGTCGCCCAGCGCGGCCTGTTGCCGATCTGGACGGAAACGATCAAGCAACTGCGGGCAGCACTCCGCATCCAGCCATGGATCATCTCCAATGGCGAGGAAGCCGGCTGGATCATGCCGACGCATCTGGCGACGATGGGCTTCTATACGCTGCGCGTCCGCTCCAACATCGTCGAGATGCGCGACATCCTCGCGCGCTAAGACCGAACGGTAAGGTGGCGCCTGAGTATCCGGGCGCTGCCGATTACTTGAGTTCAAGCGGGACGCGGATCGAAAACCGCAGACGCGTTTCCCCATCCCGCTCCGGTATCATGAACTGCGCCTTGAAAGGCGCGGGTAAAAACGAGACCCTGGGGAGGGGACTGTCATGGCGGAGGTCAAGTCCGATATCGAGATTGCGCGCGCGGCGAAGAAAAAGCCGATCCTGGAGATCGGGGCCGCACTCGGCATACCGCCGGAGGACCTGTTGCCCTACGGCCATGACAAGGCGAAGATCAGCGCCGATTTCATCGCCCGCCAGCGCGGGAAGAAGAACGGCCACCTGATCCTGGTGACGGCGATCAACCCGACGCCGGCAGGCGAAGGCAAGACGACAACGACCGTGGGCCTCGGCGATGGGCTGAACCGCATCGGCAAGAAGGCGATCATCTGCATCCGCGAGGCGTCCCTCGGCCCCTGCTTCGGCGTCAAGGGCGGTGCTGCCGGCGGCGGTTATGCGCAGGTTGTGCCGATGGAGGACATGAACCTCCACTTCACCGGCGATTTCCACGCGATCACCTCGGCGCACAATCTGCTGGCGGCGCTGCTCGACAATCACATCTACTGGGGCAACGAGCAGAACATCGACGTCCGTCGTATTTCGTGGCGGCGGGTGATGGACATGAACGACCGCGCACTGCGCAACATTGTCGGCTCGCTCGGCGGGATCGCCAACGGTTATCCACGCGAGACCGGCTTCGACATCACCGTTGCCTCCGAAGTCATGGCGATCCTCTGCCTTTCGGCGGATCTTAGGGATCTCGAGCAGCGGCTGGGCAACATCATCATCGGCTACCGCCGTGACAAGAGCCCGGTCTTTGCGCGCGACATCAAGGCCGATGGGGCGATGGCGGTGCTGCTCAAGGATGCTATTCAGCCGAACCTGGTGCAGACCCTCGAAAACAACCCCGCCTTCGTCCATGGCGGCCCCTTTGCCAACATCGCCCATGGCTGCAACTCGGTGATTGCGACGACGACGGCACTGAAGCTTGCCGACTATGTGGTGACCGAAGCCGGCTTCGGCGCCGATCTCGGCGCGGAAAAATTCTTCGACATCAAGTGCCGCAAGGCCGGGCTGAAGCCGGATGCCGCGGTGCTGGTCGCGACCGTCCGCGCGATCAAGATGAACGGCGGCGTCAAGAAGGACGACCTCGGGAAGGAAAATCTGGAAGCGCTGCGCAAGGGCTGCGCCAACCTTGGCCGGCATGTGCAGAACGTCAAGAAGTTCGGCGTACCCGTCATCGTCGCGATCAACCACTTCACCTCCGATACCGAGGCCGAAGTGCAGGCTATCAAGGATTATGTGGCGACGCTTGGCGCCGAAGCGGTGCTCTGCCGCCATTGGGCCGAGGGCTCCGCCGGCATCGAGGAGCTGGCGATGAAGGTGGCGGCACTTGCCGAGGGCGGACACTCGCAGTTCTCGCCGCTTTACCCCGACGACATGTCGCTCTTCCACAAGATCGAGACGATCGCCAAGGACATCTACCATGCTAGCGAGGTGATTGCCGACAAGTCGGTGCGCGACCAGCTGCGCAGCTGGGAAGATCAGGGTTACGGCCATCTGCCGATCTGCATGGCAAAGACGCAGTATTCCTTCTCGACCGATCCGAACCTGCGCGGTGCGCCGACAGGCCATGCTGTGCCGATCCGTGAAGTGCGGCTGGCCGCCGGCGCCGGCTTCATCGTGGTGATCACCGGCGAGATCATGACGATGCCCGGCCTGCCGAAGGTGCCTTCGTCGGAAAAGATCTTCCTCAATGATCAGGGCTACATCGAAGGGCTGTTCTAGGCGCTTCCTGCCTGCCTGAAAAACAATGCCGTGCATCCGGGTGGATGCGCGGCATTCTTGTGTCCGGGGTCTTCCGCGGCGGAAATCAGGCAGTGAGGCTGAGGAAGTCTGCCTTGCCGAGCGGCACGCCCTTGTGGCGCAGGATGTCGTAGGCGGTCGTTAGGTGGAAGTAGAAGTTCGGCAGCACGAATTTCTGCAGGTATTCCTCCCCCGTGAGCGTCACCTTCAGGTTCGGGAAATTCAGCACGACTTCGCGGCTGTCGCTGTCTTCGAGATCGACAGGGCGCACCGTTTCAAGGAAGGCGACGGACTTGGCGATGCGCTGGCGCAGTTCGTCAAACGTCTTTTCCTCGTCCGGGAACCGGGGCACTTCGATCGACGTCAGCCGGCCGACCAGGCCCTTGCTGGTGTCGCTGACACGCTGCACCTGGCCGGCAAGCGTCAGCATATCGGGCGCCAGCCGGGCGTGGAAGAGATCATCCGTGGGGATGCCCTTTTCCTCAGCGAAAGCCTCTGCCTTGTCGAGCAGCTTGGTGAGGACACCAAGGCCGCGAACGAGTGCGGGAATGGAGAGCTGGTACATCGTCAATGCCATGACAGATTTCCTTGAGATTAGGCGCAAAACGGGTGGATTTTCCTCGCGCCGTATTTGGGAGCCGGGGCGGGCTCCTGCAAGGCGCGCAGCCCGGTATCTTTTGGGCTACGGGGGCTTGCGGGAGACGACAGGACGTAGGCACCTTGCTCTGGTCAGGACATGTGGTCTCGTGCACTGATCCGCGCAGGAACGCATCAGGGATGCCACGATGACGCCAGAGGAACTCCAGTCCTATCTTCATAACCACATCCCGCTGTCAGCGGCGATGCAGGTCCGCGTGGATGCGGTGAGCGACGATCATGTGCTGCTCTCGGCGCCGCTTGCGCCCAACATCAACCACCGTGACACGGTGTTCGGCGGCAGCGCCTCGGCGCTCTCGATCCTGTCGGCCTGGTCGCTGCTGCATGTGCGCATGCGCAAAAGCGGCGTTGTCGCGCGCCTGGTGATCCAGAGCAACCGGATGGATTATCTGAAGCCGGTCACCGGCGCTTTCGCCGCACGCTCGTCGCTGGCGGACGCCGGGCAATGGCCGGGCTTTCTGCGATTGCTCGAACGTCGGGGCAGGGCGCGCGCCGTGGTCGTTGCCGACCTCCTCGACGGCGACACCTTGGCCGGTCGCTTCGAGGGCGAGTTTGTCGCCCTTGGCTACGACAACGCCTGACGAGCGCCAGCGCAAGGAGGCTCATTCCTAGCGGCAGTAGCGGTAGTCGTTGCGGCGCTCGATGACGTCGAGATGCAGGTGGGTTTCGTGGGCGGCGTCGCTGCCGGGGTCGAGCACAGTCTTGAAGTAGAGGCAGGCGGACGCAGTGACCGCGCGCTGGAAGGCACCGTCCATGGTGCCATCCTCGTCGCGCGGCTGGATGGCGATCGTCGCGCCGTTGCTTAACGTGAAGGACGCGATGTCGACGGCGTTGCCGTGGGCGTGCTCGGAGATTTTGCCCGTCGTCGCATTGTTGCGCAGGCGGCAGATATAGGTCGATGCCTGGTTCAGCGCCTTGATCTTGATGGTCTTGTCGAAGGCGACTTCGGCGGCCGGCTGGGCGGTCTCCTTGGTCCAGCGTGCAAGCGCCAGCGCCGTTTCGCACCGCATAAGCCCCTTAGGCGCGAGTGTGACGGCGGGCAGGATGCTCGTGACCTCCAGTGGCTTGTCGATGCCGCAGCCCTTGCCGTCGTCGATGCGTTTGGCTTCGACAAACGTCGCTCCGATCGCCTTCAGGTCGGCGACACACTTTGCATAGTCGGCGGCGTCCTCCGCTTCGACCGGCGGATAGACGATCGATGCCGGCTTTTCCTCTTTCTTGTCGTCGACGGGCTGGTCCTTTTCGCCTGTGGCCGGCTTTTGATCCTTCGCCGCTCCTTCACTCCCGTCCTTGGGCTTTGGCTGCGGCACGGGCTGTTCGTCGCCAGCCGGCACCCCTGGCTGATCGGCCTTGCCACCGTCCGTAGGCGTCGCCGGTTTCTCTTCGGGTGTGGGAGCAGCCTCTTTCTCTCCCGCCTCGCTCGGCGGCTTTTTTAGCGGGATCGGTCCGGATTTCGGCAGGCTGGCGCCGGTGAGGATCAGGAGTGACAGCAGGATCAAGGGAAAAGAGCGACGCATCCGGGTCCTTTCGCATTGCCCCCGCAGCGGGGCCTGGAAGGGAGGGAACGCACGGAACCGGATCTGGTTTCATCCGGCCTTCGGCAAAAGCGTTGCAGTTTAGCAACGCCTCGAATTGGCACGACCCCATAAATTGTGGGGACTGCCTTTGTATGTTGACAAGAACACTCATGTTTTTTATGCGGCTTAAATGAGGCGACGACATGTCGCGCCGCTCTAGAATCTACCGCCCAGCCAGCCCCTTGAGTTTGCCGCTCAACAGCAAGCCCGGCCTCCGAAAATCAAAGGATTGGTCCATGCTCACCCGGCATCGTCGCCTGGCTCTTTTGGCTTGCGCTGCAGTCACCTTCGTACCCCCCATCTCTCAGGCCTTTGCCCAGAGCACCAAACCGGCGACGGCTGCGGAGGCTGGCACCAATACTACGGTGCTCCAGAAGATCGTGGCCAAAGGAAATCGCGTGACAACCGCGCCCAAGGGCAGCATCGCCGACACGCCGCTGGCCAGCGAGATCGATGAAAAGACGCTGGAAGAAAAGCAGGTGACCGATCTCGACGACCTCGGTCGCAGCGTCGATGCCGGGATCAATTCGTCGAAGCAGGACTCGGGCATCAACATCCGCGGTCTTTCCGGCCCGCGCATCGTCACGACGATCGACGGCGTTCCGATCCCGTTCCTGTCTAACAGCTCGCGTCAGAGCCCATTCCAGTCGATCAACGCCAACGGCGGCGGTGACACCTTCGATTTCAACTCGCTCTCGGCGCTCGATGTCGTTCGCGGCGCGGATTCGAGCCGTGGCGGCTCCGGCATGCTCGGCGGTGCCATCGTCCTGCGCACGCTTGAGCCGGAAGACCTGATCTCCGACGGCAAGGACTGGGGTGCGCTGTTCCGGACCATCTACGACAGCGAAGACGACAGCATTACCGGCTCGGCGGCGGCAGCCAGGCGTTTCGGCGACACGTCGGTCCTGTTCCAGGGCAGCTACCGCAAGGGGCATGAGCGCGAGAACGAAGGTACGGTTGGCGGCACCGGCGCCACCCGCACGGAAGCCAACCCGATCGATTTCGACCAGAGTAACCTCCTGTTCAAGCTTCGCCATGAACTGGAAGGCGGTCACCGGATCGGCTTTACGGCCGAAAGCTTCCGCCGCGACGGGGACGCCGACCTGATGTCGGAACAGGGTCTGCGGCGCAGCTACAAGATCGGCGACTACAACGGTTTCGAAGATCGCTCGCGCAAGCGCGTTTCGCTCGACTACGATTTCGAGGCGCTTTCCTCCGACGATCTCTTCAGCTTCGCGCGCGCCACTCTCTACTGGCAGGAGCTTGAGCGCTCATCCGGTTCGAACGGTCGCACGACCGCAAACGTTGCCTACGGCCGCGATAACTCGATCAGCAACGAAAGCTTCGGCTTCAGCGGCAGCGCCGGTAAGGATTTCGAAGCGGGCGGGTTCGACCACTCCGTGCTGTTCAAGCTGGATGTCCAGCGCTCGGACTGGAACCAGTACACCTGGGCGCTTTGCCCGACGCCGACGTCGTGCCCGTCGCTCAACAACCAGTCGGAAATCCCGACCGTCAAGAGCACGACCATCGGTGCGGTTCTGGAAGATCGTATCTCGATGGGCGATAGCGCCTTCGCGTTGACCCCGGGCGTGCGTTTCGACTGGTTCGATTATCAGCCCGAAGCCAATGCCGGTTTCCAGTCGAACCCGGGATCGCCGATCTTCGGCGGACTGAAGGACCGGGACGGCGCGCGCCTGTCGCCGAAGCTGCTTGCGACTTACGATGCCACGCCGGACACGCAGCTGTTTGCGCAATGGTCGATGGCCTACCGCGCACCGACAGTGGATGAACTCTACAGCCGCTTCTACAACCCCTTCGGCCGCTATGCCCAGCTTGGCAATCCGGACCTGAAGCCCGAGACCGCCAACGGTTTCGAGATCGGTGCGAACTTCGACACGGGCGGCATCGTCGGTCGCGTTGCCGCGTTCCACAACATCTACGACAACTTCATCGAGACGACGACGAACGTGGTCGGCGGGATCACCGAATTCCGCTATGAAAACGTGCAGAAGGCGCGCATCTCCGGTATCGAACTGAGTGCTCTGAAGACCTTCGACAACGGCTTCAACATTCACGGCTCGATCGCCTATGCCTATGGCAAGAACGAAGATACCGACAAGCGCCTGCGTTCGGTTGCCCCGTTCAAGGCCATCCTTGGTGCCGGCTACAGCCAGGAAACCTTCGGCGTCGATCTCTCGACCACGCTTTCGGCGGCCATGCCCAATGACGACGTCGCGACCACCTTCGATGCGCCGGGCTACGGCATCGTCGACTTCACGGGCTGGTGGACGCCCGAGGAGTTCAAGGGGCTGCGCGTCCAAGCCGGCGTCTACAACATCTTCGACAAGAAGTACTTCAACGCGCTCGGGCTTCGCGACCTGAACCTCGGAGCCGCAAGCAGCCAGCCGCGCGACTTCTACTCGGAGCCGGGCCGCACCTTCAAAATCTCGCTTACGCAGCGCTTCTAAAATCGACTGCATGCCTCTTTACGGGCGGCTCTTCGGGGCCGCCTCTTTTTTTGACGCAACCGTGACGATGGGCGCCGCTTTCCCGCTTGCGCAAGTCCGCAACCCAAGCTAACACTTTCGCCCATGGAAAACGCACGCAACATTTCGATCTGGTGGTGGGCTCGCTGAAGCGGCCTTGACCAGTCATGCGTGATTGAGAGATGAAGCCGCCCGGAGATTTCGAGGCGGCTTTTTTGTATCCAGGCCGCTCAAGGACCGGGCTTTTACGGAGCGAGGCGAATGGCAACGGTAATTCTCGAGGACGGCTCGGAGAGCTACACCACCAAGGGCGGCATTACGGTGACGCGCCGGCGGCGGGAAGCGTCCTATGGCCAGGCGATCGCGAGCTATGTGGACAAGCTCGACGAACGCCGCGGCGCAGTGTTCTCCTCCAACTACGAATATCCCGGCCGCTACACTCGTTGGGACACGGCTGTCGTCGACCCGCCGCTCGGCATCTCCTCCTTCGGCCGCTCGCTCTGGATTGAAGCCTATAATGGCCGCGGCGAAGTGCTGCTTGCGATCATCGCCGAGCATCTGAAGACCGTCGCCGACATCACGCTCGGCGCTTCGACCAGCCGTCGCCTCGACCTGACGATCAACGCGCCGGATCGCGTCTTCACGGAAGAAGAGCGCTCGAAGATGCCGACGGTGTTCAGCGTGCTGCGCGCCGTCACCAATCTTTTCCATTCGGCCGAGGATGCGAGCCTCGGGCTCTACGGTGCCTTCGGCTACGATCTCGCCTTCCAGTTCGATGCGATCGACCTGAAGCTGAAGCGTCCCGACGACCAGCGCGACATGGTGCTGTTCCTGCCGGATGAAATCCTCGTCGTCGACCACTATGCAGCCAAGGCCTGGATCGACCGCTACGATTTCGCCAAGGACGGCAAGACCACCGAGGGCAAGGCGGAAGAGATCGCCAGCGAACCCTTCAAGACCGTCGACAGCATTCCGCCGCATGGCGACCATCACCCGGGCGAATATGCCGAACTCGTCGTCAAGGCGAAGGAGAGCTTCCGCCGCGGCGACCTTTTCGAAGTGGTGCCCGGCCAGAAATTCTTCGAGCGCTGCGAGAGCAAGCCGTCGGAGATTTCCAACCGGCTGAAGGCGATCAATCCGTCGCCCTATTCCTTCTTCATCAACCTCGGAAATCAGGAATATCTCGTCGGCGCATCGCCGGAAATGTTCGTGCGTGTTTCCGGCCGCCGCATCGAGACCTGCCCGATCTCGGGCACGATCAAGCGCGGCGACGATCCGATCGCCGACAGCGAGCAGATCCTGAAGCTGTTGAACTCCAAGAAGGACGAATCCGAACTCACCATGTGCTCGGACGTCGACCGCAACGACAAGAGCCGGGTCTGCGTGCCGGGCTCGGTCAAGGTCATCGGCCGCCGCCAGATCGAGATGTATTCGCGCCTGATCCATACGGTCGACCATATTGAGGGACGCCTGCGCGACGACATGGACGCCTTCGACGGCTTCCTCAGCCACGCCTGGGCGGTGACCGTCACCGGTGCGCCGAAGCTCTGGGCCATGCGCTTCATCGAAAGCCATGAGAAGAGCCCGCGCGCATGGTATGGTGGCGCGATCGGCATGGTCGGCTTCAATGGCGACATGAACACGGGCCTGACGCTGCGCACGATCCGCATCAAGGACGGTATCGCCGAGGTGAGGGCAGGGGCGACGCTGCTCTACGATTCAAATCCGGAAGAAGAAGAAGCCGAAACCGAACTGAAGGCCTCCGCCATGATCGCTGCCATTCGCGATGCGAGATCCGCCAATGCCGGCAAGGCCGGTCGCGACGTTGCCGCCGTTGGCGCCGGCGTCAACATCCTCTTGGTCGATCACGAGGACAGCTTCGTCCATACGCTTGCGAACTATTTCCGCCAGACGGGGGCAACCGTCACGACGGTGCGCTCGCCGGTCGCCGAGGAGATCTTCGATCGGGTGAAGCCGGATCTCGTCGTGCTTTCGCCCGGACCTGGCAATCCCAAGGATTTCGACTGCAAGGCGACGATCAAGAAGGCGCGGGCGCGCGACCTGCCGATCTTCGGCGTCTGCCTCGGGCTGCAGGCGCTTGCCGAAGCCTACGGCGGGGATCTCCGCCAACTCGCGATCCCGATGCACGGCAAGCCGTCGCGCATCCGCGTGCTGGAGCCGGGCATCGTCTTCTCCGGCCTCGGCAAGGAAGTGACCGTCGGTCGTTACCATTCGATCTTTGCCGATCCGGCGAGCCTGCCCGCGGAGTTCATGATCACCGCCGAAAGCGAAGATGGCACGATTATGGGCATCGAGCACACGAAGGAGCCGGTGGCGGCGGTGCAGTTCCATCCGGAATCGATCATGACGCTCGGCGGCGACGCCGGCATGCGGATGATCGAGAACGTCGTGGCGCACCTCGCCAAGCGCGCCAAGATCAAGGCCGCCTGATTAGCCCGGCAATCCCCTATTCCGGGATGGAGCAGATGTTGGCGAAGACAAGGTGCCGCTTCCACCGTGGAGGCGGCCCTTTCTGTTCCTACTGTGCCGCCTGAATGGCCGGCACATTCTCGCAGCGATCGGCAAACAGTCGCTCGCTCAGAAAATCGACGAAGACGCGGACCTTGGGGGAGAGGTGACGGTTCGACGGCCACAGCAGGTGGAACTGTCCGGGCGCGTCGAGATGGGCGTCGAGCACTGTGTGCAGTCTGCCGTCGCGAAGATGGTGGCGGGCGAGAAAGTCCGGCAGGCAGCCGATGCCGAGGCCGCTAAGCACGGCGCCGCCGAGCGCTTCCATGTTGTTGCAGTTCAGCACGGTCTTGAGGCGCGGCTCCTTTCCCTCAGGCGGCAGCGTGATCGGCCATTCCTGCAGCTTGCGGCTGTTGGGAAAGCGGAAGCGAACCGCATGGTGTCCTTCGAGGTCGCGGGGGCATTCGGGCCTGCCATGCTCTCGAAGGTATGACGGAGCAGCGCAGAGCAGAAGCTGGAACGGCCTGAGCGCGCGCGTCATCAGTCGTGAATCCGGCAGCACGCCGCTGCGGATCGCGACATCCACTTCCTCGTCGATCAGGTCGACGATGCGGTCGTTGAAGTCGAGGTCGAGTTCGATTTCGGGATAACGCCGTACGAACGCCGGCAGCACCGGCAACAGCAGGTGGTAGCTGACGATCGGCACGCTGACGCGCAGCCGACCGCGCGGCGTCGCCACGGCGTCCGCCAATGACGCCTCGGCGTCATCGAGATCATCGAGGATGCGGCGGCAGCGCTCGTGAAAGAGGCGTCCCTCCTCGGTCAAGCGGATACTACGGGTCGAGCGCTGCAGCAGGCGGACGCCGAGTTCTCGTTCGAGAGTGGTAACAGCCTTTCCGACCGCGGAAGCGGACAGGCCGAGCACGCGACCGGCCGCGACGAAACTGCCGAGGTCGGCGGTGCGGACGAAGGCGGTCAAGCCGCTCAAGCGATCCATGCTACCTCCATTCGAGCGTTTTGTTCCGGTATGATCGGAGCGTTGATGCCGTTCTCATCGAATTATGTCGAAACTATCCTGCATTCGTCAATCGATACCCGGCAAGTGCCGACCTCAAGACGCAAGGTCCTACCGGGCCTGCGCGGGTATCCCCTTTGCTCGAACGGATGGAACGGGGAATGAGAACCGAAATTCAAGAACCACGCGGGCGCCGGCTCGTCCTTCTTGCGGTCTGTTGCGCCGCGGCGGCAATGCCGCTCACCTTCACCGGACCGGCGGTGGCGCTGCCGTCGATCAGTCGCAGCCTCGGCGCCGATCCAGTTGCCCTCAACTGGGTCACCAACGCCTTCATGCTGACCTTTGGCAGTTCGCTGATGGCGGCCGGTGCGCTTGCCGACAGTTTCGGTCGCAAACGCGTGTTCCTGGGCGGTCTTGCGGCCTTCCTGCTGTTTTCGGCCGGGCTCGCCTTCGCTCGGGATATCCTATGGTTCGATGCCCTGAGAGCGCTTCAGGGTATTGGGGCAGCCGCCGCCTTTGCCGGCGGTATGGCTTCGCTTGCGCAGGAATTCGACGAGAACGAGCGGCTCCGGGCCTTCAGCCTGGTCGGCGCCAGCTTCGGTGTCGGCCTTGCCTTTGGGCCGATCGCCTCCGGCCTGATGGTCGAGGCCTTCGGCTGGCGGGCGATCTTCGTCCTGGTCGTGGCGCTCGCCGGCCTGTCTCTGGCACTCGGTGCGGTCTTCCTGCGGGAAACGCGCGATCCGGACGCTGCTGGCCTCGACTGGAAGGGAGCGGCAAGTTTCACGGCGGCGCTCACCGCACTCACCTTCGGCATTCTGCAGGGTCCGGAAAGCGGCTGGAGCCATCCGCTCGTGCTCGCGATGCTCGCGGCATCGGTGTTCTTCTTCCTGGCCTTCTGGCGGATCGAGCGTTCGGTCGCGCGGCCGATGCTGGATCTGACGCTGTTTCGATATCCGCGTTTTGTCGGCGTGCAATTGCTGGCGGCAGCCCCCGCCTACGGCTTCGTGGTGCTGCTCATCCTGCTTCCGGTCCGCTTCATCGGTATCGAAGGCATGAGCGCCGTCGCGGGCGGGCAGATGATGATCGCCATGTCCGCGCCGCTTCTGATCCTGCCGATCGCGGCGGGCCTTCTGACGCGCTGGTTCACGCCGGCGGTTATCTGCGGTGTGGGCTTGCTGATCTCGGCGGCCGGGCTCCTCTGGCTCAGTCTGTTTCCGGCGGGGTCCGGGCCGGCCACGCTGCTTGCACCACTGATGATGATCGGTCTCGGCATCAGCTTGCCTTGGGGGCTGATGGACGGGCTTGCGGTCAGTGTCGTGCCGAAGGAGCGCGCCGGGATGGCGACGGGCATCTTCAGCACCACGCGCGTGGCCGGGGAGGGCATTGCGCTGGCGATCGTGACCGCCATCCTCTCCGCGCTTACGGCCTGGAACCTCGGATCGGAAGCCGGCGCCACTGCGGCTCCCATGGCGCAGCGCATCGTCACCGGCAATCTGCCCGCGGCGATGCAGCTTGCCCCTGAGACATCGCACGCCGCGCTGCTGCAGGCCTATGGCGACGCGTTCAGCGTCCTGCTTCTGGTTTTGACCGGCATCACTGTCGCAACTGCGGCCGTGGTATTCTTCTTCATCGGCAGGGGCGATAAGGCCGCCGGTGATGCGGAGATCGAAGCCGGTGCTCTGCCTTTCGAGGCGATTGCCTGCGGAGAAACCGGAACCGGCCGATCCAATCTTTGACAAGCGCCGCTTAATCCAGCATATGCTTGTCCATCGACCGCCTGCGCGAAAATTCGCGCGGGCGGTTTTGCGTTTGAATGGGCTTGCGTTTGCAACTCGTTTGCATCTGCACGAGGAATGACAATGACGACTGGAACCGAAAACCGCACCGTGCTCCGCCTTGCTTTCTGGGGCATACCGCTCTCGCTCGCTGTGCTCGGCCTGAAGCTGCTTGCCTGGTGGCTGACAGGCTCGATCGCGCTTCTCTCCGACGGGCTGGAGTCGACCGTCAACGTGATCGCGGCGGTCATCGCCTATCTGATGATCGGCTATGCTTCCAAGCCGGCCGACGCCGGCCACCCCTTCGGTCACCACAAGGCGGAGTATTTCTCGGCCGTTATCGAAGGCGTTCTGATCGTCGTTGCGGCACTGCTCATCGTCTGGGAGGCGGTGCCGGCAATGATGGCGCCAGTGTTGATGGAAGCACCGGCTCTGGGCCTGGCGATCAACTTCGTCGCCGGCGTCATCAACGCCATCTGGGCCTATGTGCTGATCACCGCCGGCCGCAAGCACCGCTCGCCGGCACTCAGCGCCGACGGCCACCACATCCTGTCGGACGTCGTCACCTCGATCGGCGTTCTCGTCGGCCTCGTGCTTGCGATCGCCACCGGCTACGCGATCCTTGATCCGCTGCTGGCCGTCATTGTCGCCTGCAACATTCTTTACCAGGGCTGGATGGTGATCTCGCGCTCGATCGACGGGCTGATGGACCGGGCCGTCTCGGGTGAGGAAGAAGAAGCGATCAAACAGGCGATCGCCGCCAACGCCGCGGGTTCGCTCGGCGTGCACGATCTGAAGACCCGTCAGGCCGGTCCGGCGATCTTCGTCGATTTCCACATGGTCGTGCCGGAGTTGATGCCGGTCGGCGAGGCGCATGACATCTGCGACCGGATCGAGGATGCGATCCGGGACGTGCATCCCGGTGCCAAGATCGCGATCCATGTGGAGCCCGAAGGTGAGAAGGCGCATGGTGTGCGCGTCAAGACGACGGTCGGGCGCCACTGATTCAAGGTCGACGGCACTTCAACCGTGACGAGGTTTCCTTCTTGAGGCAGTTCTGATTTAAGGGCCGCAAATGGAGCGGGTCGGCGAGGGCAGAGGCCAGCGTCGACCGCACCCACGCGCGGATGTTCTCATGGAGCAACAGGCAAATGAGCAAGACTGACGTATCCGGCCTTTCGCAACTGGGCGCAAAGGTCGACCTGCCGCAGAGCCCGGAAGACGCGGTGCTGGAGCGGGTCCCGAGCGGCAACAAGGGCAAGGACTATCTGGTGCGCTTCACCGCGCCGGAATTCACCTCGCTCTGCCCGATGACCGGCCAGCCGGATTTCGCCCATATCGTCATCGAATATGTGCCGGACGAATGGCTGGTGGAATCGAAGTCGCTGAAGCTGTTCCTGCATTCCTTCCGTAACCACGGCGCATTCCACGAAGATTGCACCATCGAGATCGCCCAACGGCTGGTGTCGTTGCTTCAGCCACGCTGGCTTCGCATCGGCGCCTATTGGTATCCGCGCGGCGGCATCCCGATCGACGTCTTCTGGCAGACCGGCAAGCCGCCCGAGGGCCTGTGGCTGCCCGACCAGGGCGTGCCGACCTATCGCGGTCGCGGCTAAAGCGGGAGATCCCCCCGCTACGGTCTGAGTGACTGGCGTTTGAGCCAGGCGTCAACGATGCGCGCGGCGATCTGATCGGTCGGGTCGCGCGTGTCCACTTCTAGGTCGTAGGCGCAGTAATCGTGCGTCTTCAGGTGAAAGCGGGCTTCGCCGATCGTGCGGTCGCCGCGCTCGCGCTCGCGACGCTCCAGGTCTTCGATCGGCGCGTGCACTCCGACCCAGAAGGTGTCCAGATGCGCGGTTTGCCTTCTGATATCGTCGGACCAGCTTTTCTCCTCGACGATGTGCTCGACGATCAGGTCGTTGCCGGCCTCGGCGAAGGCTGCGATCGAGCGATGAAATCCGTCGAAGAACCTCGCACGCTCGCCGCGCATTCCAGGATGCATGCCGCGCCTAAGGACCCGAAATCCGGCGTCGGCAAGCTGGTCGGAGGCATAGAAACAAAAGGGCTCCGGGAGGATTTCCCGGAGCGCCTTTGCCAGCGTTGACTTTCCGGCACTCGACGTGCCGTTCAGAAAGATAATTCGTCCGTGCTGCATGCCCGTTTGATTTCAGCCGAAGATCAAGGCAGCGCCGGCCAGAGCCGTGAGACCGCCGAGGAGGCGGGCAAGCAGGCCGCCGCCGGAGAGGCGCTGAAGGGCGATGCCGAGGCCGATGCCGGCCACATGCAGCGCGGCGGTGGCGAGGATGAAGCCGACCGAGAAGGCAAGCGCCCCGGCGCTGCCGAGTTCGCCGCCATGGGCATGGCCGTGGAAGAGGGCGAAGACGCCAACGATCGCAGCGGATGCCGCCGTGTCGAGCCGCACCGCCATGGCAACAAGCAGGCCGAGCGCCACCACCGAGGCGAGGATCGCCGGCTCGACGAAGGGCAGGCCGACACCGGCAACCGCCAGCGCGAAGCCCGCTGCCATCATCGCGACGAAGGCCGCCGGCACGACAACGAGCGCCCGGCCGCCGATCTGCGCCGCCCAGAGGCCGACGGCGACCATGACGAGGATATGGTCAAGTCCGAACAGCGGATGCGAGAAGCCGGCGGCAAACGAGCCGTGCTCTGCCGGATTGAGATGGGCGAAGGCGGGTGCGGCGGAGGCTATCAGCGCGGCAGTGGCGATCAGGATGCGTCTGTTCATGCGTGTCCCCATGGATGGGCGGGACCTGGGAGGCTGGCCCCACTCTTGAGTGTTTGACGCGACCGATCTTATTGGCCTCCGTCCCCCTGTCTATACGGCATTTGGCGGTAGGTGTTTTTACCATAAGCATAGTCGACCTTGCTGCTTTGTCGCCGCTTCGGTTTGTTGCATTGTCTTCGGCGTCGAGTCGCATTATCTGACTTTGACTGAAGACTTCATGAGATGCCGGAGAAAAACGGATGATGAACGACGACGAGGACGACAAGAAGACCGAATTGCCGCTCGGCAAGGAAACGGAGGCGAACCTTTTCAAGTCGCGTTCGATTTTCATCTACGGGTCGATCAATCAGGAACTGGCGCAGAAGGTCTGCTCGCAGCTCGTGGCGCTTGCCGCCGCCAGCGACGAAGACATCCGCATCTTCGTCAATTCGCCGGGCGGCCATGTCGAATCGGGCGACAGCATCCACGACATGATCAAGTTCGTGAAGCCGAAGGTCTGGACCATCGGCACCGGCTGGGTCGCTTCCGCCGGCGCGCTGATCTTTGTCGGCGCTCCCAAGGAGCGTCGCATTTGCCTGCCGAACACCCGCTTCCTGCTTCACCAACCGTCGGGCGGCACCCGCGGCATGGCGTCGGACATCGAGATCCAGGCACGCGAAATCATCAAGATGAACGATCGCCTGAACAAGATCTTCGCCGACGCAACCGGCCAGCCGGTCGAGAAGATCGCCAAGGACACGGACCGCGATTACTGGCTTTCCGCTGAGGAAGCGAAGTCCTATGGGCTCGTTTCGCGGATCATCTCGTCTGCTGCGGACATCTGAGTTCGCAAGCCAGTCAAGGGCTTGGAGGGCATCGGCATTTTGCCGGTGCCCTTTTCTTTTTGCGGTGATCCTCGCCATCGCGTGGCTTGCTCCACTCTGGCAAGCCGTGTATAGGCTTTGAGCATGACCAAGGCTGACGCATATCGGATCGCCTCGATCCCCGCCGGACACGATACCAATCGTGCGCCGTCGCGCGCCTTCGCCTCGCTTCTTCTTCTCGGCCTTACTCGCGGTTGCCGGGTTCGCTGAGGAGCGCCCGGCGGCCGAAAAGCCACGCCGGCGGATGCTCCTCGACCCCATCAAGTGTTTTAGGATAAAGGCGCGTTCGGCGCGGCATTAGCCATCGCAATCCGATCCCCGATCGGGTATGGCAAGGCGGCCAGGACGTCCAGTGATGAAGAGAAGCTGCAATGATCCAGAAATCCCATCCCGTTAAGATTGGCATGCCGGAAGCGGCGGTGAAGTACCAGGCCTATCCGCAGATCGCGCTCACCGACCGTACCTGGCCGTCGAAGACGATCACCAAGGCACCGATCTGGTGCTCGGTCGACCTGCGCGACGGCAACCAGTCGCTGGTCGACCCGATGGGGCACGATCGCAAGGCCCGCATGTTCCAGCTGCTGCTCGACATGGGCTTCAAGGAAATCGAAATTGGCTTCCCCTCGGCCTCGCAGACCGATTTCGATTTTGCCCGCTGGTGCATCGAGGAAGGCAATGTCGCCAAGGATGTGTCGCTGCAGGTGCTGGTGCAGTGCCGGCCCGAGTTGATCACCCGCACCTTCGAAGCGCTGGAAGGTGCGCACCAACCGATCGTGCATTTCTACAATTCGACGAGTGAACTGCAGCGCCGTGTGGTGTTTGCCAAGGACGTGCGCGGCATCAAGCAGATTGCGACCGACGCCGCCAAGATGATCACCGACATGGCGGCCAAGGCCGGCGGCGGCTACCGCTTCGAGTATTCGCCGGAAAGCTTTACCGGCACCGAACTCGAAGTGGCCTTGGAGATCTGCAACGCGGTCACCGAGATCGTCAAGCCGACGCCAGACAACAAGCTGATCCTGAACCTGCCCTCGACCGTCGAGATGGCGACGCCGAACATCTATGCCGACCAGATCGAATGGATGTGCCGCAACCTCGACAACCGCGAAAGCCTGATCATCTCGCTGCACCCGCACAACGACCGCGGCACCGGCATCGCCGCCACCGAATTGGGCCTGATGGCCGGCGCCGACCGCGTCGAAGGCACGCTGTTCGGCAATGGCGAGCGCACCGGCAACGTCGATGTCGTGACGCTGGCGCTGAACATGTTCACGCAGGGCGTCGATCCGCAGCTCGACTGCTCCGATATCGAGCGGATCAAGGAAGTCTACGAATACTCCAACCAGATGGTCATTCCCGAGCGCCATCCTTATGTCGGCGAACTGGTCTACACGGCCTTCTCCGGCTCGCACCAGGATGCGATCAACAAGGGCATGAAGGCAATCAAGACCGCCAACAAGCCGCTCTGGGAAGTGCCGTACCTGCCGATCGATCCGCGTGACGTCGGCCGCTCCTACGAGGCGATCATCCGCATCAACTCGCAGTCGGGCAAGGGCGGCATCGCCTACATCCTGCAGGAAGACTACGGCATCAACCTGCCGCGCAACCTCCAGGTCGAGTTCCGCGAGGACATCCAGCGCATCACCGACGAGGAAGGCAAGGAGCTGCCGTCCAAGCGCATCTACGAGCGCTTCATCGAGCGCTACGTCGAGCAGCCGGGCGGGCGCATCAAGTTCGTCGACCATCACACTTATCCGGTGGGCGAGCACAAGGGCGTGCGCGTGGTGGCGGCCGAGATCACCGACAATGGCGAGGTCAAGCGCATCGAAGGCAAGGGCACCGGCCCGATCGACGGCTTCATCAATGCGCTGTCGATCTATCTCGGCATCGACCTCTCGGTTGCGGATTACTCCGAGCACTCGCTGCAGCACGGCTCGAACGCAGCCGCGATCGCCTATGTCGAGATGGAGCACCCGGGTGGCAAGCTGTTCGGCGCCGGTATCAACACCAACATCGTTGCCGCCTCGCTCGAAGCGATCGTTTCGGCGGCAAACCGCGTACTCGAGATGAAGCGCGGCTGACACACTTCAGCGTTACGAATGAAGCCGCGTCGGGGAAACCCGGCGCGGCCTTTTCGTTTCAGGGGTAGGGGAATGCCGTCGATCTCAGATCGTCGCGGCGACGGCTTCGGCGATGTCCTGGATGCCGACATGGGAAGACGGGCCGACGAGCACGAAAGAGGCGCCGCCTCGCTGCCAGGAGACCATGCCGAGATCGTCGCGGATGCTCTCGTCGAACTGCTCCGCCTGCGGGCCGGTGGTGTTCTTGAGGAAACAGATCGCGAAGATTTCGCCTTCGGTGCTTCGGTAGACGAGCTGCGCCACGGGCTTGCCGTTGGCGACGAGCAGCCGCGCGCCCTCGAAGGTCAGGCCCTTGCCGGAAAGCTGCGGGACCTTGAAGGGAACGCCGACGCTTGCGGCAAGCCAGGTCTCGATCTTCGGTCCCTCTGTCGCCGGGACCTCGACCAGATGCTCCTTCTGCCGCGAATAGATGCGGTGATAGTCGGCGATGTCGTCGAGCCAGCCACGCGCCGCGGCGAGCTTGGTCGGCTCGCTCCCGGTGTTCGCCGTCCCGACGATGAAGCCGGCGCCGCCGCCGAGCAGCAGCAGGGCCACCGATGCGGCAAGCATGCGCGGCCAGACCCGCGCGTGCCGGACAGTGGTCGTCGTTGCCGCAATCCGCTCGGTCTTCGGATTGACCCCTGGACCCTGCTTGATTTGCCGGACAAGAGCGAGCGGCACGGGATCGTGCAGGAAATCTTCGAAGGCGGTATCGCCGAAGCTGCTGCCGGCCTTCAGCCTCTCGAACAATGCCTTTGCGTCCTCGTCGCGGGCGAGAATCGCGTCGAGTTCGGTTCGTTCAGCTTCGCCGATCTCGCCGTCGATATAGGCAGAAAGGCGCACTTCGAGCGCTTGACCCCTTGTCTGTTGCAACGGTCAGGCCCTCCTTTCGGTATTCTCTGAGATCATCGCCGCGAGCCTGAGGCGCGCGGTCGACAGTCTGCTCATGACGGTGCCGATCGGAATGCCCAGGATATCGGCGGTCTCGCGATAGCTGTGGCCTTCGACATTGACCAGCAGGAATACGCTCGCCAGCCCCTCGGGCATCGACAGGATCATCTTCTGCAACTGATTGGCGTAGACGGCTTTTTCGGCCGACGGCTCGATGCTGAGTTCGTCATGTCCGAGCGCATCGACGGTGCCGCTGCCGGTGCGAACCTTGCGCTTGCGGATTTCGTCGACCCAGAGATTGCGCGTCATCGCGTAGACCCAGCTTTCCAGCCGGCCCTCTCCGTTCCAGAGGTGGCTGCGGGTGATCGCGCGCTCGCAGGCTTCCTGGACGAGGTCGTCGGCGTCATTGGCATTGCGCGTCAGCGTCATCGCGAAACGGCGCAATTTGGGCAGCAGGCTGACCAAGTCGCGTCTGAAGTCCTTCGTTTCTGCCGCTGGACGCATTTCTCTTCCAATGAAACGTGCCGGATCATGCATTTATTCGCCGTGCTGCGCACAAGCGGATGATATGAAACATTTGCTCCTTAGTCTGCAAGGGAAGTCCCGGAACGGAAAGCAAATTCTGCTGCTTCATGGCGCCTTTTCCCAAAAAGCTTTCGCTTGCCCGCGGCCGTTAATCACGCGCTTCGTTACCGTTAACTGCAATGGTGGCCGGAGATCGCGTCAAAGTTCGGCCCGAATCTGGCCGGACCTCATGCACAACTGCAGGTCGACGTCGGGGACACGCCAATGAACGCACAGCATCGCAATGGCATGAGTATTGTCAGGTTTGTCGGGAGACATTGTGGCGGACGCCGCATTCGGGGAGGTGCGGCCGTCATTCGCACGGCTGCGCTGGTGCCTTTGTTTGCGGGGCTCGCCGCCTGCCAGAGCGCCCAGGTCATGGAAACGGGGTCTCTATCCTCCTACAAGGATTTCGTTGCCAGCGACGGGATGGTGACCAAGACGAAGTACCGGGTGGATTCTGCTGCCACCAAGAACGTCAAGACGGTGCATGTGATCCCGACGACCTTTGCCGCCACCGCGGATCTCGACAAGCTCGGGGATCCGCAAAAGAAGCTGGTGGCCACGGCGATCGACCGGTCGCTCTGCGAAGCCCTGAGCGAGCAATTCGACGTCGTGCCGATCTCCAAGCCCGCCGACATGGCGGTGCGCTCCGTGATCAGCAAGGTCAAATCGACCAATGCAGTCGTCGCCGGCGTGTCGACTGTCACCTCGGCCGTCGCTCCGATCCCGGTTCCGCGCATTCCCATCGGCCTTGGAAGTCTCGCGGTCGAGGCGGAGGCATTCGACCCGATGGGCAAGCAGATCGCCGGGCTGGCATGGGCGCGTGGCGCCAACATCCTCACCAACGGGTCCCGCGCCTCGACGGCTGCCGACGCCTTCGAGCTTGCAGGCGACTTCTCAAGCGACTTCAGTGCGCTGCTCGAAAAATCGGGTGACCCGATGAAGTCCGATTTTGAGCTGCCGTCGATGAAGAACGTCAAGAACAGCGTCGCCTATGCGGTCACCGGCAAACCCACCGATCCGGATTGCGCCGTGTTCGGCAAGGGATCCGGTCTCGGCGGCATCGCCGGCGGCGCGCTCGGCCTGCCGCCGGAATGGTCGGAGAAGAAGAACGAGGCAAAGTCGATTGCTGACGACACGACGGGAAGCGGTCCCTCAGCAGGCGGGGCGAAGGGAAATGCAGCCAAGGCAAGCGAGCCCAAAAAGAACGGGCCGGCGGCAAGCGGGTCGAAGAAAACCTAGCGTCCCAGTCCGTGTCCGTGGAACGTCGGATCGAGGCGGCGCCTGGCGCCGCCCGTCCATGTTACCGCCCGGTCAGTACTGGCGGACGCCGCCGAGCGACTGCAGCAAGGCGCGGTAAGCCCAGGTGTTTTCGCCGCCGCGGTCGCGGATCTCGACGAGTTGCACACGCGCTTCCTCGACGCGGCCCTGTTCGATCAGCGCCTGGCCCATGTAGGAGCGGGCGAGGATGTAGTTCTCGTCGGCCTGGAGCGCGCGTTTGTAGTACTGCATGCCGAGTTCCATGCGCCCGGCCTTGCGGTTGGCATAGCCGAGGTAGTTGAGCACCCGGGCGCTCTGCTGGTCCTTGACGGCGCCGAGCACCCTGATCGAATTTTCATACTGGCCGGCATAGGCGAGTTCGCGGGCAGCCTGGAACAGGATATCGTCGCCAAGGTCGCTCTTCTTGGCGTCAACGCAGGCCTTTTTCTTGGCGTCCCATACCTTGCCGTCGGTGCATTCGCTGGTCGTCTTGGTTTTCTTCGGCGGTTCGCTCGTATCCTCGCCGGCGGCCATCACCGCATGCGCCATGAAGCTGGTTGCCCCGGCGGCAAACAGGGCGAAAACGAGGTTCTTGTGGTTCATCATGCCATCTCCCATTGCTGGCGCATGACCGCGAAAGCCTCGCGCTGTTTCAAACGACTGCGTGTCCTGCATTCGCGCAGAGGCGGGCGCGCTGCCATGCGGCGGCGGACCGGAGTATGACGCAGCAGGGCCGGGGTTTATTCGCCGGGCGATGAATTTTCTGCAGAGGGAGGCTGCGTTCGGCTAGAAGCGTGTGGTTTCGGCGAGCGACACCGTGGTGGCATCGTCGTTCAGGGCGTAGCGCTCGCGCGTCAGGTGCCAGTTTCCGGCTTCACCGGCGACGGTGAACAGGTTGTAGGCTGCCGGCGGCTTGTGGCCGCCAGGACCTTGCGAGGCCGAGGCGATGCCGACAACCGGGACAGGGGCATGCTGGCCCTTCAGCCAATAGACAGTGTTGAGGTGCGTGTGGCCGTGGATCACGAGTTCGGCGCCGCCGGACGAGATCGTCGCAGCAAAGCGGCGAATGCCGATCATGCGCTTGTGCATCGAGGTTGCGCCGCGGATCGGCGGATGGTGGATCATGACGATGCGAAAGAGCCCGGCTTCGCCGGCTTGTCTCAGCAGATTGACGGTGGCGCGGGCCTGGCGCTGGCCGAAATAGCCGCTGGCGGCAAAGGGCGGGGTCGCAACGGCGGTCGAGCAGCCGATCAGCGCCACCGGGCCGCGCACGCGCATGTAGGGAAAGCAGCGGTGCCGGTCATGCCAATGCGCCGGCGCATCGTCGCCGCGCATATAGGGATACCAGGCACGGGTGGTCTTCTCGTAGGCGCCCGGAACATAGGCGTCGTGGTTGCCCGGAACGACGGAGATGTTTTCCGGCTTGCCCGCATCCTCCAGCCATTCGGTGACCGCCTTGATCTCGAGCGAGGAGGCGAGATTGACGAGATCGCCCGTCATCGCCAGATGGTCCGGATCCTTCTTCTCGATGTCGGCCAGCAGGGTGTCGAGCGTACCGGTGAAGAGATGGCGGCTGCGGTTGCGATGCCAGTTGACGAAACCGGTGATGCGCTTGGAAGCGAGTTCCCTGAGGGATAGCTCGGGCAAGGGCCCGAGGTGGACGTCGGAAATATGGGCGAGTTTGAACATCGACCCCGTCTAGCGCATATTCCGGCCGAGGGGAATCAGGTCGCCCGATGAATCGCGTGTGGCCGGGACGAGGAAGGAAAAAACGCCTGGAACAAGATCGGCCACCGGAGATGCGGCGCTGGTATCTCCGGCTGCTGATGTGGCTTGCGCATGGCTACTACGCTGTTGCGCGTGGCATGACGATGGGTGTGCGGGCGGCCTGTTTCGATGGCGAGGGCCGCGTTTTCCTCGTCCGCCACTCCTACCTGCCGGGCTGGCACCTGCCGGGCGGAGGGCTCGACCGCGACGAGGCCTCGATCGACGGCTTGCTGCGGGAGTTGCGCGAGGAGGGGAACCTCGAAGTTTCGGCGCCGCCGGTGCTCATCCAGGTCTACTACAACAGGCGCACGAGCCGCCGCGACCACGTCGTCTTCTACCGCTGTGACGGTGTCAGCCAGAGCGCGCCGAAAACGCCCGATCTCGAGATTTCCGAAAGTGGCTTCTTCGCACTGGACGCGCTGCCTGACGACACCACGCCGGCAACACGCCGCCGGCTTGCGGAACTTGCCGGCGGCATCGCAATCGATCGCTACTGGTAGCGATCGATTGCCCTTTCAGTGCAGTGTTACAGCGCCTCGCGGCCGTGCGGGGCGGTGAGGTCGAGCACCGGGCCCACCGGCACGACGCCGGTCGGGTTGATGGTCGTGTGGCTGCGGTAGTAGTGCTCCTTGATGTGGCGCATGTCGACCGTCTCGGCCACGCCCGGCACCTGATAGAGTTCCCGCAGATACCCTTGGAGGTTCGGATAGTCGGCGATCCGGCGGATGTTGCACTTGAAATGGCCGACATAGACAGGATCGAAGCGCACCAGCGTCGTGAATAGCCGCCAGTCGGCCTCGGTGAGGCGGCTGCCGGTGAGGTAACGGTGCGAGCCGAGGCGCTCTTCCAGCTTGTCCAGCCGGGCAAAGAGTGCCGTCACACTTTCCTCGTAGGCGGATTGCGTGGTGGCAAAGCCTGCCTTGTAGACGCCGTTGTTGACGTCATTGTAGACGTCGGTGTTCATCGCATCGATCTCGCCGCGCAGCTCTTCCGGATAGAAATCGAGCGTCGAGCCGGTCAGGCCATCGAAGGCGGAGTTGAACATCCGGATGATCTCGGAGGATTCATTCGAAACGATGGTGTTCTGCTTCTTGTCCCAGAGGACGGGCACGGTCACGCGGCCGGAATAGTTGGCATCGGCGCGGGTATAGACCTGCCACAGCGCCTTCGAGCCGAAGAGATGATCGCCGGTGCCGATGCCGCCGTCCTTGAATTCCCAGCCCTGGGTGAGCATCAGCGGATCGACCACGGAAACGGAGATCAGGTCCTCGAGCTTTTTCAGCTTGCGGAAGATCAGCGTACGATGGGCCCATGGACAGGCGAGCGAAACATAGAGGTGATAGCGATCGGCCTCGGCCTTGAAGCCGGCGTCGCCGCTCGGGCCGGCCGATCCGTCCGCCGTCACCCAGTTGCGGAACTGCGAAGCGCTGCGCTTGAAGTGGCCGTTCGTTGCCACCGTGTCGTACCAGACGTCCTGCCAGACGCCATCTACCAACCTGCCCATCGGACAAACTCCTTCGTGATCGTTGCGTCAATAGATAGCGCTTCCAGCGACATTCGATAGGTGGCGAAATCGGAACAGTGCGTTTTAGGCTTTGACAGAGGGCAAATTTCTGCTATCGGCGATTTCACAACTTTTTTCGTGTCTGGAAGAATCCGCACAGATGATGTTCTCGGGAAACCTGCGACGACGCTGATGCTGCCAACGCCCTCATCGGGCGAAGCCATCCCTATGTCTGTTCGCATGCCTGGTTTCTCGATCTCATGAAAAAGCACGATCTCGTCTATCTGACCGAAGACGCGTCCCATGACGCAGCCATCGAAATCATCAACGAAGAAGCTTTCGGCCCCGGCCGGTTTGCCCGGGCGGCCGCGCGCATCCGCGAGCAGGGGCCGCATGACCGGTCGCTGTCCTTCATCTGCGCCGACAATGGCGAGACGATCGCATCGGTCCGGATGACGCCGGTCATGGCGGGCTCGATCAAGGGCCACCTGCTCGGACCGCTCGCCGTCAGGCCGTCGCACAAGAACCAGGGCATCGGCCGGGAATTGGTGCGTATCGCGGTCGAGGCGGCGCGGCGCAAGGGCTCACACGCGGTGATCCTTGTCGGCGATCCGCCCTATTACCAGCCGCTCGGCTTCGAGAAGGTGCGTTACGCGGCACTCGAGTTCCCTGGGCCGGTCGACCCGGCGCGGGTGCTCGTCGTGCCGATGGCAGAGGGTGTGCATGCCGGACTTGCCGGCGTTATCGCCTGGCGGGATGATAGGCTGATGCAGGCGGAGCCGATTGCGTTACCGCTTGCCGTCTGATTCCGGACCTTATCGCGCGACGAGCGATTTCTTCAGAAACACCCGGGTTCGGCCAACAGGGAAATCCGGCAGTTCACCGAAGGCCGCATAGCCCTGACGCTCGTAGGCGCGCAGGGCCCGCGGGTTGAAGGTGTCGATCCAGGCGCTGTGGCAGCCGCGATTGCGCGCTTCGTCCTCGGCCGCCTGGAGCAACTTGCCGGCAAGCCCCTGTCCGCGAAGATCTTCCGGTAACCACAGCCATTGCACGAATAGCCAGCCCCAGCCGGTGTAGCCGTTCAGGCCGCCGCGGGCTCCCTGTGCCTCGGGGCCGCCGACAAGGACGGCGAGGGGGCGTCGCTCCGACGGGCCGACGTCGGCGGCGTTGAAGGCTGCAAGACCGTTGCCGATTGCTTCGATCGCCTCGGGCGGCGGGGCGTCGGTGACGACGAACATCAGCCTTTACCTTTCGACACGGCGCATGCTGAAGACATCCAGGCGGTCTTCGCCGACATCCGTCTCGTCGAGCTGCCAGCCGAGACGCTCGTAGAAGGCGCGCTTGCCCGAGAGGGCGCAAAGATGCACGGCTTCGGCGCCGGTATCGAACGCCGCCTGCGCTGCCTTCAGCACGATGTCGCCGCCGATACCTGCCCCGCGGAACGGCGGATCGACCCAGACGGCAGCAACCCACGGCGTGAGATCCGGTCGCTCCTCAAGATCGGAGGCGATGACCGAGGCGGTGCCGACGAAACGGTCGCCGGCATGCGCCACCAGACACAGCGGCTCGGCATCGTCGGCAAGGCTCGCCTGAAGCAGGCCGGTAATGTGTTCCAGCGGGAAGCCGTGCGGCTCCCACCAGGCGCGCCAGACGCGGTCGGCCACGGCATCGAAGAAATGCGGTGCGTCGCGAAGGTCGCTGACGACGATGGTGCTGTCGCTCATCGTCCCTCGCGATACCAGGTGGCGGAAATCAGCAGCAGCAGCGCCGCAAGACCAAGGAAGCCGGTAAACAGCGGCACTGAATTGACGCCCTTCAGCACGGTTTCGTCGGTCATGCGGATCGAGAGCCGCTGGTCGTCTGCCGCTCGGATCGAGCCCCTGACCGGCAGAACCGTGGGCAGGTCGAGCGGTCCATCGGCACTTGCGAGGCGCCGCACGATGCCCTTGGTCTTTTCCGCCCAGGGACGCAGCTTGTCCTCGGTCGAGATCGCGGCCTTGAATTCCGGAGCGTTGGGGTCGCCGACATGGGCAAGAGCCGTGAGCTCGCCGTTCGACATCTCGAAGAGCCCGGTTTCCGTGGTGGCGACTTCGGCCGAGTAGAGGCCCGGCTGGCGTTCGGTCAGCTTGACGTCCTGCTTCCCGCCGGAGGGAGCGACCAGCGTCACCGGACCCGGATCGCCATCGATCGTCTGGCGGGTGATTTCGAGTGTCCGGCCGCGTGCGCGTGCCGTCAGCGCCTCTTCTTCGAGCGAGGGCTCTTGCATCAGCCAATGGGCGGTGCGCCGATAGAGCGAAACGTGGGGTCCGCCGCCTTCGAAGCCGCGAGCCCAGAGCCAGCCCTGATCGGAGAGCAGCATGGCGACGCGGCCCTTGCCGACACGGTTGAGCACCAGCAGCGGTTTGCCGTCGGCCGCTTCCATGACCGTATGGCCCTGCGGTCGGTTGACGTCGACGGTGCGGAACCAGCGGCCCCAATGCGGCGGCTCGCTGTCGGAGCCTTCCAGACCCCGGGTCACCGGATGCTTCTTTCCTTCCTCCGACAGGCGCGGGAAGAAGGCCTTTTCGTTCATGACGCCCGTCGGCGCGGCCGGCAGCACTGCCTCAAGCGGTGTCGCTGCAATCGAATCGTCGCCGGCATGTTCGGGACCTGCCGCGATCAGCAGCGCGCCACCGTTCTCCACATATTGCGCGATGTTGTCGTAGTAGAGGATCGGCAACAGACCGCGGTGCTGGTAGCGGTCGAGGATGATCAGATCGAACTCGTTGATCTTGTCGACGAAGAGTTCGCGCGTCGGAAAGGCGATCAGCGATAGCTCGTTGATCGGTGTGCCGTCCTGCTTTTCCTGCGGACGCAGAATGGTGAAATGTACGAGATCGACGGCCGCATCGGATTTCAAGAGGTTGCGCCAGGCGCGTTCGCCGGCATGCGGCTCGCCGGAGACCAAGAGCACGCGCAGGTTCTCGCGAATGCCGTCGAGCACGTGGACCGCGCGGTTGTTGGCCGTCGTCACTTCGCCCGGAACGGCATCGACGGCAAATTCGAGCACGTTGTTGCCGCCGCGCGGAACGTTGAAGGCGAACGGGACGTCCGTGCCGGGCTCGGCCCTCTCGCGGGCGATCTCGTTGCCGTTGAGGCGGATCGTGACTTCGGCGCTGCCGCCGGGTGCCGCCCCGTCGTCGACCACCCGGAACGAGAGCTTCTGTTCCTCGCCGACAATGCCGAAGCGCGGCGGGTTGATCAGTTCGACACGCCGGTCGAATTCATCGGGCTTGCCGGTGATCAGCCCGTGCACGGGCGCGTCGAAACCGAGCGCGCGAGCGACATCGGGCACATCGTGGATCTGGCCATCGGTGACGAAAATGGCGCCGCCGATGCGCGCCGGGGGAACGTCAGACAGCGAGGAGGCAAGCGCGCCAAAGAGATTGGTCGACGGTGAGACATCTGCCGGATCGGTGTTTGCCTCGATGATCCGCGGCTCGATCAGCGGTATGGCCGCCAGCCGTTCCTTCAGGCCCTCGACGGCGCGATCGGTCTGCGCGGTGCGGTCGCCGTTCTGCTGGCTCTGGCTGCGGTCGACGACGACGGCGACGATGGTCGAGAGCGGATCGCGCAGCTCCACGAAAATGGAGGGGTTGGCGATCGCCAGTCCGAGCGCTGCGAGTGCGGCCAGGCGCAGCCAGGCGCCGCGCACCTTCTGCCAGAGGCCATAGGCGATGAACAGCGCCGCGATTGCGAGCAGCGGGACGAAGTAGATCCACGGGATCAGCGGGGCAAAGCCATAGGTCATCGATCGGCCCTCACTGTCCAAGCCTTTGCAGAAGGTCCGGCACGTGAACCTGATCGGCCTTGTAGTTGCCCGTCAGCATATACATCATGATGTTGACGCCGGCGCGGTAGGCATATTCGCGCTGCATCTCGTCCGGCGGCACTGTCGGCAAGAGCGGCGCGCCGTTGACGTCAACGGCCCAGGCACCGGCAAAATCGTTGCCGGTGATCATGATCGGCGTGACGCCGTCGCCGCCGCGCACGGGGCGATTGCTGCGGTCTTCGTCGTCATTGGGGGCGGCCTCGACCCAGAGCTGGCTTTCCGCATAGCGCCCGGGGAAGTTCGAAAGCAGATAGAAGGCCTTCGTCAGCACGTGGTCGGAGGGCACCGGCTCCAGCGGCGGAATGTCGAGCCCGCTCAGCATCGCCTGCAGGCGCTGCACGTTGGGACTGTCGCCGGCGTCCGACGGTGTCAGCGAGGAAAACTGGTCGCGCGTGTCGAAGAGAACGGTGCCGCCGTTGCGCATATAGGCGTCGATCCGGCTCATGACCCGGCTGCTTGGCATCGGAGCGGTGGCCGAAACCGGCCAGTAGATGATCGGGTAGAAGGCCAGCTCGTCCTGTTCGAGGTCGACGCCGACGGGCGCTCCGGGTTCGAGCGCCGTCCGGTAGGTCAGATAGTTGCTGAGGCCGATGAGGCCCTGTTCGGAGAGGCGGTCGACCTCCTGCTCGCCGGTGATGACATAGGCGAGATGGGTCGTGTCCAGCCGCTGCAACGTCTGCTCGTCGCTCGGCTGGCTGTCCTGCGCATGTGCGATCGCCGGGGCGAGAGCGGCTACAAGGCCGAGCGTCGCAAGGCCAAGGGTTGCGACCAGTGCCGCGGCCGCGGCGCCGCGCCCTGCGCGCCGGCGCAGCCCGGCGAGACCGCCGGCCATGTAGAGAACGATCAGCGTATCGAGGACGAAGAGCGCCAGCGCCAGCCCGAAGAGGTAGGGTCGGATCGAGAAGGGCCGGGCGCCCTCCAGTCCTTCGGCCCGCGCTCCGACGAGATTGCCTGTAATCGGGGTGAGCTTGCCGCCGTCAGGCAGCAGATTGTTGGCGACGAAACCTTCCTCCGAGCCGTAGAGGCCGGGGGGCGTGTCGGCGGAAACGGTGGGCGCGATGCCGGGTGCGATTTCGAGCGGTCGAGCGCTGCCGGTGTCGCCGGTCAGTTCGCCGCGGGCGCTCACCAGGCGATAGGGGGGCAACGTCTGCGCCTTGCTTGGCTGATCGCCGGCAACGCCGCCGGCGCGCGACAGCTGGATGGAGCGGCGCAGCATGTCGACGAACGAGCCGGAGATCGGCAGGTTCGACCAGTTCGGATCGGCGCTCACGTGGAAGAGCACGATGCGGCCGCGGCCGCGCTCGGCGGTCGTCACCAGCGGTGTGCCGTCGGCGAGGTTGGCCCAGGTCCGCTCCGTGAGATCGGGTGTCGGTTGCGCCAGCACCTGGCGCTTTACCAGGACGTCACGCGGGCGTTCCAGTCCGGCAAAGGGGCTCGAGGACGGATAATCGGCAAGCGGCTGCGGTTCCGACCAGGAAAGCGCGCCGTCGAGCGTACGCTCGCCCTGCCGGAGCACGACCGGTACGAGCGGGTCGTCGGCGGGCGCGCCGGCGAGCCTCGGGCCGGCGAAGCGCACCAGCATGCCGCCATTTTCCAGCCAGCGCGTGACCAGCGGGTAGCTTTCGTCCGGCAAACGGCCGACGTCGGCCATGACGAGGATCGACGGATTTTGCGCCAGAAGCTCGGCGATTGCCTTCCCGACCGCCTCTTCGCGGGGTTCGATCAGGTCGGCATGCGGCTCGAGCGCGCGCTTGATGTAGTAGAGCGGCGAAAGCAGCGGCTGCGACTGATGAACCTCGCCGCTGAGCAGCGCGACCCGGCGGCGGCGGTTGCCGTCATCGAGCAAGTGCAGGCCGCCGGCCGTCGCCTGGCCCTCGATCGTCAGACGTGCGAAGTCGTTGCGCAGCTCGAAGGGCGCCTTCAGCAAGGCATCCGCCGTGGTGGCGCCCGTCGCGAAGCGAAGCTCGCCCTCGGCGATCGCCGTGCCGCGAATGTCACGGGCAAGCACGTAATAGGCGCGTGGCTCGCCGAGCGGCAGGCGCGAGGCGGTAACCCGCATTCCGTCGTTTTCGTTGGTCGCTGCCGTCAGTGCGATGGCGCTTTCCGCATTGCCCTCGACCCGGCGGACATTCGTAGCGCCGAGCTCTGCGATCTGCTGCATCGTCCCGCCATTCGACGCTTCGATGCCGTCGCTGAGGAAGGCGAGGGTGCCGGGCGGAGAGCCGGCAAGCGCGGCCTTCATGGCAGCGAGTGCCCGCTCTCGGTCGGCCGGCAGCGGTTGCGGCTGGGCGGCGGCCAGGCGGTCGCGCGCCGCGGCGGCGGAAGCGGGCGTCGCGTCGTGCTGGCGGTCGGTGGTAAAGACGATCGAAACGGGAAGCTCCTTGGCTTCCGCGTCGTCGATCAGCGCACCGGCGGCTTCGACCCGCTGGTTCCAGTCGGAGACCGTCGCCCAGCTATTGTCGATGACGAGGGCAAGCGGACCGGCTGACGAAAGCGTGTTCTGCCGCGGGTTGATCACCGGATCGGCGATCGCAAGGATAAGGGCGGCGGCCATCAGCATGCGCAACAGCGTCAGCCACCACGGGCTTTGCGCCGGGGTCTCCTCACGCTTCATCACCGACGCGAGGATGCGCAGCGGCGGGAAGACTTCGGCCGACGGCCTTGGCGGCGTCATGCGCAGCAGCCACCAGATGACCGGCAGGGCAACCAGGGCGGCAAGGATGGCCGGATTGGTGAAGAGGAAGGCGAGGCCGCTCATAGCTGGCCTCCGTGGGTCGCGCGTCCCGGCATGCCGGAGAGATAGGTGTGCACGGCGACGAGCGCCTCGGAGGCGGGCCGGTCGGTCTTGTGCGGGGTGAAGGTCCAGCCGAGATGGCGCAGCGTCACGCCCAGCGTGTCGCGGCGGCCAATATAGGCGCGCTGATAGTCTTCACGCAGCACTTCGGCGCGGCCGGCGGTCAGCTTCTCGCCGGTCTCCGGGTCGGTGAATTCGGTCCGGCCGGAATAGGGAAACACTTCTTCGGCCGGGTCGGCGATCTCGACCACATGGCCGCGCAGGCCGCGTCTGGCCAGCGGGCCGAGGCGGTCCATGATCTTTTCGGCAGGATCGAGAAAATCGCCGATCAGCACGAGGTCGCTGGCGCTGCGGATCATTCCGGTTTCCGGCAGGCCCTCGGCAAGTGGGCTCAGCATGATGGCGGCCGCCAGCCGTTCGGCGGCGTTGCGCGCCGAGACCGGCTCCATGATGCCCGGGCAGCCGATGCGCTCGCCCGAGCGCGCGAGGATTTCGGCGAGCGCCAGCATCAGTACCAGCGCACGGCTCTCCTTGGACACGGTGCCGAGCTTCGACTTGTACATCATCGACGGCGAAAGATCGGCCCACAGCCAGATGGTGTGGGCGGCTTCCCATTCGCGGTCGCGCACGTAGGTATGGTCGTCACGGGCAGAACGCCGCCAGTCGATGCGCGACATGCTCTCGCCGTCCGAATAGGGCCGGAACTGCCAGAAATTCTCGCCGATGCCGCGCTTGCGCCGGCCATGCCAGCCGGAAATTACGGTGTTGGCGATCCGTCGCGCCTCGACCAGGCAATCGGGTACGAGCATGGCGCGCTGCTGCGCTCGTGAAAGCACTTCACTGGCGGGAGTACGCGAGACTATGTGCCCGACGGTGGCCATGCGTCAGCCTCTGGCCTGCTTCACCAGATCGGCGACGACGTCGCGCACGGTCATGCCTTCGGCGCGGGCGGCGAAGGTCAGCGCCATGCGGTGCTGAAGCACCGGTTCGGCCAGCGCCAGGATATCGTCGATCGAAGGCGCCAGACGGCCGTCGTAGAGCGCGCGGGCACGGGCGCAGAGCATCAGCGCCTGGCCGGCGCGCGGGCCTGGACCCCAGGCGACGTTCTTGTCGGTCGCGGCATTACCGTTGCCCGGACGGGCGGAGCGCACCAGCGAAAGGATCGCGTCGACCACCTTTTCGCCGACCGGCATCTGGCGGATGAGGCTCTGGATCTGCAGCAGCCGGGCGGCATCGATGACCGGGTGGGCGGTCGCTTCGCCGACACCTGTGGTTTCGAGCAGGATCTGCCGCTCGGCCGTGAGGTCCGGATAGCCGACGTCGACCTGCATCAGGAAGCGGTCGAGCTGCGCCTCGGGCAGGGGATAGGTGCCTTCCTGCTCCAGAGGGTTCTGGGTCGCGAGCACATGGAAGGGCGCCGGCAGGTCCTTGCGGGCGCCGGCAACCGTGATGTGGTACTCCTGCATGGCCTGCAACAGTGCCGATTGGGTGCGCGGCGAGGCGCGGTTGATTTCGTCGGCCATCAGCAACTGCGTGAAGATGGGGCCGGGAATGAAGCGGAACGAGCGATGGCCGGCCCCGTCCTGGTCCATCACTTCGGAACCGAGAATATCCGACGGCATCAGGTCGGGCGTGAACTGTACGCGGCTGGAATCGAGCCCCAGCACGGTGCCGAGCGTGGCGACGAGCTTCGTCTTGGCAAGGCCGGGAACGCCGACGAGCAGCGCGTGACCGCCGGAGAGCACCGCGAGCAGGGTCTGCTCGACGACGCTTTCCTGGCCGAAGATGACTTTGCCGACTTCCGCACGCACCCGGGCGATTTCACCCAGCGCACTTTCGGCCGCAGCGACAATCGCCTTCTCGTCGATCGCGTCAGCCGCGCCCTTCATCACACTCATGGTCATACTCCCCGGTCGCCCGTTGTTAAACCGAATCGCCCCTACAGCGCCGCGCGTCCTTATAGAGCGCGCCAGGCTCGCTGTAATATTGAGCCGCCGCATGACGCCTGTCCTTACATCGATCCCGATTCAAGGAATCATGCGGTAGCCTGGATTTCAGTCGCCAAAATCCAATTTAGACCCTGCCGCACGGCTGACAAGTCGGCGCCGACGCACTATCTCGTGAGATATCAAAGGTCTCGATGCAAAATCGAGGTCAAACGGGACGGAACAATGGCAGAAGCCGAAATTCAGCAAACCGGCGATGCGGCCGGACTGGCGGCCCTGATTGCGCGTGCCGCCGGGCAGACCGGCGAAAAAGCGCGCGGCCTGCCACCGGTGGACCGCTGGAATCCGCCGTTTTGCGGTGACATCGACATGGAGATCCGCGCCGACGGAACCTGGTTCTATCTGGGCACGCCGATTGGCCGGCAGCCCTTGGTGCGGCTGTTTTCCACCGTTTTGCGCAAGGACGAGGATGGGCGCACCTATCTCGTCACGCCTGTGGAAAAGGTCGGCATCCGCATCGTCGATGCGCCTTTTGTCGCCGTCGAGATGAGCGTGACCGAGGGGGAGGAGGGGCAGGTCCTGACCTTCCGCACCAATGTCGGCGACGTGGTCGAAGCCGGGCCGGAGCATCCGCTGCGCTTCGTCATCCATGGCGAGAACCGCGAGCTGAAGCCTTACCTGCATGTGCGAGGGCGGCTGGAAGCCCTGGTGTCGCGGCCGGTCATGTATGACATCGTCGAGCTCGGCGAGACGGTTGCGATCGACGGCACGGAGATGTTCTGCGTGCGCTCGGGCGGTGCGGTCTTCCCGATCATGCCGGCAGCCGAGCTGGAAGCGCTTTCCCGATGAATGCGCATCCCTTCTCAGCCGACGAGTTTCGTCGTCGGGCGCTGACCCAGATGGGTGGGCCGATCGAGACCTCCTGGCGCGAGCACGGCGACTTCCTGCTCAATCCGGGCATCGTGCCCTATCTGGAGACGCTGAAGCTCAAGGATGCCGCGGTCCTGGTGCCTGTTGTTGATGATGGCGACGATGCGACGGTTATCTTGACGCAGCGCACCACCAGCCTGCGCAAGCATTCCGGCCAGGTCGCCTTTCCGGGCGGTGCCGTGGACCCCGAAGACCGGTCGGTCGAAGTGGCGGCGTTGCGCGAGGCGCAGGAAGAGATCGGGCTCGATCCGCGCTTCGTCGAAACCATTGGCCGGCTTCCGCATTACATGGCCATGTCCGGTTTCCGCATCACCCCGGTGCTGGCGGTGGTCAAGCCGGGTTTCGAGCTCGTGCCCAACCCGGAAGAGGTCGAAAGCGTCTTCGAGGTGCCGCTGTCGTTCCTGATGAACCCCGGCAATCACGATCGCGGCAGTGGCCACTGGCAGGGCGAGGAACGGCATTTCTACCGGATGCCCTATGGCGGCCGCAACATCTGGGGTATCACCGCCGGAATTCTGCGCATGCTCTATGAAAGGCTTTATGCATGACCTCGGTTGCTGGCGAAGGCTGGTTCTCGACGCCTTCTCTGCGTCGCGTTTTCGATGTGCTCAATGTCGACGGCGGCGAAGTCCGGGTTGTCGGCGGCGCAGTGCGCAACAGCTTGATGGGCTTGCCGGCCGGCGATATCGACATGGCGACCACCTGGCGCCCCGACGAAGTCGCCGAGCGGGCGAAGGCGGCCGGCATCAAGGTGGTGCCGACCGGCATCGACCATGGCACGGTGACGCTCGTCATCGACGGCACGCCCTATGAGGTCACGACGCTTCGCCGTGACGTTGCGACCGATGGCCGCCGTGCGGAAGTGGCCTTCGGCACCGACTGGAAGGCCGATGCCGAGCGGCGGGACTTCACCATCAACGCACTCTACGCCAACGACCGCGGCGACGTCTTCGACGATGTCGGGGGGCTCGCCGACATCGAAACGCGGACGCTGCGCTTCATCGGCGATGCCAGCGAGCGTGTCGCCGAGGACTATCTGCGCATCCTGCGCTTCTTCCGCTTCTTCGCCCATTACGGCCGCGGCCGGCCGGATGCCGACGGCTTGCGTGCCTGTGCCCGTGCGCGCTCGAAGCTTGCAACGCTTTCGGCCGAGCGGGTCTGGGCGGAAACGAAGAAATTGCTTTCGGCCGATGATCCCGGCCGCGCGCTGCTCTGGATGCGCCAGGCCGGCGTGCTCACCGAAATCCTGCCGGAAACCGAGAAATGGGGCATCGACGCAATCCCGGAACTCGTTGCCGCCGAGCGGGCCTTCGGCTGGAAGCCGGACCCGCTTCTGCGCCTTTCCGCGATCGTGCCGCCGGATGAGGAGCGTCTGGAGGCGATGGCAGAGCGTCTGCGTGTCTCGAAGGCGGAGGCTGCCTATTTCAGCCGCTGGGCGAAGGCGCCTGCGGTCCCGGCGACGATCGTCGACACGGCATTCGATCGGTTGCTCTATCGTCATGGCGTGGAAGGGATCGTCGTAAGACTGCGACTGGTGCTCTCAACAGCGCGGCGCAAGTCGGAAGGCGACCCGGCGTTTTTGTCCGAGACCGCTTCGCTGCGGCGGCTCCTGGCACGGGCCGAGGCCTTCAAGCGGCCAAGCTTCCCGCTGAATGGCGGTGACGTGCTGAAGGCCGGCGTGCCGGCCGGCCCGCGTGTGGGGGAAATCCTCGGCGAACTCGAAAATCTCTGGATCGAGCGCAACTTCAATCTCGACCGGGCAAACCTCGTCGCCCGGCTCGAAGCCATGGTGCAGCCGTCCTGATCAGGCCGCCTTGGCCGGACGGCTTAAGCCGCCTTGGCCGGACGGCTAGGCCGCCTTGGACTCGTCGGTGATCCGGGCCTTGATGTTGTCGATCATGTTTTCGCGGATGACGGTCTCGCCATGCGTTTCACGCATGTGGTCGACGACGCGGCGCACGATTTCGGCATCGTTGTCGGCTCGGGTGTGCCATTCGCAACCCGGGACGAGGGAACCGCATTCAAACAGGCGCATGGTTGCTTCCTTCCCTGTGTAAGTTTGATGCGAGAGCGCGGCGCGCCGGTCGGGCGACCGCACGGTCAGAGTAGCATCAACCCCCGGCACGGCCAATTGTTCCCACCGAACGCGCGACAAGAAACCGTTATAGACAAGCGGGCCGATGGTGTTATGGGTTTGCGGTAACAAGAGACGCAAAGGCCCTTTTGCCCATGACCTCCACCGTTCAATCGGAACTGATTGCCGCCATCCGGAACATTCCTGACTATCCGAAGCCGGGCGTGATGTTTCGCGATATCACCACGTTGCTCGGCAATCCGCGCGCCTTCCGCCGCGCGATCGACGAACTGGTGCATCCCTATGCCGGCACCAAGATCGACAAGATCGCCGGCATCGAGGCGCGTGGCTTCATCCTCGGTGGTGCGATCGCGCATCAACTCTCGTCGGGCTTTGTGCCGATCCGCAAGAAGGGCAAGCTGCCGCACGACACCGTACGTATCGCCTACAGCCTGGAATACGGCGTCGACGAGATGGAGATGCACAAGGATGCGATCCAGCCAGGCGAAAAGGTGATCCTGGTCGACGACCTGATCGCGACCGGCGGCACGGCGGAAGCGGCCACCAAGCTCTTGAAGCAGATGGGCGCCGAGATCGTCGCCGCCTGTTTCGTCATCGACCTGCCTGAACTCGGTGGGCGCAAGAAACTCGAAGCGCTCGGCGTCAATGTCCGCACGCTGATCGAGTTCGAGGGCCACTGATTGGTCGTTGCGGGATGGGTGCGGGAACCGCGCCCTTCCTTTGGCCTACATGCGGTTGATCGTCCGCAGCATCAATTGCACTTCGCGCTGGGCTGCCGGCGACAATGTCTCCACTTCGGCGAGCCAGAATTTTTCGGCTTCCGGCGGCTCGTCTTCCCAGCTTCTCACCGATGTTTCGTTATCATCGATGACGACGCGACGGTGACCGCCAAGACGCAGATATTCGTCCGCCAGTTCGCGGGCGTGGGTTTTTTCCATAGCCGCTCCTCCGCTAGCAATGGTCGCTGCCCGCAAGCCGCTTGGGCGCGGCCAAGGGCGCGCAACCTTTATCCCGAGAGTGTACACCCGGCGAAAGGCGATTTTAAGAAATGATGGTGTTTGGCCGGTTTCGTCCGGTTAGACGAACTCGATGACCTTGCTCTCGAAACGGATCACCGCCTCGCCGTGCTGGTTTTCGCCTTCGCACAGGATCGTGTTGACCCGCCAGCCGGGCTTTGAAGCAAGCGACCGGCTTTCAAGAAACGTGACGAAGTAGGTGACCGTGTCGTCGGCATAGACGGGCTTCAGCCATTTCAGGTCACGAAATCCGGGCGAGGGGCCGAGGTTCGGCGCCTTCAGGCCTTCGGCGGCAAGTCGCCGCTGCTCGTTTCGCCAGAACTTGACGAAGCACTGCATCCACCCGGCGCAGGTATGCCAGCCCGAGGCACAAAGGCCGCCAAACAGCGAATGCCGCGCCGCTTCCGCATCGAGATGGAAGGGTTGGGGGTCGAAGTCGGTGGCAAACCGGATGATGTCCTCGGCCGTAAAGGTCAGGCTGCCGATCACGGTCCGGCTCTTGGCCGCGTAGAATTCTTCCATCGTCATCATCAGGCTTTGCCCTTGTCGCGGCAGCGAAAGAGAACCGAGCATTCGGAAACCGCCACGGGTTCACCGGCCTGGTTATTGATTTCGTTTCGGAATTTGACGATGCCGAGATCGGGTTTCGACCTCGAACGGCGCGCCTCCAGCACAATGCTGAAGCCCGAGAGCACGTCGCCGGCAATGACCGGCCTCCTCCAATCCATGAAATCGATGCCGGGCGAGCCCTGGGACGTGGAGTTTCCCATGAAGGCGTCGAGCATCATGCGCATGCCGATGGCGCTGGTGTGCCAGCCGGAGGCGGCGAGACCACCAAGAATGCTGCGTTTTCCCGCTTCCTCGTCGAGGTGCATCGGCTGCTGATCGAATTCGCTGGCAAACGCGATCATCTCCGGTGGCTTCATCTCGACCGGCTTGTAGTCGAACCGCCGGCCTTCGGAAAAATCCTCGAAGTAGAGCATGCTTGCCTTGTCCCGTCTGATTTGTTGCCGCATTACCTACTGCATAATCTCCGGAAGCGGAATCGATTTGAGCGGAGATGCGCAACATCGCAGGTCGCTCGCGACGTTTCGCGGTTGCGCTTGGCTCTTGTCCATGCAACCAGCTGATAATCCGTCCCATCCGCTCGTGTCTTGACTGAGGAAAGCGCGTGACCGAACTGAACAGAGCGCTCGCGGGCGCAGCCGAAAAAGGCATCATATCCGCGCATCAGGTGCGCGATCTCGAAGTCTATCTGGCTGATCGCGGCTTCCGTTTCGGACCGGCGGCATCGGATGCCGCGGCCGACAGGGCCGACGCCGCGCTCGATGCGCGGGCGGCGGAAGACAGCGAACAGCCGCGCTTCATCAGAGGCTTTCACGACATCCTGATCACCATCGGCATCGTGGTCGTGCTCATCGGCCTGTGGGGCCTGACCGGTCCGCTTGCAACGCTGCCGGTCATTCTCGTGCTTGCGGAAATTCTCGTGCGGCGCCAGCGTCTGGCGCTGCCTTCGGTGGTGCTGACGCTCGCGCTCGTTCATTGGGTCGCAATGACGTCGATGTGGCTGGTGGACGATCATGAGGACACCTGGCACCCGCTTACCTTCACCCTGGTCTACGTTGCTACCTTCCCGATCCCGCTGGCGCTGTTCTACTGGCGCTATCGCGTTCCGCTTGCGCTGGCCGGTCTGGTGCTGTCGATCGCGCTCACCTGCGTGGTGGCGGTCCTGCTCGCATTCGAGAGGGCCCTCGGTATCGACGTGGCCAACCCCGATTACGTCCTGCTGCTTCCATTGACCCTGCTCGTCGGGGCACTGGCTGTCTTCGCGATCGCCATGCGCTACGACGTTTCGGACCCGCAGCGGCTCACCACCCGTTCGGACATCGCCTTCTGGCTGCATCTCGCAGCCGCGCCGGCTCTGCTTTACTCGCTGATGGGACTGGTGTTCCTGGTCAATGGCGGTGCAACGTGGTGGGACGGACAGGCGAGCTTCAATCAGGCCGCTTCCGCCATTGTGATCGTCGCCGTGTTCATGCTGGTCGGGCTCGTCATCGACCGCCGCGCCTTCGTCACATCGGGGCTGTTGTCGCTGGGCGGCGCGATCTGGACCGTGCTGAGCAAGACCAATGCATCGCTCGACAGTTACGTCTTCATCGCCCTTGCGGTCGTCGGGGTAACGGTCTTGTTCATCGGCATTTTCTGGCAGCGGCTGCGCCGCATGGTCATCGACCTCTTGCCGGAAACGATAACGGCGCGGTTGCATGCCGCGCCGTAGTATCAAGTTCTGATGCGCTCTGATCCCGCGCCTTGAGTGCGGGATCAGACCGACAGGTCTTACGTGTTGAAGCGGAAGTGGATGACGTCGCCGTCCTGGACGACGTATTCCTTGCCTTCGTCGCGGGCCTTGCCGGCCTCCTTGGCGCCCACTTCGCCGCCAAGTGCGATGTAGTCTTCAAAGGCAATGGTGTTGGCGCGGATGAAGCCGCGCTCGAAGTCGGTGTGGATGACGCCGGCAGCCTGCGGAGCCTTGGTGCCGCGCTGGATTGTCCAGGCGCGCGTTTCCTTGGGGCCGACGGTGAAATAGGTGATGAGGTCGAGCAGCTTGTAGCCGGCACGGATCAGTCGGTCGAGACCGGCTTCTTCGAGACCGAGCGCGCTCAGGAACTCCTTGGCTTCTTCCTCCGGCAGCTGCGCCACTTCCGACTCGATGGCAGCGGAGATCACGACGCTTTCCGCCCCTTGCGCCTTGGCCATTTCGGCAACCGCGCGCGTGTGTTCGTTGCCGTCGACGGCATCGCTTTCCGCGACGTTGCAGACATAGAGAACCGGATGGGCGGTCAGGAGGTTGAGGCCCTGCAGGATGCGCAGTTCTTCGGCATCGAGCGTCGAAAGCAGCGTGCGGACCGGCTTGCCGTCCTGCAGAAGCTTCAGCGAGGCTTCCATGATCGGAAGCTGTGCCATCGAATCCTTGTCCTTGCCGCCGGCGCGCTTGCGGGTCTGCTCGGTGCGGCGCTCGAGGCTGTCGAGATCGGCGAGCATCAGCTCGGTCTCGATCGTCTCGGCATCGGCGACCGGATTGATGCGGCCTTCGACGTGGGTGATGTCGTCATCCTCGAAGCAGCGCAGCACGTGAACCACGGCGTCCACTTCGCGGATGTTGGCGAGGAACTGGTTGCCGAGGCCTTCGCCCTTCGATGCGCCGCGCACCAGGCCGGCGATATCGACGAAGGAGATGCGCGTCGGGATGATTTCCTTCGACTTCGCGATGTCGGCCAGCTTGCGCATGCGCGGATCCGGCACCGCCACTTCGCCGGTGTTCGGCTCGATGGTGCAGAAGGGATAGTTGGCCGCTTGCGCCGCTGCCGTCTTGGTGAGTGCGTTGAAGAGCGTGGACTTGCCGACGTTCGGCAGTCCGACAATACCGCATTTGAAGCCCATGGGGTCTCGTCCGTATCTTAAAATTCCGTTGGCGTGGCTATGCGGGAAGGGCGCTCCCCGGTCAAGGGCGCAGGCCCTGTTCACGGTAAATAAGGGGTCGAGGCCGTTGAACGCGTGCTCTTCGGGCCGCATATGCGCTCGGATTTCCGCCGGCCCTGTTCGGCGGCCAAGAAATTGAGGAGCCCCGCATTGATCGACCAGAAGTTCTTGTTTCCGCGCGTGCCGGTTGCCGTCGTCGATATTGGCGACACACTCGAGGCGCTGTTGATGCGCGCGACGCTCGAAAGCATGGGCGCCGTCGTCACCCTGCATCTGCCGGGGACACCAGGCGATTTCCTGACCTTGCTCGCCGGCGGCGAGCTCGTTCACCAGCACCTGATCATTTCCGGCCACGGCGACGAGAACGGCTTCGTCTTTGGCGAATACATCGAGGAAATCGACACCTCGATGCTGATCGAGGGCAGCCTGCCGTCCGCCGTTATCGCCGAACATGCCAGGCTTGACGGCAAGATCGTGCTCAGCACCTGCTGCGAGACTGGTGGCAAGCGCTATGGCGATGCCTTTGTCAAAAAGGGAGGGGCGGCCCTCTACGTTGCGCCTGACGGCTCGCCGGAGGGGGCGGACGCCCCGCTTTTCGTGCATTGCTTCTTCCATGCGCTGCTGGCGCGCAAGCAAGAGGCAAGGGCGGCGCTGGAAAAAGCCCGCTCCTATGACGAAGCAGCAGCGATGTTCGTCGGCCATTGGGGGAGGCGCTGATCTCCGCCTGCGTCCGTGCGCTTGCTTTTGCTTGATCGGCACCTGCGCCCGTAGGATAGTGCGCCTTCGGCGCCGGTGCGTCTGACGGTGCGCCGAGGCGGTTCTGCCCCGCGGTGGTGCCGGCCAATCTGTCATCAACGGGGTGGTTCCGATGAGTGACAACGAGGTTGCCAGAAAAGTCAAAGTGAGGGTGAAGCCGAAGCTCGATCGGCCGAAGCTTTACAGGGTCATGCTGCTCAATGACGATTACACGCCGCGCGAGTTCGTCGTCGGCGTGCTCAAGGCCGTGTTCCATATGAGCGAGGAGGCGGGCTACCGGGTGATGATGACGGCCCACAAGATGGGGAGCTGCGTGGTGGTCGTCTGCGCCCGCGACATCGCCGAAACCAAGGCCAAGGAAGCAACCGATCTCGCCAAGGAAGCGGGTTTCCCGCTGCTTTTCACCACCGAGCCGGAGGACTAGCAGGCCTCATGAATGATGGGCGGCGGCCGGGGAAATGCCCGGCGGCCATCGGCCTGCCTCATGGCTTCCTGTGCAGGCGAAGCGGCTTGCTCGCTTCGCGCTCGATCGTGCCCTTGGCTTCGAGATCGAGCTGTACAGCCTTTAGCCACCAGCCCGCCTTCGCTCCGCCGGGGAAAAGGTCCTGCGGCAGCAACGGCAGCAGCTGCTCCTTCGCGTCCGCCACGGTCAGGCCCGGTGCTGAGGGCGGCAGCACCGCGAACAGGGCTTCACGCATCGCCTCATATTTCACCCGGTCGACGCGGTACTTGTGGCCGGGCGAGACGATGTTTTCGATCTCGATCTTCTCAGCCTGGGATGCCATTGGCCTCGCCTTTCACATAGTCGATCTTCGGCGCCTTGAATCCCATCGCCGCCCAGGCGGTCAAAAGCCGCCACATGAAGCGGCCCGAATGTGTCTTGTAGCTCGGCAGCGTGTCGGCAAACTCGACGCCGGCCTTGCGATCCTTCGTCATCGTGCGCATTTCGAGCGGCGGCTGTTCGTCCGGGGCAAAACGCTGATTGTAGACGCTCAGCCAGTGACCGCCCTTGAATTCCAGGAACATGGCCGAGTTGCAGCAGCTGGCGATGACCCGGCGCGTCGGCGCTTCCGGCGTCAGCCGGTGTTCGCGCAGAAGGTCGCTGCCCCTGACGCAGCGGATCCGGTCCTTGCGGTAGAGCGCAAACCGCGTCGAGCCGTCGGCTTCCATGACCGGCGACGCCTCCGGCAAGGCCTCGAAACGCTCGCCGGCGGTGCGGCAACTGGTGCAGTAGCAGGCGGCGCCGACGATCGGCTCGCCGGCGGCTTCAAAGGCAACTAACCCGCAGCGGCAGGCGGCAATGCGATGTCTTTCCTGTGGTTTGGCCATGGCCATCTCCTGATCCGACTTCACTAACTAAACTGGACCGTCCAGTTTGATTTGTCAATCCGACTGGCCTATTCTGTAAGCCAAGTGATTTGGTGAGATACGGCAGGGGGAGGGCAGGTTTGAGCAACGGCGCAAAGACGCGCATGGAGCGCACCCGCAAACTGATCGTGGCTGCAGCCAGTGATCTCTTTCTCAAGCACGGCTTTCTCGGCACCAACATGGACGAGATCGCCGCGACGGCGGAGGTGTCGAAGCAGACGGTTTATTCCCATTTCCAGAACAAGGAGGCGCTGTTTCTCGAAGTCGTGCGCAGCATGACGGGGGGAGCAGGCGACGAATTCCAGGAGCAGGTGGCCGATCCCGATGGCGACGAGCGGATCGAGGACTTCCTGCTCGACTATGCCACGCAGTTGCTGACGATCGTGATGACGCCGCGGCTGATGCAGGTTCGCCGTCTCGTCATCGCCGAGGTGGAGCGGTTTCCGCAGCTTGGCGAAGCGCTGCACGAGCGCGGGCCGATGCGCTCGATCCGGCGGCTGGCGGTCGCCTTCAGGCGCTATGGCGAGAAGGGCGACATTCGGGTGAAGGACGCCGAGGTCGCCGGCGGGTTCTTCAACTGGCTGGTCATGGGCGGGCCGGTAAATGACGCCATGCTGCTCGGAGACAGCGCCATTCCGACGCCGGAGGTGCTCCGAGCCCATGCGTCGGAGGCGGTGCGGATCTTTCTGGCGGCCCATAGGCCCGGGTGATGGATGGATACGGACTGTGCTCAGGCGCGCCGCCTTCACGGCAAGTGGGCGTCCCACCATTTGAGCACGCGCATCGCCTTGAGCGTCACCCACCGCGAAGGGGCGTCGACCCCGTCATCGACGTCGAACCACACGCGTCCGGCGGGGCGCCAGTCGAGCGGCCATGCGCCGTTTTCGAGCCGCCTCGAACGCAGATGGCCGATCGCTTCGCTGAGCCGTGGATCAGGTGCCGCACCGCAAAGGAGCGTCGCGGCGCGAAAGTAATCGAGCGCCCGCAGGATGTCGTATCGCCAGCGGCTCGGGTGGCAGAGGCACAGGAAGCGTTTGTCGGCGGCTTCGCCCGTGCTCAGGCGGCGGAAGAGATGGCGCTTGAGCAGATAGTCCTCGCCGGCCCGGCGCGCCGCCTTGGACTGTGGCGTGCCACCGGTCGCCCTTTCGAACGCAAGCAAGCCTTCGAGCACGTTGATGGTGGTGGCAAAGGAGGACCGGAGCGAACCGTTTGCCCGTTCGCAGTTCCAGCCGCCATCGGCCTGGGCCTCGCCGACGAGCCTGTCGACGATCCGCGAAACGTCGACGCCGAAATAGGCGCCGTCGGCAACGGTGCGGCCGTTGATGCACTCCTCGACTTCGCCTTGCCAATAGGGCTGGCCGCCTTCGTCCCAGCGCGAATTGGCGCCGATCAGGTCGACGGTTCGTCGGGCCCGATCGGACGAAGGGTCGAGACCGAACTCCCGCAGCTGCGACAGCGAAAAGCACGTTGCCGTCCAGGGCTGGCCGTGCTCGGTCCACTCGTGCGCGTCGAAACCGGCGGGAATGAAGGCGCCTGCCGCCCATTGCCCATCGTCATCCTGATGCGAGAGAAGCCTGGCGCCCCAGCCTTCGGTCTCCACCTTGGCCCGTTCGGCTTTCCATAGAGACTCTGGGGCGTCCAGCAGGTCGCGCATCACCTGCCAGCGAATTGCGGGATCCGATGCGAGAAGCCAGTCAATCACCGGGTCGGTCACGGGCGTGCTCCAGGCTTGTGCCATCGGGTCGATCTGACCCGTTTCGATTGCACAAGCTAGGGCGCGTTCCGGATTGGGGAAGCTAGTCGTTCTTCGAGCCGAACATCTTCTTCAGCATGTCGGCCATTGGGCCGGATGCCGGCAGCTTCTTCGGCTGGGCGGAATTGCGCGCCTGGCGGATATGTGATTGCGCGCCCTGCTTCTTCGGGCCTTCAGCCTTTTCCGCCTCCGGCTTGCCGCCGGTGGCAAGCGCGATCTTGTTCAGGAGCTGGCTGTCTTCGCCGCGCACCAGCATGTCGGCATTGTCGGCGATGGCGTCGAGCAGGGGCACCAGCCAGGCCTGGTCGGCCTTGGCGAAATCGCCGAGCACATGGGCATGCACCAGATCCTTGACGCCGGGATGGCCGATGCCAAGCCGCATGCGGCGATAGTCCTTGCCGCAATGGGCGTCGATCGACTTGATGCCATTGTGCCCGCCATGGCCGCCGCCGACCTTGATGCGCGCCTTGGCGGACGGCAGGTCGAGTTCATCATAGATGACGGTGATGTCCTTCGGCTGCAGCTTGTAGAAGCGCATGGCCTCGCCGACCGCTTCGCCGGACAGGTTCATGTAGGTCTGCGGTTTCATCAACAGGACGCGCTCGCCGCCGATGTCGCCCTCGGCGATCTCGGCCTTGAACTTCTTCGACCAGGAGGAAAAGCTGTGCCGGCGGTGAATGACGTCAACCGCCATAAAGCCGATATTGTGCCGGTTGGCGGCGTATTTCGAACCTGGATTGCCAAGCCCTACGATGATCAACATGGTGCTGCGCATTCATGATTTCGGGGTGATGCCATCCAAAAACACCGCACCCCCCGGAAGTCAACGCCTATTTCTCCGCCTGCAGGCTGGCATTGGGCTTGAGCCCATATTGCTTGAAGATCACATCCTGGGTGCCGTTGCCGATCAGCCGGTCGAGTTCGTATTGCATGGCGGCGACGATATCGCGGGGAAAGTCGCGATGGCAGGCGATGCCGTAAAGCTTGCCTTCCAGCACGAGCGCCGCCTCTATCGGTTTGCCTTCGCTGCGCATGCTTTCGAAGGTCTTCTCGGACGTCATCAAAAGATCGACCCGGCCGGCGAGCAGCTTTTTCAGGCTGGAGTCGAGATTGGCCGCATAGTCGATCTTGGGGAAGCGGTGCTCCTTGAGATAGGACGCCGAAAAATCCTCGCGCTGCGTGCCCACGGTATATTGGTGCGCGTCCTCCAGCGATGCCGGCGCGATGGCGGATCCGGCCTGCCGGACCATGACCATGTGGTCGATCAGCAGCGGCTCGACCCACTGGAAGTTTCGGTCGCGCTCGGCGTCGTGGCCGGTGGTGAAAACACAATAGGCGGGGTCGGTCTCGGCCAGCATGAAAGCCCGCGCCCAGGGTAGAACCTCGATCGTATAGGGCAGCTTCAGGCGCTCCATGATGAGCTTGACCTGGTCGACGGCCGCACCGCTCGGGCCGGCCCCGGTCGAAAAGTTGTAAGGCGGATACTCCTCGGTGACGAACTTGATCGTCTGAGCCTCGGCCGTCGTTGCAAGACCAAGGAATAATGCTGCGATCAGCGCCTTCACATCTTTTCCTCCTCTTCTGCGTCCGCCTTGCGACGGATCCTTCTTTCTATCCCCGGCCTGTGCTCGACCTTAGGCCCCAAAGCTCTCCCGCGCCCCAGGGAACCAGGTGGGTGAACTCATGCCCGCATGCTGGGTGCGGAAGCCGCTTTTGCCTCGGAGTCGCTTTCGAGCATGGCCAGCATCCGGTCGACCGGCATCGGCCGGCTGAAGAGATAGCCCTGGCCGCAATCGACGCCGAGCTTGCGCAGCAGCTGCCACTGTTCCTTCGTCTCGATGCCTTCGGCAACGACGGTGCAGCCCATCTGGTGCGAGATCGTGCGGATGCCCTTGATCAGCATGCGGCTCTTGCGGCGGATATCGGCGGTGCCGGAGCTCAGCGACCGGGTGAAGGACTGGTCGACCTTGACGATATCGACCGGGAAACGGTTGAGATAGCTCAGCGACGAATAGCCGGTGCCGAAATCGTCGAGCGCGATGCGGCAGCCGAATTCGTTGAGCTGCTTCAGCACCGAGTGAACTTCCGGATTGTCGAGCATCAGCACCGCTTCGGTGATCTCGACGACGATCCGGCCCGGCGAGATATGATGCTTCAGAAGCAGGGCCGCGAGCTTGTGCGGCAGTGTCAGTTCGAACTGCAGCGGTGAGAAGTTGACAGCGAGATAGGTGTTCTGGGTGCCGTCGAGCTCGGAGATCGCTGCCAGATGGCGGATTGCCTTTTCAAGGATCTGGTCGCCGATGCGGGCGATCATGCCGGTTTCTTCGGCGATGCCGATGATCTTGCCGGGCGCCATCAGGCCCTTTTCCGGGTGGTTGAGGCGCATCAGCGCCTCGAAGCCGGCGATCTGCCCGTCGGCGAGGCTGACGATCGGTTGCAGCCAGGCTTCGAAGTGATCGTCCTTCAGGCCGGCTTCGATGCACTGCTCGATCTCGTGGCGCTCGCGCGAGGCGTCGAGCATGCCGGCGTCGAACACCTGCAGGCCATTCTTGCCGTCGTGCTTGCGCGCATACATCGCCATGTCCGCCTTCAGCAGCAGGTCGGAGGCGTTTTCGGCATGAGTCGGGTAGACGGCGATGCCGACGCTGGCGCTGACGAAAAGCTCGTTGCCGGCGATCGCCATCGGTTCGTGCAGCGCCGTGATGATGCGCTCGCCGATCTCGGCCGCAAGGTTCCCGGCGTTCGGATCGGAAAGCAGGATGGCGAATTCGTCGCCACCGAGCCGGGCCATGATGTCGCCGGGCGGCAGGGCGGCCTGTATGAGCTCGACCGTCTGGCGCAGCACTTCGTCGCCGGCGGCATGGCCGAAATTGTCGTTGATCCACTTGAAGCGGTCGAGGTCGATGAACAGGCAGCCGAGCTGCATGCCGCATTGATCGGCCTCGGTGATCGCCTCGTCGAGCGCGGCCTCGAAACCCTGGCGGTTCAACAGGCCGGTCAGGTGATCGGTGATCGCCTGGGTGTGGTTGCGGCTTTCCGCCTGCTTCAGCGCGGTCACGTCGGTCATGACCGAGAGCGACAGGCTGCTCTCGCCGGTTGCCTTCGTCTCCTGGATCAGCACGGTCATCGCTTCGCCATCCGCCTTGCGGAAGGGAACGGTCACTTCGCGGATGGCATGATCGGCAACGGCGATCGTCTTGGCGTGGCTGCGATAGGTTTCGTGCCAGTGCGGATCGACGAAATCGATGAAGTCGCGCCCGACGACGTCGTCGCGGCTGTAGCCGGTGGCCAGCAGCCAATAGTCGCTGACGGCGAGCAGGCGCCCGTCGACATCCAGCGAAAACAGCATCGCCGGCGTCAGGTTGTAGATGTCGGTGACGCGCTCATGGGCGTTCTTCAGCTCGGTCTCTTCGCGCTCGAGGCGATCCTGCATCTCGTTGAAGTTGGCGGCGAGTGCGCCCATTTCATCGTCGGAGGTCCAGTCGACGCGGTGGCGAGACCCGAGCCGGCGCGTAGCCTCGATCGCGGCGGTCAGGCGCATCAGCGGGCGCATCACCGTAAAGCGATTGCCGACGAGCGCAGCGGCAAAGACGATCGCGACCGCAAAAAGCAGGATGGCGAGAATCGCCAGTTCGTCCTTACTGAATTGCGACAGCAGACCCGGCGTCGGGACTCTGACTTCGATGCGTCCGACCTCTTTCATGCCATCGACCGACTGGTAGGAAATGGGCAGGATGAGGACCCGGTCCTTGGTGCTCGGCAACACGCCGCCCAGCGGCATCTGCGCGAGGATCGATCCGGATTGGTCGCGGATGGTGACGGAGAGGATGTCGGTGCCGTTTATCAGCGAACGGGCGATGTGCTTGATGGCGTCACTGTCAAAGTCCCAGATGGGCTTGCCGAGCGCCTCGGCGCTCGCGGCCATCAACAGTTCGATGTTGTGCAGGCGCTCGCGTGCAATGCGATCGCTGGAGATGCTGAGAAAGAGTGCAAGCAGCGGGGCAATGAAGACGAGCATCGCGCCGCAGACAATCGCAATAAACCGGTTCTCCACGGAGTGCATCATCGCATGCACGCCTCAGAAGCAGCTGCCACCCATCTCATATCAGGATTCTCTTCAGACAAGCCCATTTTCCCCGTCAGAAGAACATCATCAAAATCTTAAATGTTGCTGAAATCGCTTCATGATAATTCGTGGGGCGCGGCATCGATGCGGCCGGGCGCCGGCGGGCAGCCGCCAATGCAAAAAGCCCGCCCCAAACGAATGGGACGGGCTTTCGATGAAGTGCGGCGGGACCGGCTTTCGCCGGTCGCCCAGAGGCCAATCAGGCTTCTGCTTCGCCTTCGGCTTCTTCCTTCACGCCACCGGCCGGAGCAACGATCGTTGCAATGGTGAAGTCGCGGTCGGTGATAACCGGGGTCGCGCCCTTCGGCAGCTTGATGTTGGAGATGTGAATGGCGTCGCCGACCTTGAGACCGGAGAGGTCAACGGTCAGGAATTCCGGAATGTCGTTAGCCGAAACGTTGAGTTCGACGTCGTGACGAACGATGTTGAGAACGCCGCCAGCCTTGAGGCCCGGGGACTTCTCTTCGTTTTCGAAGTGAACCGGAACTGCAACGGTAACCTGGCTGTCCTTGGAGACGCGCAGGAAGTCGACATGCATCGTGAAGTCACGGACCGGATCCAGCTGGTAGTCCTTCGGCAGGACGCGGATCTTTTCGCCGTTGACGTCGATGGTTGCGACGGTGGTCATGAAACCGCCGGCGTGGATCTTCATCGTCACTTCCTTGGTGGAGAGCGCGATGGAAAGGGGGGCCTGCTTGTCACCGTAGATGACAGCCGGGATAAGACCGTTGCGACGAAGTTCACGGGAGGACCCCTTACCAACCCGTTCGCGCGTCTCGGCCTTGAGCTCGTAGGATGCGTGGCTCATGGATAGACCTTTCTGTGTCTAATGCTGGAGAGTTCGACCGCCATGCGGAAGAACTGAAGCCGCAAGGACTTCATCCGCGTTGCCTCCAAGGGTGTCTACGCGGACGGGCGCTCCATAGACGAGATCCCCCGCAAATGCAAGCTTTGCCGCGGTTTCAGCTCTTTTTACCGGTGAAACGTGCGAGCGCCAGCATGGCACCGCCGGCAATCAGCCCCCAGAAGGCGCCGGAAACACCGCCGAAGCTGACGCCGGACGCGGTCACCAGGAAGGTGATTGCGGCCGCCTCGCGGGTCTTCGGGGCCGTAAAGGCGGCCATGGCGGAGCCGGCGAAGGCACCGACGAGGGCAAGGCCCGCCACAGCCTCGATCAGAATCGACGGCGCAAGGCTGACGAAGGTGGTGACGACGCCGGCAAGCAGGCCGAAGAGGATGTAGAAGGCACCGGCATTGATCGCCGACCAGTAGCGCCGGTTGCGATCCGGATGGGAATCGCCGCCGGCGCACATGGCAGCCGTGATTGCAGCCAGATTGACCGCATGGCCGCCGAAGGGGGCGCTCAACATCGAAAAGACGCCGGTCGTCGCAAACAGCGGTCCCGGCTCCGGGTGATAGTCGTTGACCTTCAGCACGGCGATGCCGGGAATGTTCTGCGAGGCCATGGTGACGATGAAGAGCGGCAGGGCGATGCTGATCATGGCCGCGACGTTGAACTGCGGCATCACGAATTCCACGGTCGGTACCAGCGCCGAGGAGAGGGCGGAAAAGGCGCCGGCCGGGATTTCGACGCCGAAGGTGATGACCAGCACGAAGGCGATCAGCGCGGCGGGCACTGCATAGAGCTTGTTGATGCTGCCGACGAGTGCCCAGGCGATGAGAATCGGCAGGCCGAAAAGCGGATTGAAGGCGATCGCCTTGACAGGGGCAAAGCAGAGGCTGAGCAGCACGCCGGCCAGCATCGCATTGGCGAGCGGCGCCGGGATGGAGGAGACCAGGCGGCCGAGCGGTTTCCAGAGGCCGGCGACGACGACGAGCAGGCCGCAGACGAGAAAGGCGCCGACAGCGGCATTAAAGCCACCTTCGACGATGCCGGCGCTCGCAAGCAATGCGGCGCCCGGCGTCGACCAGGCAATGCTGACCGGTAGCCGCGTCACGGCGCTGATGACGATCGCGCAAAGGCCCATCGAGATCGACAGCGCCATCAGCCCGGAGGCAGCCTGCGCTTCGCTGGCGCCGACGCCGATGAGCCCATGCAGCACGACGGCAAAGGAACTGGCGAAGCCGACGAAGGCGATCAGCAGGCCCATGAACAGGCTCTGGAGCGAAAAGTCACGAAGCATGGCGGCAACCGGCTGTTGTGAGGTTGAGTCGCGGCAATTTGATCCTTTCGCGTAGCACATTCGGGCGTTCTGTCGATATCGGCGGCGTGATCCACCGATCAAGCTCGTTGACAGGCGCCGGCTCTCGAACCTTCGTCTGGCTGGACCTTCGCGGAAAACGACGGCTATAGTGGCCCCCGTGGATGCGGCCTGCTTGGGAGATCGGCCGTGTCGACATTTCGCCGGACGACGCTTTCAGGGAGGAAGCCGATGGCTGCCGTCAGGGAACATTCGGACTATGTCTACAAGGTTGCGCACCAGCCGTCGGCGGCTGCCAGTTCGCCGATCGCCGCGTCGTGGCGCCGGTGCATGACGCTGCATGGGCTGGCACCCGAGGAGGGGCGTCAGCCGCTCAGACTGTCCGGCGCGGAGTTCGAGCTTGCCCGGCAGAGGTCGGCCGAGCTGATCCTGGAAGCGGGCGGTGAACTCGACCGGCTGTTCGCCACCGTCGGCCGGGCCGGCTGCTGCCTGCTTTTGACTGACGACAAGGGCGTGGCGCTGGAACGCCGCGGCGCCGTCGGCGACGATGCCGATTTTCGCGATGTCGGGCTCTGGTCGGGTACGGTCTGGAGCGAGGCAAGCGTCGGCACCAACGGCATCGGCACCGCGATCGCCGACGAGCGCGCCGTCGTCATCCAGCGCGACCAGCATTTCCTCAGCAGCAATATCGGCCTCAGCTGCACCACGGCGCCGATCCGCGACCATCTCGGCCGGTTGGCCGCGGCCATCGATATCTCCACCTGCCGCTCGGACGCCTCCGAAATGACCATGTCGCTCTTGTCGCAGGCGGTGCGCGACGCGGCCGCGCGCATCGAGGCAGGCCTTTTCCGTCGCGCCTTTGCCAGCGCGCGCATCGTGCTGGTCCCGGTCGATCGCGCCGGGCCGGCGCTTCTCGCCGTCGACCGCGACGACCTCGTGCTTGGTGCAACGCGTGCAGCCCGGCAATGGCTGGATCTCGACGACAAACGCATTGCCGCCGGAGTTCCGGCCTCTGACCTTCTGCGGGAAGATACGTCGGGTGATGCCGGCGAGCTTCCCGATGCGGAGCGTGCTGCGCTCCGACGGGTGCTCTCGCGCGCCAACGGCAATGTCTCCATGGCGGCCGATCTGCTCGGCATCAGCCGCGCCACGCTTTACCGCAAGATGAAGCGGCTTCAGGTCAACTGACCGCACAACATTCTCGATCTGCCCCTCACCATAGCCCTCTCCCCGCCGCATACGGGGAGAGGGGACGTGCCTTACGGCGGTCTTCGTGCTTGGGTGACTACGTTGATTGGGACATGGGGGCTGCCGCTTGCCCCTTCTCCCCGCTCGCGGGGAGAAGGTCCCGGCAGGGGGATGAGGTGCAGCTTCCGATCGTGTCCGTTCCCGTTTGCTGCGTTGCAGCACAGTAGCTGGCGCTTGGCTGTCTCAATTCTGAAACAGATCGCGCCGCGGGCGATCACGCCTCACTATCGAAGACAACCGAACCGCTCCACGCTCCTCCTCACAGCTCCATTGCTGGGTCTCAGGGAGGAATGAGCATGCTGCATCAGAAGATCGTCGAAAGCCCGTTCAAACAGAAATACGGCAACTTCATCGGCGGGGAATGGCGCGAGCCGGTGGCCGGCCGCTACTTCGACAATACGACGCCGGTGACCGGCGGTGTGCTTTGCCAGGTGGCGCGCTCGGATGCCGCCGATATCGAGTTGGCGCTCGATGCTGCCCATGCCGTCCGCGAGAAATGGGGCCGCACCTCGGCCGCTGAGCGTTCCAACATCCTGATGAAGATCGCCGGCCGGATGGAGGACAATCTCGAACTGCTGGCACGGGCCGAGACCTTCGACAACGGCAAGCCGATCCGCGAGACCATGGCCGCCGACATTCCGCTGGCCATCGACCATTTCCGCTATTTCGCCGCCTGCATCCGTGCCCAGGAAGGTTCGATCGGCGAGATCGACCACGACACGGTTGCCTACCACTTCCATGAACCGCTCGGCGTCGTCGGTCAGATCATCCCCTGGAACTTCCCGATCCTGATGGCCGCCTGGAAGCTGGCGCCGGCACTTGCGGCCGGCAACTGCGTCGTGCTGAAACCGGCCGAGCAGACACCGGCGTCGATCCTCGTCTGGGCGGAGCTGATCGGCGATCTCCTTCCGGCCGGCGTGCTCAACATCGTCAATGGTTTCGGTCTCGAAGCCGGCAAGCCGCTCGCCACCAGCCCGCGCATCGCCAAGATCGCCTTTACCGGCGAGACGACGACCGGGCGGCTGATCATGCAATATGCCAGCCAGAACCTTATTCCGGTGACGCTGGAGCTCGGCGGCAAGTCGCCGAACATCTTCTTCGCCGATGTGCTCGCCGAAGACGACGACTACTTCGACAAGGCGCTCGAAGGCTTTGCCATGTTCGCGCTGAACCAGGGTGAGGTCTGCACCTGCCCGAGCCGCGCACTGGTGCAGGAGAGCATCTATGACCGCTTCATGGAACGGGCGGTAAAACGCGTCGAGGCGATCCGCCAGGGCAATCCGCTCGACAGCGCCACGATGATCGGCGCGCAGGCGTCGAGCGAACAGCTCGAAAAGATCCTCTCCTACATCGATATCGGCAAACAGGAAGGCGCCGAGGTGCTGACCGGCGGCGGCCGCAATGTGCTCGAAGGCGAGCTGTCGGAAGGCTTCTACGTCAAGCCGACCGTTTTCCGCGGGCACAACAAGATGCGCGTGTTCCAGGAGGAGATCTTCGGGCCTGTCGTTTCGGTCACCACCTTCAAGACCGAGGCCGAAGCGCTGGAGATCGCCAACGACACGCTCTATGGCCTCGGAGCCGGTGTGTGGAGCCGCGATGCCAACCGCTGCTACCGCTTCGGCCGCGAGATCCAGGCCGGGCGTGTGTGGACCAATTGCTATCACGCCTATCCGGCGCATGCGGCCTTCGGCGGCTACAAGCAGTCCGGCATCGGCCGCGAGACGCACAAGATGATGCTCGATCACTACCAGCAGACCAAGAACATGCTGGTGAGCTACAGCCCCAAGGCGCTCGGCTTCTTCTGATCGGATCTGCCTTCCCCGCCGCCTGGGGAAGGCGACAGGAGCGGGAGGGAGGGTGTTCTCCTCCTTTCCCTCTCGCTCGATCAACGGCTGAGGCGTGCTCTCCACCCGCGCCTCAGCCGGCTTTTTGCAGAATGCTCTCGAACAGTGAGGCTCGCGAATGTTCACTGAACTCATAGGATCCAGCGGAATCGGCGAACCCCGCGTGCTTGCAACCGATGCGGCGCTCGGCTTCATCGCCGAAATCCGGCGGGATCACCCCGATATCCTGTTTCACCAGTCCGGTGGCTGCTGCGACGGCTCGTCGCCCATGTGTTATCCGGCCGATGACTATATCGTCGGCGACAATGACGTGAAGCTCGGCGAGATCGGCGGCGTGCCTGTCTATATCAGCGCCAGCCAGTTCGAAGTGTGGAAACACACGCAACTGATCATCGACGTGGTGCCGGGCAGGGGCGGCATGTTTTCGCTCGACAACGGACGGGAGAGACGTTTCCTGACGCGCTCCCGGCTCTTTGGCGGCGGCGAGGCCTGTGCCGTGGTTTTCCGTGGACGGTGAGCTGCGGAACTATGTCCGCTCCCGCATGACTTTTGCCGCCAGGTCCAGAAAGGCCCGCAGTTTTGGCTGTGTCTGGGCCTTGGCGGGGAAATAGATGAACAGACCTGGCGACGTCGGCAGATAGGCTTCGAGCACCCGTTCGAGGCGGCCGCTCGCAACGGCGTCGCGCACCGAAAGATCCGGCAGATAGGCAAGCCCGGTGCCGGCCTCCGCCATCTCCATGAGCATCTGAAAATCATTGACGGTGAGGGCGCCCGGAGCATCGACCGAGACGTCGCGCCCCTCGCGCTCGAACTCCCAGCGGTAGATCGTGCCGGATCCCGGATAACGATAGCGGACGGCTTCGTGGCGCGTCACGTCCTCGGGTGTCGACGGCCGCCCGTGCTTGACGAAATAGGAGGGCGAACCGACCACGGCCCACGTGATGTCAGGCGTCAGCCGCACGGCAATCATGTCGCGCTCGACCGCTTCGCCGATGCGCATACCGGCATCGAAGCCGTGTTCAGTGATGTCGACGGCCGCATCGTCGATGGAGACTTCGACGGAAACGTCCGGATAGGCCTGGCGAAACCGCGGCAGGAGCGGCGTCAGCACCAGCGGGATGGCCATGCGCGGCACGGTCAGCCGGAGATTGCCCATGGGCCGGTCGCGAAAATCGCCGAGCAACTCATAGGCGTCGGCGATCTCGGTGGCGGCGGGACGTACGCGCTTCAGGAAGGCGAGGCCCGCCTCGGTCAGAGCAACGCGCCGGGTGGTGCGCACGAAAAGCTGGAGGCCGAGACGGGCTTCGAGCGCCCTGATCGTCTGGCTGACGGCATTGGGCGTGACGCCGAGCGTTGCCGCTGCTGCGGTGAAGCTCTTTGCCTCTGCCACCGCCAGAAACTCTCTCAGTCCGCTGAAAGGGTCGTTTGCCATCCGTCGATTATGAAGCAATTCTTCCAAGCCTATCAAGAGAGCGGTGGTTTTTCATAGCAATCCACTTCGGCATGATCTGTCCAACTGCAACCTGTCTTTCAGAGGATGGAGATCGACATGCAATATACGACGCTTGGAAATACCGGTCTGGTGGTTTCGCGCATCGCCTTCGGGGCGATGACGTTTACTGCCGGCGACCGCAGCCTCGGCGCGGTCTACAAGACCGATGCCGAGGCTGCCGACGCCCTTGTCGGGCAGGCGCTCGATGCCGGCATCAATTTCTTCGACACGGCCGACGCCTATGCCTCCGGCCAGTCGGAGCGGATCCTGGGTGCGGCGCTCAAATCACGTCGCGACGAGGTGGTGATCGCCACCAAGGTCGGTTTCCGCACCGGCACGTCGCTCAACCAGGCCGGTCTGTCGCGCCGTCACATTCTCTGGTCGGTCGACCAGAGCCTGAAGCGCCTCGGCACCGACTGGATCGACACCTATATCGTCCACAAGGAAGACCCGCATACGCCGCTTGAGGAAACGCTCGCAGCGCTCGACGCGGTCGTGCGCTCCGGCAAGGTATATATCGGCTTTTCCAACTGGTCGGCCTGGAAGGTGGCAGCGGCCCTCGAAATCCAGAAGGCCAACGGACTGGCACCTTTCACCCATGGCCAGATGCACTATTCGCTGCTCGGCCGCGACGTCGAGCGTGACGTCATTCCGATGATGCAGCGCTATGGGCTGGGGCTGACGGTCTGGAGCCCGCTCGCCTCGGGTTTCCTTTCGGGCAAGTACACCCGCGACAATCTCGGCGATCCGGACAACCGCTATTCCGGCTTCGACATTTTGCCCTTCGACAAGGAGCAGGGCTTCAAGCTGGTGGAGCGCATGCGCGGCATCGCCGGCGAACATGGGGCGAGTGTCGCCCAGGTGGCAATCGCCTGGCTGCTTTCGAAGAGGGCGGTGACCAGTGTGCTGCTCGGCGCTTCCAAGCCGCACCAGCTGAAGGACAATCTTGGCGCCGCCGATCTTGCTCTGACGGCGACGGAGATCTCGGCGCTCGATGCCGAGACCGTGCCGGCGCCTGTCTATCCCAACTGGTTCATCGACAATCTCGTCGACCAGCCGCTGGCCCAGGCGTTCGTGCAGTAATCGCGTCCCGCAACGAAAAACGCCGGCGCGTGTGGCGCCGGCGATTTGGAAATTCGGGCGTTCCGGACGACCTTAGTCGAAGAGGCTTGATACCGACTCTTCCTGGCTCGTGCGGCTGATGGCTTCGCCGAGCAGGCCCGCGGTCGAGATGACGCGGATGTTGTGGGCTGACTGGACGGCGGTCGTCGGCTGGATCGAGTCGGTGATGACCAGTTCCTTCAGCATCGACGAGGTAACGCGGGCAACCGCGCCGCCGGAGAGAACGCCATGGGTGATGTAGGCAGTGACGCTGGTCGCGCCGTTCTTCAAAAGCGCCTCGGCCGCGTTGCAGAGCGTGCCGCCGGAATCGACGATGTCGTCGATCAGCAGGCAGTCCTTGCCCTTCACGTCGCCGATGACGTTCATGACTTCGGATTCACCCGGACGGTCGCGGCGCTTGTCGACGATCGCCAGCAGACAGTCGAGACGCTTGGCAAGCGCACGGGCGCGTACCACGCCGCCGACGTCCGGCGAAACGACCATGACGTTCTTCAGGTCGTAGTTTTCCTTGACGTCGCGCGCCAGGATCGGGATCGCATAGAGGTTGTCGGTCGGGATGTCGAAGAAGCCCTGGATCTGGCCGGCATGAAGATCGAGGGTCAGCACGCGGTCGGCGCCGGCTTCGGTGATCAGGTTGGAGACCAGCTTGGCGGAGATCGGCGTGCGCGGACCGGGTTTGCGGTCCTGGCGGGCATAGCCGAAATAGGGAAGCACGGCAGTGATGCGGCGAGCGGAGGAGCGGCGCACCGCGTCGATCATGATGAGCAGTTCCATCAGGTGATCGTTGGTGGGAAACGAGGTCGACTGGATGATGAAGACATCCTCGCCGCGTACGTTTTCGCCGATCTCGACGAAGATTTCCTGATCGGCGAAACGGCGTACCGTCGCTTTGCCGAGAGGCAGGTTGAGATAGTTGCAGATCGCTTCGGCCAGAAGCCGGTTCGAATTACCTGCGAAAACCTTCATTGACGGACCGCCTTGAGCTGGCGCGGTCACCGTCCGGTACTTTTCCGGCAGCGGTGTTTTCCGCGCAGATTCCGAGAGCCATTCCAATCGCGGTCATTCTTTGCGGATGGCCGCCGTTCAGAGCTGATCGGCCGCTTTTTAGCGAGACTGAACTTGAATGCAAGGGGAATGCTGCGCCGCGAAGGCCAATATCCTAAAAACTTTGTGTCAACCGGCTTGAGATTGCCGCCATTCGAGATAGGCGTCGATGGTTTTCGTCGCAATTCCCTGCATGGTTGTGTCCGGAACGCCACTCCACAAATCCGTGCCGCCGCCGGGAACCTGATCCTGTCCTTGGATGCGGTGCAGGCGGTTGCCGCTGCCGTCGAGCACGTCCCAGACATAAACGACCGTCGTCTTGTCGCCGTCCTTCAGCGCCGAGAAATAGCCTTTGAGGATATGCTCGCTGCTGGCGTCCGCCGAGCCCTTGATCGTCAGGCCGCGGGCGCGAGCGTCGGCACCGAGTTGTTTGGAAAGCGGTGTCACCGCCTGGACCGGTGCGCCGATGATCGGCAGGAAGCGGATCGTGCCGCTCGCGGCAGCACTTGCCTTCGGCAATGCGGCGACGGTTGGCTGGCTCTGGATTTCTTCGGCCGCGGCCGCCGCCTGCTGAACGGGCGTGTGCTGTATGGGCGCCTGTTCCACCGGTGCCTGGCGGCTCTCGATCGTGTTCTGGACGGGCTCGGAACCGGCGGCAAGCCGGCTTGCCTGTCCCTCGAAGGTGCCGGCCGGATCGGTATAGGTCGCGTCGCCGGTGGCATAGGCCGTCGGTGTGTTCGACGGAGCCGACTGAGGCGAATAGGCGGTGGTCTGGCTGACGGATTCGCGCTGCACCGGCGCCATCGCCGTCTGCGTCGACATGGCGTCGAGGTCGGATTGCGTCACCGGCGGCGAGCGGAAAGTTCCCCCGCCGACGTCAACCTGTGGCGTCAGCATCTCGGTGCTGTTGCAGGCGGCGAGCGCAATGGCGAGGCCAAGAGCTACGATGGGCGTGGTGAGCTTTCGCATGTTCAAACCGTCCGTCCGTTTCTTCGCGGCAGTTTCCTGAAACGTCTCCTGTCGTCTGCCATTACGAACGCAAGTCTAGGCGGATTTCCCTAAGCAGAAATGAAGTCCAGGCCGTAACGCGACAGCGCGCGCGGCGTGTCTGTCGTGGTGAGGTAGGTCTGGCCAAGCGTCATGGCGGTGCCGCTGTCGGAATCCATAATGATCATGTGCACGAACAGCGACATGTTCGGCTCGATCTCCTGGGGATTGCCGAGGTGGAACATCTGCTGCTCCATCCAGGAGGGGGAGAAGCGGGCGCCGAGCGAATAGCCGCAGGCGTTCAGACGGTGGCGGGCAAGACCGCGTTCGTCCATGATCCTGGCGTGCACGTCGAAGACGGTGCCGAAGGTGTTGCCGGGGCGAAGCACCATCTCGATCGCCTGGATGGTTTCGCGGCAGGCGCTGTAGAGTTCGCGATGGCGGTTGGTCGGCTCGCCGATGACGACGGTGCGCATCATCGCCGCATGATAGTGGGCGCTGACGCCGGCCCATTCCAGCGTAAGCTGGTCCTGGCTGTCGAGCAGGCGCCGTCCGGACTTGTAGCGGCAGAGCAGAGCATCGGCGCCGGAGCCGATGATGAACTCGTTGGCCGGATAGTCGCCGCCGCCGGCAAGGATCGTTCCCTGCATCGCGGCCAGAATGTCGGCTTCGTTGCCGCCAGGACGAATGAGGGGCAGGGCGGCATCGAGCGCGTCGTCGGCAAGGCTTGCGGCCTTTTCGACATGGGCGATTTCCGCCTCGCTCTTGATCAGGCGCAGGCGGCCGACCAGATGCGAGGCGTCGATCAGCTCGCCAAAGGTCTGTAGCTGCCGGTCGATCAGCCGCGCGGCGCGGCCGGTCATGCCGTGGGTGTCGTATTCGATGCCGATGCGGCAGCCGAGCAGGTCGAGTTCGCTCAAGAGGTTCTTGAGATCCATGGTCGGGTCGGCATTGGCCCGGTCGACCCAGATCTCGATACGCTCGATGTTCGATGTATGACGGGCCTGGCGCAGGTCGGCCGAGCGCGTCAAAAGCACCATCGAGCCGTCCTTCTTGACGACCAGCGTCTGGAAGAAGCAGTAGCCGAAGGTGTCGTAGCCGGTCAGCCAGTACATGCTCTCCTGGGCGAAAAGCAGCACCGCGTCCAGCTTCTCCTCGCGCATCTTCTCCGTCAGCCGCTCGAGACGGCTTGCATATTCTTCCTGGGCAAAGTGAAGCGCCATGTCAGGTCCCTCGTATGCAAATGGCGGAAATCTGTCGGCCGTAGTCCGGTTCCTGCCTGTGGGTCGTGCGCCGATAGGAGAAGAAACGCTCCTCGTCGGCATAGGTACAGATGTCGAGATTCTCGGCGGCAACGCCCGCTTCGACCAGCCGTTTGATCGTCAGCCCTGGCAGGTCGAACATGGCATGGCCGTCGCGCTCCGAAGGCCGGAAGAAAGTGGCGTAGCTTTCGTTCGCCGCGACGAAGCGTTCTACGAACTCGGAGCCGACCTCATAGTTCCGACGGCTGATCGACGGGCCGAGGCAGGCGACGATGCGCTCACGCTGCGCGCCGAGCGAAACCATCGTGTCGATGGTGCTTTCGAGCACGCCGCCGAGCGCGCCCTTCCAGCCGGCATGCGCGGCACCGATGACGTTGGCTTTGGCATCGGCAAAGAGGATGGGGCCGCAATCGGCCGAGAGCACGCCGAGCACGATGCCCGGCGTTGCCGTCACCAGCGCATCGGCCTCGGGGCGGGTACCGTCGTAGCTTTCGTCGACCACCACGGCGTCCGGGGAATGGATCTGGTGCACGGTCGCCAGGCGCTCTGGCGAGGCGCCGAACCAGCGGGCGACACGGGCGCGGTTCTCGTTGACATGGGTACGCTCGTCCTTGGAGCCAAGCCCGACATTGAGGCCGCGATAGATCCCTTCGGAGACGCCGCCCGTTCGGGTGAAATAACCATGGGCGATTGCCGGTCCGGCCTTCTCGCTGAAAAGCGAGCTTTGCACAGGAGAGAGCGCGGCGTCATGCTGCATTGGTATATTCGCCTTTGCTTTATCAGGAAAATCAATGGGTTTGGGGGCGCGCTCCGGCCCGGCGACTGGCTCTTGATTTGCCGGCGCGATGTTGACCCGCGACGGCAGGGCTGTCAATTCCCGAACGGCAGGGGTGCCGTCGGGTGGAGGTTCAAGCCTTCGGTTTGCGGAACGGCGAGAGCGGCACCGGAGGGCTGCTGACGGCCAGGACCTTGAACAGCTCGCCCATCTTTCCGGCGCCTGCGCCGGCAAGCCTCTCGACGTCCTGGCGGATGGTTTCCTGCGTCAGCGCATCCTTGTCGCGGCCAAGGGCCGCGGCGCGTTCCAGAAGACCGAGGCCGACCAAAAAATCGCCCTGGTGGGCGAGGCCGTTGATCTGCACATCGTCCGTCTTGGCGCGGCGGGCGAGTTGCTCGAAATCGACGTGGCTGGTGAGATCGGCGCGGCCGGGGCTGGCGAGCGGCGGATCGTATTCGTGATCGCGCACGGCCTGCAGCGTATCGCCATAGCCGGTGGCCATATGGCCATAGTCGATGATCACGGCGGTGCCGCCGCTGATCTTCAACCGTTCGCAGAGGGCCGACATGACAGCGTCGCGGGCGGGAGCAATCTCGAAGATCGTGCCTTCGGCAACACCCTGCGCCGGCGTCGGAAGAAGCTCGGGATCGATGCCGGCAACGCCGGCGGCGAAGGTCAGTTCGTCCGTGGCATCAAGCCCGACCATGCGCTCGCGGAAGCCTTGCGCCGTGCGCACGAACTGCCGGATCGGAATGGCGTCGAAAAGCTCGTTGGCGGCAAGCAGGAGGAAACCTTCGGGCAGGGTCTCGAAGCTCGTGTGCCATTCGACCTTGTGACCATGGGCGGCGAGCGTTTCCGACTGCACCTTGCGCAGCCGTTCGCTGGTTTCGACGAGATGCACGCCGGCGGAAGCATAGAGATCGGGTGCCAGGCGGCGCACGACGCGCAGCATGTCGGCCATCATCGTGCCGCGGCCGGGGCCGATTTCAGCAATCACGGCGCCCTCAGGCTTGCCGTGCTGCTGCCAGGCATGGACGAGGAAGATGCCGATCATCTCGCCGAAGAGCTGGCTGATCTCCGGCGCCGTGGTGAAGTCGCCTTCCTTGCCGAAGGGCTCGTGCACACGGTAGTAGCCGTGCTCCGGATCCGCCAGGCAAAGCGAGAAATAATCGGTGACGCTGATCGGCCCGTGGGTCTTGATCAGCGCCTTGATCTTGTCCGCAAGTGGTGTCGTCATGCCTTCGTCCAATTCGCGGGGCGGCGGCCGGAATAGCCGCGCGCCCTTGCCCCATCCGCTCTCAGGCGGCTGCGCGCCGCGCCCGGGCAATGGCCCAGATGCCGGCGAGCGCCATTGGCAGCGACAAAAGCATGCCCATGGTCAGCCAGCCACCGACAAGATAGCCGATCTGCGCGTCCGGTTCGCGGAAGAATTCGACGAAAATGCGGCTCAGTGCATAGCCGAGCACGAAGATGCCGGTGACGAGCCCCGGGGATTTCAACGCGTGACGACGATAGATGAACCAGGCGAGGGCGGAGAGCAGGACGATACCTTCAAGGGCGGCCTCGTAGAGCTGGCTCGGGTGGCGGGCGAACGGACCGCCGGTCGGGAATACGATCGCCCAGGGCATCGACGAGAGGCGGCCCCAGAGTTCGCCGTTGATGAAGTTGGCGATACGACCGAAGAACAGGCCGATCGGGACGACGGCGGCGACGATGTCGAACAGGCTCCAGATGGCGATCTTGTTCTTGCGCGCAAACAGGATCATGGCGAGTGTCGTGCCGAGGAAGCCGCCGTGGAACGACATGCCGCCGTTCCAGATTTCCAGCGCGCGGATCGGATTGGCGAGGACTGAGCCGAGATCGTAGAAGAGAATGTAGCCGATGCGGCCGCCGAGCACGATGCCGCCGGCGGCCCACAGCAGGAAGTCGTCGAGCTGCTGCAGCGTGATGGCCGGCTTGTCGTCCCGCCAGAGCGAGGCGTTCATCGCCAGGCGCCGGGCGTAGAACCAGCCGAGGAGAATGCCCGCCACATAGGCGAGCCCGTACCAGTGGATGGCCAGCGGGCCGATCTGGACGATAACGGGGTCGATTTCGGGGAAGGGGAGGATGGCGAGGCGGGTCGCTAATGTTTCCAATTTATTGTTCTCGTGCCGGGCCGGTTGTTTCGGCGGACCATGGCGAGCGATTTCACCTCGGTCAAGGGCGGCAATGCGCGCCCCGGACACAGGGTCGTGAAGGGAGCCGTGATGGCGCGCGTGATTTTTCTTGCATCGCGCGGCCGGTGACCCTACCTGAAACCCATGGACCGCATCGCGCCTTTAGAGGCGATGGCTGATATGGAGATCGCGACGATGAGCACAGGCACCAACCGCATCCTGGATGACTTTGCCAAGCTGATGACCGATGCTGCCGGCGCCGCTCAAGGCGTGCGCCGCGAGGTTGAAACGGCCTTCCGGGCGCAGGCGGAGCGGGCGCTGAATTCGCTCGACGTCGTCAAGCGCGAAGAGTTCGAAATGGTCAAGGAAATGGCCATCAAGGCGCGTGAGGAAAACGATGCGCTTCTGGCCCGTATTGAGGCTCTCGAAGCGCGTCTCGTCGATACGGGCAAGTAACGCGATTCCCTTGAAATAACGGCATTTCAGCGTTTTTACTTCGCCCGCGGACCTCATCTGCGGGCGTTTTGCTGTGGTTCAGCCGCATAGGTCTGAAACGGCATGATGGGTGGTTAATAAAACCTGAAAAGTTTTCCACCTGTGGACGCTGCCAAAAAACCCTTATGGCAGAGTCAGTTAAGCTCAACCGCTTCATTCACATGACAACGTGGACGCGATTGTTCACGGCTATTTTTGGGCCGAGGGGCTGGCAGCCTGACTCCGCCATTATACACTGATTTTAAATGATGATTCGAAACGAACCACGTAAGCTCCGGGCAGGGTAAGTCAGTCAGGATGGATGTGAGTTCAGCAATCATACGTGTTTGTAATCGGTGTTGGGTTTGCGGCGTTGCTTCTTGTGAGCGTGATGACGCATGCCCGTGCCACACCTATGCAGGGTGATGCATGAGCCTTTTGGAAATGGAAGTCGAGCGCCAATCCAACCCGGTCGATATGATCGAGTTCGTGGCTGCCAATAACGACTGGTCGTTCGAACGATCCGGCGAAGACGAAATCGCCATGACGGTCGAAGGCAAGTGGGCGGACTACCACGTTTCCTTCTCCTGGATGGAGGAATTCGAGGCGCTGCACCTGGCCTGTGCCTTCGACATCAAGGTGTCGGAAAGCCGGGTCAACGAAGTCATCCGTCTGCTCTCCCATATCAATGGGCAGGTGCTGATGGGCCATTTCGATCTGTGGCGCCAGGAGGAAGTGGTGATCTTCCGCCAGTCGCTGCTGCTCGCCGGCGGCGCCGAGCCCACCAACCAGCAGGTCGAAGTTCTGCTTTCGAGCGCACTCGACGCTTGCGAATCCTATTATCAGGCGTTTCAATTCGTCGTCTGGTCCGGCATGGACGCGCAGCGCGCCGTCGATGCCGTCCTGTTCGAAACGGTTGGAGAAGCCTGATCATGACGAACGCCGCTTCCGGTCCCATCGTGCTCGTCGGCGCCGGCAATATGGGCGGCGCCATGCTTTCGGGCTGGCTGAAGAGCGGCGTTAAAGGCGCGAACGTTCTCGTCGTCGATCCCGGCCCGCCGCCGGCCATGGCGCAGCTGATCTCCGACAACGGCGTGACGCATGCGACCTCGGTACCGTTGGGTGTCCAGGCGGGTGTGATCTTCCTTGCGGTCAAGCCGCAGGTGATGGACGCCGTCTTGCCGCCGCTGAAATCTCTCGTCGGCCCGGATACCGTCATCGTTTCGGTTGCTGCCGGCAAGACGCTTTCCTTCATCGAAGCCCATCTCGGTGCCGCGGCGACCGTGCGCGCCATGCCGAATACCCCGGCCATGATCGGCCGCGGTGTCACCGGCGCCTTTGCCAATGCCCGCGTCAGCGATCAGCAGCGCGCTCGGGTTCATGATCTCCTGAAGGTCAGCGGTCCGGTCGAATGGGTCCGCACCGAAGCCGAGATCGATGCCGTCACCGCCGTTTCGGGCAGCGGTCCGGCCTATGTCTTCTACCTCGTCGAATGCATGGCCGAGGCGGGCCGCAAGGCCGGCCTTGAGGCGGACCTCGCCATGCGGCTCGCGCGGGAAACCGTCGCTGGGGCTGGCGAACTTTTGCACCAGTCGCCTGACGAAGCCGCGCGGCTGCGCCAGAACGTGACCTCGCCCGGCGGCACGACGGCTGCGGCACTGTCCGTGCTGATGGCCGACGACGGCATGCAGCCGCTATTCGACAAGGCGATCGCTGCGGCGCGCAAGCGCGCGGAAGAACTCGCAGGCTGAATATTGAATGCGGCTGGCCCCATGTTGGGCCGGCATGGCGCCTGGTCTAAGGGTTTCGCGCCGGGGAAGCGCCGGCGCAGGCCCCATGATCGCGGCTTGGCTGGCGATTGACGAGACTTCTCCAGATTGTGCCGATCGCGCGGCGGCAGAGGTCGCCGATCGCGATGCTGCGTTGACGCCGAGCCCAGGAATGCAGCTCATAACTCATCGGCAGACTGCTGCTCGGCTGCTTGCCCATTTCCGTTACTCCTCAAGCTTCGCTGTCTGAGTTCCGGTCCAAGCTACAGCCTGTCGCTCGCGGCGATAATCCATGTTAAATTCCGTTTATCTGTGACGAAATGGAATAGTTGGATGGATCGACAGGAAGCCATGGCGGTGTTTCTCGCTGTCGTCGAGGAGGGAGATTTCTCGGCGGCGGCGCGACGGTTGCGCATGACGCCATCGGCGGTCAGCAAGATCGTCGGCCGGCTGGAGGCGCGCCTTGGTGTACGCCTGCTGCAGCGCTCGACGCGCAGCATCAGCCTGACGAGCGAAGGCAGCGCCTATGCGGAATCGAGCCGCCGCATCCTCGGCGACATGGAAGATGCGGAGGTTGCGATCCAACCGGGGGCGGTGCCGCGCGGGCGGTTGCGGGTGAGCCTGCCCAGCGCCTTCGGTCATCGCCTGATCGTGCCCATGCTGCCTGATTTCATCGAACGGTTTCCGGAGATCGACCTGGAACTCGATTTCAGCGACGCGGTCGTCGACCTCATGAACGGTGAGGCGGATGTTGCGCTGCGGGTCGCGGAACAGAGCGACAGCACGCTGGTGACGCGGCGGCTCGCACCAAACCGTCGCGTCATCTGCGCTGCACCCGCCTATCTCGAGCGGCACGGCGCGCCGCAAACGCCTGACGACCTGCAGCGGCATGTCTGCCTTGCCATCACCGCCCGCGGCCGTCTCAACGTTTGGGAATTTCAGGATGGCAACGGCCGGCGTGCGATCCGTGTTCGTGGCTCCGTCGAAGCCAACAGCACCGAAGCGCTCCGACGGCTTGCGCTCGCAGGCATCGGCATCGTGCGCCTTTCCGAACTGCTCGTGGGCGGAGATATCAAGGCGGGATTGCTGGTGCCGCTTCTGACCGGCAGCAACTATGCCGAGGCGGAGCCGATCACGGTCGTCTATCCGCACCGGCGATTCTTGCCGCCACGCGTGCGTGTTTTCGTCGATTTCCTTGCCGAGCAGTTCGCGCGTCGCCCATGGGAGGAGGCCAGATTTTGCGGGGAGCCCGCCGAGGCCGCCGTGCTTCCGAAATCTCGCCCGATGCTTTAATCCACCTCCTCGGATAAGATTTCACATAGGGAATGACGATGGCTGAAACTATTGAATTTGCTGATTTCGAGCGCGTGGACATTCGCGTGGGCACCATCGTCGAGGCCGAACCGTTTCCGGAAGCGCGCAAGCCGGCCATCAAGCTGAAAATCGATTTCGGCCCGGAAATCGGCATAAAAAAGTCATCAGCGCAAATCACGGTGCATTATCGTCCGGAGGATCTCGTCGGGCGGCAGGTGCTGGGCGTTGTCAATTTTCCGCCGCGCCAGATCGGACCTGTGCGCTCTGAAGTGCTGACGCTGGGCTTTGCAGACGAGGCCGGTGCGATTGTGCTGGCTGCCACCGAACGGCCGGTCCCCAACGGCAAGAAATTGATGTGATCCCCATGAACATTGCTTTCGAAGTGATCCCCGAGCGCGTCAAGGTGTCCTGCCTTTGGCGCGCCGCCGATGCCGCGCGCGACTGGCGCGCAAGTCATGTGCTGTCTCTGCTCGATCCCGAATTGCCGGATGCCAACGTGCCCGTGATTGCGGACGCCAGCCACCGGGTCGTGCGCATGCGCGACCAGGAAAACCCGACCGCCACCCAGCATTTCCCGGATCTGGTGCTCGAAGTTTTCGAGGCGATGCGCCCGGCGGCCGAGCATGCTGAGAGCCGCATTCTCGTGCATTGCCATGCCGGCGTCAGCCGCTCGACGGCCTTTGCCTATGGTCTGATTGCGCATCAGCTTGGCGCGGGACGAGAGGACGAAGCCTTCCGGGCGCTCTTGGCGATCACCCGCAAGCCCTGGCCGAACCGCCGCATCATCGAAATCCTCGATGCCGCCCTTGGCCGCGGCGGCCGGCTGCTCGCGCCGCTCGATGTCATGCGCGCCCGTCATCCGCGCCGTATCGACGCCTGGCACCGTTTCAACGAACGACGCGGCCTGACCTCGATCTACCAGCGCTGACGGGTTCAACTCTCCGGCAACAGCATCTCGGCGTAGCGCTTGAGTGAGCGGTTGTAGCGGGGGAGGTGCCGTGACAGGCTGCCGAGCGCGAGTGCGGCCGCCTGTTGCGCCTGGCCGGTATCGACGAGGCAGAGCGCCAGGAAGGCGACGACCGCATCGTCGAGTTCGTCCGATGGCTTGTCCCGCTCGGCGGTGAGCAGGGCGACACCTTCTTTGGCGCGGCCGAGATTGCGCAGGGTGCTGGCGAGCTGGATGGTGGCCCGTCGGCGGCGAATTCCCTGAAGACCGTTTTCCAGCGCCTGCCGGTAGAGCGGCTCCGCCTTCATCTCATGGCCGGTCGAATCCTGCGCCGAGGCTCTTTCGAACAATCCGATGGCATGTCCTGCCGGCAGTTCGGCGGCAAGGGCATCGATGCGGGCGATAAAGGCTTCGCTATCTGTCGGGTCGAAGGTTGCCCAGAGTTCGGCCAGCCGTCGCTCCCAGTCAGCCCAATCGATGGCGTCTACCATGGCCCGTTCCCCTTAGCCCATTCGCGGCCAGAAGTGGCCCGCCCGCGCGGGAACGTCAAGCCGGGACGCGCACCGTTGCCCTGAGGCCGCCGAGCGGGCTGTCGCCAAGCGTGACGTTGCCCCCGTGGCTGCGGGCGATATCGCGGGCGATCGCCAGCCCGAGGCCGGTGCCGGAACTGTCGAGATTGCGGGCTTCGTCGAGGCGGAAGAACGGCTTGAACACATCCTCGCGCGAACGTTCGGGAATACCTGGGCCGTCATCGTCGACGGTGATGGTGAGCCACTTGGCACTGTGGCGCGCATCGATCTTGACAGTGTTGGCGTAGCGGTAGGCGTTCGAGGCGATGTTGGCGACGAGACGGGTGAAGGCGTTTGGCCGCACGCGGATATCGTCTTCCCCCTCGATGGATGTTGTCAGGGTCTTGCCGAGCAGTTCGGCTTCAGCGGCGAGCCGGGTCATCAGGTCGCTGAGTTTCAGCTGGCCGACGTCCTCCTCCGCTTCGCTGCGGGCGAAGGCCAGATAGCCTTCCAGCATGTTCTGCATGTCATCGACGTCCTGGTTCAGGCCTTCGAGATCGGGGTTGTTGCCGGCAAGCGCCAGCTGCAGCTTGAAGCGGGTGAGGATGGTTCGAAGATCGTGGCTGACGCCAGTCAGCATCGCGGTGCGCTGCTCGATCTGGCGTTCGATGCGCTCGCGCATCTGGATGAAGGCGAGGCCGGCGCGGCGGATTTCATCGGCGCCGCGCGGCGCGAAGTCGTCGATCTTCTGGCCCTTGCCGAAGCTTTCGGCCGCCTTGGTCAAGGCCAGGATCGGGCGGATCTGGCCGCGCAGGAAGAGCACCGCGATCGTCAGCAGCACCAGCGAGGCCGCCACCATCCAGACGAGGAAGATGTGGGTGTTGGAAGCGTAGGCCTGGTTGCGCCGGGCATAGACGCGCAGGATGCGGCCGTCATCGAGCTTGATGCGGATCTCGACGAGCTTGGAGTTGCCGACCGTATCGATCCAGAAGGGGCGGCGGACCTGGTTGGAAATCTCTTCGCCGAGGATCTGGTCGAGGATTTCGAAGAAGGGGCTGGGGCGCGGCGGCGGCAGTTCGCCGGGCGGGTCCACGGAGATGCTGAGATCGAGCTGATCGCGCGCGATGCGGATGATCTCGGAGATGTCGCGGTCGGCAGGGAACGTGTCGATAAGATCGACGATCGCGGCAATGTCCCCGGTGACGGCGGCCGACAGGCGCTGCGTTACCAGCTGCCAGTGGCGCTCCATGAAGATGAAGGCGACCACCGACTGCAGAAGCACCATGGGAATGATGACGATCAGCAGCGAGCGGGCGTAAAGCCCCATGGGCAGGCGACGGCGCAGCCAGCGGGTGAACCGCCTCCAGGCATTGTCGTTCGCCCCGGATGCGCCGTGCTCTATGCCGTCAAAGCTTGCCATGGTTTGCCGCGCTCATCGGAAAGGCTGCCATTTCAGTCCACGCTCAGCCGGTAGCCGATGCCGCGCACCGTCTGCAGCCAGACGGGGTTGGACGGGTCGTCCTCGATCTTGCGGCGCAGGCGGTTGATCTGCACGTCGATCGTGCGCTCGCCGACTTCGGCATCGTCGCCGATCAACTCGTGGCGCGGGATGGTTTCGCCGGCACGTTGCGAAAAGAGTGTCATGATCTCCTGCTCGCGGTCCGTCAGGCGGATGTGATCGGCGCCACGACGCAGCTCCTTGCGCACCACCGAGAAGGTGTAGGGACCGAAGATCACCTGGTCGACCTTGGGGGCCTGGGCCGGCTGGTTGCGGCGCAGGATGTTGTTGATGCGCAGCACCAGTTCGCGCGGGTCGAAGGGCTTCGACAGATAATCGTCGGCGCCGGCCTCGAGACCCTCGATGCGGGAGTTGGATTCCGCCAGCGCCGTCAACATCAGGATCGGCACGGTCTTGATTTGCCTGAGGCTCTGGGTGAGCGAAATGCCGCTTTCGCCGGGCATCATCACGTCGACGATCAGAAGGTCGAAGTCGAGGCCGACGAGCTTGCGTCGGGCTTCGTCCGCATCGGACGCGGTCGTCACGCGAAAACCCTGTTCGACCAGGTAGCGGTTGAGCAGATCGCGGATGCGCCGGTCGTCGTCAACGACCAGAAGGTGAGCCGCATCGTCCGAGACAGTCGCTTTTGTCGTCATTCCACGCTTCCCAAGTTGCAGGTCAGACCCGCGCTACGGCGGGCGTCAGTCTGCGGCGTTGTTCTTCATCCCGGCGAGAAAGCGCTTGACCGTTTCGCGCGCGCCCGGACCGGTTCTTGCCAATGCATCGGCTATGCGGCGGGACTGTGGCTCGGCAAGCGCACGCGCCAGTGCCTGGCCTTCTTCCGTCGTGTAGAGCATCCGCTGGCGCCGGTCTTCAGGGCCGGTTTCCTGGCGAATATACCCGGAGTCGATCAGTTGCTTCAGCACCCGGGCAAGGCTCTGCTTGGTAATCTTCAGCGTGTCCAGGAGGTCGGCGACTGTCATGCCCGGCTCGCGGTCGACAAAGTGCACGACGCGGTGGTGCGCCCGTCCGAAGCCGCTCTTTTCCAGGATCGCATCCGGGTCGGAGGTGAAGTCGCGATAGGCGAAGAAGAGCAGCTCGATGATCTCGAAATCGATCGTATCGTCATCGGCGGCGGCATCGTTCAGATACCGGGTGTTCTCTTTGGATTGGCCGGCCACGCGGTCATTTCCTTTCAGCCTGATTGCAACTTGCGAAACATTCGAAAAAATATGTCAGCTTTGTTGACATATTTTTACCATAGCATTAGCGTCCATGCTCGGTAAGCGAGACATTTGGCGTTGGCAACATCTGAAAGGATATGCCGTGCCGTTCCGATCGCAAATCCAAAATCACGAAATTGAATTTTCCCTCAATCAGTTTGCCGATAGACTGAAAGCAGGGCGATAATCAACTAAGAATGGCGCGCATGCGCCGGAGGATGACACCATGGCAGCGGTTCCTTTTGATCAGTTGGACGGACAGATCTGGTTCAACGGCGAGTTCGTCGCGTGGAAGGATGCCAAGATTCACGTGCTGACCCACGGCCTGCACTATGCCAGCGCGGTCTTTGAGGGCGAGCGCGCCTATGGCGGGCGCATCTTCAAGCTGACCGAGCACAACCAGCGCCTGCATCAGTCCGCCGAAATCCTCGGCTTCAAGATCCCTTATTCGGTGGAAGAACTGGACGCAGCCAGCGTCGAGCTTCTGAAGCGTCAGGGCTTCTCCGAGGCCTATGTGCGGCCGATCGCCTGGCGCGGCAGCGAGAGCATGGGCGTTTCGGCGCAGAACAACCGCATCAACGTCGCCATCGCCATCTGGCAGTGGGGCAGCTATTTCAACCCGGCCGAAAAGCTCAAGGGCATCCGGCTCGATATCGCAGAATATCGCCGCCCGGATCCGCAGACGGCACCTTCGAAGTCGAAAGCCGCCGGCCTCTACATGATCTGCACCATCTCCAAGCATGCGGCCGAGGCCAAGGGCTATGCGGACGCGATGATGCTGGATTACCGCGGCCGCGTGGCCGAAGCGACCGGTGCCAACATCTTCTTCGTCAAGGACGGCGTCATCCACACGCCGGTGCCGGATTGCTTCCTCGACGGCATCACCCGTCGCACGGTGATCGAGCTTGCCAAGCGCCGCGGCTATGAAGTGGTCGAGCGGGCGATCATGCCGGAGGAACTGTCCGGTTTCAGCGAATGCTTCCTCACCGGCTCGGCCGCCGAAGTGACGCCGGTTTCCGAAATCGGTCCTTACCGCTTCACGCCGGCGACGATCTGCGAAACGCTGATGAACGACTACATGAAGGAAGTCTATCCGGTTGCCGCGGCAGCCGAGTAACGGCATCCGGAATGCTCTCGAAAGCAGAAAAGGCGGCCCCCGGGCCGCCTTTTGTCTTGCTACGGATATGATCGCAGAATTAGGCGGTCTTCCCCAAGAATTGCCCGACGATTCCGCTCAGTACGCCGCCGCCGACAAGGCCGCCGATGGCTTGCATGGCGAGACCGGTCGCGGCTGCTTCTCCGCCGAGCATCTGAATGAGGAACCCGCCGCCAAGGCCTCCAATGGCGCCGACGATGGTCCGTGCGACGACACCGAATGCCTGCTGCTTCAACACTGCGCTGGCCGCGTTCCCGCCGGCGGCCCCCGCGATCAATTGGGTAATGATAGGCATTAATGCTTCCATTGATCCCTCCGTGTCGTGGCTCGTCGTGGACGCGCCAATAAAAGCCGATGAGCCGGCATCAATAGGTTGAAGCCTATTCCGGATTATTGTCAATTTGAGTGAAATGACGTTGCGGCGCCCGCTTCGTAGCCAATTGAAATGGCTCGATTTTAGGCAGAGGCAACCTCTTACAGGCAAAGCGGGAAAACGAAGCCGGCGGCGGGGGCGGCTGGAGGGAATGACCTTGCCGCGCATGATTCGTGCCGTCGGGAGAGCGAGGGAGGGTAATGCAGGCACGTCGGGAACCCCCGGCAACCGAACGATTGCCGGGGGTCTCGATTGTTAGCGATAGACGTAGACGATGCGTCGCGTTGCCGGCTCGACCAGAACGGGCTGGCCGTTGATGCTGACATAGTCGTAGCTGTAGTCGGGAACGCGTTGAACGGCCACGGTCTGTGGCAGTTCGGCACCGACGACGACTTCACCATCGAGATAGACGGTCTCGCCGGGGTTGGACGTGACGTAGGTCCGCACATTTTCCGGCGGCACGATCGGGTCGATCTGTTCGACCGGGCCGATCAATTCGTCGCCGCTGCTGACGATCACGGGGTCATTGGGCTGCACTTCGTAGGTGACGGCCGGAATGGCCAGGTCGGACCGGCGCTCCTGGACCACGACGGCAGAACCGCCAAGATCCGTCGTCAGATACTGGGAATAGACCCAGCCGCGCACGCCGCCGACGTCAATGCGGCACCACTTGCTGCCTTCGATGCAGCCGTCGATAACCGCGGTGCTACCGCGGGTCGCAAGGCCGACTGTCGGATATTGAGGGCCCGGACCTGTGCGGATGTTAAGGTCCGTCACCGTGGTCGCGGTCATGGCTGCAAAGGCGGACGGCGTACCGATCGCCAACACCAAACCCGCGGCCGCAGCGGCTCGCAACAGGGGGCGGGTAAGCTTCACCATCGTGTTTCTCCTTATATTGACGAGGGCCAAACGCCAGCAAGCGCGCGGATGTTCCCCCGGGAACGTCACGAAATGTGACGCTGTGACATTCTCCAGCCGTTGCCGAGGGCAGGACACGCCAGGAGAACAGGCAACGGGAGAGGGACAAAATGCAGAATGCTCAGCCGAATCAGAACAACGTCGCCGCGCGCAGCCTGAAGCCGGTCGTTCGGATCGTCGTCGCCGCGGAGATCGCGATTTCGGCGCTGCTGATGACCACCGTGCAGTGGCCGGCACCCCAGCAGCTGTCTGCACCGCAAATAGCCTCGCTTCGCTGATTGGCGCTGTCACCGCCGCCAATTGCCGCTATAGGAAGATGACGAGATCCTAGAGCGCGTTGCGATCTTCCAGATTCGCTTCCTACGCTTTAGGTTCTGGATTTGTCGCATGTCGTTATCGCAATACCGCTCCCAAATTTTTGCGCGACATGCTCTAGAGAGGCACACGCGCATGTTACAGGCGGGCATCATCCCGGTTACCCATTTCGAGCAGAACTGCACCGTGCTGTTCGACAGCGAGACCAAGGAAGGCGTGATCGTCGATCCCGGCGGCGACGTCGATCTCATCCTGCAGACCATCCGCGAAAACGGCATCACGCTGAAGGCGATCTGGATCACCCACGGCCATATCGACCATGCCGGCGGCGCCAAGGAACTGAAGGACGCCCTCGGGCTCGAAATCATCGGTCCGCACAAGGACGACCTGCCGCTGCTCGAAAGGCTCGAAAGCCAGGCGGAGCGCTTCGGTCTGGCGATGAAGGTTCAGAACGTCATTCCCGATCGCTGGCTCGAAGAAGGCGACACGGTCTCCTTCGGCGACCATGTCTTCGAAGTCCTGCATTGCCCGGGCCATGCGCCGGGACACGTCGTCTATTTCAACCGGGCGCAGAACTTCGCCCATGTCGGCGACGTGCTCTTCCACGGCTCGATCGGCCGCACGGACCTGCCCGGCGGCAATCACCAGCAATTGCTCGATTCGATCCGCGACAAGATCCTGCCGCTCGGCGATAGCGTCGGCTTCATCTGCGGACATGGCCCGGGTGGTCAGATCGGCGAGGAGCGCCGCACCAATCCTTATCTGCGCGGGCTCTGAGCCACCACACACGCTCACGAAAAAAGCCCATGTCTCTATCAAGACATGGGCTTTTCGATTCTTACGCCGAACCTGATTAGCCGGCGGTGCAGAAGTAGCTGCGGCCGTCGTAGCCGCGGAAGGTGCCGCTATCCGGGTTGAACGAGCGGTAACGCTGCGCGCAGTAACGGTACCAGGACGGGGTCCAGGGCTCGAGCGAGCGGTAACCGCCACCATAGCTGTCGACGACGACAGGGCGTGCCTGGTAGACCGGGCGAGGGCGGTAGGCCGGACGCGGCTCGTAATAGTCGTATTCCGGTTCCGGATCGATGTAGACGCGCTCGTTGTAGCCGCCGTTGTAACGCGGCTGCGAAGCGATCGCGCCGCCGATCAGAGCGCCGGCAACGAGACCTGCTGCACCAGCTGCCCATGCATCGTCATTATTGTGGTGATGCCTGCCGCCTGCCTCGGCGGCGCCAAAGGTCGGGATGACCATAGCGGCTGCGGCGATCGAGAGAACGGCGGCTTTGATGAACTTGTTCATTTGGCTTCAATCCTTCGCATGGACCGGATCAACCCGGCCTTCATGATGGAGGAAGGTTAACGCGGCCAAACTGAACCGAGCCTGAACAAAAAAACCCGGCAAGAATGCCGGGCTTCAACTGGAATCTGTCAGCAGATAACGGCGTTAGCCGGCGATCTGCAGGTTGACCGCCTTCGGGCCTTTGCCGCGGCGATCCGGTTCGGTGTCGAAGCTTACCTTCTGGTTTTCCGTCAGACCGGTCAGGCCGGAAGCCTGGACCGCGGAAATGTGTACGAAGATATCTGCACCACCGTTGTCAGGCTTGATGAAACCAAAGCCCTTGTCGGTGTTGAAGAATTTTACAGTGCCAGTTTCGGCCATGCGTCAGGTCCTTTTCTCTCCACCCGTTTGACGGACGGGTAGCATTGCAATGTGCCCGGATGGGCGTTGGCAGGCAGTTCTCGACGTTTGAGGAAAGGGTCCTGGTTACCGCAGCCAGCCATTGGAAGGGCCGCATCTCTGCTTCCCATCGGTCTGGCCGCCCGGAGTTTTTGCGTCTCCGGCCCGCTTTTATTTCAAGATCTTCCCATGTTCGCAGATTGCCCGAACGAAAGTAAGATTGATGGGTTTATTTTGAATTGGCAAGCAAAACTTTTCGGGATTGGTATTGCGTCTTGTCATTGCTCAAAAATCGGTCATTTGCGGCTTTGTGGGGCGCTGCGCAAAATATATCGCAAGCTGTTGAAATCACAGCTTTTTGAAAACAATTGCTGCAAAATTGAGTGGTTTTCGCCGATTTCTCGTGCGCGGCGCGTAAAGCAGGCCAATCGCTTGGGATGCGTGCCGTCGGCAACTCCCTGATATGTTTGAGGCTTCTCACGTCGGCGGTTTCTTACGTAGATTTCTTGCAGAAAATCTAGAGCTCTCGGGCCGGGTCGAAAACGCAGGGCAAAGCTACGCCTTCGTTGCGAAGCAACGGGCCTATTGCCTGAACAACAGCAAGTAAAGCCTCAGTCCAGCGTCTTGGCGGTGGCGTGCCTATAGTTTCTTGAGGAGCCCTCAGGCAGGTGCTGCGGCGCGGCGGCCCTTCGTCAGTTCAGGCACGATCTCCACCGTCAGCATGGCGGCAAAGATGATGGCGCAGCCGGCATAACCGATCGGGGTGATGACTTCGCCAAGCAGGAGAACGCCGAAGAGGGCGGCAAAGAGTGCTTCGCTCGACAGGAAGATCGCAGCCTGCGGCGCCGTGGTGTAGCGCTGCCCGACGACCTGAAGAATGAAGGCAAGGCCGCTCGAAAAGATGCCGGCATAGAGGATCTCGAAGAGCGCGCCCTCTATGGCAGCGAAGCTCAGGGGCTCGGTCGTGACGGCGAGGGCGAAGCCGAGCACGGCGCAGACGGCGAACTGCGTCATCGACAGCAGCATCGGCCGGCCGCTGCTTGGGGCAAACAGGCCGATGAGCAGCAGTTGTACCGCCCAGAACAGGGCGCAGACCACGGTCAGGTAGTCGCCACCCGTCAGCGTCGACAGCGTGCCGCCGCTCAAGAGGAAAATGCCGAACAGCGCCATCAACGCCCCCGGCCAGATCACCCAATGCGGCTTGCGGCGCAAGAAGATCACCGTCAAGGCCGGGACGAAGACGACGTAGAGACCGGTGAGGAAGCCGGAATTGGTGACGCTGGTGTCGAGCAGGCCGAATTGCTGCGTCACGGCGCCGGCAAAGAGCGCCAGGCCGATGAAGATGAAATTGCGCACGGTCGTCAGCTTGATCGGTTCGGCCGCGCGTTTCGTTTCGATGATGGCCAAGGGCATGGCGACCAGTGTCGCGATCGCAAAACGAAGCGCGATGAACCACAGCGGGCTGATCGCATCCATCGCCGTCGACTGTGCAACGAAGCCGGCGCCCCAGATGGCGCCTGAAATCAAAAGCAGCAGATTGGCCTGAATGCGCGACATGTCGTTCTCTCCTCGGACAGGCGCGTCTAGCAGTTGCGTTTTCGCCGGGCAAGGCTCATCGTCGCCACGGTTGGGCGGAGTTGTTGTCGATGGAAACGGCCGGAGACACGGTGCCGGGAGAGGGCGCCGAGGAGGGGGCTCAGCTCCTATCACCCATCGGAGATCGGCGACCATGAGCGATGCCGGCTATTCAGGCACGCCGCTCGGGCGCAAGCTGGGGCTGAAAGACGGGCAGCGGGCCCTGCTTCTCGGGGTTCCAGCCGGGCTCGATGCGATCAGCGGTTTTTCCGGCTTTCGGGCCAGCGAGACCGAGATCGGCACCGTGGCCGCGCGCGACATTGACTATGCGCATGTGTTCGAAACGGAGCGATCGGTTTTGGAAGAGCTCGCGCCGAAGCTGGCTGCGAGATTGAAGCCGGACGGCATGCTGTGGGTCTCCTGGCCGAAGAAGGCGTCGAAGCGGCCGACGACACTGACCGAGGACGTTTTGCGCGAAATCTTCCTGCCGCTCGGCCTTGTCGACGTGAAGGTTTGCGCGGTCGATGCCGTCTGGTCCGGGCTGAAATTCATGTTCCGGCGCGAGGTTCGCGATCGGCTATCGTGAACGTGCGGCGCGCCGGCTATTGCGTCGCCGCCCGGGAGACCCTGAGCACGGCGCCGTCTTCCTCGTCCGTCACCATCAGCAAGGCGCCGTCGGGTGCCACGACGACGTCCCGGATGCGGCCGAATTCGCCGTCGAACAGCCGCTCCTCGGAGCCGATCGCGCCGCTGTCGTCGCGTTCGAGCCGGGCGAGCAACTGGTACTTCAGCGCCGCCACCAGAAGATCGCCATCCCATTCGGGAAACATCTCGCCGCGATAGACGGCAAGCGCGCCAGGCGCGATCGAGGGATCCCAATAGAAGAGCGGCTGATCGAGGCCTTCTTTCGCCGTGCCTTCGCCGATCTCGGCGCCGGAATAGTCCTTGCCGTAGGTAATGACGGGCCAGCCGTAATTGTGGCCGGGCTTCGGATTGTTGATCTCGTCGCCGCCGCGCGCGCCGTGCTCGACCGTCAGAAGCGTGCCGTCCTTCGGATCGAAGGCGATCCCTTGAGGATTGCGGTGGCCCTTCGACCAGATCTCCGGCAGGCCGCCGGTGCCGCCGCGATAAGGGTTCGATCCGGGAACGCTTCCGTCGGCATTGATATGCAGGATGGCGCCGGCATGATCGCGCGGGTCCTGCGCCCGGTCGCCTTCGCCGCGATCGCCGATGCCGAAGAAAAGGCTGCCATCGGGAGCGATTGCGATGCGTGAGCCGAAATGCTGGCCCTTGCCGGTAAACTTGCTCATCCGGAAGAGCTCCTTGACGTCGGTAAGCCCGGTTCCGTCGGCGGCGAGCTTTGCCCGTAGGACGACGGTGCCGTAACCGCCTTTGCCGTTGGCGGCCATCGTCAAGTAGAGCGTCCGGGTTTCTGCAAAACGGGGATCGAGCGCGATGTCGAGCAGGCCGCCCTGGCCACGCTCGGCGACCTCGGGCACGCCCGTCAGCGGTTTCGAGAGCTTGCCGTCGCGCAGGATCCGCAGCCGACCCGGCCGCTCGCTGACGATCAGGCCGCCATCGGGGAGTGCCTCGACGGACCAGGGGTGTTCAAGCCCGGTCGCGAGCGTCTCGACACGCACGGTACCGTGCTCGCTCGGAAACTCGCGGGCATCCTGTGCCCCGGCGCTCGGAGGAGCAAACGTTGCCAGCGCAACGGACACGGCCAGGATTCCGACCGCACGCGACCGTTTGCCCGCCCGTCCCGATGTTCCAGCGCCCGTATGCCGCATTCCGTTTCTCCCACACCGACTCGTTCAGCAGGCAAGCTGGGGCGATCGACGGAGCGGTTCAAGTCACATCCGATCAAAAGCGGTTTATTTCGAGATCGAGCCCGTCGTCAGCGGTACCGGACGCTGTTCGCCGATGAGTTCTGCATCGACGATGTAGCGCATCGGTCCCTGCTCGATCGCGTCGAAGGGCCAGCAGGTGGCGAGCGCCAGATGGTGGCCGCTGGCGGACGCGTTGATGCCGCTTTCGTCCCAGCGGGCAACCCGGCTTTCGCCGGCCCTAAACAGGAAGCGGCGGCCGTCCTTGCGGGTCAGCACCAGAAGGTCGCCGGGGTTGACGTCCTTCAGCCAGCGAAAATGCGTGTCGCGATGGGCGGCGATGACCGAGGTACCTTCGTCGCCGGGCAGTGGCGTCGTCGTCAACCAGGCGGGCCCGAAGGCCAGCGCTTCGCCGCTTGCGCCTTGGAGCACGATCACCGAGCGGTTGATCCGAGGCGCCGAGATTTCCGCGGCTGTCTGAAAATCGGCCCAGGGCCAGGGCTTGCCATCCGGGTTGCCGTGCAGTTGCGCCTCGAAGGTACGCTTCAGAAGCAGCTGCGAGACCTCGGCCTTGGCCTTCATGTAGAAGCCCTTGCCGATCAGAAGCAGACCGGCAAGGGCAATGAGCGAGATGATCGCGAGCACGATCGTTTCGACCGCCGAGAGGCGGGCGAGAAAGCCCGGCCGTGGCTCGGACTGATCCTTGTCAGCGGCCACGGCGGCGCACTCCGGCAAGCACGACGGCGGCGATCGGCGCCCGCCAGTAGACAAAGGTCGTGCCGGCAAGCAGCGCGAAGACGAGCAGCATCAGGCCGATCAGGATCTGCTTGTCGGCCTCCGTTGCCGTCTGCGGCAGGGCGACCTGGTTGTTGGCTTCCGCGAGCAGACCTGCCGCCCGCGCCGTCGGTGCGGCCAGCATGCGGTCGGCCGTGACCATCGCAAGCTTGGTTCGGCTTTCGAGCGCGGCGTCACGTTCGTCGACTCTGCCGGGGACAGTCTCGACAGGGGATTCGCCGAAGACCTTTCCGAAGTCCCAGCCGGCGGGGAGATTGAGCGGCAGCTTCGTTTCGCTCAGGTTCTCGCTGGCGGGCCGCGACGGCGTCGCGTCGACGGCAACGAGGCTGGTCACGCGGGAGACCAGATGGTGGGCAAGTGCCACCGTCTCGATCCGCTTGTCGAGGGTCGCCGGGTCGGCGATCGTCGACGCGCTCGCCTCGAGGTCGTCGATCTTGCGGCGCGCCCAGAGCTTGGCGATGCCTTTGCCGGTCGAGGCCTTGGCGATGTCCATCTCCACCCGCCAGGGTTGGTCGCCGGCCTTGCCGAGGATCTGCAGCTTGCCTTCGGGTGCGGTGCCGTCGAGTTCGGCCGTCAGCACCACAGGCTCGCCGCGATAAAGATCGGGCATCGGGTTGGGGGTGATGTCGCTCGCCGAGGCGCCCTCGAAGCTCGCGGCGATATCGGTCATTGCGGGGCTCTCGAGCTTGGTGAAAAGCTCGCCCATGCGCGCGGCGACCTCGCTCTCCGAGCCGATCAGCGTGAAGGTGCCGCGGCCATATTCGGCCGCCTTGGTCATGAAGTGGCTGTTCGGAGCAGAGCCGATGCCGACGGTGAAGACGCGAGCCTCGCCGCGGTTCTTCTGGATCTCCTCGAAAAGCTGCGTCTCGTTGCCGATCGCGCCGTCGGTCAGGAAGACCACCTGGCGAAGCGCGCCGGGCTGGACCGGTCCTTGCGTGCGGAGGGCCGCTTCCAGCGCTGGCAGCATCTCGGTGCCGCCATCGGCCGTCAGGCCGCGCACATAGGCGATTGCGTCCTCCCGCTTATCCGGTGTCGCTTCGACCAGCTCGGGGAAGTGTACCGACATGGTGTCGTCGAAGCGGATGACGTTGAAACGGTCCTCGGGCTTCAGCCTCGAAATCGCGAGCGCCAGGCTCTCCTTGGCTTGCTCCATCGACGGGCCGGCCATCGAACCGGAATTGTCGATGACGAAGACGATCTCCCGCTTGACCGGCTTGGCGCCGGCCTCGTTTGCTGCTGCCGGCGGGGTGACGAAGGAAAGCAGATAGGTCTTGCCGCCGACCGTTTCGCGGAACAGGCCGGCATAGGGGCTCTTGCCCTCGATCGCCTTCCAGGTGAGCTCGAAGTCGCGATCGGCAGGCACGCTGTCGCCCTTCAGCGTCACGCGGCGGCTGAGATCGTCAAGATTGGCGATATCGACGTCGTGGTAGCCTGATTTCACTTCGCCGAGCGGGAAGCCGGCCTTGAGGTTCACCGTCAGTGTGACGGGGTTGATCCTGGCGTTCTCTTTGGGGTCGAGGACCGGCGCTTCGATCTTCTCGCGGTCGGGGACCGGGTCGCTGACGGCATAGCCGGTGCGGCTGTCGAGATCGACGGTCTGAACGATCGGCTGCGGGTTGTAGCGCGGCGCCACGACCATGGGGAAACGCAGCGAATAGAGGCCGTTCGATTGGCGGACCGCGCTCTGGTACTCGATCTGCACGACGACCGTTTCGCCGGGACCGATATTGGCGACCTGGTTGGTGAAGATGTTCGGGCGCTGCTGTTCGAGAAGCGCTGCCTTCTTGCCCTCGGCCTTTGCCTGCTCGTAAATCTCCCTGGCCGCCTCACGCGCCTTGATCTCACCCTCGATGAAGCGGTCGCCGATCTGCATCTTCAGCGTGTCGACGGCCGAATCCTCGGGCAGGGGAAAGACATAGGTGCCCTCAACCCAGCCCTTGCTCGGGTTCTCGAAGCGCTGGGTGACGCGGGTGCGCATGATCGGGCCGTTGACGTCGATCTGAACGTCGGTCGCAAGGCGCGGCGCCTCGACGAAATAGCCCGGCTCCTTCGACGGAAAGAGCAGGGCGCCGGTGCCGATGTCGTTGGGGCGAACGTAGCCCGCCAGCTGCCGCGGCTTGGCATCAGCAGTTTGCGCGGTCGCCTGGGTCATCAGGCCGATGAACATCAGGATGCAGGCGGCAAGGGCTGCGAGCGCCAGGTACATGCCCCAGCGCGCTTCGCTCTGCCGTGTCTTCATGGAAGCGATTTCGTCGTCGAGAAACATTGCATAACCCCCGTAATGCGAATGTGTTCGGATCATCGAAGGAAAAGCCCGGAAACCGGCTGTTGCTGGACGGAATTGCGGCGTTCCGCGACAGTTGTGGTGGCTAAATTATGGCATTTGAAAAATTGCGGGATTGCGCTGATTTTTTTGAATAAATCGCGATCACCAACCGTTTCTGGCCGTTACGTTTCGTGGCCGTTCGAACGGGTGCCACAATCCGTTTTGTCGGCGCTCGACGGACGGTGATGCATCGCTCGGTGTCGCGACCTCCGATCGACGATGCTGATCGCATTCATGAAACTTTGTCATGGTGACGCTTTTTGCCCGCGTTTCCGGCGTTTTTGCCTATCCGGCGCTTGCAAGACCGGGCGTCTTTCGACATAGACCTAACCGCTATGGAGCCTGCCTTTTCGTTCCGTAGCGATCACCTCGTCTCGAAACGATCAGGACCTTCACCCATGGCCTTCCTTGCCGATGCCCTTTCCCGTGTAAAGCCTTCCGCCACCATCGCCGTTTCGCAGAAAGCCCGTGAGCTGAAAGCGAAAGGCCGCGATGTCATCGGCCTTGGCGCCGGTGAGCCGGACTTCGACACGCCCGACAATATCAAGAAGGCCGCCATCGACGCGATCAATCGCGGCGAGACGAAGTACACGCCGGTCTCCGGCATCCCGGAACTGCGCGAAGCGATCGCCAAGAAGTTCAAGCGCGAGAACAACCTCGACTACACCGCCGCCCAGACGATCGTCGGCACCGGCGGAAAGCAGATTCTTTTCAACGCCTTCATGGCGACCCTGAACGCCGGCGATGAAGTCGTGATCCCGGCGCCCTACTGGGTTTCCTACCCGGAGATGGTGGCGCTGTGCGGCGGCACGCCGGTGACGGTTTCGACCAAGCAGGAGAACAACTTCAAGCTCAAGGCCGAAGATCTGGACAAGGCGATCACGCCGAAGACCAAGTGGTTCATCTTCAACTCGCCGTCCAACCCGTCGGGTGCCGCCTACAGCCATGCCGAGCTGAAGGCGCTGACCGATGTGCTGATGAAGCACCCGCATGTCTGGATCCTCACCGACGACATGTACGAGCACCTGACCTATGGCGACTTCAAGTTCGCGACCCCGGTCGAGGTCGAGCCCGGTCTCTATGACCGCACGCTGACGATGAACGGCGTCTCCAAGGCCTATGCCATGACCGGCTGGCGCATCGGCTACGCCGCCGGCCCGCTGCAGCTGATCAAGGCCATGGACATGATCCAGGGCCAGCAGACCTCGGGCGCCACCTCGATCGCCCAGTGGGCGGCCGTCGAGGCGCTGAACGGCACGCAGGACTTCATTCCCGAAAACAAGAAGATCTTCGAAGGCCGCCGCGATCTCGTCGTGTCGATGCTGAACCAGGCCAAGGGCATTTCGTGCCCGACGCCCGAAGGCGCCTTCTACGTCTATCCGTCCTGCGCCGGCTTGATCGGCAAGACCGCGCCGTCGGGCAAGGTCATCGAGACGGACGAAGACTTCGTGTCGGAACTGCTGGAATCCGAAGGCGTCGCCGTCGTCCACGGTTCGGCCTTCGGCCTCGGCCCGAACTTCCGCATCTCCTATGCGACCTCGGAAGCCCAGCTCGAGGAAGCCTGCCGCCGCATCCAGCGCTTCTGCGCCGCCTGCAAGTAAGCGCGGGCGACCGTCTTTCAAAAAAAGAACCCGCCGGCAACGGCGGGTTTTTCGTTCGTAAAGCGATTCAACCGTTGGTCATCCTGATTCAAGTCAGCCAGCTAAGGCCTTGAAATCAGGGCTCATTCTCAGGCGCCGGGAACCTCGTCGTCGCCAACGATGCCACCCTCGCTTTCGAGGATCGAGAGGCGGCGGGCCTCGGAGCGGGTGAACTTCAGCCGTACGCCGATGCCGCGTTCGCCCTCCGGCAGAAACACCGCGCCGGCATTTTCGAGCGCATGCTTCAACGAGAGGATCACGGCGTCGCCGGGTTTCTCCAGCTTGCGCTCGAACTTGAGGATCGTCTCCTCGTCGATGCCGGAAAAGCTCGAAAGCATTTCGCGCGAAATTTCGATCAGCGCCCGGGCGGCGCGGCACTGTGGACCTGTAATCATCGTCACCTCCAGTTGCGGTGAGGATGCGCGAAGGGTGGCCGAGGGTCAACAACAAGCAGATGGCCCGCGGCGTTTCGACCGCGGGCCATCTGCTTGTTGTTTGCTTGCGGCGCGCTGGCGAGCATCATCGGCGTGCGCTTGCATCCGGACCGCTGGGGCCGCCCTCTATTTGCCCCGCATCGCCTCGATGAGGCCGGAGGCCTCGTCGCTGCCAAAGCCGGCGGCGAGGCGCTTTTTTGCCAGCCTTTCGATCGGCTCCATGAAGGCCGGATCGATGCCCAGGCTGCGGCTTGCGGCAACGATGTTGGTGATCGCCACCGACTGCATTGAGAGGTTCGACATCACGTCGCGGCCGTGGTCGCCGCTGTCGATCCGTTCGGCATAATCAGGCAGCGCCGTCATCATCGCGGCAAGCCAGGGCTCGACCAGCGGCAGGAACTGCTTCGCGGTGAAGCCGACGCTGCCGGCGAGCGCCGTTGCGTGCAGATAGCCGCCGAAGAGACCGTACATCGCCGACAGCAAGGCGAGGTCGCTGACCGCGGCGAGAACAGGATCCTCGCCGAGATAGTGGCTCTGGCCGAAGGCGGCCAATTGCTCCCTGGTTTTTTCGAAAGCATCGGCGCTGCCACTACAGAGAATGAAGGCATCCGGTGTGCCGATCATCGGCGGCGTCGCCATGATTCCTCCGTCGAGATAGCGTGCGCCGTACGCTTCAAGGCGGGCCGCGACCGCCCGGACTTCATCCGGGCGACCGTTGGTGAGGTTGATGACGGTCTTGCCTGCGAGCATGGGGCCGACATCTGCCAGCGTCGTTTCGACAGCGGCGTAGTCGGTGAGGCATAGGATGAGGATATCGCTGGCCGCAATGGCTTCGGTGACCGTTGCTGCCCGGCGAGCGCCGCGGGCAACCAGCGCGTCGGCCCGCGCGGACGTACGGTTCCAGACGGTGGCGGTGTTGCCCGCGTCGATGAGGGTTTTGGCAAGTGCCGTGCCCATGGCGCCGAGGCCGATGATGGCGATGGATTTGGACATCGTGATTCTCCGCTCCTGGTTCCCCGCTCTGGCCCGCTTCAGGCCGCCGGCGACAATTGCTGGCCGAGGCCACCGTCGACGGTGAGGCGTGCGCCGGTGGTGAAGGTGGCATCGAAGGCGAGGAACAGCACGGCGCGGGCGACTTCGTCCGCCGTGCCGTTGCGGCCCATCGGGGTGATCGCATCGCCGAGCGCCTTGAACTCGGCACGTTCGGCGTCGGTGACGCCCGCCACGCCCTTGGTCGGCGTATCGATGAAGCCGGGGCTGACCGAGTTGACCCTTATGCCGCGCGGCAGAAGCTCGGCGGCAAAGACGGAGGCAAACGAGATCAGCGCCGCCTTGCTGCCGCTATAGACCGCCATTCCCGGATGGCCGCCGACATCAGCAACCGACGAGGTAAAGACGATCGAGCCGCCGTCGCGGATCAGAGGCGCCAGCCGCTGGACGGTGAAAAAGGCACCCTTGGTGTTGATGGTGAACTGGCGATCGTAGGAGGCCTCCGTCACCTGGTCGAATGGCTCGAGCAGCGATGTGCCGGCGTTGACGTGCAGGAGATCGATCGAACCCAGTTTCTGCCCGACCGTCGCCCCGAGTACAGCGATCTCGCCGAGATCGGCGATATCTGACTTTACCGCATGAACGCGGTCGCCGAAGCGCTGCTGGATCCGGGCGAGGTTCTCTTCGTTGTTTCCGGTCAGAAGCACCTCGGCGCCGCCGTCGACGAGCCGCTCGACCGTCGCCAGACCCATGCCATGCGTGCCGCCGATGACGACGGCTTTCTTGTCTTGATAGATACCCATTGTCTTTTCCTTCGATATCAGGCTTCGATGAGGAAGAGATAACTTCGTGGACGATATTGTGTAAGATGGGCAAACGTGGATGTATCGTCCACGTTTGTAGACATTGGAGGCCCGCGATGCGCAATCTCAACGACTTCATCGTCTTTGCCCATGTGGTCGATCACAAGGGGTTCGCGCCGGCGGCGCGGGCGCTGAACGTGCCGAAATCGACGCTGAGCAAGCGCGTGGCCGAGCTGGAAAAGACGCTTGGCGTCCGGCTGATCAACCGAACTTCGCGTCGCTTCACCGTGACGGAGATAGGCGAGGATTTCTACCGGCATGCCTCGGCGATGTTGATAGAGGCGGAGGCGGCCGAAGCCATCGTCAAGGGGCGCCTTGCCGAACCGAGCGGAACGGTGAGGATCACCGCCTCTGTGCCGACGGCTCAGATGATGCTGGCGGGGCTGCTGCCGCCGCTGGCGCAGGCCTATCCCAAGATGCGGGTGATGCTGCATGCGACGGACCGTTTCGTCGATGTGGTGCAGGAGGGCTTCGACATCGCGGTGCGCGATCACTTCGCACCGTTGCCCGATTCCGGCATGGTGCAGCGGTGGGTGGCAAACGATGCCATCCTGCTCGTGGCAGCGCCCGCCTACCTGGAAAATCGCGGGCACCCGCGCGAACCGAGCGACCTTTCGCGCCACGACGGGCTGCTGGCCTCCCTGACCTCGGAGGGATGGACGATGCGCAACGACGCGGGCGTGGTCGTCAGGGTGCGCCCCATGCCGCGGTTCCTCGCAGACGAATCCAACGTGTTGCTCGAGGCCGCCGTCTCCGGTCTTGGCATCACCGCGCTACCGAGAAAGATCTGTCGGGCTGCAATCGAGGCTGGAAGTCTTGTGCGTGTGCTTGCCGATTGGGAGGCAGGCAGCGTGACGACGACGCTGTTGATGCCGCATCGGCGCGGGCAACTGCCGTCGGTTCGCGCCGTCGTCGACTTCATCGTCACGCATGTGCCAGGAGAGTGAGGCTGGGCGGTAGCGAAGGCGCATGCTCGAAAAGAAAAGGCCCGCTCGGAGCGGGCCTTCGAAGCTTGTCTCGATCGGTCGCTTAGCGCTCCGCGAGGGCCGGTTCGCCCTTCTTCTCGCGCACGAGGTTCATGAAGCGGCGGAAGAGATAGTGGCTGTCCTGCGGGCCGGGGGAGGCTTCCGGGTGGTGCTGGACCGAGAACACCGGCTTGCCGGCGACGCGCAGGCCGCAATTGGTGCCGTCGAAGAGCGAAATGTGAGTCTCATCAACACCCTGCGGCAACGACTTCGAATCCACCGCAAAGCCGTGGTTCATCGAGACGATCTCGACCTTGCCGGTGGTGTGGTCCTTGACCGGATGGTTGGCGCCGTGGTGGCCCTGGTGCATCTTTTCGGTCTTGCCGCCGAGTGCCAGCGCCAGCATCTGGTGTCCGAGGCAGATGCCGAAGACCGGGATGTCGGTCTTGAGCAGGTCCTGGATGACCGGCACGGCGTATTTTCCGGTTGCTGCCGGGTCGCCGGGGCCGTTCGACAGGAAGATGCCGTCCGGCTTCTGCGCCAGCACTTCGTCGGCGCTGGTCGTGGCCGGCATGACCGTGACGCGGGCGTTGAGGCCGGCAAAGAGGCGCAGGATGTTGCGCTTCACGCCGTAGTCGAGCGCGACGATATGGTAGGCGGCATCGGTTTCGCCGAGCGTCGAATAACCTTCGTTCCAGACCCAGGGCTGCTCGTCCCAGCGCGACGACTGGCCGGAGGTCGCGACCTTGGCAAGGTCGAGGCCTTCGAGGCCGCTCCAGGCCTTGGCTTCCTTCTTCAGCGTCTCGATATCGAAGACGCCCGAGGGGTCGTGGGCGATGACGGCGTTCGGCATGCCGTTTTCGCGGATCCAGGCAGTAAGCGCGCGGGTGTCGATGCCGCAAAGGCCGATGATGCCGCGGGCCTTCAGCCAGGCGTCGAGGTGCTTGGCGGCGCGGTAGTTGGACGGCTCGGTGATGTCGGCCTTGAAGATGACGCCGACCGCGCCGTGGCGTGCTGCCGGCGTCAGGTCTTCGATGTCTTCGTCATTGGCGCCGATGTTGCCGATGTGCGGGAAGGTGAAGGTGACGATCTGGCCGAGATAGGAGGGGTCCGTCAGAATTTCCTGGTAGCCCGTCAGCGCCGTGTTGAAGCAGACCTCCGCCTGCACTTTGCCGGTCGCGCCGATGCCCTTGCCCTCGATCACGGTGCCGTCGGCCAGAACGAGCAGTGCGGTTGGTTTTTCAGTGGTCCATGCGGGTGTCGCGGTCATCGTTCCTATCCCGTTGCGGCGCGAAGCGGGGGCTTGAAAGCCCGGCAGTCGATCGCCATTTCTTTGCTCAGGCATGGACGCGCGGAAACCCCGCGGAAAAGTGCTCTCATGCCGATGTTGTGCAGGTGCGGGAAAATACCCAAAGCGCTTAGCCGGGTCAACCGGCCGCTGTGAATTGTCGGGAAATAAAATTCCTTATAATTCAAGCGGTTGCGTATTCCGTTTGATTGCGCCTGTCACACTGGTTTAAGACGACGACAACAATGATGGTTTCGAACCGGTTCCGGGCAGAGCACCGCGGGCCGGTTTTGACATGGAGTATGGACATGCGCGACCTGTTCGCTAACGCACTGAAGGAAGCCCTCAAAGCCAAGGACGCACGGCGTACCTCGACCGTGCGGCTGATCCAGGCGGCGATCAAGGATCGGGACATTGCCAATCGGGGCCTCGGCAAGGACCCGGTCAGCGATGACGACATCCTGCAGATCCTCGCCAAGATGATCAAGCAGCGCGAAGAATCGGCTCGTATCTACGACGACGCCGGCCGGCCGGAGCTTGCCGCGCAGGAGCGTGAGGAAATCGTCATCATCAACCAGTTCCTGCCGGCCCAGCTTCCGGAGGCAAAGGTGAAGGAACTCTGCGCCTCGGTCATCGCCGAAACCGGCGCACATGGCCTGCGTGATATGGGCAAGTGCATGAACGTGCTCAAGGAGCGCTACCCCGGCCAGATGGACTTCGCCAAGGCCTCCGGCCTGGTGAAGGAACTGCTCAAGTAGCTCCGCTCAAGTCAGTGCCGCCGCCCGTTGCGATAAGACGGGCGTCGCCACCTCGGCTTTCGCCGGAAACGTCGCTTCGAATGCGCGATCGATGAGCGCGAACTTCTCCGCCTGGTAATCCCAGTATTCACGGATGAAGGCTTTGGACAGCCAGACCGCGCCGCGTCCGGGCGACCGCTCCCACCCCATATTGCCCAAAAGGGCTGCCTTGTCGAAGATCCGCTTGAGGTGGGTCTTGGAGATGATGAAGCGTTCGCTGAGATCGCTTGGCGAAACCGGCCCGATGGCGAGGCGCTCCGCCTCGGGGTCGAAGGCGCCGATGCGGGAAAAGAGATCGTCCATCACCACGCCCCCGGAATTGACCCAGGTAAAGAGATCGAAGGTCGGGCCTGGACGACGGACCGTGTCGTTGCCGACAAGTGCGTGGGCGACGGCGGCCTGCAGCCGGCCGAACTGGTCCTGCTCTTCGCTTAGGCGTGCCAGCCGCGACTGGCCATCGAAGGCGTCGAGGATGGCCAGATGGGACTGCATCCATCTCCAGACATAGTCGAGTGCTGCCTCGGTAGGCTCCAGCGGCCGGCTGCGCTTGTCGGGCTGCACCGTGATGTAGCGGGCGAAGCGGTAGGTAACCATTTCCTGCACGAAGGATGCCGCGGTGTTGCGGCTGGCGATCCCATGCATGACGGCATAGTTGATGAAACGGCCGCTGTAGAGACCGCTCGAGGGATCATCCGGATCGCGGTCGTGATAAAGTGCAAGCCCGGATTGGGCCATCAGCCAGCGCTGCTGCGAGGCAAAGATCGAGGCGAGCCGCGGGTTTGCCGCATACATCTCCACCGTGCCGCGCGCATAGCTCAGCACCGCGCCGAAGAAAGCCGGACTGGAGGCGAGCACTTTGACGGAAATGGCCATGGCAAGTGATCCAATTCGAGACGGCGAATTGATCCTTTTCGTCAAAGGGGTGTCAAGTGCTACTTTTGGTCTTCAGAAAATATTCATACACAACTTTTGATTGGGCGTCCGGCGTGCGATTCCCGTTTCGCTCCTGTGAATAGCGTGCAAGCAGGATCACTGTTGTAGCGCCCGCAGGCCATGCCGCCTATATGGAGGATCGACCAGAGGTATCCATGCGCTTTTCACAGTCCTTTCTTGACGAGATACGCGATCGCGTTCCGATTTCGGACGTGATTGCCAAGCGCGTTAGCTGGGACCGGCGCAAGACCAACGTCTCGCGCGGCGACTATTGGGCCTGCTGCCCCTTTCACGGCGAGAAGTCGCCGAGCTTTCACTGCGAGGACCGCAAGGGCCGCTACCATTGCTTCGGCTGCGGTGTCTCGGGTGACCACTTCCGCTTTCTGACCGATCTCGAAGGCCTGAGCTTTCCCGAAGCCGTGCAGCAGATTGCTGACATGGCGGGCGTTGCCATGCCGCAACCGGATCCGCAGGCAGAGCGCCGGGAGAAGGAACGCACAAGCCTGCTCGACGTGATGGAGCTGGCGACCGCGTACTTCGAGGACCAACTCCAGACGGCCAACGGCGCCAAGGCGCGCGCCTATCTGCGCGAGCGCGGGCTGACGGGGCGCACGATCGAGACCTTTCGTTTGGGCTACGCGCCCGACAGCCGCAATGCGCTCAAGGAACATCTCGCCGGCAAGGGTGTCGGCAAGGAACAGATCGAGGCCTGCGGCCTCGTGGTGCACGGGCCGGACGTGCCGGTTTCCTACGACCGGTTCCGCGACCGCATCATGTTCCCGATCCTGTCGTCGCGCGAGAAGGTCATAGCATTTGGCGGCCGCGCCATGTCACCGGACGCGCCGGCCAAGTATCTGAACTCGAACGAGACCGAGCTCTTCCACAAGGGCAACGTGCTCTACAATTTCGCCCGCGCGCGCCGTGCTTCGCAAGGAGCCGCACGTGACGTCGGGCAAGACGATGCGGCCGGAACGATCATCGCCGTCGAAGGCTACATGGACGTGATCGCGCTGCATCAGGCGGGCGTCGAAAACGCCGTTGCGCCGCTCGGCACGGCGCTCACCGAAAACCAGCTCGATCTCTTGTGGAAGATGACGTCGCAGCCGGTGCTCTGCTTCGACGGCGATGGGGCAGGCATTCGTGCCGCAAACCGCGGCGTCGACCTGGCGCTGCCGCATCTGAAACCCGGCCGTTCGGTCCGCTTCGCCATGCTTCCGGACGGCAAGGATCCCGACGACCTCGTGCGTCAGGAGGGCCGTGGGCCCTTCGACAAGGTGCTCGCCAATGCCCGTTCGCTCGCCGAGATGGTCTGGCAGCGCGAGGTCCAGGGCGGTGCTTTCGACACGCCGGAAAAGCGCGCCGAGCTCGAAGCGCGACTGAAGCAGGTGACATCCGTGATCGCCGACGAAAGCGTGCGCCGGCACTATGGCCAGGACATGCGCGACCGGCTTCACGCTTTCCTGCAATCCTCAGGGGCAGGGCGGGGCGAGCGGCGCCCGTTTGAACGCGGCGGCCGGCAGGGCGGTGGCGGCGGAGCACGCGGTGCCGGTCAGCCACGGGGGCCGAATGCGAGCGGGCCGACGGCAATCTCCGACCGGCTGGCGCGCTCGACACTGGTCAGCGGACAGCAGGTGGCGCCGCTTCTGAGAGAGAGCGTTCTGGCACTCACCATCGTCAACCACCCGCAATTGCTGTTCGACGAATATGACGAGATCTCGACGATCGAGTTCGACCACCGCGAGCTGCAGCGCTGCTGGGCGGCGGTGCTGAACGCTGCGGCTGCGCAGGGGCCGCGGTTGAACCGCGAGGATCTGCTCGAACAATTGCAGGCGGAGGGTTTTGGTGCGCTGATTACCGCGATCGACCAGCAGATCCGCTATGCGCGGCTCTGGACCGCGACAACGGCGGCCGCGCCCGAGGACGCCCGCGAAGGATATCTGCAGGCGCTGGCACTGCACCAGCGCTCGAAGGCATTGCACTGGCAGGTGCGCGAGCTCGAACGCGAACTGGCCCATGCGACCGAGGAGGGCGACCTCGAAGCCGTGCCACAGCTTTTGCGCACGCTTCAGGAAGTGCAGCACGAAGTGACGCGGCTTGAAAACCAGGAAGCGATCATCGAGGGCTTCGGCGTGCTTTCAGGCCGCGTGAAGGGGCCGGCGGCGCGCTAAAGCGAAAAGCTAGGTTGCCCGCCCAAGACCGATCCAATCTTGACCGAACGTTGACTACTCGCGCCAATGCTCGGCAACCCACGGCGATGGGCGGATGTAGTAGCGCAGATAGCGGATCGGGTTTTTCTCACGGCGGTCGCCGTTAAACAAGCGGCGAATATGACCGAATGGTGTGTCCACGCGGCCGCGATAGCCGTATTGCCCATCAATCGCGTGCTGCGGTAGCAGGCTGCGCGGGAAAAGCACAACGCGCGCATCCGCTGAGAGGCGCGGCGCGAAGAAGTAGTTGAGCGGGAAGGTCCAATGACAGTCCTGCCGAAAATGCAGGACCCAGCGTCTTGAGAAAAGCTTAACGCCGCCGGGCGCATTGCGCGTGACGAAACGCTGTTCGAACCGGTACTCGTCGGCGATTGCCTGCGGGTTGGCGCCGAACTTCTGCTGCAGCGGCACAAGTTTGCCGACCGGAAAGCGGAAAACCGAGGTCTGGCCGAGGCGCTCGAAGGGGGTCGTCTGATTGCGGGCGAGAATGATGTCGTCCGGTTCACCTTCTTCGAAGAAGGCGTCCAGTGAGCCGACGACGACGATGTCGAGATCGAGAAACAGCACCGGGCCTTTGAGGGAGCCAAGCTTCGGCCCCCAAAGCCGTGACTTCTGCCAGATGCCCGGTGTGTTGACCGGCATATCCGTGAAATCCAGCGGCGGCAAATCCTCACAGAGGATTTCCGGACGCAGGCCGTCGCGATTGTCGGTAAAGCAGGTGAAGGTGAAGGGCGGGGTGATGTTGCGCGCCACCATGGCGTAGAGCCGGTTGATGAACGGTGCGCCGTACTTCGTACCCCAGTTGATGCAGATGATCTGCTTGACGCCGCCGCTCGCCGCTAGAATATTTGCCATAATCACGTCCCGATTTCTGCGCGCCACTAAAGTACCGATGCGTTATCAAGGTCAAGCTGTCGGGGCAATCCCCGGTGAAGCGCAGCAGGGCCTGCGGGGAAAAACAGCCCTTGTCTCTTCAGTTGCGGCAAGGGCTATGGCATTGCCTGCGCATCTGGCCATGATGGCCTAAGCTGATTCCCGAAGGAGATGTGATGGAGTTCGTCGAAAGGGCGACGCCCTCAAGAAGCGCTGCCAGCAAGCTCTTCGACGAAGCCGGCCAGGCACCGCTCGACGTGCTGAAACGCGTCTATGGCTATTCTGCCTTTCGCGGCAAGCAGCAGGCAGTGGTCGAGCATGTGACCGCTGGCGGCGATGCCGTCGTTCTCTTTCCGACCGGCGCCGGCAAGTCGCTCTGCTTCCAGATCCCGGCGCTCTGCCGGCCCGGATTGGGTGTCGTCGTCTCGCCGCTGATCGCGCTGATGCGCGATCAGGTGGAGGCGCTGAAACAGCTTGGCGTCAATGCGGCTGCGCTGAATTCGTCGCTGACGCGCGAAGAGGCGACTGCGGTCAGGCGCCAGATCCACGACGGCACGCTCGACCTTCTCTATGTGACGCCGGAGCGGACCGTCACCGACGGCTTCGCCGATCTCATAGGCAATGCCCGAATCGCGCTTTTTGCCATCGACGAGGCGCACTGCGTTTCGCAATGGGGCCATGATTTCCGCCCCGAGTACCGCGCGCTCGGATTGCTAGCCGAGCGCTATCCCGGCGTGCCGCGCATCGCGCTCACTGCCACCGCCGATCCGCACACCCGCGACGACATCGTCGAGCGGCTGGCGCTCAGCAATGCCGAGGTGTTTACCACCAGCTTCGACCGGCCGAACATCGCCTATGAGATCGTCGAGCGCGACCAGCCGCGCCAGCAATTGCTGCGCTTTCTCTCCCGCTTCAAAGGGGCGTCCGGCATCGTCTATTGCCTGTCGCGCGCTAAGGTTGAGGACACGGCCGAATGGCTGAACGCACAAGGCATCCGGGCGCTGCCCTATCATGCCGGCATGGACCGCACGCTCCGCGACAGGCATCAGGACGCCTTCCTGAAAGAAGAGAGCCTTTGCCTCGTTGCGACCGTCGCTTTCGGCATGGGCATCGACAAGCCCGACGTGCGTTATGTCGCGCATCTCGACCTGCCGGGATCGGTGGAGGCCTATTACCAGGAGACCGGCCGCGCCGGTCGTGACGGGCAGCCCTCTGAGGTCTGGATGGCCTATGGCATGGCCGATGTGCTGCAGCGCCGCCGGATGATCGACGAGGGTGGAGCGGCGGATGACATCAAGCGCATCGAGCGCGGCAAGCTCAACGCGCTCTTGGCGATCTGCGAGACGGCGGGCTGCCGCCGCCAGGCGATCCTTGCGCATTTCGGCGAGGCCCATCCCGGCCGTTGCGGCTATTGCGACACCTGCCTGAAGCCGGTCGAGACCTGGGACGGGACGGAAGCGGCGATCAAGGCGCTGGCCGCGATCTATCGCACCGGCGAGCGCTTCGGCACCGGCCATGTGGTCGATGTGCTCATGGGCACGGTCAACGAGAAGACCGAGCGCTTCGGCCATGTCGACATTCCCGTCTTCGGCGCCGGCAAGGACCTGCCGGCTCGCACCTGGCAATCGGTCTTCCGGCAATTGCTGGCGGCGGGCCTGATCAGCGTCGACCACGCGGCCTTCGGCGCGATGAAGCTCGAGGCGGAGGCGCGTGCGGTGTTCAAGCGCGAGCGCCAGGTGTTTTTCCGCAAGGACCGCCCGACCTCGGGCAAGGCGGCGCGCGGCGCCAAGTCGGGATCGCAGCGCGAACGGGCCGATCTGGCCGGGTCCGATCTCGAACTTTTCGAACTGCTGCGCGCCGAGCGCTTCTCGATCGCCAAGGATCTGAACGTCCCGCCCTATGTCGTCTTCCCCGATGCGACCTTGATTGCGCTTGCCAAGGAACGTCCGCGCGACTTCGACGAACTGCTCGACATTCCCGGCATCGGCGAAAGCAAGCGCGAACGCTACGGCGAGGCATTTCTGGCGGTCATCGACGGGTATCTCGACGGGTGATGGCGGTAGGCCCCGCGTCTCCGTCGTCGGAAAATGTCTGTGGCGAAGCGCTTCGCGACATAATATGTCCGGCCCGCCATCGCGCCTTGAAATGGCCTGTCGTTTTTACGCTGGATGCGGCCGAGCGCCGGATTTTGCTGCAAGTCAAAAGCCGTCATGATACTCGTCAGGCACGCGATGTTTTCTTGAAGCGAGAGCGCCATGACTTCAGCCTTCCTCACCCATCTCCGTTTAGAACTCGAGGGCCTGAAGACGGCCGGGTTGTACAAGTCGGAGCGTGTGATCACCTCGAAGCAGGCGGGTGAGATCGAAGTCGCCTCGGGCGAGCGGGTGCTCAACTTCTGCGCCAACAACTATCTC